>CANRSX010000024.1 GCA_947642555.1 uncultured Roseburia sp. | reverse complement strand
ATGAAATCCTTTTATGGATAAATTTGCATAATGATGTTGCCGAATGGGTGGTTCTCGATGATCTTGATTTACACAATACTCAAATTGAACAACATCAGGTAAAACCGGATCGGACAGTTGGTCTGACGCCTGAGAATGTAAAGCAGGCTGTAAACATTTTAATGGGAAACATAGACGAAAGAAATAATTGCGAATGAATTCTTTTACAAAATGAAGGTTTATCTGGACACCTCAGTGGTCAGCTGCCTGTATCAGCTGGACACACCGGAAAAAATGAAAGATACGCTGGTACGGTGGAGCTGGCGGAGAAATTTATTAATTTTGGTATCCTGAAGAAAAAGAGCTTTGATGACTGCCAGCATATCGCGGCAGCGATCCTGGCCGGATGTGATATTATTACATCCTGGAATTTTAAACATATCGTAAATGTAAAGACAGTGCGGGGAGTCAGGACCATCACGACATTGGAAGGTTACAAAGATCTGCTGATTGCTTTGGTGCCGCTGCCTGTTCTGCTAAATTCCTGCAAAATTACGCTTCATATCTGCCGGCGCGCCGAGCAGCACCTCTGCGCCGGGATCCGCGTTTTTCAGTTCGAATATCAGTTGGTCCCCGTAGATCAGGTACAGCCTGGCATAGGCGTTGGCGAGCCCCATGCCGCCGATGCCTGTCTCCATGGGGGCCGGACTGTCGCCGAGCTGTCCGCGGATGCGGGAAAAGGTTTCGGAGAGACCAGAAAGTACGTCCGTGGGAAAGCCGGAGCCGTTGTCCCGGATGCGGATCATCCAGTTATCGCCAGATTTCCAGCCGGTGACCGTGATGCGCATGACGGCGGAGGACTGCTCGTATCCGTGCCGGATGGAATTTTCGACAAACTGCTGGAGAATGATCCGCGGAATCCGCTCACAGATGATACTTTCTTCTATATTGATCTCATATTCGAGTTTCCTCCTATATCTGCATTTCAGTAGATAAAAATATTGTTCGAGATACGCGAGCTCCTCCGACAGCGGGGCGTAGCGCTCCCGTGTATTCAGGGAATAGCGCAGCATGGAGGCCAGGCTGCCGCAGATCTCGCAGGTCATATCATCCTCATTTTCCACACCGCGGCTGATGAGAAGATTTAGTACATTATACAGAAAATGCGGGTTGATCTGTGTCTGCAAAAGATCGAACCTGGACTTTAGCTGCAGCAGGGAGAGCTGCTTTTCCCTGGTGATGGAGCGGTCTAAGCGCACGAGAAGCGCCTGATAGGCCCTGGCGACCTCGGAGATCTCGTCATCGCGGGTGCGGATGCCGGGAAGGGTCCGCAGGTTTTCGATTTCCGTGTGGTCGATGAGCTGTTTGAACTGCAGCAGCGGTCTGGTCACGTGGTGGGAGATCGTCACGACGAACAGGACCGAGACCAGCAGAAAGCATCCGGCCAGAAGGAAGGAGAGCAGCAGCGTGCTGACGGACTGCCGCCCGAAGGCTTCCACGGGACGGATGATGAAAAGGCTCATGGGAGTGCCTGCAAAATCGTACCAGAAGAGATGCTCCCGCCTCCCGTTTGCCGGATTTTTTACGGTTACGGAGCCGGAAGCCGTGACATCCCTCTGCTCCCGGTAAAAGGAGAGAAGGGCAGCGTCCGAATCCATATTCAAATCCGTATACAGGATATCCGAATCATAAAATGCAACTACATTCGATTCAATCTGATCCGTCTGATAAAAGCTTTCCAGGTCCTCACAGAGCAGCTCCACTTCAAGATAGCCCATATGATTTCCCTGCAGCTCCTTCACCAGAGAAATGACAGTCGGATTTTCCTTTAATCCCCAGTAATCGGCGTGGGGCGCGAGAAATACGGGGGTCCCCTTCGTCCCGGCCACCCGGTCGAGCCAGGGATAACGCTCCGCGGCGGAGGCGGGATTTAAGATCGTCGCGTCAAAATTATTGCCGGAGATGCAATCGCCGGAGTCGTTAAAGTAGATGACACGGTAAAAATGCCGGATGATATAGTCTGTCGTCAGCTTGCTCTGAATGGCGGTGCAGGCTTCTCTCCGGCGGGAGGACAAAAGGTCGTCCGGCTTCTCACCGGAGAGGGTCTTTAAGGCGGAGATGATCTCCGGGTCGGAGAGAAAATAGCTCATGATATTTTCCATGGATGCCAGCGTGACGTCCGTATTTTTCAGCATATGCCACGCGAGGAGCTCCATATTCTGCTCCTCTGCTTTCTCCTGTTCTGCTCTGCTGTAAGCGTGGTATGCAAACCCGAGAACCGTGGATACAAGCAGCATAAACGCGAAATAGGATAAGATCAGTTTTTTTCGGAAACGCATAAAAAATCTCCCCTCCCCAAAAAAGTTCTGTTTCCCTATTTTCCCACAGCGGGAAACAGAATGCAAGGATACCGGGGCGGATGCTGGATATTCTATGGGTATGATGCTGAAAAATCCATAGGGACACCGTCTGTTTCGTGCTAAAATGGATGCGGGGAGGGATGTACATGTACACGGTTATGATTGTGGATGATGAACCGGCGGCGCTGGAGCTTCTGTGCAATATCATTCGGAAGCGATGCCCGTGTTTTCAGATTGCGGACACGGCGGAAAACGGGCAGGAGGCGCTGGTTAAAATGGAGTCTGTCCGGCCGGATCTTTTGATTACAGATGTAAAAATGCTGGTCATGGACGGCGTGGGGCTGATGGCGCGGGTGCAGGAGCGGTTTCCCGAAACGCGGATGGTGGTGGTGAGCGGATATCAGGATTTTGCCTATGTCAAAGCGGCGCTGCGCTCCGGCACCTGCGATTACCTGCTCAAGCCGGTGATGCCGCGAAAGCTGACGGAGATGATGGGGCGCATGGAAGAGCAGCTTAAGGAGATCCGTTACCGGCAGCAGTGCCGGATTGTAAAGGCGCTCTGCCGCGGGGAGCCGGCGGACACGGCGCGGACGGAGAAATATTTCCCGAAGGAGCGGTATTACTGCGCCGTGATACGAAAGGGCGCCCTGCCGCGGCGGTTTTTCAATTCCGGCGGGATCGAGGTATTTTCCGAAAAGACGGAGAAGATCATGATCTACGGGAGGGATGAGATGGAAGCCATGTACCTCTGTCCGGAAACTGTCTTTTGCCGGCAGGAATTTATTCAGATGGTGGAGAGACAGACCGCGAAGGAGGCGCGGGGAGGCAGCTATGTGACGGCGGTGATCTCCACAGAGGCGGTGACGCTCTCCGGGCTTTCGGAGCGGGTGAGGGAACTGTACGAAGCGCTCAACAGAAGAATTATGGTAGGAAAGACACAGATCTTCCGGTGGGACGCCCCGGAACCTGCCCGGAAAACGAATGCCGGGGAGACGGCTGATTTAAAGGCTCTCGGGGTATATCTGGAGCACGGGGATATGGAAGCCCTGTCAAAAGCGGTTGGAAAGGCGCTGCAAAAATGGATTTCCTGCGAATACCCGCAGCTGCGCCTCGAGAAGCTGGTGCGGCAGGTCTTTTATCTGCTTCTGGGGGCAGGTATATCGAAGCTTTCGGAGGAGGAATGTGAGTTTTTGCTGGAGGACGCCTTCTGTCATGCCCAGACGGCGGCGGAGCCCCTGACCCTCTCGCGGATGTGCAGACAGTTTGGCGTATCGCAGACTTACCTTAGCAGGCTGTTCCGAAAATACGGGGATACCTCCTTTGTCCACTATCTGACCAGGGTGCGCATGGAGGCCGCAAAGACGCTGATGAAGGAGAATCCGGGGCTGTTTATCCGGGATATCGCGGAGATGACCGGCTATGGCGACCAGTTTTATTTCAGCCGCATTTTCCGCTCCGTGACGGGGGAATCCCCCTCTGAATATATGGAACACATGGCATCAGAAAATGGAAAAAACTGAGAGAAAGGAATGGAAAAACCGAATGAAAAAACCGAATCTTTTATGGATCCTGACGGATCAGCAGAGCTTTAACATGATGAGCTGCGCCGGGAACCCATATCTCTCGACGCCGAATATGGACTATCTGGCAAAAAAGGGCGTGATGTTTACGCAGGCATACTGTGGGAATCCGGTGTGTCTCCCCTCAAGATTTTCCATGTTTACCGGGCATTATCCGGGGGATGTGGGATTAAGGAGCAATGAATTCCGCCAGGAAATGGAGGGGCTGCCAGAGCAGCTTCTGGCGGATGGCTTCGGAACGCTGCTCCGGGAAGCGGGGTATGAGACGGTCTACGGCGGCAAAGAGCATTTTCCCTATATGCGGGCGGAGGATCTGGGGTTTACGTATCTTTGTGAGGATGAGCGGGAGGAACTGGCAGAGGTCTGTGCCGGCTATCTTAAGAGCTATGACGGGGAAAAGCCCTTTGCCATGGTGGCCTCCTTTATCAATCCACACGACATCTGTCTGATGGCGATCTCCGATTTTGCCTCACAGTGCGGGGAGGCGGACCAGAAGATCGCGGAGCTGTTTCACAGGGAGACGCTGTCAGTGAAGGAAGCGCAGAAGCTGCCGGAGGGGATGCACCCAGATATCTTTTTTGAAACGGTCTGCCCGCCGCTGCCGGAAAATTATCAGCCTGCGCCGGATGAGCCGGAGGCGGTTGCTTTGCTTCAGGAACAGCGGAGATTTAAAAAGCTGGCGCGGGAACAGTACACGGACCGTCAGTGGCGTCTGCACCGGTGGGCGTACGCGCGTCTGACCGAACAGGCGGACCGTCAGATCGGCGTCGTGTTAAAGGCCCTTCTGGATGTGGGGCTCTGGGACGATACGGTGATCCTGTTTACCAGCGATCACGGCGACATGGATGCCAGCCATAAGATGGAGCACAAGACGGCGCTGTATCAGGAATGCTGTCACGTCCCCTTTGTGATCAAGGGCCTTTCCGATCAGGCCGGCGTCCGGCGGGAGGAGCTGGTGCAGAACGGGACGGACTGCATCTGCACGCTCCTCGACTATGCCGGGGCAGACCGTCCGGGGCACCTGACCGGGCGGTCCCTCCGGGAAGGGGTGGAGACCGGTGTGTGGAAAGAAGAACGGGACTGCGTCGTGATCGAGAGTGAATTCGGCGTCGCGGCGGTGGGAAGGGATTATAAATATGTCCGGTATTCTGTGGGGGAGCGTGCGGAGCAGTTTTATGACCTGAAAAAGAATCCGGGGGAGACGTACAACCAGCTGGCGGAGTATGAGGGATCTGAGGCGCTGGCCGGATTAAAGGAGGCGGTAAACCGGCATCTGGCAGAGCGGCAGGAGCGGGCGGCCGGTCTGAAATGTACATAGGACAGTTCTTGATTCTCCATGTATGGGGATGGGGCGTGGTGATAAGATAAATTCATCACAAAAAGAACAAGGAGGAACGATCATGAAGAGAAGGTATGCGCGGTTACTGGCGGGGCTGACGGCTGTTATGATGCTGGCGGGCTGCGGAGCGCCGGAGGAGCAGAAGAACAGAGGAGCGTCTGCGGAGGGAGAGGGTTCCGGTGGATCCGCCGGGACAGCGGACGTTTCGGATACCTCCGCCGCAGATGAGGGCAGCGGGGAAAAGGGAGCCGGGGATGGCGGCTGGGACTACCAGGAGGACACCTTAACGCTCCTGATCGACAGTGACGCCTCACAGGCGGGGCTTCTTGCGGTCTGCGATCTCGCAAAAGAGAAGCTGGGGATCACGGTGGAGATTGAGACGCGTGTAGGCGGCCCGGACGGCAGGAATATCGTAAAGACCAGGCTGGCTTCCGGCGATATGTCGGATCTGTGTATTTTTAACAGCGGCTGTCTGCTGGGGGAGCTAAGTCCCGGGGAATATTTTATCGACCTGAGCGACGAGCCGTGGGCAGATCAGCTGGAGGACACCTTCCGGGACGCGGCCTCCGTGGACGGAAAGCTCTACGGGATTCCCTTTGCGGCCTCTACGGCGGGGCTTGTCCTGTACAACAGGGAGATCTACGAGGAGTATCAGCTTAAGGTTCCTGCAACCTGGGACGAATTTATGGAGAACTGTGAGGTTTTAAAGGAAAACGGTGAGACCGCCCTGATCGGATCCTTCGGGACCATGTGGACGGCGCAGGTCCCGTATCTGGGGGACCACTACAATGTGATAGCGCAGGAGCCGGATTTTGCGGCCGGATTCCAGGCGGGAACCGCAAAATACGCCTCCACGGCCGCTGCTCTCCGCAGCTTTGAAAAGCTGGAAGCCACGGTTCCCTACTACAATGAGGACTACATGGCGACGGGCTATGACGACGGCTGTGAGATGCTCGCGAATGGCGAGGGAGCGCACTGGATCGTCCTCTCCGGCGCGCTGGCCAATATCTATGAGCTGTACGGGGAAGAGGTAAATAAAATCGGCGGCTTTGCGATTCCCGGGGACGACGCGGCGGACAACGGACTGACAGTGTGGATGCCCAGCGGGATTTACGGCAATAAAAATTCGGAGCACGCGGACAGCATAAAACGGTTCATGGAATTTTATATCTCCGAGGAAGCCATACAGGCGTACAGCGAGGCCCTTCTTCCCGAGGGACCCTATGTGATTAAGGGGGTGGAGCTCCCGGAAAATGCCTACACGGCGGTGAAAGATATGGCGGCTTACTATGACAGCGGAAAGGTGACGACGGCGATGGAATTCCAGTGTCAGATCAAGGGCGCCAACTGCGGGGCCATCTGCCAGGAATGCGTCTCCGGACAGATCACGGGAGCCCAGGCGGCGGCAAAATATGACGAGGACTGTAAAAAACAGGCCCTGCAGCTGGGCATCAGCTGGGAATAGAAGGGAAGTGGGCGGATGAATAAGAAGAAGCTGTATTCTGCCTGGTTTCTGGTTCCCACGCTGCTGGTATTCGGGACGCTGTTTTTACTGCCGATGGCCACATCCTTCTTTTTCAGCCTCACGGTGTGGAATCTCAGGGATTTTACATTCGTAGGACTGGAGAATTTTAAAATGTTTTTGAAAGAGGGCTCGCTGAACATTGGGATCCGGAATACCCTCGTCTATGCGCTGTGCGGGTGCAGCATGAAGCTGGTGCTGGCGTTTTTCATCGCGGTATTTTTAAACAGCGGCATCCGCTCAAAGCATCTGCTGCGGGCGGTGGTCTTTTTCCCGAACCTGGTGAGCACAGTGGCGGTGGGGATCACCTTTAAGGCGCTGATGCATCCCAGCAAAGGGCTGTTTAACCGTGTGCTGGAGCTGATGGGGCTGGCCCGGGTGGACTGGCTGGGCAACCCGGATCTCGCGCTGTTCTCCGTCGTGGGGACGGACGTGTGGAAGGGCGTGGGCGTGGCCACCGTGATCTATATCGCGGGGATGCAGGCGATCGATAAAACGTATTATGAGGCGGCGGCCATAGACGGCGCGACGGGGGCGCAGCGGCTTTTGTATCTCACGCTCCCCCTCTGCCGCCCGGCGATGCATTCGGTGATGATCCTGGCCTTTATCGGAGGTCTGCGCTCCTTTGACCTGATCTGGTCGATGACAGGGGGCGGGCCGGGATTTGCCACGGATGTGCTGGCCTCTGTCATCTATAAGCAGTATGCGGAAGGGTTTTACGGGCTGTCCACGGCGGGAAATGTGATTATGCTGGGCCTGATCATGCTCCTGGCATTTCCGCTTCAGAAATTTTTGTTAAGCAGGGAGGCGGACTAGGTGAAAAAGAAAAAAAGAAGGTATCTGTTAGGAGATATCATCGGAATCTGCATGGCCTTTGTCCTGTTTGTGATCCCGTTTCTGTTCCTGATCTTTAATTCGCTAAAGGACAGGAAGGAGGCGAATCTGCTGAGGCTTTCCCCGCCGACGGTATGGCAGTGGGGGAACTACCGCGAGGTGCTTGCCGCCGGGAACGGCATCATTTTTACGGCGTTTAAAAACAGTATTCTGATCTCGGCGGGCGCGGTGGCGCTTCTGATCCTGTTTTCTTCCATGACGGGGTATGTCCTGCAGAGACGGAAAGACAGACTGACAAAAGTAGTGAACGTGGTGATCCTGATGGGCCTCATGATCCCGCCGGCGATCCTGCCCACGATCTGGATCCTGAAGGGCTTACATATCTATAAAACCCTGGCCGGGATTATCCTGGTGGAGACAGCCTTACAGACCCCCTTTTCGGTGATGCTCTACCGGGGATTTATCGCCTCCGTGCCGGCGGAGCTCGAGGAGGCCGGGGTGATCGACGGCTGCGGGCCTTTTGCGCTCTACCGGAGGATCGTGTTTCCGCTGTTAAAGCCGGTGACGGCCACGGTGATTATTTTAAATTCCGTGTCGGTGTTTAACGATTTTATGAATCCGCTGTACTTTATGCCGGGAAGGGACAACACGACGGTGCAGCTGACCCTGTACAATTTCATGGGGCAGTACAGCAGTTCCTATCACCTGCTGTTCGCGGATGTGATGCTGATCACCCTGCCGATGCTGCTGTTGTTTCTTGTCTTTAACAAAAAGATCGTGGACGGTATGGTGGCGGGGGCGGTGAAGGGGTAGAACTTTGTCATGCCAGAATGAGCCGGGAATCTGTGTCTGATTCCCGGCTCATGAATTTTCGATAAAAGAGTTTTCTGCTGGTTGTCAGCACCGGTACCCGGTTAAGATACCTGAAACGACGTGGAAATCATTAAGTCCCCCACGTGGACTACAGCGTTATCCAGGCTGCCCGGCTCAATGTCCGGTTAAGACATCTGAAGGGATGGAAGTTTAACCTGCTCCACCTGCAGCACAACTTTTAACGATGCTCTTACATCGGGAACATTTCTATTCTATTTATATTATATCCAGTCTGACAGAATAATCAAGCATTTCAAAACGTGAAATTCCCGGATCGGAGGTAAAAATGATATGATTAAGATACAAAAGGTCACAGAGATTTCCGTATCTTATGTGTGCACCATTGTGCAATCGGACAGCACGATTGTATCACAAACAGACTGCGTCAGGTGGTAGGCTTTTAAAGAAGCAGAAAAACCATGGTGTGAGAAGGAGGAAACATGAGAACGAGAAATTATCAGAGCCTGAGCAACTACGAGATTGAGCAGTACCTGAAGAAGAACGATATTCTGTTCATTCCGGTGGGAAATGAGGAGGAGCATGACCCGTATCCGGTGGACTGTGAATATGTGCAGGCGGAGGCCTGGGCACGGCTTTTTGCGGAACAGTGCGACGGGCTGTTCTTCCCGGGGCTGATCACGTTCCCCGCGGGCGGGACGGAGAACGGACGGGGGACGGTGCAGATCGGTATGTTCGACGCAATGCATTACATGTACACGATTCTGCGCTCCTTTTTAAGGCAGGGGTTCCGCCGGCTGGTGATCGTGCCGTCCCACGGCCCCACAGTACTGTTTATGCATCCGCTGCTGTTTCAGATGATGTATGACTGCAAGGTGCCCCTTCTGATGCTGGAGCCGATGTACTTTTTTGCACAGAAGGGGCTGGTGCCAGGGCGGAAGCGGGAAGCCGGGAAAAAGATGTACTGGCATTTTAAGCCCTCCAGCGACGGGGAGGGGCTTGGAAGCCATGCGATGATGCTGGGAGCCTATCAGATCTGCGGACGGCTGGCGGACATCCCGGTGGCCGGCGATGTGGATGACCCGGAGGGAGAGCGGCTGCAGAGAGAGGGCTGGGAGTTAAACCACTGGTTCCCGGAGCATGATATATTAAACGAGTGCTCTTCCGTGCATGCGCCGGCGCCGTATTTCTACAAACATACTTACGAGCACAGCGGTTTTGAACTTCCGGCGACAAGGGAGGAGCTGAGGCGGGAGGCGGATGCAGGGGAGGCATATATGCGCAGCCTGATCAGCCAGGCGGATCTCACGGAGCATCTTGGGATTCTCCGGAAGCTGGACCGGTATATCCAGGATGAGGTGATGCCGGCGGTGGGGGACCATCTCCCGGAGAATCGCTGGAGTTACTGATGGCGGAGGCATAAGAGCACGAAAGTGCAATTGCAGAGCACAGGATTTTTACATCAGAGTGTGAACGGATGATATACTGATTTTATCATTTGGATGAAAAAAAATGAAAAAACGGGGAGGAATTCAATCATGAAGAGAAAGAAACTGGCGGCAGGTATACTGAGTATGACGGTGGCGCTGTCCGTATTCGCGGGATGCGGAAACGGCGGTGAGACCGGCGCGGACGCAGGGACGGCTTCCGGCGGGGAGAATCCGGTGCAGAGCAGCGAAACCGGGGGTGAAACGGATGACGGCGGCGCAGCGAAGATCGAGGCGTCTGACCTGGAGCATGCGGATCTGACGATGCTGATGGTAAGCCCGAATCCCAATGAGGCGGAGCTGGATAAGATCGCGGAAAAAATGAGTGAGATCACGGAGGAAAAGTTTAACGTAACCCTGCATCTGATCGCGGTGACGCCGGCGGATTACGCAAACAAGATGAATATGATGCTGGCCTCCGGCGATACGCTGGACATCTTCCAGGGATTTTCCCTGTACGGGCAGTATGTGTCACAGAATTATATGATGCCGATTGAGGATTACGAAGCATATTATCAGGATGCCCTGGAGGTTCTGGGGGACCGTGCGGCCGTGTCGTACAATTACGGACACCGCTATGGCCTTCCGTTTATGAACCTGGGCGGTACCGGCGGCGATGCCTGGGGAATCCGTAAGGATGTGCTGGAGGACGCGGGCGTGAAGATCGAGGATGTGGTTACCTGGGATGACTTCGCGGATATGATGCGCAAAATTAAGGAAGCCCATCCGGAGCTGACGCCGATGATGGGCGGAGGAACAGAGCCTGCAATTTTGGTCTCCGGTGACATGCTGACGGGTCAGTATCCGGATACGGTTGGAGATTTCTCACTGGTGAGGGTCTGGGATCCGCTGAATAATCAGACGGTGACGGACGCATTCAGTGCGGAAGGTTATAAATATGCCTGTGACAAGGCATGGCAGTGGGCACAGGAAGGACTGATCGGTTACGACGAGGTATCGACTCCCACAGAGCTGGTAAAAGCGGGAAAATGTGCGATCATGCATACTATAAACGGGCCGGTGGCAGCGGATGAGCTCCGTGCGGGAACCGGGTATGAGATGGTGATATGGGCGCCACAGACGGAAAAATGCGTTGTCACGACAAACAATGCATGGACCTGGTGCGTGACGGATTACTGTGAATATCCGGAGCAGGCCCTGATGGTGTTAAATGAGCTCTATATCAACGCGGATCTCGCCAATCTCCTGGAGTGGGGGATTGAGGGGGAGCATTATCAGATCGTGGATGCGGAAAATGGTATCGTTGATTTCGTGGAAGGCCAGCATATGGGAAATGTCACCTATTACAATTATATCAAGGACAATATCCCGAACTGCTATCTGTGCTATACCGGGGCAAATGAGACCGAAGGGAAATGGGAGCTGTATCAGAAGTTCCACGACGAGATGACGGTGGCATCCCCGTACATGGGCTTTATCCTGGACCAGTCTCCGATCCAAAATGAGGTGGCGGCATGCACGAATATTGTGAACAAATATGCCGTCGGCCTGCTGAGCGGACAGTTAGATCCCTCCACGGAATATGATAAATTTATGCAGGAACTGAAGGCAAATGGTTTGGATACGATTGTAGAAGAAGCGCAGGCACAGCTGGATGCCTGGGTTGCTGAAAATAAATAAGGATCATGCCACAGGAGGAGCATGGCGGCTCCTCCTGATACAGGGAGGTTGCAGAAATGACAGGAAAGAAGAAAAGGAAGCTGCGTTGGAAGGAGAATATTCCGTTCTATCTGATGGCTCTGCCCGGGCTGGCTTACCTGATCATCAATAATTATCTGCCGATGTTTGGTCTTGGGATGGCATTTCAGAATGTGAATTTCCGGAAGGGCATGTTTGGCGGCGATTTCGTAGGGTTTTCGAACTTTAAGTTCCTGTTTTCGACACAGGAAGCGTTTCTCATGTTTCGGAATACCATCGGCTACAATCTGGTATTCCTGGTGGTGGGACCGGTGACCGGAATCACTGCGGCAATTTTTCTGAACAGCATCCGGCAGAAATACGCCTCCCGTGTATATCAGACGCTTGTGCTGCTGCCGCACCTGATCTCGTATGTGGTGATCAGCTACCTGGTGTATGCGCTGCTCAATGCGGATGCGGGACTGGTGAACCGGGTGATCACGCTATGCGGGGGAGAACCGGTGCGCTGGTATGCGGAAGCGCGGTACTGGCCGGTCATCCTGGTGCTGGTGAATATTTGGAAGGGTATCGGGTTTTCCAGTATCGTATATCTGTCCAGTATTGTGGGTATCAGCCAGGATTATTATGAGGCCGCCAGCCTGGACGGGGCTACCAGGTGGCAGCAGATCCGCCACATCACGCTGCCGCTGTTAAAGCCCACCGTGATTACCATGACGATCCTGGGGCTTGGCTCTATCTTCCGGTCGGATTTCGGACTGTTCTATCAGGTTACGCTAAACCAGGGCGCGCTGATCTCCACCACGCAGACGCTGGATACCTATGTGTTCCGCGGCCTGATGGAGCTGGGCAATCTGGGGATGAGCGCAGCGGCCGGATTCTTCCAGTCAGTGGTAGGCTTTCTGACGGTCATCACGGCAAATGCGGTGATCCGCAAATTCAGCGCAGAAAATGCATTGTATTAGGAAGGGAGAGACGTTATGATTCAGTCAAAACAGGAAAAAAGATTTCAGGCGTTGTCCCATGCAGTGATGATTTTTATCTGTCTGATGACACTGATTCCGTTTATCATCATGATCTCGTCTTCTTTCTCGGAGGAGACGGAGATTATTGCAAAGGGATATTCCGTATTTCCGCGGGGGATCAGCCTGGAGGCTTACCGTTATATTTTTGAAAATGCGGCGGTGGTGCTGCGGGCGTACGGGGTGACGATATTTGTCACGATTTCGGGTACTGCCTTAAGTCTTGTGATCACCAATATGTTTGCCTATGTGCTGGCGCAGGATAAGGTGTTTTTGGTAAAGCCGATGATGCTGCTCGTGGTATTTGCCATGCTTTTTAACGGCGGGCTGGTGCCGACCTATTATGTGTATACACAGATTTTTCATGTAAAAGATACGCTGATCGCGCTGATTTTTCCGGGGCTGCTGATGAATGCCTTTAACCTGATTCTCGTGCGGAATTATTTTCGCACCAGCATCCCGCCGGCCCTGATTGAATCGGCGACAATTGACGGATGTACGAAGTTTATGACATATATTAAGATTGTTCTGCCCCTGTCGCTGCCCATTACGGCAACGGTGGGACTGCTGACCGGGCTGGCCTACTGGAATGACTGGCAGAATGGTCTGTACTATATGACAGGGTCGAAGTTTCACAGCATTCAGCAGGTGCTGCGCCTGATGGTGGACAATGTCTCATACCTGCAGCAGGCGGGTGTCACATCGGAATCCATGCAGATCCCGATGACGACAATCCGTATGGCGATCGCGGTCATCGCGATCCTGCCCGTACTGGTGATCTATCCCTTCTTCCAGAAATATTTTGTGAAAGGGATTACGATCGGCGCGGTGAAAGAATAGGAGGATACAGATTATGACAAACGAACATACATTACCGTATGGAGCCCGGGGAAATTCCATGGTCCGGGGTTATCTGCACACGGACGGCAGACGGATCCGGAATGAGGAGGGTGAGACCGTGATCCTTAAGGGCTGGGCCGCCGGGGGATGGATGGTGCCGGAGGGCTATCTCCAGAGCGGGATCGGAGGCGGCTTTGGCATGACGCCGCTGGACGGTTCGGTGGCCTATAACATCCGGTTTGACCGGGGAAGAACCATGAATGATGCCATCCGGGAGCTCTGCGGCACAGAGTACGTGAAGGGGTTCTGGCCGGCCTGGTACCGCGGCATGATGGGGGAGAGGGACCTTAAGGAGATGGCAGAGCTGGGATATAATTCCGTGCGTCTGCCACTGGATGCGGCAGGGCTCTTATATGAGGAGCCGGGATATCAGTTCAATGAGGACAGTCTTGCGATGCTGGATCAGCTGATTGACTGGTGCGAGCAGTACCGGCTGTACGTGATTCTCGATCTGCACGCGGCAGTGGGCGGGCAGTCATCGGTCAGCTGTGATAATGGCATTGACAATATGCCGCGGCTGTTCGTGGAGCCGGAATCCTGGGAGCGCACCATCGTGCTGTGGGAGGAGCTGGCCAGGCGTTACCGGGACAGATGGATTGTCGCGGGCTATGAGTTGCTCAACGAGCCGATCGCACTGGAATGGAGCCATTATCTGCGGCCGGAGCTGAGGAGGTTTTACGACGAGACCATCGCCCGGATCCGGAAACTGGACCGTAAGCATATCATCTTTTTACAGAGTTCGTCCTTTGCCCACGATACGGTGGGCTTTGACGAGACCGTGGACCCGGAGTGCCATAACTGGGTGATGGTGTTCCACGAGCACAATATCAAACCGGAGTTAAAAACCGTTTCCAAATGGCTGGAGGTCTCCCTGCGGCTGAATGTTCCCGTGTGGTATGGCGAGGGCAGCGGTGTGGAGCAGGAGGTGAGCTTTATACTGGATCTTCTGTCGGACCTTGGAATCGGTTACAATTATTTCAGCTGGAAGGCGATGGATACCGAGGATCACGGTGGTACGGCTCCCTATACCTATCCGATGCCGGATCGCTGGGATGAGATCATTGCCTATATCAAAGGAAAGGGACCGAGACCCTCTTATGCGGAGAGCCAGAAGATCTTTGATGAGCTGCTGGAAAACTGTAAATTTGAACACTGTGCACAGACCAGGCCAGAGCTTCACCGGTATATGCTCCGCCAGCCGGGGATCCATGTTCTGGGCATTCACTATGACAGCCGGTTTAAGGACGATGACACCTACACGGCGGGCTGGCCCTACAGCAACCCCTTTAATTACCGCTCGGAAGACCACACAAAGCTGGTGGTGAAGCCGGGGGGATCGGTGCCGGGGCTGTTTGAGACACCCTTTGCGGCGACAAGGCCCTGTGAGAATCTGTGGCTGGAGCTTTCCGCGGGAGAGCATGCGAACTATACGATTTATGATGTGGACGGGGACTGTCCGGTGCAGCTGAAGCTCTATCCGCTGGAGGCGACGCGGCTGACGCTCAGCTATATCAGCCGCCAGAGCGGTGAGGGGGCCGCCGTCGAGGTCACGGCGGATCAGACCGGTGCGGCCTGCAGCCTGGATACGGTGACGCTGCCCCGGGGAGAGGCGTATACGGTTACGGTGAAGGCAGAGAGCGGAAGGGTTCTGATCTGTTCACTGGATTTTGGGAAAGATGAGGTATCGGAGTGAAATCAATCGGGATTGTGGAGACGAAATACGGAAAAGTCAGCGGCGTGACTTCAGACCGAAAGGAATATGAGGGGATCACGTATTTTAAGGGGATTCCCTACGCTGCGCCGCCCCTGGGAGAGCTGCGGTGGCGGCCGCCGGCGGATCCGGACTGCTGGGAGGGAGTGCGCGCCTGTGACACCTATCCTGCGATGGCGCGGCAGGACATGGGAACAGGACCTTCCTTTGAACCCTGGGCGACGGATTTTTATTACATGGGACATCCGAAGAATGATGAGGACTGCCTGTATCTGAATGTGACGACAGGGGCGGCCTCTGCCGGGGAGAAGCGTCCGGTCTTCATGTGGTTCCACGGAGGCGGACTGAATACGGGCTACTCCTTCGAGACGGAGTTTGACAACAGTGAGCTGGCCAGGCGTGGGATCGTCGTGGTGACAGTGGGCCAGCGCCTGAATATCTTCGGATACCTCTGCTGCAGCCAGCTCTCTGAAGAGCAGGGCGGCAAAAGCGGCAATTACGGACTGATGGACGAGGTGAAAGCCCTTGACTGGGTCAGTGAAAATATCGCGGCCTTTGGCGGCGACCCGGACAATATCACAGTGGGAGGACAGTCCGGCGGCACGGCAAAAAGCGGAGCACTGGCATCCTCGCCCTATCAGCGCGGCCGGATTAAGCGGGTGATCAACCAGAGCAGTCTGAATTGGAATGCACATTATACGGCAATTGAAGATGAAGAGCGGCGTGCGAGACGTTACTTTGAGGCCATCGGCGTGAATCCGGACTGCACGGTGGAGGAACTGCGTGCCATGGACGCGGAGATTTTTTACACGAAGCTTCCCAGGTTTGATTTTAACGATCCGGACGCGGTTATGATTCCCGGAAGCATGGTTTTTGACGGGGATTATGTGGCCTGTGAGAGGGAGGAGGAGGCGATTGACCGGTATGCCGGCCATTGTGATTATCTCTCCGGCGTCAACTGGGGAGAGCTGGCGATGCGCAAAGGCTTTTTCCTGGGGGGCAGCGGCAGGATGACAAAAGAGGAATTTTACCGGGCGGCCAGGGGGCTTCTGGGGGATGAGCTGTATGAGAAGCATGCATTTGAAAAACTGGTGCCGGTGACGGATGAGACGGCGGACCCGACGGCGCGGTATCTGGCGGCAAAGGGGCTCTGCGGTATGCTCGGCATGTACAAATCCCGGTACTTTGGCGCGTACAGGGCGAAAAAGAACCCAGAGGCGCGCACATATTCCTACCTCTTTTCCCATGTCCCGCCTACAAGACCGGAGGATGCGGGCACAGAGCGGGACCGGGATTTCCTTCTGGCATGGCATTCCTCGGAGCTGTGGTATATGTTCGCATCCTTAAGGGAGGACAATCCGCCGGCAAGGCCGTGGAGGGCATATGATTTTAAGCTTGCGGATCAGATGTGCTCTTACTGGGCGAACTTTATCAGAACCGGCGACCCGAACGGAGCAGGTCTGCCCCGGTGGCCCAGAAGTGATGAGAGCTACGGCTGGATCGAGCTGGGGGATGAGATCACGGCGCATGAAGGTCTGCGGGAAGGGACGGATCTGCTGATCGCCGACTATGCGGAGCAGAACGGAAACCTGCCGCGGATATTGTGAAGCGTTATCCGCGTTCCTTTTCCCGCTTCCGGTATTCTGACGGCGTCATGCCGTATTCCTTCCGGAATGCCCGGATGAAATAGGAGGCGGAATTGTATCCGGTCTTTGCTGCCACCAGGCTGATCGGCATGGTGGTTTCTAAGATCAGCGACCGGCCCAGCTTCATCCGCTGGCTGACGATATAGTCGGTCAGGGAAAGGCCGGTCTGCTTTTGGAACAGATGGGAGAGATAGCTCTCGCTCACGTGGATATCCGCCGCGATGCTCTGCCGTGAGAGCTCACCGGAGGCGATATGCCTGGCGATGTAGTCCTGGGCGGTTTCGATGAGGCTGGCCGGATCCGTCTGTTCCTCCTTTGAGAGTGTCCGGTTGATCTGAAAAATCGTATCGATAAAATGATAAAAGTCCTCTACGGATCGGGTGGAGACAGCAAATGCCTCAAACACACCCTCCTGTTCCATCACAGTGCGAAAGCGGACGGAGCGCATCTTAAGGGAGGTGTGGAAGGACAGGATGAAGTACTGCTGGAGTGTCAGCAGTGTCATGCTGTTCATCGTCCCGGCGGCGGTGCTGCGCTCAATGCAGGACTGTATGGAATTGCGGATGGGATCCGTTATCTGACGGACGAAGTAATCGCTCCAGTTCTGCGTGGAGGGCATGGCGCCGCAGGCGGCTTCCGGCGGCTCCACGCAGCTGAATAAGCCGGGGTAGGCGGCAATATTCTGTGCCTTCCTGGCCAGGAGTTTCTGATACAGGCCGGGCAGTCGGCCCGGACCGCCGGCATAGCCGAAATATACGGCGGGATGAATGTCGTATTGATTCTGACACATATCTACAAAAGTCTGCACAATCGTCTGAATGGTATCCTCTGTCGTATCGGTACTGAAAAGATACAGAAACTGCTGTTCCTCCCGTTCGATGAGGCACTGATAGCCCTGCACGGGAGCAAAGAAATCCTGCGCCAGCTGTTTTAGTGTCTGCAGGGACTGCCCGTCCGCCAGCTCGTCCAGTGTGCTGCCGGAGAGGGTCTGTCCGATGAGCAGAAGGACATAGGGTGACTGCACCGGAATGGACAGGTTCAGGCGGGAGGCTTTGTCAAGAAAACCCGTAATGTCGGCGGACGCCGTGTCGCCCTGAAGAAATTCCAGCCAGATCTGAAGCTCCAGCTCATCTCTGTGGGTATTCCAGAAAATATTGTGATTCATCAGCTCCTGCTCCTTCTGCCGTTCGACCAGAAGCAGCACCGCCTTTTCGATGGCGGCCCGCAACACGTCATACCGGACGGGCTGAAGGATATAGTCCACGCAGTTTAAGCGGATCGCATTCTGCGCGTAGTCAAAGTTGGCGTGAGCGGTCAGAAAGATACAGAGTGTCTCGGGAAAATGATCCCGCACCCAGTGTACCAGTTCAATGCCGTTTTCGCCGGGCATTTCGATATCGCTGATGATCAGGTCAATGGTATGGTTGACAAAAATGTGCCGGGCCTCTCTGGCTGTACAGGCGGAAAAGACATCGCGGATTTCGGATATTTCCCTCCAGGGAATGCCGGAGAGGATTCCCTGCACCACCTGTTTCTGGTCGTCGACAATCAGTATGTTCATCCCTGTTCCTCCTTTGCCAGACAGGGCAGCAAGATATCTACGACAGCGCCGCCGTCCGGGTGATTGTACATATAAATAAAGGTTTCCTCCGTATAGATCAGGGCCAGGCGGCGTTTCAGATTGCCGAAGCCCTTGTGCTGTTCAAAAAATCCGGACTCATCCTCCTGCATTTCTGTGAGGATGTCTTCGGAAAAGCCCGGGCCGTTGTCCTGAATCGTGAAATTGAGTCCGAAAATATCATCGGAACGGTTCAACTGTGCGCTCAGAGTGATCTTTAATGTCTGTCCCGGAATCACGGCGTATTTGATGGAATTTTCTACAAATGTCTGCAATACCAGCGTCGGCACCAGGACGAGATCAGGGGCGCAGCTGATGCTGACCTGGCATTCGATGGGAAGATTATAGCCGATCCGCTGCAGCTGGACATAATTCTGTGTGTGCTTCAGCTCGTCCTGCAGCGGGATCAGATCACTGGTGTCATAGAGCAGGAACCGGTAGTGGCTGGAGAGACACAGGACATAGTCCTGAATCAGGACGAAATCACCGCGCTGGGCCAGCGCAAAGATGCTCTTGAGCGAATTCAGGAAAAAATGCGGGCGCAGCTGGAGCCTTAAATACTGCAGCTCTGTCTGCTGTCTTGAGAGCTTTTCCTCATAGGTCTGCATCTTCAGCCGGGAAATATGCTCGACAAAAGAGTTAAAGGTACAGTAAACCCCGGCGATTTCATCCGTAGCGCCGGAAAATTCCACCCTGTGCTCCAGCCCGTTTTTCTCAATCCGGCGGATAGTATCCTCCAGGTGATGCAGAGGGCCTGCAATCTGCCGTCGGATGTAGAATAAATAGGCGAACAGGCTGGCAACGGAGGCGGCCAGCAGCAGGAGAGCAAAGGGAAACAGCAGGGCGAGCTTTCCGGTCACCTGATCGCTGGGAATTTCGATGGTCAGCTCAACCGGCGCCATGGATAAGGGAGCATGGATGACCATGGCCTGCTTTCTGCCAACGGTTCCGGAGTCACCCTGCGCCCCTCCGGTGTTGTCAGTCGGAGTCTGAGCGGATACATTTGTCAAAGGCTGTCCGGACAGATCGCGGAAATAGACGGCGGTTATGGCGGAATCCTGAAAATCAGACAGTGTAATCATGGATGTAAGATCAATGATGATGCCAAGTGAAACGCCGTCCTTCTCAAAATATTCCAGCAGATACCAGGCATCACCGAGCTGTACGGGAATAAATTCCATAGAGGAATAATCGTGCTCTCCGTCGCGCAGCTGCCGGATCAGCGCAGACATTTCGATGGAGGACTGGCCGGTCGTGAAGGTGGAGACGGCAGGAATGCGCAGCCCCTCGCAGGTAATAAAAAAGAGCATGGGAGCCGTGTGGATGCGCAGATAGCTTTCCGTCAGGCTGTTGACCGTGCAGGCGTCCAGGTAACGGGCATTCGGATCCGTCGTCCTGCGCATGTGGGCGATATTGTCATCGACATAATGAATGCCGGTGAGGTACGATTCCAGGTCGGACAGCTGGTGATCGATCTGCCCGCTGATCAGCCCGGCATAGTCTGTGTAATTAGAATATGCCTGCTTCAGGACCGCATGCCGCGAATAGAGCGCATATGCGAACAGAAGACTGCTGACAGGGATCATAAAGGCCAGAACGCCGGTAAATAACCGGAAAATCAGGGAATTTTTTCGGGGCAGTTTCATTTGGAAGATCTCCTTTTACAACGGCATTACCGCAGCCTCTTCGAAACATACAGCACCAGGTCGTCGTCATTGCAGCAGTCCGTGTAGGGCGGACAGATCTGGTCGCGAAACCAGACGCCGGAGCCGTCGGGGACATAGCCGCGTTTTACGTACATCCGCTGGGCGCTGCCGTAGCCGCTGTGCAGGCCGACGCCCAGCCAGACCGTGTCGGCGTATCCGGCGGCGATCTCCTCGGCGACATCCATCAGCCGGCTGCCGACGCCATGCCTGCGGTATCGTTCCAGCACGCCGAAATCGACGATCTCCGGCCAGCCGGTGCCCGCGAAGGCGCCGGTTGCGGGATCTGGGTAGACGTTGATATAACCGGCGGGCCGGCCCAGGTACTCCGCGGCCAGCGCCACGGCGGTCCCGTTCGCCTGATCCCGCAGCCGGAGCAGAAATTTATCGATGGACGTATTCCAGCCCTGGGCATTTTCGCCGTCCGTAAAAATCTGCGCGTCCTCCTGCATAAGGTCGCGGATCCGTATCCCGTCTTTTTCGCTGTAAATCATGGTTTCCCTCCGTTTCTGCGCAGGTTTATTCATTTACGCCCTCGAAGATCTCGCCGAGGGTCATTTTAATATGAGGAAACGCGCGTAAGGACAGCTCTTCCTCTGCGTTATAATCGTCCTCGTCTTTTACATCCTGGAGCAGAAAGCTTTGTTCCAGCACATACGCTCCGTCTTTCAGATAATAAATTTCAAGGGAGCCCCGGGGGGATACGATCCAGTATTCCTCCACGCCAGCCTGCTCATAGATCTTCATTTTCTCCGACCGGTCCCGGTGCGCGGAGGAGGGGCTTAAGGTCTCCGCGATAAAACGGGGCACTCCGCTGTAAGTCCCGCCCCTTAAGTGGCTGCGGTCACAGATGACCATGATATCCGGGCAAAGGTAATCGTCATTGACGTCCGGGTGGTACAAAAAATCCAGATTGCCCATAAATACCAGACAGCCGCTGCCTTTCAGACCGGTTTTGATGGCAAAATGGATGTTGCCGCTTACAATTCCGTGCCGGAAATGGGGCGCCGGGGACATCACATTTTCTACTGCCGCTATTTTACCATATCTTCCGTCGGATGAAAACGGATCCGGGGAAATTTGCGCATCATAAATGTTCAGCTCATAAATGTTCCGAAAATCATACAGCAGGAAACCTTTACAATCGACAAATAAAATGCTAGAATCATAAGTAAGTCCGTAGAGACATACTCTATAAAGATGAAGGAGGAAGAATGAATGTCCAGAGCAAAACAGTCAATGGACGGTAACACAGCTGCGGCTCATGTAGCATATGCGTTTACAGATGTCGCTGCGATTTACCCAATCACACCATCCAGCCCGATGGCAGATTCTGTCGACCAGTGGTCCGCTGCAGGTCAGGAGAATATTTTCGGCAATCAGGTGAAGGTTGTGGAGATGGAGTCCGAGGCGGGCGCAGCAGGCGCCGTGCACGGTTCTCTCGCCGCCGGTGCGTTAACGACCACCTTTACGGCGTCCCAGGGTCTTCTGCTTATGATCCCGAATATGTACAAGATCGCGGGCGAGATGCTTCCGTGTGTGTTCGACGTATCGGCGCGTACCGTTGCGACGCAGTCCTTAAACATTTTCGGTGACCACAGCGACGTGTATGCCTGCCGCCAGACCGGTTTCGCGATGATGTGCGAGACCAATCCGCAGGAGGTTATGGACTTAAGCCCGGTTGCTCACCTTGCGACCATCGAGGGAAGAGTTCCGTTTATCAACTTCTTTGACGGATTCCGTACCTCCCACGAGATCCAGAAGATCGAGAAGTGGGATTTTGCGGATCTGAAGGAAATGTGCAATATGGACGCGGTGAAGGCGTTCCGCGATCATGCGCTCAATCCGGAGCATCCGGCAATGCGCGGCTCCCACGAGAACGGGGACGTGTTCTTCCAGCATCGTGAGGCCTGCAACACCGTTTACAATGAGCTGCCGGCGATTGTTGAGAAGTACATGGGCAAGATCAATGAGAAGCTTGGCACGAACTACGATCTGTTCAACTACTACGGGGCAGAGGACGCTGACCGCGTGATCGTTGCGATGGGTTCCATCAACGACGTGATCGAGGAAGTGATCGACTACCTGGTGGCAAAGGGCGAGAAGGTCGGTCTCTTAAAGGTTCGTCTGTACCGTCCGTGGGTAGCGGAGTCCTTCTTAAAGGCTCTCCCGAAGACCGCGAAGAAGGTTGCTGTCTTAGACAGGACCAAGGAGCCGGGATCTCTCGGTGATCCGTTATACTTAGACGTTGCCGCCACGCTGCGCGAGGCTGGTCTTGACTCGATCGTGCTGACCGGCGGACGCTACGGCTTAGGATCCAAGGATACGCCGCCGTCATCCGTTTTTGCGGTATACAAAGAGCTCGAGAACGACGCTCCGAAGAAGAGATTTACGATCGGTATCGTGGACGATGTCACGAACTTAAGCTTACCGGAAGTAAAGCCGGCTCCGATTACCTCGGCGGCAGGTACGGTAGAGTGCAAGTTCTGGGGACTCGGCGGAGACGGTACGGTAGGCGCCAACAAGAACTCCACCAAGATCATCGGCGACCACACCGACAAGTATATCCAGGCATACTTCCAGTATGATTCCAAGAAGACCGGCGGTGTGACGATTTCCCACTTAAGATTCGGTGACAAGCCGATCAAGAGCCCGTACTACATCAATCAGGCAGATTTCGTGGCGTGCCACAATCCGTCCTATGTGACCAAGGGCTTTAAGATGGTGCAGGATGTCAAGCCGGGCGGAGTCTTTATGATCAACTGCCAGTGGTCCGACGAGGAGTTAGAGCATCATCTGAACGCTGCGGCGAAAAAGTATATCGCGGACAACAACATTCAGTTATACACGATCAACGCGATCGACAAGGCCATCGAGATCGGTATGGGCAAGCGCACCAACACGATCCTTCAGTCCGCTTTCTTCAAATTAGCGAACGTGATGCCGATCGACGAGGCGGTTGACTTCATGAAGCAGGCTGCGAAGAAGTCCTACGGCAAGAAGGGCGACGCCATTGTGGAGATGAACTACAAGGCAATCGACGCCGGCGTTGACGCGGTACATAAGGTAGAGGTTCCGGCTTCCTGGTCGAATCCGGCAGCGGATCCGGCTCCGGCGGAGCTTAAGGGCCGTCCGGCTACCGTAAAGATGGTAAAAGAGATCATGAACCCGATCGCTCTGATGGACGGCGACAGCCTTCCGGTATCGGCGTTTATTGGTAATCCGGACGGACAGTTCGAGCAGGGCGCGGCTGCTTACGAGAAGCGCGGCACCGCTGTCACCGTTCCGGAGTGGGATGCGCAGAAGTGTATCCAGTGTAACCAGTGTGCATTTGTATGTTCGCATGCCACCATCCGTCCGTTCATGTTAAGCGAGGATGAGGCGAAGGCAGCTCCGGAGCAGATCAAGCTCGCGGATACCAAGCCGAAGGCTACCGAGTACAAGTACACTATGAGTGTATCTCCGTTAGACTGTATGGGATGCGGCGAGTGTGTCACGGTCTGCCCGGTTGGCGCGATCTCCATGGTACCGCAGGAGTCCCAGGCGGCAGAGCAGCCGGTATTCGATTACCTGGTGGCAAATGTCGGCAAGAAGCCCGGCATGCCGGCGGACAACACGGTAAAAGGCTCCCAGTTCAATCAGCCGCTGCTTGAGTTCTCCGGTTCCTGTGCAGGATGTGCCGAGACCTCTTACGCACGTCTGATCACACAGCTGTTCGGCGAGCATATGTACATCAGCAACGCGACCGGATGTTCCTCGATCTGGGGCGGTCCGGCAGCGACGTCACCGTACACGGTGAACAAGGATTCCCAGAAGGGACCGGCATGGGCGAATTCCTTATTCGAGGATAACGCAGAGCATGGTCTCGGTATGGAGATCGGACAGAGAGTGCTTCGTGAGCAGGCGATTGCAAGCGCAGAGAAGTGCGCGACCTCTGACAAGGCTCCGGCTGAGTTAAAGGCTGCATTCGAGAAGTTCATGGAGACGAAGAACGACACGAAGAACAATTCCGCTGCGACCGATGCGCTGGTTGCAGAGTTAGAGAAGGCTGCGGCAGCCGGATGCCCGGATGCGAAGGCAGCGCTTGACAAGAAGGATTACCTGGCGAAGAAGTCCATCTGGATCTTCGGCGGTGACGGCTGGGCATATGATATCGGCTTCGGCGGATTAGACCATGTGCTCGCTTCCGGCGAGAATGTCAACGTCATGGTATTCGATACCGAGATGTACTCCAACACCGGCGGCCAGGCTTCCAAGGCTTCCAACATCGGTGAGGTCTGCCAGTTTGCTGCGGCAGGTAAGGATATCGGCAAGAAGAGCCTTGCGGAGATCGCGATGAGCTATGGTTATGTCTATGTGGCACAGATCGCGCTCGGCGCAAATATGGCGCATGCTGTGAAGATCCTTGCCGAGGCTGAGGCTTACAACGGCCCGTCCTTAATCATCGGCTACGCTCCCTGCGAGCTGCACGGCGTCAAGGGCGGTATGAACCACTGCCAGGATGAGATGAAGAAAGCAGTTGCCGCTGGCTACTGGAACCTCTTCTCCTTCAACCCGGCCCTTAAGGCGGAAGGCAAGAATCCGTTTACCCTGACCTCCAAGCCGGGTGACGGAACGTATCAGGACTTCCTGAACAACGAGACGCGTTACAGCCGTCTGACCAGGGCGTTCCCGGATCGCGCTGAGAGACTCTTCAAGGAGTCCGAGGATGCAGCGAAGGAGCGTTACGAGCACCTGCTCCGTCTGGTTGAGCTGTACAAATAATTTCGGACCGCATGTCTGGTACATGCGGGATGAGTAACAGGCAATAAAAAAGAGGCTGTCGCTTTCACGAACTTAAAATCGTGAGGCGGCAGCTTCTTTTCGCTGTCTGATTTCTCTTTACAAAGAAAAATGATAATGATAGAATACCCTTAGATGTGTTTTCCCGGAAGACACACAAGGGAGGAAGCGTTTATGGCAAACCTGTTTCAGCGGATACGGGCGCTGATTCACACAGGAGGAGACCCTGGCAGAAAGGATGGCAGGGAGAAGATACGAAGAGCCGCGGAGCCGGGCCGCAGAGAACCGGCGGAGGAAGAGAGGCGTCCGGCGGGGTGTCGGGAGCAGATGCCGGAGGAATCGGAAGAGCCGGCCGCGCATTCAGAGCAGATACCGGAAAAGCCAGAGCAGGAAGCAGAGCGTGCGGAGGGATCCAAAGCGCCTGACGATACAAAGGAATGGGAAAGGATACCAGAAGAAGTGGAAAATGCAGATTTCTTATTAAGTCAGATTGATGAGTTCAGGGAGAAGGCAAAGCAGCTTCAGGAGCTGATTGAGGCAAAGGAGACCAAGGCGCAGGAGCTTCAGTCTATCGTAAACGAGCGGGAGGACAAGGCGCAGGAGTTAGAGACTATTCTGACGGAGCGCCAGGAGGAAGCGGACCGGATCGTGTCGGAGTTTACAAGGGCGGTCGATGCGCTTTCCGGCCATGTCACGTCCAAAATGTCGGAGATCGAGCGCAGCATTTCCGGGCAGGTCGCGCAGATTAAGCAGACCAGCGAGGAGGCGTTTGCCGCGGGCAGAAGCTTAAACGAGGAACAGTTTGAGGTGAGCAGGAAGTTAAGCGAGGAACAGATGGCGGCGAGCCAAAAGTTAAGCGAGGAGCAGATCGCTGCGAACCGGATGTTTTTAGAGGAGCAGGCGGCTGCGGGCAGGCGGCAGAGCGATGCGCAGATTAAGGAGGTGCGGGAACTTCTTGAGAGTACCACCGCGCAGCTTACGACGATCAAGGCAGAGCTCTCCGAGAAGGTGCATTCCGAAAATGTGAAGTGCTACCGCAATATTCAGGATCTGTTCGGTGAATTTGATGAAAAGATCGGGAAGATGGACGAGTTAGAGCAGGGAGTCGGATCGGTAAAGGGGTATGTGAAGAGCCTTTCCGTGTTTACGATTCTGAATTTTATCATCCTGATTGTGGTGCTGCTCTGTTCTGTCGGCGTGATCCAAATCTAGAAAGACGTTTGACGAAACAACGCGCCGGCGTATCGGGGCAGTGGGAGGAATGTTATGGCCGCTGAGGCAAAAAAGGTGTGGGTGGTCGGACACCGGAACCCGGATACGGATTCCGTCTGTGCCGCGATTTCCTATGCATATCTGAAGAATCGTACGGAGAAGAATACATATCTTGCGAAGCGCGCGGGAAATATCAATGGGGAGACGCGGTATGTGCTGGATTATTTCGGCGTGGATGAGCCGGAGCTGGTCACGTATGCGGGCGCGCAGTTAAAGGATATCACGATCCGCAAGACCGCCGGGGTAAACAGCCGGATTTCCTTAAAGGCCGCCTGGGAGCGGATGAAGGAGATGGAGGTCGTGACCCTGCCGGTGACCGGGACTTCGGGCAAGATCAAAGGGATCATCGTGACGAAGGATATCGCCACCTCCTGTATGGATGAGTTTGACAAGCGCGCGCTGGCGAAGTCAAATACTTCCTTTAAGGCGATCGCGGAGACGATCAAGGGCGAGGTATACGCGGGAAATGAACATGGCCGTGTACAGGGAAAGGTCGTGGTGGCGGCGTCCGGCCTGGAATATGTGGAGGAGGACGTCGGAAAGGACGATGTGGTCATTGTGGGGGACCGTGTGGATGCGCAGCTGTCCGCGATCCGTTCGGACGCCGGCTGTATCATCATCAGCGGCGGCTACGAGGTGGACGGGGAGGTGCGAAAGCTCGCCGGGCAGCGGGGATGCGTGATCATCACGACGCCGTTTGACACGTTTTCCGTGGCGCGGTGCATCAATCAGAGTATGCCGATCCGCCAGTATATGACAAAGGACGGGCTGATCACCTTTGCGATCGACGATTATGTCAACGATGTGAAGGATATGATGACAAAGGTGCGCCACCGCGATTTCCCGGTGCTCGACGAGAACGGCAGATATGTGGGCATGGTGTCGCGCCGGAACTTGATGAGCATGCAGAAAAAACAGGTCATTCTCGTGGATCACAACGAGCGCTCGCAGGCGGTGGAGGGCATCGGGGAGGCGGAGATTCTGGAGATTATCGACCATCACAGGCTGGGAACCTTAGAGACGGTATCGCCGGTCTATTTCCGCAACCAGCCGCTGGGCTGTACCTCCACGATCATCTGGCAGATGTATCAGGAGAAAGCGGTGGAGATCCCGAAGCAGATCGCGGGGCTTTTGCTTTCCGCCATCCTTTCCGATACGTTAATGTTCCGGTCGCCCACCTGCACGCCGCTCGATGTGGCCGCGGCGGAGCAGCTCGCACAGATCGCGGAGGTGGAGATCGAGGAGCATGCGAAAAATATGTTCCGCGCGGGGAGCGATTTTGGAAATAAGACGCCGGAGGAGATTTTTTACCAGGATTTTAAGGTGTTCCATGCGGATAACTGCGATTTCGGCGTGGCGCAGGTGAGCGCCATGAGCCGCGAGGAGTTAGATCAGCTTGCCGGCCAGCTGCAGCCGCAGCTCATGCAGGTGCTCGGTGAGAAGAAGCTGGATATGGTCTATATGATGCTGACGGATATCCTCGAGGAGAGCTCCTGCGTGATCCATGCCGGAAAGGATGCCGGGCGGCTGCTCGCGGAGGCATTCCGGCGGGAGGATGTGCCGGCGGAGGGGGTCTGGCTTCCGGGTATTGTCTCACGGAAAAAACAGCTCATCCCGGCGCTGATGAACGCGCTGACGGAGCTGTAAATACAGAAGAGCCTGCCGCGGATCAGGCGGAAAAAAGCTTACGGAAGGCTTTGGCGGAATTCCCGGGGGGATTCGCCGAAGCTTTTTTTGTATGCGCGCGAAAAGGTGGAATAATTTTTAAACCCGCAGGCATAGCAGACGTCCGTGATCGGACGGCCGTCCGCGATCAGCTCTTTTGCCAGGAACAGGCGCTTGGTTAAGAGGTAGCTGCCGATCGTGTATCCGGTCTGCTCCCGGAAGGTATGCATCAGGTAGTATCTGCTGATATAAAAGCGGGCGGACAGATCGTCAATTGTAATATCTTCGGTGAGATGCCGGTTCAGATAGGAGAGAATCGCGAGAACCTTTTCGTTTGACGCCGTGTCGCCGAGAAATTCGATGTGGTCATGCAGGGTCGCGCGGTTTAACTGGATCATGAATTCAAGGAAGAGGAGCCGCTGATGCAGCTCGGAGGCGAAATCATGATCCTTAAGCGACGCGTCGAGCGCGCGGATCGCCGCGCCCGGTTTTCCGCCGCGCGGGGCGTGCAGCCGGAGCACATGGGAGCGCGCGTCTCCTGCGGCCGTGAAGGTCTGTTTTAAGCACAGGGAAAGATCTGTGTCCGGACTGCTGTATTCTTCCAGGAAATCCGGGGAAACATAGATGATGATCCGTTCGTAGGGCGTGTCGGAACGGATGACGGGTTTATGTACCTCGCCGGCGCCGACCAGCACGATATCATCCGGCGCCAGCTCGTAGGTGTGCCCCTCGATACAGTAGGTGACGTCGCCGCCCAGAAGAATCAGGATCTTGTGAAAATCGTGGTAGTGGTAGTGAAATTCCCTGCGGGCCGTGTCTTTCAGATGAAATATTTTAAAATCCGTGGTCAGGTATCCGATTTTTTTGTATTCTGGCATAAGCGCTCCTTTTTGTCCGTGCCGCGGCATGTAAAGCGGCGAAGCGTGACAGCGTTTGGGTTTAGTATAGTGAATCTGAGCACAATTTGCAATATAAAAAGCACAAAGCGACTATACCTTTTAAAAAGTGTTGTGTATAATCAATGGTAAGAAATGCCTGTCCGAGGGCGGAATGGAGAAGGAAAATATGAAAAATTTCAGCAATTACACGGATTTTGATACCAAAGAGGGGCTGCATTTTGAATCGAAGGCGGTGCACGGCGCGCTGGGGACAGAGCCTTTGACCGGTGCGGTGAGCATGCCGATTTTCCAGTCGGCGACCTTCCGGCATCCGGGGCTTGGCCAGTCGACCGGATATGCCTACAGCAGACTGGACAATCCGACCAGGCAGGAGCTGGAACGCACCATGGCGATTCTGGAGGGCGGAATCAGAGGCTTTGCTTTTTCGAGCGGCCAGGCTGCGAATATGGCAGTATTTTCCCTGCTGGATCCCGGGGACCATATCATTTTATCCGATGATATTTACGGCGGCACCTTCCGGATCGTCGGGGATGTGTTCGGAAAATACGGGATCACGCATACGTATGTCGATATGTCGGATCTGGATGCGGTGCGGGCTGCGATCCGGCCGGAGACAAAGATGCTGTTTGTGGAGACGCCGACGAACCCGCTGATGAAGGTGGCGGATATCAGCGCCATCGCGTCGATCGCGCGGGAAATCAATGCGCTTACGGTTGTAGACAACACGTTTTTAACGCCGTATTTCCAGAAGCCGCTTACGCTTGGCGCGGATATCGTGACGCACAGCTCCACAAAATATCTGGGCGGACACAATGACACGATTTCCGGCATCGTGGTGGTGCGGGACAATCAGGCGATCGCGGATAAGATTCAGGTGCACATCAAATCACACGGGAGCCAGCTCGCGCCGTTTGACAGCTGGCTGATCCTGCGCGGGATCAAGACCCTCCCTGTCCGCATGGACCGGCACAATGAAAATGCAAAGAAGGTCGCCGCGTGGCTGCGCAGCCATCCGAAGGTGAAGAAGGTCTACTATGTCGGATTCGAGGATCACAGGGATTATGACGTGACGATGCGGCAGACGACCGGATTCGGCGGGATGATTTCCTTTACGGTGGACTGTTTTGAGACGGCGAAGAACATTTTACAGAATGTGGATATGATTATGTTTGCGGAGAGCCTCGGCGGGACGGAGACGCTGATCACCTACCCGACGACGCAGACACACGAGGATACGCCGAAGGCGGTCAAGGAAGCGCTTGGGATCACGGACAGTTTTCTTCGGATGTCGGTGGGGATTGAGAACGCGGATGATATCATCGCGGACCTTAAGCGGGCGTTACAATAGTATGGGGCATTTATGCACAAAAGAGTTGAAGGAGGCAGGGATGCGGTTTACAAAAATGCAGGCGTTCGGGAACGATTACGTCTATCTCGACGCCATTCATCAGGAGCTTAAGAATCTGCCAGAGCTGGCCCGGTTTTTGAGCGACCGGCATTTTGCGGTGGGCTCGGACGGCATTGTGCTCATCTGCCCGTCAGAGAAGGGCGATTTCCGGATGCGGATGTTTAACCCCGACGGCACGGAGGGGGAGATGTGCGGGAATGCGCTCCGCTCCGTGGGAAAATATGTCTATGACCACCGTCTGACGGATAAAAAAGAGCTGGTGATCGAGACGCTCGGCGGGATGCAGCATCTGACGCTGACTGTGACGGACGGGCGGGTATCGAATATCCGCGCGGATATCGGGGAACCGCGTTTATCGACGAAGATGATCCCGGTGAACACGGATCTGCCGGAGTTTATCGAACAGCCGGTGACGGTGCTGGACCGGGAATTCGCGATCACGGCAGTCTCCTGGGGCAATCCGCACTGCGCGATGTTTGTGGATTCCGTGGCGGAGCTTGACGTGGAGGGCTACGGCAGGGCGATCGAGCATCGGACAGAGCTGTTTCCGAATAAGACGAATGTGACGTTTGTGGAATTTGTCGCGCGCGACCGGTTGAAGATCCGGGAGTGGGAGCGCGGAACCGGGGAGACCATCGGCTGCGGAACCGGCTGCGCGACGGCTGTCGTCGCAGGCGTGCTGACAGCAAGATGCGGCCGGAGCGTGACCGTGGAGCAGATCGGCGGGCCGCTTCTGATCGAATGGGATGAGGAGACGAACCACCTGTTTATGACAGGGCCGTCCCACACGGTGTTTGAGGCGGAGATCGAGGTGCCGGATTTTCGGAGGGAACGATGAAGTTAAGTCAGATTTGTCAGGAACTGGAATATGAATGCTTACAGGGCAGCATGGAGGCTGTCGTACGGGATATCGTGTACGATTCGCGCAAAATCGCGAGGGATACGGTATTTGTCTGCATGGTGGGGGCCGTGACGGACGGCCATGCCTACATCCCTGACGCGGTGGAAAAGGGCGCCTCCGTGATTGTCTTAGAGCGTTCGGAGGAAGCGGCCCGGATTCCGGAGGAGATTACGGTTTTAAAGGTGGAATCCACGAGGCGGGCGCTTGCGCTGATGTCTGCGGCGCTGTTTGATTATCCGGCCAGGAAGCTGGTCACCATCGGTCTGACCGGGACGAAGGGCAAGACCACGACCACCTACATGATCAAAAGCGTGCTGGAGCTGGCGGGCAAAAAAGTCGGCCTGATCGGGACGATCGGCGTGCTGATCGGAGACGAGCAGCTTCCGTCAAAAAATACGACGCCGGAATCCTACGAGATTCACCGTTTTTTTGCCGCTATGGTGGAGGCGGGCTGTGAGTACGCGGTGATGGAGGTCTCTTCCCAGGGGTTAAAGATGGACCGGACCGCGGGGATCTGTTTTGATTACGGCGTGTTTACGAATCTGTCCCCGGATCATATCGGGCCGGCGGAACACGCGACATTTGAAGAATACCTGGAGTGCAAAAGTCTTTTATTCCGGCAGTGTAAGACCGGGATCATCAATGTGGATGATGAGCACTGGGAGGCGGTCACGGCCGGGCACACCTGTGAGATGAAAACATTTTCGGCGGAGAGGGAGGCGGATCTTTCTGCCTCAGACATCGGCTTTATCAATGAGGACGGGCGTCTCGGGATGCATTTTACGGTGAACGGCTGTATGAACTGCGCTGCAAAGGTTCACATTCCAGGCAGGTTTAACGTGTATAATTCTCTGGTGACCATGCTGGTGTGCCATCTCGCCGGGATCCCGGAGGAGGCGATCTTAGAAGGGCTTTACAAAGTGCAGGTGAAGGGGCGCGTCGAAATGCTGCCGGTCTCAAAGGAATATTATCTGATTGTGGATTACGCCCACAACGAGGTCAGCACTAGAAGCGTGCTCACGACGCTGCTGGAGTACCACCCGAAACGCCTGATCTGCATCTACGGCGGCGGGGGCGACCGGTCGAAGCTGCGCCGGTATGACATGGGAGAGGTCACGGGGGAGCTGGCGGATCTGTGCGTGCTCACCTGCGACAATCCGCGGAGCGAGGAGATCCGGGATATCAACAATGACATTAAAACCGGGCTTGCGCGCAGCCACGGGAGCTATATCGAGATTCTGGACCGGAAGGAAGCCATCGCCTACTGCATCACGAACGCACAGCCGGGCGATATGATCGTGCTGCTGGGAAAAGGGCATGAGAATTATCAGGAGATCAGGGGTGTGAAATATCACTACGACGAGCGGGAGGCCGTCGCGGAGGTACTCGACGAGCTGCGCGAGGGGAAGCGGGGGAGATCGCCGCTGATAGAGATTCGGAAGTGCTGAGGGAGTTTTTCCAAATGGAGTATCTGGAATTTAAAGGTTTCATGAGGAAAAAAATTTTTGACTCAGTATCTATCATATGATATGATAAAATCATGAATAGGGAGGTGCTTTTGAATGGGATTTTTTAAAGCAAACAAATTAATTAGTGGATATTCTCAATTAAAAATGGGAATGCCGAAGCAGGAAGTAATTTCGCTTCTTGGACAGCCTAATGGACAAAAGGCGAAGAATGGCGAAGAAATTCTTATTTGGACGAATTCAGAATTTAAGGGCGTATTGAGGGGCGGAACAATGGAGCGCAGGATTGAGGTTACGTTTGAGGATGGTAAAGTGACCGGATATGACGGACAGAATATGTCGCAAAGCGCGTGGTGATCATAAGTGGAAAGTGGTGAATGAAGATGGCGCAAAATCATCAGAAGCATAGGATGATTTTGCGTCATTCTATATCCATTGCGGAATATCTGTGCTTTTCATCGCAGAGTTACTTTGGTAAAATGTTTAAAGAGAAAAACGAAATCAGCCCTGCGGAATATCGCAGGAGAAACAGGGTGACGGACTTCAAATCTGAAGAATGAAAGGAAAAACACAATGAATGCAGTACTGGAGAACATCAGAACAAGAAGAAGCGTGCGTAAGTACAAACCGGACATGATTCCGCAGGAGATTTTAGATCAGATTTTAGAGGCCGGAACCTATGCGGCGACGGGGATGGGAATGCAGTCCCCGATTATCCTGGCGGTGACGAACCGTAAGATGCGGGACCGCCTGTCCGCCATGAACGCGAAGGTGATGGGGACGGACAGCGACCCGTTCTACGGCGCCCCGGTGGTGCTGGTGGTGCTCGCGGACAAGAGCCGCGGCACGTATCTTTATGACGGCAGCCTTGTGATGGGCAATCTGATGCTTGCGGCGCATGAGCTGGGGATTGCCAGCTGCTGGATCCACCGCGCGAAGGAAGAGTTTGAGACGCCGGAGGGGAAGGATATTTTAGCATCCCTGGGGATTACGGGCGATTACGAGGGGATCGGCCACTGTATTTTAGGATATGCGGACGGACCGGAACCCGCCGCGAAGCCCCGGAAGGATTCGTATGTGTATTATATGAAATAGTACACTGCGATGGACGGAATTCGCGTATGAGGGGGATAACCACATATGGGCGTTTATTTAAATAACAGGACAGCATATACATTATATAAAAGTGAGACCGGGAAACCATATTTTGTGGATAAAACGAGACTGCTGGATGAATTGTTTCCACTTGTACAGAGTGGAAATAACCATATTTGTATTACAAGGCCAAGACGTTTTGGCAAAACGGTAATGGCAAATATGATCGCTGCCTTTTTTTCAAAAGCATATGATGCCCGGGATATTTTTGACCCGCTTCAGATCGCAGGTGCAGAGGACTATGAGAAATACCGGAATCAGTTTCCGGTGATCCATATCTCGTTTCATGAGCTGGGAGGCAGATGCACCTCATATGAGCAGTATATCGCACGGATTGAAAAAAGGCTGGTCAGAGACCTGAGAAAAGAATATCCAAAGGCGGATCTCACGGAAACAGAAAGTGCAGCGGATACGCTTCTTGAGCTTTATGCCGCAGATGAGACAGCGCGTTTCATTTTTGTCCTGGATGAATGGGATTTTATATTTCACCAGGGTTTTATAACGGAAAAAGATAAAAGGGAGTTTCTGGGTTTTTTGCGGGATCTGCTGAAGGACAAACCCTATGTGCTGCTTGCCTACATGACGGGTATTCTCCCCATCGTCAAGTACTCAAGCGGTTCAGAATTAAATATGTTCAGTGAGTTTACCATGGCCTCCGAAGAACGGTTTTCAGAATATTTCGGATTCACGGAAAAAGAAGTGGATATGCTGTTTGAGCGTTATCAGAAACAGAATACAAAACCGGCGCAGGTAACGAGAGAAGGTTTAAAAATATGGTATGACGGGTATCACACAAAATCCGGAGAGAGATTGTATAATCCGCGTTCCGTCGTAATGTCCCTGTCAAACAACAATCTGGGGAATTACTGGACCGGCTCGGGGCCATACGACGAGATTTTTTATTATGTCCGAAATAATGTGGATGCTGTCAGGGATGATCTGGCGCTGATGATATCCGGAAGCAGCGTACGGACAGGGGTTCGCGAATATGCAGCGACTTCTCAGGAACTGAGGACAAAAGAAGAAATTTTATCTGCAATGGTTGTATATGGCTTCTTAAGTTATGAAAATGGTATGGTTTCCATTCCGAACAAAGAACTGATGGATCAGTTTGCCGATATGATAAAACGGGAAGCGTCACTGGGATATGTATACCGTCTGGCAAAGAAATCAGAAGACATGCTGCGCGCAACGCTTGCAGGAGACACAGAAACGATGGAACAGATCCTGGAACTGACACATGATACGGAAACGCCGATTCTCTCGTATAACCATGAGACAGAGCTGAGTGCGGTCGTCAATCTGGCGTATCTGACGGCAAGAGATTTTTACCGGGTGGAGCGGGAGGAGAAGGCTGGAAAGGGATTTGCGGATTTTATCTTTTATCCCGAGCTTCTGCCGGCGGAGGACGGGATTATCCTGGAACTGAAAGTGGATCATTCGCCGGAGGAAGCCATTGCTCAGATAAAAGAAAAAAATTATGCGCTTCGCTTTACGGAAAAACGGATGCAGGGGGTCAGAAAACCGCAGCGGATCCTTCTTGTCGGTATTGGATATGACAGAGAGAAAAAGAAGCATCGGTGTAAAGTAGAAGAGCTGCTATGATCGGAGAGAATCCTGCTTTGCAGGATTCTTTTTTTGTCATTGTTTCCCAAATCTTCCTTAGTCGTGCTGGTCATCCGCTCCAATGTGTGTTAAAATTTATCTCAGGGAAATTTCATGGGAGGTAATCTATGGGGAGAGAAGCGGAGACAACAGATTTAAGGTATTTAAAAAGCCTGTCCAACCAGTATCCGACGGTTGCGGCAGCGGCCACGGAGATTGTCAATTTACAGGCGATTTTAAGTCTGCCGAAGGGGACGGAGCATTTTATCACAGACATTCACGGGGAGTACGACCAGTTCCAGCACATCATCAAAAACGGTTCCGGCGCGATCCGGCGGAAGATCGAGCAGGAATTCGGCAATGAGATCAGCGCGGGGGAGAAAAAGGCGGTCGCGGCGCTCATTTATTATCCGGAGCAGCGGATGGAGCAGGTGTTAAAGACCGAGGACAACGTGGAGGACTGGTACAAGGTGACGCTCTACCGGCTGATCCGCGTGTGCAAGAGCGCGTCCTCCAAGTACACGAGATCAAAGGTGCGCAAGGCGCTGCCAAAGGATTTTGCCTACGTGATCGAGGAGCTTTTAACAGGCCGGCCGGATGTATCGGATCAGGAGGCGTATTACAATGAGATTATAAATTCCGTGATTCATACGGGCCGGGCCGGGGAGCTGGTGGTGGCGTTTTCCAATCTGATCCGGCGGCTGGTGGTGGATCACCTGCATGTGGTCGGGGATATTTTTGACCGGGGGCCCTACCCGAATCTCGTGATGGACACGTTAATCAGCCACCATTCCGTGGACATCCAGTGGGGGAATCACGACGTGTACTGGATGGGCGCGGCGGCGGGAAGCCAGGCGTGTATCTGCAACGTCTTACGGATTTCCGCGAAGTACGGCAATTTAAATCTGTTAGAGGACGGCTACGGCATCAATCTGGTGCCTCTGGCCAGGCTTGCCATGAGCCGGTATGAGAAGGACGCCTGCTCCTGCTTTAAGCTGGACTACCGGGAGGACGAGTATGACGTGCGGGACGCGATGTTAGACGAGAAGATGCACAAGGCCATCACGGTGATCCAGTTTAAGCTGGAGGGACAGCTCATAAAACGACACCCGGAGTTTGACATGGACAGCCGCCTGCTGCTCGATAAAATCGATGTGGAAAAAGGGACGGTTACGGTGGAGGGAAAAGAGTATCCGATCAAGGATGTGAATTTCCCGACCATCGACTGGGCGGATCCCTACGCGCTCTCCTCCGAGGAGGCGGACGTGATGGAGCGTCTGACCCAGGCGTTTTTAAACTGCGAAAAGCTGCAGAAGCACGTGCGGTTTTTATTTACCAAGGGAAGCCTCTATAAGGTGCACAACGGCAACCTGCTCTACCACGGCTGCGTGCCGTTAAACGAGGACGGGAGCTTCACCCGCGTCAATATTTACGGAAAAGAATACGCGGGCAAGGCGCTTTACGACGTGCTGGAAAATTACGCGAGAAAGGGCTATTATGCAATCGACCCGGAGGAGAAGCGCAAGGGGCAGGACATCCTCTGGTTTATCTGGGAGAATCAGAATTCGCCGGTCTTTGGAAAAGCGAAGATGACCACCTTTGAGCGGTATTTTGTGGCGGACAAGACGACGCACCAGGAGCCGAAGAATCCGTATTACCGGCTTTTGGAGGAGGAAGAGGTCGTAAACCACATCCTCGCGGAATTCGGGCTGGATGAGGCGGAGGCCCACATCATCAACGGGCATATTCCGGTGGAGGCGAAGCGCGGCGAATCGCCGGTCAAGTGCAACGGCAAGCTTTTAATCATCGACGGCGGATTTTCGCGGGCCTATTATACGAAGACAGGAATCGCCGGTTACACGCTGATCTACAATTCCTACGGACTGCTGCTCGCCGCCCACGAGCCCTTTGAGTCCGTGGAAAAGGCGGTGCGCGAGGGAAGCGATATCGTATCGCACACGACGCTTGTAGAACACACGGTACGGCGGAAAACCGTGGCGGACACGGACATCGGCCGGGAGCTCTCCCTCTCGATCCGGGAGTTAGAGGCGCTGCTGCGCGCGTACCGGGACGGCGTGCTCGTGGAAAAAATCGACGCGGAGTGGATGACGACGAAGCTGTGACGACCGCGGGAAAGAGGAAAGAAGATGTATATCGGAAATCATTTGTCGGTCTCAAAGGGATATGAGGCCATGGGAAAGGCGGCGCTGGAGCTCGGCGCAAACACCTTTGCGTTTTTCACGAGAAATCCCCGGGGTGGAAAGGCGAAGGACATCGACCCGGCGGACGTTCTGGCGCTTCTTGCGCTGACGAAGCGGGAATCCTTCGGCACGCTGGTGGCCCACGCGCCCTACACGATGAACCTGTGCGCGGCAAAGCCGGAGGTGGCCTCGTTTTCAAAAAATGTGATCACGGAGGATCTTGTGCGGATGGAGTACACACCGGGGCAGTATTATAATTTTCACCCGGGCTCCCATGTGGGGCAGGGGCCGGAAGAGGGGATCCGCCGGATCGCGGAGGTGTTAAACGAGGTGCTGATCCAGAAGCAGACGACGACGGTCCTGCTGGAGACCATGGCGGGCAAGGGCAGTGAGGTCGGGCGCAGCTTTGAGGAGCTGCGGGAGATCATCGACCGGGTTAAGCTGTCGGAAAAGCTCGGGGTCTGCTTTGACACCTGCCATGTCTGGGACGGCGGCTATGACATCGTACATCATCTGGATGAGGTGTTAGAGGAATTTGACCGGGTGATCGGCCTGTCGCGCCTTAAGGCAGTGCATTTTAACGACAGTATGAATGAGTGCGGCGCGCACAAGGACCGCCACGCCAGGATCGGCGAGGGAAAAATCGGCGCGGAGGCGATGAGGCGCGTGGCGACGCACCCGCTGCTCGCCGGGCTGCCGTTTATCTTGGAGACGCCGAACGACGACGAGGGATATAAGCGGGAGATCGCGCTGGTGCGCAGGTGGAGCGAAGCGTGAGGATAAGCGGAGGAATAGGAGAATCACAACATGTCTGAATTATGGTACTGTCTGCGGCAGCTGCCGGATCTGACCTTAAATCAGTACGCGTCCTTAGCGGAGAGCGGCGTGGACGGAGTGCTCGAAAAACACACCGCCTTTCTGCGGCAGATCAACCGCAAGGGGATTGTCTCGGGGCTGTCGTACCACCTGTTTTACCTCTACCGGGCGCCGCGCGATCCGGCGAAGGACATGCCGGAAGCCCCGGCGAAGGACATGCCGGGGCGACGGCTTTCGATCTATCTTCTGATCCGCGGGAAGGAGGAGGCGCTTAGCAATGTTCCCGCGCTGATGCAGGCATCCCCGCTCTCCGAATTTTACCGGTTTGAGAGAATGCGGCAGACGCCGTTTCCCGGACGCGGGACGCCGGCAGCGGCGGGGCCTTCTGAATTTTCCACGTGTGCGTTCCTGACGAAAACAGAGACCCTTCTCCCGTCCGACGACGGAGGGGATTACTATCTGCTGCGGGAATGGGAGATGAATGAGGACGGACGACTTTACCACATGTGTAAAATGATGGAAGCGCTAAACCAGACGGCGCTTTACCGCGTGGATCTCTACCCGGTGGAACGAAGCCAGGCGCTGCGCGAAGCGCTGCAAAAGCCTATGGGCATCCTGCGGAAGCGGCAGGAGGAGAGGGGCTTCGGGGCGCGGAGAGACTACGAGGGAAAGGACGTGCTCGACAGCTATGAGGATCTGCTCGAAACGTACGATTCCTCCCCGCATTTTATCACCAATATCATGGTATTTGCAGGAAACCGGGAGGATGCGGCGTCCATACTCGACGCAGCGGGTTCCGAGGGCCTGAAAAAAGGAAAGTACACGGTTGCGACGTTTTACGCGCCGTTTCATGCGATGAGTTTTCTGGAGGAGCCGGCAGGGGAATACGAAAATCCGCGGGAGCGCATGGTGGCGCGGCCGGGCCGTCCGGGGATGATCGTCTGCCGGGAGGAGACGGCCGGAATGCGGCTTAACTACCTGCCGACGCTGTTTTCCCTGGAGGAGACGGCGCCCTTCTTCCGCTTCCCGGCCCTCTACGACGGAGAGGTGATCCAGCTGCCGAAGGAGACGGCTCCGCCGCCGGTTTCGCGCGAGGGAGCTCTGTTTCTGGGAAAGGATCCAAACGGCTACGACGTCTGTTTTCCGTTAAAGCTTCTGCCAAAGCACGCCTTTGTCGCCGGCGTCCCGGGTTCCGGGAAGACGAACACAATGCATCACATCACCTCCTCGCTGTGGAAGGAGCACCGGATCCCGTTTCTGGTGCTCGAGCCGGCAAAGCAGGAATACCGCGCGCTGGCAAACGACCCGGCGATGGGGGAGATGTATCTGTTTTCGCCGAACGCGGATATGAGCTTTCCGTTACATATCAACCCGTTTGAGATGCCAGAGGGTACGCTGGTGGCGGAGCATATCAGACGGCTCTGCCAGGTGTTTGAGGGAGCCTTTCCCTTAGAGCCGCCCATGCCCTTCCTTCTGGATACGGCGATCGAGGCGGTATACCGGGAGCTGGGCTGGATTCCGGAGCACGTGTACACCGGGACGGAAAAGGAGGCGGACGGGAAGAAGCGGCGGCTTCCGACCATGTCCATGCTCTACCGGCGGCTGGAGCAGGAGCTAAAGACCACCCGCTACAGCGAGGAGATTCGGGGAAACATGGAGTCCGCGTTAAAGGTGAGGATCGGCAGCCTGATGCGGCGCGAGATGGGGGACGTCTTCGACGTGCCGGAGTCCACCTTCGCCCCGGAGAAATGGCTTGAGGTCCCGGCAGTGATCGAACTGGAATCCATGGGAACCGGGCCGGCGAATTTCCTCACGCTGATGCTCTGCTCGCTGATCCGCGAGACGTTAAAGGCGTCCCCGCGTTTTGACGGGGAGATCCGCCACGTGATTTTTATCGAGGAGGCGCACAATCTGATCGGGCCGGAGTCGGAGGAGCAGACCGGCGCGGAGGCGGATCCGAAGCGCGCGGCGACTGCGTTTGTCGTGAAAATGCTGGCGGAGGTGCGGGCGTTAAAGGAAGGAATCGTCATCGCCGACCAGCTGCCGACTGTGATGGCGCAGGAGGTGCTGAAAAATACCGGGTTAAAGCTCGGGCTTCGGATCACCTCGGCGGATGACCGTTCCCTGCTGGGGAGCACGATGGCGGCAAGCCCGCTGCAGCTGGAGCAGATGGCGACATTTGACGTCGGTGAGGCGCTGATTTTTTATGAGAAGCTGATGCGCCCGTTTCAGATGCGGATCGCGGAGTGGTGCGGAGAAATCAGCCCGCCGGAGGAAAAGGAGCGGATGACGACATCGAAGGACGACGCGGCGCTGCGGATGATGCTCGCGGACAATCCGGCTTATCAGGAGGAGAATCAGAACAGCATCCGCATCATCGGGTTAAAATACCGGCAGATGCTCCGCGATCTGGAGAAGCGTCAGAAGCCCTGTGCCTACTGGTATCAGACGGTGGCGGCCCAGCGGGAAACGATAGAGAAGTTAAAGCGGTACCTGGCGAATGCGGAGCTGGGCAGGACCTTGCTGCCGGAGGAGGAAAAGCTGCGCCGGTACGACCAGCTGGAGCTGCTGGAGTCCGGCTATGAGCTGACGATTGCGGAAAAGGAAAAGCACAGGGAGGCGGCGGAAATTATCCGGACCGCGGGGGAGTGGGCCTTTGCGCTGGAGCGGTTAAAATGCGGCCGCTGGATGCGTGCCGGCGCATCGGAGCTCTCCCTGATCAAAATCACGGTGTTACAGTCAGGCATGTGCGATCTTGCGCTGGGGCTTTACGGGCTGGTGCAGAACGCATTCTGCGAGCCGGATACAGGGGCGGGAGAGGAGGAGACAGCCGGCAGAAGCGCAGGACCCGGGACGGCCGGGCTGCCGGCGGAATTTATTGCCCTCGGACAGGGGGCGGAGGAGCTTCGCGGGCTGTCGCAGGACTTAAACGGGGAGCTGGAGCTCTACATCAGGCGTTACGGGGCGGCGGGAATCGTCGACACACCGGAGAAAAGAAAGGGGTAAGAGATGGGAAGCTTTCGTGGAAAAGGCATTGAGGGCGTTGGAGAACTGCAGCGGGAAGGAAAAGAAACTACTGACATAGGTTCTGAGATGACGGAGCAGGCGGATCAGATCAACGCCGTGTTAGACAGCATTGACCTGCAGGATTCGGAGGATATCGAGACGATCCGGGATACCGGGGATTCCTACCGGGGGAGCTTTGACGCCGCGTTTTCCGGGGATGTGGAGCAGTCCGGGGATGAGATCGGAGAGCAGGGAGAGCACATCAGCGATGAGATGGGTGCGGAGCTTGAGAATGTCCGCGGCGGGATCGCGAGCCTCGAGCAGGCGGGCGGGATCTCGGAGATCGGGCGGGAAGCCGCGGATGCGGGCAGCAGACAGCTTGAGGGAAGCGCCGGAGAGTATGAGGGAATCATTGCGGATGCGGAGGGAACCGTGGACGATGTACAGGATCAGATCAAAGCGCTCAGGCAGAACCTGGACGGGCTCTTCTGATGAGGGGATGGTATGGCACGCAGTTTTAGTGAAATCGGAAAAAAAGCGGAGGCGCTGATCGAACAGGGCCGTGAGGCGGATCAGAACCTTTCTGCCTGTCAGGCGAGAGTCACGGCGGCGGGAGAGCGCGTGGCCGCGGCGCGAAACCGGCTGGCCGCAGCGCAGCAGACGGATGAGGCCGGGCGTCCGGCAGGGGACGTCACACAGGCGAGGGCGCTGCTGGCGGTGGCGGAGCAGCAGCTCGCGGCGAGCGAGCGGGCCCTCGCCAGGGCAGATGAGGCCGTGACGCAGGTGCGCGCGGAAAAACAGGCGCAGGCAGAGGAAATCCGCCGCTACCGCGACGCGGAGCAGGCCAATCTGAAAAAGCTTGGAACGCTCGCGGCAGGCCCGTTCGGGGCAGATCAGCGGACGGCCGGGCGTGCGATTGCGGGACGGCTCAACGAGGCGGAGAATATCCGTATCGCGCTGTTAAAAAGCATGGGGATCCGCGCGTCGGCGGAGTATGCCGTGGCGCTGGAAGAGGGAACTGCGGAAGATCCCTGGGCGGGAGGCAGATTCTTCGGAGGGCTGGCGAAGCCGGATGAGGCCGGCCTTTCGGGGGAAGAGAGGGCCGTCATGCCAGGCGCAGCCGGCCTTTCGGGAGAGCCGGGAGCGGTCGGGAGCGGCGCTTACGGTACTGTGGGAAGCGGTGCATTCCCTTTGGACCCGGCTGCGCCGGATGAGGATCCGCCCAAAGTGTTAAAGCTCTCGCCCCATGAGAGGAAGGAGATGGGGCTGCGCTACATAGACAATATTCTTGAGGTTTACCGGGACAATCTGCGTGACCTGGGCGTCGCGGACGGGGAGGCGATGGAGTTTGTCATGTCGGAGCTTCGCATGGGGCTGACCGAGCGGCTGGAGGGCGAGATCCGCGACGGAACCTATGGGTTTTATGACTATCCTGAGCCTGATTATAAGGAGCTGGCCGAACGTGCCGTAAGACTCGGGGCGGCGCTTTCCTCCGGCAAAAAGGCCCCGCAGCAGACGGATCTCCCACCGGAGCAGATGGAGATGGGGCAGCTGCTTCTGACAGAGGAGCAGCGCCGGGAGCAGAAGCGGTTTCTGGCGGAGAGGGCGCGCAGGGAACAGGTGAGGGAAGGCATAAGAAACGGCACGGTCACTGAGCATGAGATCCGGCAGGCGGGCGCAGCGGTACGGGAGCGCTGCGACGCGCTGATCGGGCGGCGGAATGCGGACTGGGACCGGATCCACGAGGCGCAGCGCTCTCTGGCGGCGGAATTTCGGGAGGCGAAGACGCCGGAGGAGCAGGAGCGCATCGAGGTGCGCAGGCAGCTTCTGATGCTGCAGGAAAATCTTTATCACGAAAACTACGACAGGCGTAATATTATGAGGGCGGTCCTCGCGGAACGCCGCAGGCTGGGGCCGACAGACCCGTCCATTGTGCAGCGTTACCACAACGAGAACTCGTTTGGCGCCTCGGGCCCGATCAAAGCGATCAATTCGGTGCGGGAATATCTGCCCACGGAGTGGATAGAGAAAAGCAGTGAGAAGCCGATCGTGGCCAGGCACCGGCGGCGCGGATATTTTAAGGGCGGAGCAAAGCGGGATAAGATCGCGATCAGCGGAGAGGGAGCGGATGCGCAGCGGTGCGCGTTTCACGAGATGGGCCACCGGTTTGAATCGCTGATTCCGGAGATCCTGACGCTGGAGAAACAGTTTTACGAGCGGAGGACCGCGGGTGAGAAGAAGCGGTGGCTGGGCTTTGGCTATGGCCTTTTCGAACGGACGCGGGTGGATCAGTTCGTCAGCGCTTACATGGGAAAGGACTACGGCGGAAAGGGCTATGAGCTGTTCAGCATGGGACTGGAGTCCTTGTACTGCGGGAGCTACAACCTGGCCCGGGATACCGAGTATCAGGATTTTATTTTCGGAATTTTATCGGAATTGTGACAGGAGGCGGGTATGTTTCAGGTGACGGGTGTGATTATGGGCGAGACGGAGACGATCCGTTATGACTGGGAGGACGGGACCGGGAAGATTGAGGGCGGTCCGGCTGTGATGTTTCTGATGAGAAACGCGCTGGAGCGGAAGACCGCGGTCGGCCCGGTCGGACAGCCGCTGAAGCGTGATCTGGACGAGCCGCTGGCAGCGCTGTTCATGATCCGCGAGTGCTTTGACGAGATCACTGCCTGCGAGGGGGAGATTCCGCAGGCGGATGAGCTGCCGGAGGATGTGATCGGATGAAGCGTGAATGCCGGTGCAGGGCGGCAGAGCAGCACAGCGGCAGGGCAGCACAGCGAAAGGGCCGGAACAAGACAGAGGAGAAGATGTTATGGAACAAAATGCAGTACAGTATCAGGCGGGAACACGTGTAAACGGCCGTATCATCAATGTGTATCAGGGTCATGTGGTCGTGGAGCTTCGGGAAGGAAAAATCGGTGTGATCTCCGGGGGCGCGTCACAGAGGCAGACTGAAATCGGAACCACAATTGACGTAATTGTGGAACGGGACACTGCGGACGGGCTTATCCTTGCCTTTGCCCCGGATGAGACAGCAGGCGGCAGCGCGCAGGAGGCGCCGGAAGGCAGGGCGGCAGGCGGCAGCGCGCAGGAGGCGCCGGAAAGCAGGGCGGCAGGCGGCAGGAGCTTTGGTGCGTGGCAAAAGCTGCCGGCGGGACATGAAAAGGCGGTCGCGGCGCTTCGGGAGCTTCGGGACTGCACCGGCCTGTTCGGACAGCGCCTTAAGGAGGCGCGGCAGGAATGGCAGAGCGCGCGGGTGAACAGCCAGCAGATTTACGAGAGCGATGTGAAGATCGCGAAGCTGGAATGTGAGCAGGAGCAGCTCGAGACTTATCAGGAGCACATAAACAACGACGCGAAGGAGTGGGAAAGAAAAGGGCGGATGGACGCGATGGTAAAAGCGGCCGAAGCATTTGTGAACGCCATCCCGGCGAAGGGCACGATGGCGGCCAGAGGACAGGCGGATCTGGAAATGGAGCGTGTGAGGGAGCTGCATTTTAACGGCTACGGCGCGAGCAATGCGGTTTTGGCTGCGCTTGGCCGGCTGCAGGAGTGCCGGAAGGCGGAGGCCGAGAGAACGCGCAATGAGAAGCTCGACCGTGTCAGAAAGGAACAGATCGAACGGGATACGGCGTCCGAACGCGCGTTTCAGGAGAAAAGCCGGAGGATCTGCGAGGAGGGGAACCGTGATCTCGCAGCAGGCTTTGAGCAAAAGGTGATCCGGGGCTTCTGCCAGACAGGCAGATCCCTGCGGTTTCGCGCGGCGGGCTACGAGTGCCCGTCGGAGGTGCCGGATGAGATTGTGTTCGGCGAGATCGGACTGGCGATTCCCGTGAATGACCCGGATATGGCAGCGGTGGTACAGGCGGTGGAGCAGCAGGCCGCGGAGGCGGGCGAAAAGCAGAACGGCTCTTATGTGGTGAGGCTGCCGTATACACAGCGGCTCACGGACGGCATTTCCCTGCTGATGCGCTATGCGCCCGCGGACAGAGGCGACGTTCAGAAGCAGCTCCAGCCGCTTCTGCTGAAGCTGTTTTTATCCTTCCCCGCTGGAAAGCTGGAGGCGACGATGATCGACCCCTTAGAGCTGGGTGCGAGCTTTTCCATGATCCCGAAGCTTGCGGAGGGGCCGAATTCGGCGCGGATCATCGACACGAAAATCTGGAGTAAGGAGCGCGATATCGAGGAAGCGGTCGCCGCGCTGCGCCAGCGGCTGGAAAATCTGACCCAGTCCTACGGTACGGACCGGGAGAGCCGTCTGAAAAAAGAAGTGGTGCGCGCGCTCGCGATCACGGATTTCCCGACAGGCTTCAGCGCTTCGGCGCTCTCGGACCTGCAGGCGATCGTGCGGAACAGCGCGTCCTTAGGCGTGTGCGTCCTGATCTGCGCCAACGAGAACGGACTGGAAGAATTGCGGCAGAAAAATCCTGCGCTCGCAGATGAGATCGGGAGGAGTATGGTCGTGACAAAGGCGTCCGGGGACCGGCTGATGCTCGTCGGGCCGGGGATGGAGAACCTGTTTTTGCAGCTGGACGACATGAGCGACGTGTGGCCGTATCAGGATCAGATTTTTTCGCAGATCAGCAATGCGGTCGACCGGGCACAGCTGAAGGTGGAGCATTTTCAGGGGATGTTCCGGGAGGACATTTACGACAGCAATCAGTGGTTTACCGGAAATCACGACGAGATCGCGATCCCGATCGGCATCCGTGGCGCGGACACCGTGGTGCGCCTGGTGCTGGGCAGAGGGGGCGGCAGCACGGAGCATCATGTGCTGATTGCGGGGCCGACCGGCGCGGGAAAATCCACGCTGCTGCACACGCTGATTTTAAGCGCCCTCATCAGCTACTCTCCCGATGAGCTCCAGATGTACCTGCTCGACTTTAAGGAAGGCGTGGAATTTGCGCCGTATACCAGATACCGCCTGCCGTCGCTTCGGGTGGTGGCGATCCACAGCGAGCGGGAATTCGGCCTTGTGGTGTTAAAAGAGCTGTGTGCCGAGCTCGAGGAGCGCTCAAAATATTTTACGCGCTACAATGTGTCGGAGATCAACGATTACATGCAGCTGCCCGATGTGCCGAAGGTGCCGAAGCTGCTTCTGATTTTCGACGAGATCCAGGAGCTGTTCCGCAGCCGGGAGGAGGCGGATTCGATCAGTGCGCAGTGCCTCTCCTGCATAGGCAAGCTGGTCACACAGGGCAGGGCGATGGGGATCCACGTGATTCTGGCGTGTCAGGATTTCCGCAACTGCTCCGGGCTGGAGGCGTATTTTGGCCAGATGGCGGTGAGGATCGCGGTGCGCGGCTCGGAGGACGGCGCGGCTTCGATCCTAAGCGCCGGCAATTCCGGTGTCCGCAGCTTACAGAACCAGCCGGCCGGGTCTGCGATCTACAACGGAGGAGGAGGCGCGGAGTCCGCGAATCATTTCTTCCAGATCAGCTACATCCGGGAGGAGGAGAGAGCCGGATTGCTAAACGCGCTGGACGCGTACTTTACCGATCCTTCCGTGGCGGAGCTCTATGAGGAGATGCAGACAAGGATTCTTCTTACAAATGCCGAAGGAAATATGAAAAACTGCTTTAACCGCCTGATCTTAGACGGAGCGGACAGCCTTGCGCCGATTGGCAGAAAGAAGGACGGCCGCGGGCTTCTGCTGGGGCTGGGGTTCGGCAAAAAGAGCAGCTTTGTGCCGGAATTTCAGAGGAGGAACCGGGACAATCTTCTGATGGTCATAAGAGACGAGGAGATGGCGCTGGCATTAAGCCTGCTCGCGTCGATGAGCCTGCTCTACGAGGAGCTGTGCGCGTCGGCGAATCCGCAAAACGCCCTGCTTTATATCGCGGATTACTATGCCGGGGAGCCCGGTGACAGCGACGCCGGTTTTGACGACTTAGAGGGGCTGTTTCCGCAGCAGGTGCGCCTGGCAAAACCGGGCGATACCGAGGAGCTGATCGAGAGCCTGTATGAGACCGTGCTGGCGCGCGCAGAGGGGCGTCTGCCGGATACGGAGCGGATTTTCTTCCTGTTTTTCGGGATCGGCCGCGCAAAGCGTCTTCAGAGAGGAAGCCTCTATGACGACGGAAACGGCAGCCAGACGCCGCAGGAGCAGCTGCAGAAGATCTTAAGCTTCGGGCCGAAGTACGGCGTGAACAGTATCGTGTGGAGCGAGAGCACCGCCGGCATTCAGACAATGCTCGGCGACCGGTACGACACGCTGTTCGACAAGCGGATCGCTTACCGGCTGGACGAAAAAGAGATGGAATTTCTGGTGGGCGGCAGCGCCGGGGATGCGGGATATGGAAAGACCGCCGTCTATATGGATATCGGGGCAGACGCGAAAAATACGCATTTCCGCCCGTTTGATATCCCGGCGCGGGAATGGCTGGAACGCTATGCGGAGGTTTACCGCGAGATGACAGAGGAAGGGGGACTGGAGGGATGATGACACTGAAAGAGGAAAAGCAGCAGCTTACGGCATGTGAGCAGCAGAGGCAGATGCTGTATAACGAGCTTGCGCAGGCGGTCACGGATCTGGGAGACAGGACGCTTAAGGCGGCTGCGGATTCCATGAAAAAAAAGATGGCGGTTACGGCCGTGCTCGTCCTTGCAGGGATCGTCATCTGCTTTCTGTCGCTGCTTCCCGGTCTCGCGGTGATCATGGCGGCTTCCTTAACCGGTTACTGCCTGTATGTGCCGGCGCGCGCCGCGGAGGAGGAGATTCGGAAACAGAAGGAGCTTCTGACGGCGTCGCTGGCTGGGATATTACAGGATCAGGGGTGAGCGGGATGTCAGAAGACAGGAGACTGCTCCTGCTAAGGGAGTGCTATGAGCTGGCGGCGGATGCTGCGGGCACAGAGGAGGAGCGTGAAATTCTGCGGGAGCGGGCTGCGGGCTGTACGGGAGTCGCAGGCGGGGCCGTCTGCCTGGCAGAGCCGGGAGAGCCGGGAGCCGCCTGCCTGGCAGAGCAGGGGGAGCCGGGAGCCGTCTGCCTGGCAGAGTCGGGAGAGCCGGGAGCCGCCTGCCTGGCAGAGCAGGGAGAGCCGGGAGTCACCGGAGCGGATGCGCTGCAGCCGGATGCCGGATTTTCGGAGCGTCTGATGCGGGCGGTTGTGTCGCTGTCGCTTACCGCGGAGGGATATGAGAGCGCTGTGGATCCGGGGAAGGTGAACGGGGCGCTTGCCGCGCTGCCGGACTCGGCGGAAAAGGAGTATCTGCTGGCGCTTGCCGCGCTTCGGGGAGACCGCGGCAATGCGGCCCGCGTCGCCGCGGTGCGTCATATCAGCAGGGCGCTTGCGTTCGCACCCGGCGATCCGCGCTGCCAGGCGCTTGCGGAAGTGCTTGCGGAGGAGGAGATTGCATGAAAAGCAGAGAGGTGCTCCAATTCTTAGATCTGTTAAGCCGGGAGACAACCGGCAGGGAGGATATGCTGGCACAGATGTATCAGCGCGCGCTGGACGACGACGAGGATGTGGAGAAGCTTCGCTCCTGTCTGGAGGACTGCGTATTTTACCATGAGATCGGCGGTTCGCTGCGCAGAGAGGGCGAGACGCTTTTAAACCGGCTGTACGGGGAGCCCCTTGCGGCGTCGCGGCTGCTGCCGGAGGTGCAGCGGCTGTGTGAGCGGATCCTGGGCGAGCGGGAGAGGAGCAGAGGGTGTCTTTGCGCGCCAGAACCGTTTCCGGAATCCGTTTCCGTCCTGAAAAAGAACGAGGTGATACCCTGTGTGCAGGCGATGCGGGATATCGCGTCCTCCTGTGTGCACCTGGCCGCGGTGTACGGCGGCGTGGAGGCCATAAAGGATCTGCTCTGGGTGGAGACGGACGGGCTTCTGGAGCTTGTCTATGCGGTGAACACAAAATTTCTGCCCGCGCTGCTTCGCGTGAGACAGCCGGATTACGGCTGGGTGATCCAGAAGAAACGGCTCGGCGGGGCGTCGCTTTTTCACGGGGAGGAATTTTTCCTGATCTGGGAGCAGAGAAGCGCGATGCGCGCATATGACGCGCTGCGGAAAGAACCGGTCGGCACGCATGCGTGGCTGAACGTCAGCGCGTATGAGGAGGGGCTTACCGACGTCCCGTACTGCTGGGGGACGGGCAATCTGGTCTCCTCCACTCCTAAGGATGCGCTGTCGCTCCTTTCGGGAAGGATCGTGACGGGTCTGCGCCCTCCGGGGGAGGAGGAGCTCTGCCGGCCGCTTCCCGCTCCTGCCGCGTGCATCCGGAGCCTTTCGGGCGGCGGGAGCTGCTGCATCACGCCGGAGGAGCTTGTGACCGCGATGAACCGCTGGCAGGCGGGACGCCGGATCCGGCAGCGGAAGGCGGAGCACAGCTGTCTGTTTTGCGGAAGGCATGTGCCGGAGGGCAGGCTGGTGTGTGCCATGCATTTTTCAGAAAGAAACAGAATGTGAGAGAAGGGCGGCAGGATGAAAGAGCGCAGGACGCTTGACATTGCGAGAATCTATTATCCGGTCACTGCGCTTGGGCCGGGAAGGCGGGTCGGGATCTGGACCATGGGCTGTCCCAGGCGCTGTCCGGGATGCATCAGCCCGGAGCTGTGGCGGACGGACCCGGCCCGGGAGATGACGCCGGGAGAGATTCTCGCGGCGGTGGACCGGATGCTGGAGGTTTCGGGAGGCAGGCAGCCGGCCCGGGATGAGGGCGGTCAGCCGAAGGCTTCGGGAGGCAGGCAGCCGGACGGATTTACGATTTCGGGCGGGGAGCCTTTTTTGCGCCCGGAGGCGCTGGCGGGGCTTCTGGAAGGGCTGCTTTTGATCAGCGACGATATCCTGGTGTACACCGGATATACGTACCGCGAGCTGCGGGCGATGAAAAATCCCTGTGTCGACCGGGCGATCGCCTGCTGCGCCGCGCTGGTGGACGGCCCTTATCTCGAGGAGGAAAACGACGGGGTGGGACTGCGTGGATCCGCAAATCAGCAGTGCCATGTATTCCGGTATCAGGAGCGGTACCGCGGGATGGAGCAGGCGCGGCGTCTGGTGCAGAACGTGATACTCCCGGAGCGGGTGCTGACCTTCGGGATTCCGGGAAAAGGAGGAAGCGAATGATCAATGCGGATGAGACGAGGCCGCCCGTGCCGCGGGGCGGCCGGATCAATGCGGATGAGACAATCCCCCCGGGCGGGGAGAAAAACGGCGGGGGAACGGTGCGCCTTGTGTCCGGCGAGTCGGTCGGGGACAGCTATGTGATCCATTCGCCCCTTCAGGAATCGGGAAAACAGTCCAGGGTCTATCTCGCAAAGCGATGGGGGAAATCCTATGTGGTGAAGCTTTACCGCGACGGCTGGCGCCCCTCCCCGCGGATGCAGAACTTTCTTACAAGCGTAAATCACAAAAACATTGCGCGGGTGGCTTCGTGCGGGGAGTACGCCGGACATTATTATGAAATCTACGACTATTATCCCGAGGGGACGCTCGGGCAGGCGGGAGCGCTTCCCGGGACGCAGATCCAGAACGTGGTCGTTCCGTCCGTCAACGAAGGTCTGCACGAGCTGCATAAAAACGGTATCGTACACTGCGATATCAAGCCGGATAACCTGTTTTTCGCGGACGATCACGGCAGGGTGGTGATCGGGGACTGCGGGATCAGCGGGTATGCGGGCGCGGACGGGAAGCTGGTGGATTCGATCCGCGGGACGCCGGAATATGCGCCGCCGGTGAAGGCGATTTTGTGGAGCGCCTCGCTGTCGCCGGCTTATGATTACGGTTCGTTCGGCCTGGTGGTCTGCCGGATGCTCCTCGGTTTTTCCCTGTTTGAGGGGATGTCCGTGGAGGCGATTGCGCGGGCGTGGGAAAACGGAATCGAGCTGCCGTCACAGATCGGGGGAAGATTCCGGACGCTGGTCACGGGCCTGTTACAGGAAGAGGAGGACGCGCGCTGGGGCTATCCGGAGGTAAAGCGCTGGTGCGAGGGCGAATTTCAGCGTCCCGTGAACCGGAATCTGTATGCGGGGAGAAAAAAGGAGCCGCAAAACAGGCCGTTTATCTTCGGAAAATTCGACGGCCAGATGCTGACCGTCCGCACGCTGCACGAGCTGGCGCAGGCGGTAAAGAGCCACTGGGACCAGGCGGCGCGGATCGTAAAACGACAGGAGCTGCCAGCGTTTGTGCGTCAGTTTGACCAAAAGCTGACGGAGGATGTCCGCAGGCTGGCCAGGTATCAGGACGCGGACGCAGCGGTCTTTCAGCTTCTGACATGGATTGACGACGACGGGGATGAAATCTGCTACGCCGGGACGCGTTACGCCTCGCTGGCCGATTATGTGGAGCGGCTGGAGAGCGGGACGGATGAGGGGGCGAGGCGGTTTCTCGCGACGGGGCTCCTCGTTTGGTATCTGAGGGAAAAGGGGTATGAACGGGGGCTGGTCGACCGTCTCGAACAGATGATACAGCGAAACGGCTGCGAGGATATGACCGCCATATGCACGATCTGTTTCGCATTGCAGGGAAAACAGTCGGTCAGGGTGTTCGGGGAGACGGTGGAGACGCTGGATTCCCTGGTGCCGGTGCTTTCCCGTCACACGACGGAGGAGATTGCCGGGCTGCTGGCGGAGGAACGGTTTCTGGCCTGGATGAATCGTCTGGGATACGGGGAGGAAATGAGGCAGATCAGGAAGGGATGGGGGTGATCCGGTGAGCAGCTATTATACGGCGGCGGAGCTTGAGGCGATGCGAAAGGAGCAGATCCGGCAGCAGGTCCGGCGGGAGCTTGCGGCGGGAATGCAGCGGCTAAAGGAGCAGCTTCAGGAGAGTAAAAGCGGCGGCATGGCGTTTTACGGCGGCGTGGACATTCATGTGACGGCAACAGACGACGATACCGGCGTCAGCGGTTACCGCGGCGCGGGGATGGTATCCGCGGAAGCGCTGATGCAGGCGAAAAAAGCCGGGCAGACCGTGGAAACGGAATTCGGAGGACTGCGGCAGGAACAGCAGACCGGCGGGGAACCGGGAGAACTGCGGCAGGAAGGGCAGACCGGAGCGGAGGATCTCTCCGCCCTCCTGTCCGCTGCACCGGGAACAGGAAGGCTGCATCAGGAGTTAAGCGCCTGGGTGGAAAAGGTAAACGGGCGCGCCGTCATAACGGAGCAGGACGAGCGGGAGAGAGCACGCCTGACGGAGAAGCTGCGGGAGCTGCTCGCCGATGAGACGATGGACATCGAGGATAAGGTCCGCTTCGCAAAAATGCGCGTGACCGGCTTTCTCCAGAGCGGCACGCGGATGACGCCAGAGGAGAGGGAGCGGCAGGCGGCGGTCTGTCAGGAGTATGCCGTGCTGTGCGGGATGACGGGAGTGGTCCCGGCGGAGACTGTGTTTTACCGGGTGGAGGAGGAGACGAAACGGCTCCGGGAGCTTCTGTTTACGCGCAGGCAGGAGGAATATATCATGGAGGTCATCGGCGATCTGATGGAGGAGCTCGGCTGTCATGTGAAGGACGAGGCGGCGCTGGATCACGTGGACGGGACACTGTTCGCCGTGGACGGACATCCGGACTGCGATGTGTTTGTGGGAAATGACGGCAGCGGCATCATGTTTGAACCGGTGGCGGAGACGACGGACGGTTCGCTGGATCAGAAGCGGCGGTTAGAATACAGCGCAAATCACGTATGCTCGCTTTACGCGACGCTCGAGGAGCGGGCGGCGGAGCGCGGCGTGATCTTAAAGCGCGTATATCTAGAGCCTGCGCGGGTGGAGACGATGTGCAGCAGCCGGCAGATTTTGGAGCAGAAGAAATCTGGTTCGCAGCGGCGCGCGCGGAGAGGAAAACAGAAGGAACGCGCGATGGGGCAGGAGTAGGACGCCTGGGACAGGAGTGGGATGCCTGTGGACAGAGTGGGCGTAACAGGAGGAGAGAGTCATGGCGTTTTGTAAGATATGTGCCTGCGGGGAAAAGATTGTATTTGAGCGGAGAATGGGATTCCCGGATAACTGTCCGTCCTGCGGCAGGAATCTTATGGAGTTCCGAACCTACCGCGAGGACGATCCGTATATCGTGCAGCGGACGGCGGATGAGGCGGGGGCCGACCGGGCCGGGAATGGAGAGGCGGGAGCCGACCGGGCGTCAGATGGCCGACCGGGCCAGGAAGGGGCCGGGGAACCGGGAATCCCGGGCGGCGGATGGCTGGCCGGGCGTCAGATGGCTGGCCGGGCGTCAGATGGCCGGTCGGGTCAGGCCGGGAATCCGGGAGTCCCGGGATCTGCATCCCGGTTTGCCCTGCAGTTTGAGAACGGGGATCAGATTCCGATCCCGGCGGAGGGCGGCGTCGTGGGCCGGACCGCGGAGGGCGGGAAGCTTCTGGCCGGATACCCTTCCGTCAGCAGGCAGCACGTGCGGATCACACCGCGGAGATCTCTCGGGGTGATCCTGGAGGATATCAGCACCTATGGCACCCTCGTGGACGGAAAACGGCTGGAAAAGCGCGAGCCTGTCCTGGCAAAGGAAGGGGCGGTGATCACGCTCTGTGACCTGCCGCTGCGGCTGGTGGCGGGAAAGGAGGATGAGACATGATACAGGCGGAAAAATGGCAGAAGGATCTGGCGGTCTATCAGGATATTAATACGACATTTATCGTAGAGGGAAATATCCACGATCTTCAGCTCTGGATCTATGAGGATGACGGGTCCTGCGAGCCCGTGAGCCTCTCGCTGTACCTTCATCGCTACCTGACGGGCGAGGGGTATGACCCGGTCATTTTCTATAACCGGATCGACGGATTTTACAATCCCTTCGCAATGGAGATGACCCCCGCTTTTTTCCGCGCGGCGGGCACGGATGAGAAATCCTCAACATCCATCGGATGCGCGACGGAGGCGATCCGGAACGTGATGGCGGACGCCGCCAGACCCACCGCGGTGATCATCGACCTCGCCGGCACCATCGCCACGATGCCGGACAATCTTTCCGGGGAGGAGACGGAGTACTTTACCAGGCTGCTTCTGGCATCCAGGACGCCGACCCAGGCCATCAGCATGAAGGAGAAACGGCCGCTGACGAACCTGCTGTTTTTTATCACGGAAAAGGTCAACGATCTTCCGGCCTGGTTTTATTTTAACAATCCCTATGTGAGGACCCTCACGATTCCCCGGCCTGAAAAAGAGGTGCGGAGTGCGGTGGTGGACGCCCGGTTTGACCGGCTGGCCGGCGCGGACAGGCTGAGCCATAAGGAGCGCAGGCAGGCGGCGGAGGAATTCGTCTCCCTGACAGATGGCATGACACTTGTGGATCTGTTTGGCGTTTTTTCCCTCTGTCAGAAAAAGGGTTACACGGTGGACCGGATCCGCGATGCGATCCGCATGTTCCGGTACGGGGAGACGGAGAGCCAGTGGGAGAAGCTGGGAAGGGAAAAGGTCAGGGGAATCCGGGAGTACCTGTCCGGGCGCATCAGGGGCCAGGAGGCAGCGGTACAGAAGGCTGCCGGGATCTTAAGCCGGGCGTGCCTGGGCATGTCCGGGATACAGGGGGGCTCGGGAAGCCGTCCCAGGGGCGTGCTCTTTCTCGCCGGGCCGACGGGAACCGGCAAGACGGAGCTGGCCAAAACCATCGCGGAGTTTGTCTTCGGGGACGAGAGCTTTGTCACGCGGTTTGACATGAGCGAGTACCAGCAGCCCCACTCGGATCAGAAGCTTCTGGGGGCCCCTCCGGGCTATGTCGGGTACAGCGACGGCGGCCAGCTGACAAATGCGGTTCGCAGGAAGCCCTTCTGCGTGCTGCTTTTCGACGAGATCGACAAGGCGCACCCGTCGATTCTGGACAAATTCCTTCAGATCCTGGAGGACGGCCGGATCACGGACTCCTCCGGGGAAACCATGTATTTTTCCGAGGCGCTCATTATTTTTACCAGCAATCTCGGCATCGTCGGCCAGGATGCGCAGACGGGAAGACGCTTCCAGACCATCACGCCGGAGATGGAATACGAGGAGATCCGGCGCGTGCTCCTGGATGCGATCCGGAATTATTTTACCTTTACGATCCAGCGCCCGGAGCTTTTAAACCGGATCGGCGACAATGTGATCGTGTTTGATTTTATCCGCGAGGAGGCGGCGGAGGAGATCCTGCGGTTAAAGCTCGCGGCGGTGGCGGAAAATTTCAGGCGGGAAAAAGGGATGAGCCTGGTCATCGAGGACGCTTTTCTGCAGTTTCTGCTGGCGCGGGTCAAACGCGATCTCTCAAACGGCGGGCGCGGGATCGGCAATCTCGTGGAATCGGAGCTGATCAATCCGCTGGCGGAGGTGCTGACGGACGGAATGCCGGAGGCAGGCAGCACGATCCGGATACTGGGAGCGCCAGAACGGGAGGACGGGATGTTTTCGTATTCGGTGGAAGGATGAGGTGACGGCATGGAAGAGACACAGGGATATATTCTGATCGCGGAGGATGACGGGGATATCAGCCGCATGCTGACAGAGCTTCTGACCCTGCACGGCTACCGGACGGCCCAGGCCTTTTCGGGGACCGAGGCTTTGCTTTATGTAAAAAACGACCCGCCGGAGGCCGTGATCCTGGATCTGATGCTGCCGGGTCTTCCCGGGGAGGAGGTGCTCCCGCGGATCCGGGAGGAGGCGCCGGGCACGGCGGTGATCGTGGCGTCGGCGAAGGATAATGTGAATGTAAAGATCGACCTGCTGCGGGCGGGAGCGGACGATTATCTGACGAAGCCTTTTGACAACGGGGAGCTTCTGGCGCGGCTTACGGCGGTGCTGCGGCGCCGGGGCGGACAGGGTGCCGGCGGTGAAGCGGGAGTATCCGGCGGAGCGGGAGGCCAGGGGGCCGGCCGGGAGGCGGGAATATCCGGCGCAGCAGGAGGCCAGGGGACCGGTCGGGAGGCGGGAACATCCGGCGGAGCGGGAGACCGGGGGGCCGGGCAGGCGGCTGCGGGCGGCAGGGACGGTAAGCTGCCGCCGGATGCCCTGTGCTTCCGGGACATCACCCTGTATCCCTCTGACTTTACTGCGTTTGCAGGAAACGATGAGCTGTCGCTGACCCGCCGGGAATATCTGATTTTACAGCTTCTGATGGAGCATCCCGGAAAAGTATTTACGAAGAGCAATATCTATGAATCCGTGTGGAACGAGGAATTTTTCGGGGAGGATAACGCGGTAAACGTGCATATCAGCAACCTCCGGCAGAAGCTGGCAAAACTGCGGCCGGGAGAGTCTTACATTCAGACCGTGTGGGGAATCGGTTTTAAGATGAAGCCATAATCTTTATACTTTCTTTAAACTTTTCCTAATGTTTTCAAAGATCCGTCTGCTATCCTTTTTACTACAAAAGTTCAGCCATACTCTGCGGGATGGGCGAATCATGCTCGCATGAATGAGCACATGTTGCAGAGTATGAGCGGAGCGCTCATATATGAGCAAAAATCAGTTGCGAAGCAACGGAAAGCGCCATCGGCGCGGTTTTGCGAATGGCGCGGGCTGAACTTTTCATTAAAGACCGAAGAAAAAACTGGAAAGGAGCATAACAGATGGAGTATGTACTGGAGACAGAGGGACTGACAAAAATATACGGCAGAACCGCCGTCGTGGATCATGTCAGTATGCAGGTGCGAAAAGGGGACATCTACGGCTTTATCGGAAAAAACGGAGCCGGGAAAACCACGTTCATGCGTATGGCGGCGGGGCTCGCGAGGCCGAGTGCCGGGAGCCTGCGGCTCTTTGGCTCGGAGGATCTTCTGCGGCAGCGGATGCGGATCGGGACGCTGATCGAGAGCCCCGGCGCATATCCGGGCATGACGGCAAAGGAAAACCTGACGGTCCTAAAGAAAAGCCTGGGGATCCCGGATCGCGGAAGAATCGAAGAGCTTTTAACGCTGACGGGATTAAAGGAAGCCGGAGGAAAAAAGGTAAAGCATTATTCCATGGGGATGAAACAGCGGCTCGGCATCGCGATGGCGCTGCTCCGCGACCCGGATTTTCTGATCCTCGATGAGCCGATCAACGGCCTGGACCCCTCGGGAATCCGGGAGGTGCGGGATCTTATTCAGGAGCTGAACCGGGAAAAAGGGATCACGATCCTGATCTCCAGCCATATCTTAGGGGAGCTCGCAAAAGTGGCGACGCGCTACGGGATCATCCGTGAGGGGGCGCTGGTGGAGGAATCCGACGCTAGAACCATGGCGGAGCGCAGCCGCAGATGCCAGAAGCTGGTCACGGACAACGTGGAGCGGGCGGTAACTGTGCTGGAGGAGGCGCTGCACATCCAGAGCTTTGACGTGCCGGAACCCGGTGTCATCCGCGTCTTTGAGCGCCTTTCGGAGACGGCGGAGATCAACCGTGTCCTGACGGAGCATGGAGTCGCGATAAAGGAGAGCTATCTGGCCGGGCAGGACCTGGAGGGATATTTTATGGAGCTGATGGAACAAGGGTTGCTCCGGAAAGGGGAATGATATGTCGGGTTTACTGTGTGCAGAGGGATATAAGCTGCGGAAAAATAAGGGATTTTATGTCTGCGCCCTGGTGATGGCGGCGACCTGCATCCTGCTCTATGTGATGCTTTCTCTCGTGGATGCGGTCCGGTCGGGAGAGCTGGAAAACGGCACAGGCGGCATCACCGTCACGGTTGACGGGGAAGAGGCAGCGGCGGACGGCGGTTCCATCCTGGAGGAAATGGGGATGCTGGAGATGACGGGACAGCTGTTTGCCGGGGATTTTCTGCCGGTGATGCTGGCAGTGTTTGCGTCCATCTTTGTGGTGGGCGAATATGGAAGCGGGATGCAGAAAAATATCGTCGGGAAGGGAAAGTCGAGAAATCAGATTTTTCTCGCAAAATTTCTCATGACCCTGTTTGCGGAGGTGCTGCTGGTGGCAATCGGCGTGGTGTCAATGCTGCTGTCCGCATACGTGTTTGCCGGGAAGGACACGTTTGAGGAGGGATGGCCGGGAACGCTCGGCATTTATATCGGGCAGCAGATCCTTCTGCTCGCAGCCCTGACCGCGATTTTTGTGCTGATCAGTGAGGTCTGCCGGAACCTTGCGGCGGCGATTTCGCTGGGGATTGCGGTCTCGGCGCTGCCGGTCCTGTTTCTGGCGGGGGTGGATCTTTTATGCAGAGATCTCCCTTTTACCCCGTCGGAATACTGGATCGTAAACCGAAGTATGACGCTGCCGGTGGAGGGGCTGACCGGCGGTGATATCGCGAAAAATGTGGTGATTTCGCTGGTGTGGCTGTCTGCGGCGATGGCGGCCGGCATGTGGCATTTTAACCGGACGGATGTGAGATAGAGACGGTATCAGAAGATACGGCAGGAGGAAAACTATGCTTGTAGCGATTCTGACACTGGCAGTTCTGTGGGCGGGCGTGATGTCCGCCCTCCTGTGGCGTTACCGGAGGCGGATCCGGCATATCATAAAGGAGCTGCGGATGAAGGAGGAGACAGATTCCCGGATCCTTTTGGACAGCGTGTCCGCAGAGGGAGACTTAAGTGTGCTTGTGTCCGTGTTAAACCGGCTGCTGGCGGCAGGGCGGGAACGGGAGGAGGCGCTCCGGCGGGAGGCCCGCAGCTACCGGGAGAGCATCACCAGCATCTCCCATGACATCCGCACGCCCCTGACCTCGGCGAAGGGATACGTGCAGCTGATGGGGGATCCCGCGGTGACGGAAGAAAAGCGGCGGGAATATGCGGAGATCGTCGCACAGCGGCTCGACGCCCTAAACGCCCTGCTGGACCAGCTGTTTTTGTACGCACGTCTGCAGGCAAAGGAGCTGCCTCTGAAAAAAGAGCGCATCAATGCGGCGAATCTGCTTGCGGAGACGGTCTCCATGTTTTATGATGATTTTGTAAAAAAAGGCTGCGAGCCAGAGATCCGTCTTCCGAAGGAGCCCTGCCTGATCACCGGGGACCGGGAGGCCTCCTCGCGGATCGTGGAAAATCTTGTGAAAAATGCGCTGGTACACGGCTGCGGGGATTACTGCTTTTCTTTGGAAAAAGAAGAAAACCGGGCCGTCCTGCGGGTTTCCAACCGCACGATGAGCATTGAGCCCCGGGACGTGGAGCGGGTTTTTGACCGTTTTTACACGACGGACACCTCCCGCAGCCAGAAGAATACAGGGCTGGGGCTCTCCATCGTAAAGGCCCTCGCCGAACAGATGGGCGGGGAGGTGCAGGCGGGGCTGGAGGGGGAGGTCTTCTGGGTTGAGGTGAGGCTTCCATATCAGCAGGAAAAAGGGTAGCGGATGACGCTGGTTCTTTTTCGATATTTACAACCCGGGCAATTCGGAGTATGCTTGTAGTGGAGACAACAGAAGGAAAGGCTGCAGCGAATCATAGCTGTTGCGGTGGAAAAATGGGCAGAATAACGATCAGGGATGTGGCAAAAGAGGTCGGGGTATCGATTACAACGGTATCGCGGGCGCTGAACGGATATACGGATGTGAGTGAAGCGACCAAGAAGAAAATACTTGAGGCAGTGGAGCGGCTGGATTATGCGCCGGATATCAACGCGCGCTCGCTGGGCGGGAAGGCCGATACAACGATTGCTCTCTTAACGTCCGAGATGACGCCGGATGATGAAAACGGGTTTTTATACGGTTACATATACGGGCTGTTTCAGCAGTGCGGCGACCAGGGCTGTGAATTTATGCTCCTGGTCACCAGCCGGGCAAAGCAGGAGAAGCTGAGCTTTCAGCAGCTGTGTAAAAAGAAAAATTTAAGCGGCGTGGTCGTTACCGGTCTGCGGGTCGACGATTCGTATTATCAGGAGATCCTCTCGAGCGATATTCCGTGTGCCATGATCGATATGAGAGTGCGCGGAACGAATAAATGCAGGATTGAGATCGATAACGTGCTCGCGTCAAAGGAGATGACGGAATATGTAATCGGTCTGGGGCACAAAAAGGTTGCGCTGGTAAACGGCAGGCGGGATGTCGATGTCAGCCTGGACCGCGGCAGGGGGTATGAGCAGGCGCTTCGTCATGCGGGAATCACACCGGATCCGGAGTATACGGTATATTGTGATTTTAATGAGGAAATCGCATTTTTTGCGGTTCAGAGGCTGCTGACCAGGAATCCGGAAATCACGGCGCTGGTCTGTGCGAGCGACCGGATGGCAATCGGAGCGATACGCGCCGCGGAGGAGCTGGGCCTGAGGGTTCCGGAGGATCTTTCGGTGACGGGCTTTGACGACATCCCGATCGCGCCGTACATTTATAAAGGGCTCACGACAGTACGGCAGTCTCCGACAGAGATCGGGAAAGCGTGCGGCAGGGCCGTCTTACAGATGATAAACAAAGAAAAGGTGAAAAAGGAAATTGTGCTGCCCTTTGAGCTGATGCTGCGGGGGACGACGGCAGCGGTAAGACAGGCTCCGCGTGAAAAGGCAGATTAAGCTTACGGAAACGGCAAAACGAAAAAAGCACCAGAATTCAGATGTGAATTCTGGTGCTTTTTTTCATAGACAAACGTTGTTATTCCTGTTATGATCATACCGAAAACGTTTTGGATAACAAAAAAGGAAAGAGAAAAGATGACGACAACCATAGATTATTCAAAGGCGGATCAGTGGATCATAGGGGAAAAGAGGTTTGACAGCCGTTACCTGGGAAAATATGAATCCATTCTGTGCCTGGGGAACGGATACATGTGTATCAGGAGTGCGACGGAGGAGACATATCCCGGGGAAACGAGAAATTTTTTTGTTGCGGGCACGTTTAATAAATTTGACGAACATGAGGTGACGGAGCTCCCGAATGCCCCGGATGTGACCGGTTTTCAGATAAAACTGAACGGGGAGATTTTTTCGCTGGAGAAAGGGACGGTGGAGCAGTATTACCGGCAGCTGAATCTTTACACAGGGGAGCTTACCAGAACCGCGGAATGGATATCGCCGTGCGGGGAACGGTATCAGATGAGGTTTCAGAGGATTGTCTCTCTGAAAGATCAGCACACCGCTGCGCAGAAAATCACGATTACGCCGATCGGACATGACGCGGAGCTTTTTTATTCCACCGGGATTGACGGCAGTGTGACAAACAGCGGGGTACAGCATTTTTCGGAGAGGACGAAACGCTTTTATGAAAACCGGTATATGCAGATGTGCACCGTGACGACAGAGTCCGCCATAGAATTTGTCACTACATCCGTCTGCAACTCTTATATCGACGGACAGCCATCAGCGGCGAAACAGAGGATCGTGATGAGCAGAAGACAGCTGGCCTGTGAATACGCATTAAGGATTCCGGCGGGAGGATCTTTTGTGATCGAAAAGATCAGCAATGTTTATACCTCGAGAGACCGCGGGAAGGAAGGAAAGGATTCGGAAACATTGCAGAAGATCGGGCTGGAGGCGCTGAAATGCAGTGAGGCGAAGGGCTATGACCGGCTGGCAAAGGAGAGCGCGGATGCCTGGGAGAGCCGTGTGTGGAGTAAAACGCCGGTGGTGATCCGTTCTGAGAACCCGCTGGATCAGCTGGCAGTCCGCTTTGCACAGTATCATCTGTACGTGATGACGCCGGCTCATGACAACCGGATGAATATAGGAGCAAAGGGGCTGAGCGGAGAAGGGTACAAGGGACATACATTCTGGGATACGGATATTTTTGCGCTTCCGTATTTTACCTTTACGGATCCTGCGGCAGCGCGTTCGCTGGAGGAATACCGCTATCTCTCACTTCCGGGAGCGAGAAGGAAGGCGCGGGAAAATCATTATAAAGGAGCGCAGTTTCCCTGGGAATCCGCGTGGATTGACGACGGGGAGGTCACGCCGGTGTGGGGGGATGCCGACATTGTGACAGGGCTTCCGACAAAGATCTGGTCCGGGTTTATCGAGCAGCACATCACGGCAGACGTGGCGTATGGCGTGTGGCAGTACTACATGGTGACCGGCGATCAGGATTTTATGTACCGGTATGGCTATGAGATCCTGCTCGATACCGCGGTGTTCTGGAGCTCGCGGCTGGAATGGAGCGGGGAGGACCAGAGATATCATATCAATGATGTGGTGGGACCGGATGAATACAAGGAGCATGTAAACGATAATGCGTTCACGAATTATATGGCGTACTGGAACATCGGGATCGCCATGGAATATTATGAGCGGATAAAAGAGGAGTTCCCGGAAAAATTCAGGGAGCTGAATGAAAAGCTGCAGCTGGAGGAGGCGTACGGCCAGTGGAAGCAGCGCAGGCCGCGCATGTTTCTGCCGCAGCCCGGAGCGGATCTGGTCATTCCGCAGGATGCGTCCTACCTGACCTATCCGGTGCCCGATCTGAAAAAATACAAAGAAGCGGAAGAGGTCGGAACGCTGTTTCGGGATTATAATCTGGAGCAGGTTAATAAATTGCAGGTGTCAAAACAGGCTGACATTATGGCGCTGTTTTTCCTGCTGGAGGATCGTTTTCTGCCGGAGGTGAAACGGGCAAACTGGAATTATTATGAGCCGAAAACCCTTCACGATTCGTCGCTGTCCCTCTCCACGCATGTGATTCTTGCGTGCGATATGGGAGACAGGGAGCTGGCATATAAACTGTTTCAGAGGGCGGTCAGAATCGATGCCGGGGAGAATATGAAATCCTCCGACGCCGGGATCCATGCGGCTTCGCTTGCCGGAATCTGGCAGGGCGCTGTCTTCGGGTTCGGGGGCGTGCGGATGTTAAACGGAGCGCTGCGGATCTGTCCGTCGCTGCCTGACTGCTGGGAGAGTCTTTCGTTCCCGATTACATGGCACGGCCAGCGTATGTGGATCGGAATGGATCACCGGGAACTTACGATCCGGAACGAAACGAAGACGGCGGAAGTGGAAATTGAGATTTTTGGTAAGAAGTACCAGATAACGGATCGGATTTGTGTCAGATATGACGAAATCGATGGGAACTGTGTTTTTGTTGCTTGACACCGAAAACGTTTTGGATTACAATCAGATTACCAAAACGTTTTCGAAACAAGAAAGAAGATTCAGGAAGGAGGATATGCCGGAAGCGGTGAGAGAATGATTCCGGCATAGAAAAGGAAGATGAGACGAAGCATGAAACAGTTTATTTCTGTTATGATGGCGGTGACGACAGCCGTATCCCTGGCGGGGTGCGGGACGGAAAAAAAGCAGAGCGATACGGGAGCTGCGGCGGGAGCGACGGAACATGAGGCCGCTGCGGAGGAAATCGTGATGAAGCTGCCGACCTATAAGGCCGGAGAGAACACGGGTGCCATCCTGTTTGAGCCGCAGGTGGAGCGCTTTAACGAGAAGTACGCGGGTGTCTACCGCATTGAGATCGAGCAGATCCCGCAGGAATCATACAATGACAAAATGAAACAGCTCGCCCAGCAGGATATGCTTCCGGCGCTGGTAGAGGGAGGAGATCCGAACTGGCTCCGTGAATATGTGATTCCGAATAAGCTCTATTATGATCTGGGACCGTGGCTTGAGGAACATTCGGAGGTGAAAAATGTCCTGATTGAGGATTCGCTGGAATATGCGACGGTGGACGGGGAAGTGGTGGCAATGCCGTTAGCGATTGCCAAACCGGTGGGCCTGTTTTATAATACTACAATGTACCAGCCGTCAAAGCCGGTAAAGGAGATGACGTTTGCGGAGCTGTCGGAGGATCTGGGGGAGAATAAAGTATCGCTGGCCACCGGCGGGCCGGCATTCTTTTCCCAGCTGATGTATACGGCGATGATTGTCAACCAGCCGGGCGGTGAGGAGGTCTTAAAGCAGGGATTTCAGGAAAAGATCGTCGACTACAACACACCGGTTTTCATCAACGCGGCAAAGGAGCTGCAGGATCTGGCGCAGAAGAACGGCGCAGACAATGCGATCAGTGCAGCAGGACCGGACGCGATGAACTATTTCCTCAGCAAAAAGACGGCGCTGATCCCGAACGGTCCCTGGTTTGCGGCAGAATTCCAGCCGGAGAATTCCGATAAGTGGAGCAACGGGTTTGACGGGACGACGGTTGTGGCGGATATCTATCCGGGAAATGTCGTGATTGATAATCTTCAGGCGACCGCATGGTGGATTCCGGCATCGACCGATGAAAAGCAGCGGGAGGTGGCGCTGGCGTTCCTTGCATTCCTTTATTCGCAGGAGGAGCTGGAGACCGCGCTCTTAAGCGAGGGAGGACTTGCGCCCAATCTGGAATACAGTGAGGAGTACAAAGAAAAGGCAGCGGAAAATGCGGTGTACATGCAGCTGAATGAGGCGATCGACGAGAATACGATCCATGCGATACAGATCAATCAGGTGATGCCATCCTCTCTGAGCGCAGAGGAATTCGGAAAGATTCTGGTAAAGCTCTACGATGGTTCCATGACGCCGGAGGAATTCTGCCAGGCGCTGACGGAAAAAGCGCAGCTCTCCGTTCAGTAAACCGTTGTCGCAAAATCACAGATGGGAGGTACGGATGAGCGGGAAAAAATTAGGGAGAAAAAAACTGATCTGGATCTATGTGTTTCTGGTTCCGATCACAGCCGTTTTTATCATGTTCTATCTGGTTCCGATCCTCACGGTATTCGTTACCAGCCTGACGAAATGGGACGGATTCAACGCGCCGGATTTTATCGGCATCGACAATTTCCGGCGGCTGTTCGGATTGCAGAGTTTTCGGATTTCACTGCGCAATCTGGCCGGATGGGGACTTTTGGCGGCCGTGGTTCATGTCGGCTTTGGCGTGCTGGTGGCGTTTATCATCTTTAAGGCGCCAAAGGGAGCGCGGCTGGTAAAAATCGTTTACATGATTCCGAGCGTGATTTCTGTAGCCGCATGGACGCTGATCTACAAATTTATTTTTGACGACAGCTTCGGAATCGTAAACAGTTTTATCCGGTTATTCATCCCGGATTTCAGTGTGAACTGGTTTTATGAATCGCCGTATGCGTTCTGGTCGGTGACGTTTGTGTGGCTGTTTTATGCGGTGACGGTAACGCTCGTGGTGTTAAGCGATCTGCTTGCGATCCCGAAGGAGCTTCATGAGGCTGCCTATATGGATGGGGCAAAGGAATGGCAGGTCGCGTTAAAAATCAATCTCCCGCTGTGCCGGAATTCTATCGGGACGAGCGTGATCGTATCCGTCACGGCCAGGATCGCCATGTATGAGGCGATTGCGCTGACGACGCGGGGCGGCGCCCCGGAGACGATACGATGAATATATCCGTGATCCTTGTGAATGCGATCACGGACATGAATTACGGATTCGCCAATGCGGCGGCGCTGATCATGATTCTGCTGGGCATTGTGATTCTTCTTTTGATCAATAAGCTGTTCCGGATGAATGAGCCGGTGTGGTAGGAGGTGGACAGAGTGAGAAAAAATGCAGGAAAATATGTGGTCATGTGTCTGATGTATCTTGTGATGGCATTTGTGGTAATCATATCTGTCTTTCCACTGATATGGGTGCTGATCTCCTCCTTTAAGACAAACGCGCAGATTTTAAATGAGCCCTTTGCGCTGCCGGAGAGCATCAGCTTTCAGGCATATGCAGAAGTGCTGGAAAGCTATGACATGATACAGTATGCGCTCAACTCCCTGATGATCGCATCGGTTGCGACGATAATTTCGCTGATCATATTTTCCATGGGCGCATATGTGATCGCACGGTATGATTTCCCGGGAAAGAATCTGCTGTATGTCCTGTTTACGATTACCATGCTGGTACCGGGGCATACGAAGGCGCAGCCGATCTTTTCACTGGTCACAGGACTGCATCTGTATGACACAAAGACGGCGCTGGTGCTCGTCTATATTTCCACCGGAATGGCGATGTCCGTCTTTGTGCTGAAATCGGCGTTCGCCTCGGTGCCGGGGGAGCTGACAGAGGCTGCGGAGATCGACGGCGCCGGATTTTTCCGGACGTTCTGGCAGATCAATCTGCCGCTGGCAAAGGCAGGGCTTTCCACGACGGGGATCCTGATGTTTCTGGGTAACTGGAACGAATATTTCTACTCCATGCTGCTGACGGCTTCGCCGGGGAACCGTACGCTGCCTCTGGCGCTGGCGTTTTTTAAGGATGCGTTTTCGTATGATTATACCAAAATGTTTGCGGCGCTGACGCTTGCGGTTCTGCCGGGGATTGTGATCTATATGTTACTGCAGGAGCAGATTCAGGCAAGCTTTGCGTCTTCCGGAGTGAAAGGGTGAAAAGGAATGAAGAACGGGAAAAATGTAATCTGGTTTATTGCGGATCAGATGAGAGCGGATGCGATGTCACGCAGCGGGGATCCGAACATCAATACGCCGAATCTGGATCTTCTGGCGGAACAGGGGGTGAATTTTGAGTGCGCGGTCAGCGGGTGTCCGCTGTGCGCACCGTTCCGGGGGAGTCTTTTTACCAGCCGGTATGTTCATGAGAGCACGGTGCCGGGGCACGATTACTCGCTGGATCCGTCAATGCCTGCGATTGTGGATGTGTTCCGGGAAGAAGGATATGACACGCTCTATTATGGGAAATGGCATATGGACGGTGAACTCCCGCGGAGAGGGACGGATGTGGATCCAAAAGCGCAGATCGTCGCCAGGGACAGAAGGGCGCGTTTTCAGACCTGGATCGGATATGAAAATAACAACAGCCAGTTTGACTGTCTGGTGCACGGGCATGACGGGGAGACGGAAGTGCCGCTGACGCGTCTGAACGGATTTGAGACGGATGTCCTGACGGACATGGTGATTCAGAAGATCCGTGCCTACGGAGCGCAGAGGAGAAAGGGAGAAAACCAGCCGTTTTTTATGGTGCTAAGCGTACAGCCGCCCCATGACCCATATACGGCCCCTGCGGAGTACATGGCGCATTATAACGGGCAGCGCCTGGAACTGCGTCCGAATGTACCGCCGTACGGGAAGGTAAGGAAAAAGGCGCGGCACGAGCTGGCGGGATATTATGCGCTGATTGAAAATGTGGATGATAATCTGGGGCGCATCCGGGCGGCGCTTCGGGAGGAGGACCTGGATCTGGATACGCATATTCTCTTTTTCAGCGACCACGGGGATATGCACGGCTCTCATGGGATGTTCCGGAAGACAAATCCGTTTGAGGAGGCGATCCGGATTCCGTTTATCATCGGCGGAGAGGTGCCGATGGGCTATCAGAACCGCGCCTGCGGGTGCACGAAGAGCGTGATCAACCATGTGGACATTGCGCCCACGACCCTCGGGCTGTGCGGTATCGATGCGCCGGAGTGGATGCGCGGATATGACTATTCCTTTGAGCGGCTGCCGGCGGAGCGGACGCCAAAGGGCAGCGTGCCAGAGGAGGCGTATCTGCAGTCCGTGATCCCGACCCGCCACGACCACAGCATCGACAAGCCCTGGCGTGGAATCGTCACCCGGGACGGATATAAATATGTCTGCACGGATAACAGCGACTGGCTGATGTTTGACTTGAACGAGGATCCCTATGAGCTCGTGAATCTGGCGCACCATCCGCTGGCGGCGGAAAAGAGGGCGGAGCTGAATGCGAAGCTGAAGGAATGGGTGAAACGCACGGGGGATCATTTTCAGATTCCGGATCTGGCATATACCTCCTACCCGGTTCCTTACACGGTGCAGGAGACGTGGTGAAATAACGATATATAAAAAGGTACAGAACAAAAGTTTGGTTTTGGTCTGTACTTTTTTTGACTTATATGCTATTTTGATTAAAAGTTCAGCTATGCGCCGCAAAATGGGCGAATCATGCTCGCATGAATGAGCGCATTCTGCGGTACATGAGCGGAGCGCCTGTATATGAGCAGGGAATGAGAACTTTTGGATTGGAAAGCAGAGGAGGAAAGAAGATGGCAAACTGCTGTATTTGCGGGAAAAAGCTTGGAATGCTCTCGGGGGTGAGTCTGTCATTCCAGTATGACGGTGCAATAATTTGCAACGAGTGCAATGAATATCATCTCAGGCTAAAAAAGCTGGCCAGGACAAAACAGATTGACGCGGATGAGCTGCATGAGGTCAGAGAATATTTTCAGACCTGGAGTGCTTCCGGAAAAACAACGCAGCAGGCACAGGAATGCCTGGAGGAGGAATGGAAAGAAGTAAATGAAAATGAACAGAAATATCTCGAGTTTCAGGAGAGAAAAGATTTTTTTATGACCACAACCGGATATCAGTTTGAGGGATATCAGATCATCGAATACCTGAATGTGATGAGCGGGGAGGTGGTGCTGGGAACCGGATTTTTCAGTGAAATAAACGCACAGATCAGTGATTTTCTCGGCACAAACTCAGAGCTGTTTGAAGGTAAAATCGCAAAGGCAAAGGAAGCGGCGATGGATAATTTAATCAACAAGGCGCTTCATGCAGGCGCCAATGCACTGATCGGAATTGACTTTGACCTGATGACGCTGACGCAGAATATAATCGTGGTATCGGTAAACGGGACAGCAGTGCGGATCAAAGAAAAAGCGTGAGAAATTTTTGTTGACAGGGAAACAATATTGGGGTAAAGTAGATCTGCACGGTAATGCGGCGCGGAAACGGGGGAGACCATGAAGGAACAGGAACTGCTGCTTAAGGCGCTTGCACTGATGCTGGAGCGGCAGGACATGCTGTCCGCGCTGACGGAAAGCCAGTGCCTTGACGAATACGGATATTCCGAGACACACTGTATCGATGCGATCGGAAGACTTGAACTGCCGAATGTCACAAGGGTGGCCGGCTATATGGGCATGACCCGCGGCGCGATCAGCAAGATGACAAAGAAGCTCCTGGAAAAGGGACTGATCGAGAAGTATACGCTGGAGACAAACCGCAAGGAGATCTATTTCCGGCTGACGGAACAGGGACGGCTGCTGTTTGAGGAGCATGACAAGCGGCATAAGCTGTGGGAGAAGCGGGATATGGAGTTTTTGTCGCGCTATTCGGAGGAAGAGATCGGGACGGTCCGCAGATTTATGGAGGAATTTAACGCGTACTTAGAGGCGCAGATCGGAACGCTCACAGAAGGGTGAAACAAAGGCGGTTTATTGTATAAAAAAAACCCGCGGAGGCGGGTTCTTAAGAAAGCTATGTAAGGCCGGATCGGTACGGTCCTGCTGCAGAGACATCCGATTATGCAGAATTATAAAACGGACGCGATGCTGGCGAGACTGCGGAAGGCCTGTGGATCCGTATTGTCCGTGCCGTCGGCCGGACTGATATCGCCGGTATTTCCGAAGCCATCGGTCGGGATTACGGCGCCGGAGTCATCGTTTTTATCCGTATTGCCCGGATTTACCGTCGGATCCGTGACATCCGAGCCGTCGTTTTTATCGGCTGGATCGACCGTTGTGCCGGAGCCGTCGTTTTTATCGGTTGGGTCTACATTTGTGCCGGAACCGTCATTTTTATCGGCCGGATCCACATTGCTGCCGGAATCGTCGGTCGTGCCGGCCGGATTCGTGTCAGGCGCAGGATTCTGTCCGCTGTCCGCCGGAGGATTGATGACGGTCACGTTGATCACAGGCGCCGGAGCAGGCTGCGCGGCATCTGCTTTTGCGCGTTCCGCGGCTTCATGCTCGCTCTGCGCGTATTTTAACAGGGCGACCATCAGGTCAAGCGTCGCATTGCCGGTGGAAGAGGTACTGCCCGTACCGGTAAGCGCGCCGGTCAGCGATGATAAGCTGTCGGTTCCGCTGCCCAGGTAGGAGAGAACCTTCCGGACGTAATTCTGCGTCTCCGTGAAGGGCGGAATGCCGCCGTATTTGTCGACATTGCCGCTGCCGGCGTTATAGGCCGCGAGTGCAAGGGCAGTATTGCCGTTATATCTGCTTAAGAGCTGCGCCATCAGCTTCGCCCCGCCGAGGATGTTTTCACGCGGGTCGTAGGAATTGGTAACGCCGAGGGAGGCGGCCGTTCCTGGCATCAGCTGCATGATACCGACCGCGCCGGCATGGCTGACCGCATTCGGGTTAAAGCCGGATTCCGCTTTGGCGATGGATTTTAACAGGTCACAGGACACGCCGTACAGCGAGGAAGCTTCCTGAAAGATTGCCTCAAGATCCGCAGGACAGGAAGATAACGCTGACTGCGAAGCGGCGGTATAGCCCTGGGAGGCCGTGTCCAGCGCGGCGGAAAAGCTCTGGCTGGAGGAGAGGCTGGCTGCCGCTGCTTCCTGTGCAGCCTTTTCGCGCTCCGCCTGCGCGCGCGCCGCTGCCTGGGCGTTTACCTGATCGATCAGTGCCTGGTCATGGTAGCTTAAAACCGTGATATTCATGAAATACTCCTTATCAGTGTCGCTCATCCCGCAGAGGATGGCTGAAGATAGTATAGCATAAGAGATGAAAATAGGAAAGAGTAAAATGCAGTCAGTTTTGAATTCGGAACGGGGAACTTATAAAAAAGCCTTTGCGGCGGCATTTCCGCACACGCTCCCGGTGCTTGCCGGATATCTGTTTATCGGGATGGCTTTCGGGGTAATGATACAGGAAAAAGGGTATCATGTTCTGTGGGCGATGTTTATGAGCCTGGTGATCTACGCGGGCAGCGGGCAGTATCTGGCGGTGAATTTTTTTGTGCCGGGAATCAGCTTTCTCCAGATCATTTTTATGGAGTTTATGGTCAATATCCGCCATATTTTTTACGGGCTTTCGCTGATCGGGCGGTTTGAAAAAACAGGGAAAAAGAAGGCGTACCTGATTTTTTCGCTGACGGACGAGACGTACTCGCTGTATTTTCTCACGAAAACGCCGCCCGGTGTGCCTGAGGATCAGTTCCTGTTCGCGATCGCGGTGCTGGATCATTCCTACTGGATCTTAGGCTCCGGGCTGGGCGCCCTGCTCGGGCATCTGATCCCGTTTGACGCGACGGGGATTGATTTTGCCATGACAGCGCTGTTTCTGGTCATTTTAACGGAGCAGTGGATGGATGGCGCAAACCGCAGGAGCGCGACCGCGGGGCTGATCTGCGCGCTGGTCTGCCGGATCCTGTTCGGGGAGGAGCAGTTTATCCTGCCGGCCATGGTCTGTATCATGGCGATTCTGGTGGCGGGACGGCGGATGTTTGAGAGCGAAAAGTCCGGGGAGAAGAAGGAACGGGAGGTGGAGGAGCATGCCGGTTAGCGTGGGGAAAACACTTGCGATTATTTTTGTAGTATCAGCGACCATCTTTTTTACCAGGCTGATTCCGTTTTTATTTTTTCCAAACGGAAAAGAGCTGCCGCCCGTGATCCGGTATCTTGGAAGAGTGCTGCCGCCGGCGGTGATCGGGATGCTGGTGATCTACTGCTTTAAATCGGTGGAATTTACGCATGCGCCGTTCGGCCTGCCGGAGCTGATCGCGGGAGCGGTCGTCGTGCTGCTTCACGCCTGGAAACGCAACAATATGCTGAGCATCGGCGTTGGAACCGTGCTGTACATGGTGCTGGTACAGGCGGTATTTTGACACAAATCAGAGAAAGGACAGGAGAATCATGGAAAAGAAGATATTTGTAAGTAAAGAACAGCTGGAGGAGATCGTAAAAAAATATCCGACGCCGTTTCATCTCTACGACGAGGCGGGAATCCGCGAAAATGCGCGGGCGGTAAAGGAGGCTTTTGCGTGGAACCCGGGGTTCCGGGAGTATTTCGCCGTGAAGGCGACGCCGAACCCCTTTATTTTAAACATTTTAAAGGAGTATGACTGCGGATGCGACTGCGCTTCCTTAACGGAGCTGATGCTGGCGGATTCCCAGGGGTTTGACGGGGCGCATATCATGTTTTCCTCGAATGACACGCCGGCAGAGGAGTTTGCGTTTGCGGACGAGCTTGGGGCGATCATCAACCTGGATGATTTTACCCACATCGAGTTTCTGGAGAAGACGATCGGCAGGATCCCGGAGACGATCAGCTGCCGCTACAATCCGGGCGGCGTGTTTAAGATGAGCAACGGCATCATGGATAATCCCGGGGACGCGAAGTACGGGTTTACACATGAGCAGATGATCGAGGGCTTTCGGCTGTTAAAGGAAAAGGGCGCGAAAAAATTCGGGATTCATGCGTTTCTCGCGAGCAACACCGTGACAAACGAGTATTACCCGAAGCTGGCCAGGCAGCTGTTTGAGCTGGTGGTGGAGCTCCGGGAGAAGACCGGCTGCGACATCCGGTTCATCAATCTCTCCGGCGGCGTGGGGATTCCCTACAGCCCGGATCAGACGCCGAACGATATCCGTGTGATCGGCGCGGGCGTGAAGGAGGCGTACGACGAGATCCTCGTGCCGGCGGGGCTTGGCGACGTGGCGATCTACACGGAGATGGGACGTTTTATGCTGGGCCCGTACGGATGCCTGGTGACGACGGCAATTCACGAGAAGCACACGCACAAGGAGTATATCGGGGTGGACGCCTGCGCGGTCAATCTGATGCGTCCGGCGATCTACGGGGCCTATCATCACATCACGGTGATGGGAAAGGAGGATGCGCCGCACGATCACAGGTACGATGTGACGGGATCGCTCTGTGAAAACTGTGACAAGTTTGCCGTGGACCGGATGCTGCCGGAGATCGCGATGGGAGATCTGCTGGTGATTCACGACACCGGGGCGCACGGGTTTTCGATGGGATATAATTACAATGGTAAATTGAGATCCGCGGAGGTGCTGCTAAAGGAGGACGGATCGACGCAGCTGATTCGGAGGGCGGAGACGCCGGAGGATTATTTCGCGACATTTGACTGTTTTGATATTTTAAAGGGGATGAGGAAGCCGGGGAGGAATTAAGCGCCCGAGGGGATAAGGAAATACTGATTGCAAAACAGGGTATTTATCAGATCATCTGCATGGATGACTGACAAATACTCTGTTTGTATGATACGACCTTTATTCTTTGATTTCGTCAATATCGGTCAGATTTACACCGGCAACCGTGAGGATTGCCTTTAAAGACAGATATTTCTTTTTTAATTTTGCGTAAGTTTCAGCTGCGTTTTCTTTTTTTGCAAGCAGCATGTATTCCTGAATATCATTGAAGTCATCGATTGCTGCTTTTGTAATTTCAAGTCCGTTCGGCATAGGATTCCTCACTTTCTGTTTTTTTGGACCATTGTTTTTATGGTGTCCGCCGCTATTCTCTGCATACATTATAGCATGTGCAGCAAATAAAGTCCACCTGGCGTTTCGATCGGATTTTTGGGGGAGTTATGCATGTTCTTCAGAGCTGCCGGTGTCTTTATCCTGTGCCTCCCGCAGCCATTTATACAGAGTTTTCCTGTCTACACCCAGGGTTCTGGCGGCTGCTGTTTTCGCAAGTGTCCCATTTAAAATCCCATCCCGCATCTCCCAGAATTCCACCGGAACCGGCAGGGGCTTTCGGCCAAAACGCACGCCGTTCTGCTTCGCGATTTTCCGCCCTTCGTCGGTTCTCGCGATAATGAGCAGGCGCTCGATCTCCGCGGAAAAGGAAAAAATCAGGTACATCATATTTGAGAGCATGAATGCCATCGGAGGCAGGTTTTCGGAGTGATTGAGAAACGGGGAATCGATAAATGCGACGGATACTTTTTTCTGATTCGTGATGTGCCAGAGCTGTTCCTGAATCTCCTTCACGCTTCTGCCGAAACGGTCCAGGGTCTTTATGACAACGAGATCCCCTTCCCGGAGACAGTCGAGAAGCGCCTGAAAGCCGGGACGGTCGAAATCTTTTCCGGATTTTTTGTCCATAAAAATCCGGTCTTTTGGAATGCCAAGGGCTTCTAATGCTTCGTTCTGCCGCTCACAGTCCTGGGCGATGGTGCTCACGCGCATGTAGCCGTATACCGTGCCACGGCAGTCACGTACCATCCGCCTGGCATCGATAAACATTCCTGTGATGTCGTTCAATTCTACTAAGTTTGTCATTTGTAAGTCCTCCCTGTCTGTTGATTTGATCATTCGTATCTTACCGTATCGGGACGGGTACGCACAGGGATAGAAGAAAAAATCCCGCCTGACGGGGATACCGCCTGACGGGAAATGGGGTCATATGGGGATTAATTCTTGAATTTTTCC
>CANRSX010000023.1 GCA_947642555.1 uncultured Roseburia sp. | reverse complement strand
TATCAACCACCTTTCTTGGGATTCCCTATGTTTGTATTATACAGGAAGCTCCTAATCGCTGTATAGTTCCTGATTACAGGGACATTCGCGGCACGGTATCCCCGCCTGTCCCGGACACTAAAGGATATTGTACACAATCCTGAGCGGTTCGGCAAGCCTTTTCTCACAAAAAACGTCTTGACAAACCGACCGTCGGTATGTTAATGTCAATACATACTACCGGTATGTATGCAACGGATGCCCGGCTTCGCCAGTCATCCCTGCGTCTGCAATAATTATAAGGAGGACCCACATGGCACGAAACAGACACCCCGAAGAGACCGTCAGCCTGATTTTGGACACCGCATACCGCCTGTTCGTGGAAAAGGGCTATGAGCACACGTCCATCCAGGACATTCTGGACGGGCTGGGCGGCTTAAGTAAAGGCGCGGTCTATCATCATTTTAAATCGAAGGAGGAGATTCTGGAGGCGGTGGTGGACCGGATCACCGCGGAATCCAACCGGATGCTCGCCGGTATCCGCGACCGGGCGGATCTCTCCGGCAAAGAAAAGCTGAAGACGATATTTAAAGCATCCATCCTGCGGCCCGTCCAGGAGGACATTGTCACGGCTGCCCCGGATTTTCACAACAGCCCGACGCTGTTGTTCAGCCTGCTCAACGATACGGTCGAACACGCCGCGCCGGAATACATTCTTCCGATTTTAGAGGAAGGGATTTCCGACGGATCCATTGTGACGGATCACCCGAAGGAGCTGGCGCAGCTGATCGTCCTTGTGGCAAATGTCTGGCTGAATCCGATGATTTTTCAGGATTCGGTGGAAGAGACCTGTCACAAGATCGCACTGTTCGCCCAGATGCTGCGCGGCTTCGGGCTGGATGTTATGGATGATGAGATGGAGTCCCGGCTGCAGGAGCTGTCCGAACTCTATCAGAAAAACCGGTAACCGACTGGAAGGAGAACTGTTTTATGAGACAAAAAGGATTTTCACGCGATTTTATCCTGGTGGTCATCGGTCAGATCATCTCCCTGACCGGAAATGCCGCGCTGCGGTTTGCACTGCCGCTGTATCTGTTAAACCTGACCGGTTCCTCCGCGCTGTACGGCACCGTCATGGCCTGCGCGTTTCTGCCCTCCATCGCCCTCTCGCCGGTGGGCGGCATCATCGCGGACCGGGTGAATAAGCGAACGATCATGGTGGTCCTGGACTTTTTCACGGCAGGTGTGGTTCTCGTCTGCGCCCTGCTCATCGGACAGACGGATCCCGTTGTCCTGGTGGCCGCCACGATGATGCTGCTCTTCGGCATCGCAGGCGCCTATCAGCCCTCCGTGCAGGCCAGCATTCCCGCGCTGACTGACACGGATTCCTTCATGGCGGCAAATGCCGTCATCAATACCGTATCGTCCCTCGCCTCCCTCTTAGGGCCGGTGCTCGGCGGTCTTTTATACAGCACATACGGGCTCACGCCGATTCTGTACGCCTGTGCCGTAAGCTTTGTCCTGTCGGCGGTCATGGAGCTTTTTATCCGGATCCCGTTCCAGAAGCAGACCGCAGAAAGCAGCCTGTTAAAAACAGCGGCGGCGGATTTTTCACGCAGCATCCGTTTTATCCGGAGAGAAAAACCGGTGATCGGAAAGGTCCTCATGGTCATCTGCGGGATCAACCTGTTTTTATCCTCCATGATCACCGTGGCGCTGCCCTATCTGACCACCGAGGTATTTGACCTTGAGGCGGCGCTCTCCAACCGGCTGTACAGCTTTGCGGAGGCCGCCATGGCGGCCGGCGGACTCGCCGGCGGCATCTGCGCGGGCATCTTTGCGGACCGGCTCGCAGTCAGCCGGCAGGATGCTTCACCGGACGGCGTTTTATCAGCAGATGCAGTGTCCCGCAGAACGGTTAGCCCCGGCCTTCTGGTCATCGTCTGCGCAGCCTGTATGTTTCCGGTGGGCGCCGCCCTGATCCTCTCGTCCTCCGGGATGATAAACTACATCGTTCTCACCCTCTGCTGCTTTTTGGGCATGGTGTGCTCCACCCTGTTTTCCGTGCAGATGATGTCCTTCATCCAGGCTGAAACACCGCAGGATCTGATCGGGAAAGTGATCGCCGTCATCTTTACGATCGCCATGTGCGCGCAGCCCCTGGGAAATGCGCTCTACGGCGTCCTCTTTGAGCTCTGTAAGGGAGCGGAATATATCGTCGTCCTGTTTTCGGGCGTCGTGTCCCTGGCGATTGCGGTGCGCACCGGGAAGGTTTTTAAAGAGCTGTCCGAAGGTTAACAGGGGGGCGTAAGGCATGCATTCTGCTTTCCGTGCTGCCCCATCCCGTACAGCTTTTCCTCCTTATATGCTGCAAATCTGCCCGCATCGAGAGCCTCCCGGATCTCCGCCATCATGGTATTGTAAAAATACAGGTTGTGCAGCACACAAAGACGCAGGCCCAGCAGCTCCTTCGCCTTTAGCAGATGACGGATGTAGGCTCTCGAGTAGCGGCGGCAGGCCGGACAGCCGCATCCTTCCTCAATGGGACGCATGTCCTTCGCGTACTTCTGGTTAAACAGGTTGAGCTTTCCCTGGTTCGTGTAGACGTGCCCGTGCCGCCCGTTTCTGGAGGGGTAGACGCAGTCAAAAAAATCCACCCCGCGCTCCACGCCCTCTAAGATATTGGCGGGCGTCCCGACTCCCATCAGGTAGGTGGGTTTTTCCACCGGCAGGTACGGCACCGTCTCGTCTAAAATGTGATACATCTCCTCGTGGGTCTCGCCCACCGCAAGCCCGCCGATGGCATACCCGTCGAGATCAAGCTCCGCGATCCGCTTTGCGTGGTCGATGCGGATATCCGCAAAAATCGCCCCCTGATTGATCCCGAAGAGCATCTGATGCGGGTTTACCGTCCCCTCCTCCCGATTCAGCCGCGCCATCTCGTTTTTACACCGCTCTAACCACCGGGTTGTCCGGGCAACGGACTGTTCCACGTAGCTCCGGTCGGCTAACGCCGGGGCGCACTCGTCAAATGCCATCGCGATCGTGGAGCCCAGATTAGACTGGATCTGCATGCTCTCCTCCGGCCCCATAAAAATCTTCGCCCCGTCGATGTGGGAGTTAAAATAAACCCCCTCCTCCTTAATCCTGCGCAGCCCCGCCAGGGAAAAGACCTGAAATCCGCCGGAATCCGTCAGGATCGGGCGGTTCCACGACATAAACCGGTGCAGCCCGCCGAGCTCCCGGATCAGCTGATCTCCCGGCCGCACGTGCAGGTGATAGGTATTGGACAGCTCCACCTGGCATCCGATTTCTTCTAAATCCTCCGTCGACACGGCCCCCTTGATGGCCGCCACCGTCCCGACATTCATAAACACCGGCGTCTGGATATCGCCGTGTACTGTGTGAAAGACGCCGCGTTTTGCACGGCCTTCCTGTTTGATCAATTCATACATCTGTAGTACTCCTTTTTCATAAACTGCCTGTTCTGGCGTGGCAATCATTTTATAATAAGCCGACCCGCCGGCGCCTTCACGTCAGCGTATCCAGCACCTGAAAATATTCCTCAAAGGTCTTCGCGCAGCAGCCCGGATTGTCGATCCACACGCCTTCCGCCCGAAGCCCGGTCACCGCAAACGCCATCGCCACCCGGTGATCCTCATACGTATGAATGATCCCGCCGTGGGGCTTTCCCGGAAAAATCGTCACCGCGTCCTCTTCCTCCTCACAGGAGATTCCAAGCGTCTTAAGCGCCTCCATGATCGCATGGATCCGGTCCGATTCCTGCAGACGGATATGGCCGATATGGCGGATCATAACCGGCGCGTCCGCAAACGGTGCGATGGCGGCAAGCGTCAGCGCCTGATCAGAAAAATCATTCATATCGACCGTGACGCCGTGCAGCCGTCCCTCCTGCGGCCCTGTCACGCGGATCCCGTCCGCCGTCTCCTCCACGGCAGCGCCCATCTGTTCTAACACGGTAAGAAATTTCAGATCACCCTGTGTGTTATCCATATGCACATTCCGCACCACGGCGCAGCCGCCCGTCACCGCGGCCGCCGCGTAAAAATAGCAGGCCGCCGACATGTCCGGCTCCACCGCATACCGGCTGCGACGGTAAGAAGCCCCGGCCGGGACCGTGTAATCCCTCCCGTCAAAACCGGCCGTCACGCCAAACTCCTCCATCATATTTCGCGTGATACGAATGTAGGAGCCGTCCGTCTTCTCACTGGTGATGTGAACCTTCAGCCCCTGCCGGATCATCGGTGAAATCAGAAGCAGCGCGCTTAAAAACTGGGTGCTTTTGCTGATGTCAAGAGGGAGGGTGAGAGGGACGTCCGGTGCCGGGTTCTCTCCTGCGACAGCCGGCACCGGTTCACACACCGTGCCTTCCTCACGGTATCCCCTGCCGCAGATCGTAACCGGCAGAAAGCCCTCCTTCTCCAGATACGTGATCCGTGCTCCCGCCGACAGCAGCAGCTCAAACAGCGGCAGCATCGGGCGGCGCTTCATCTGCTCCGACGCCTGTATCATATAGCGCCCGTCCGAAAACCCGAGCATCGCGGTCAGAAAACGCGCCGCGGTGCCTGCGCTTCCCACGTCAATCTCCGCCTCTTTTTTCGGAATCCGCCCGCCGCAGCCGGTGACAGACACTTTTTTCTCTTTTTCATCCACCCGGAGTGCAAACCCGAGCGCCGCAAGCGCCCCCAGGAAATGCCTGGAATCATCCGAAAAGAGGACGCCCTCCACCTCCACCGTACCGTCGGAAAGCGCCGCCAGAAGCAGCGCCCGGTTTGTCATGCTCTTTGATCCCGGCACCGTTACGCGCCAGTCCACCGGTTTTTTTACCGTTTTCACAAGATAACGATCATCCATAAAAAATCTCCATTCCGTCAGAACGCTTTTACGCATAGTTTACCATATTACGGTTGCCAGGCAAAGGGAAAACTTTTATAATGATGCCAGGGTCAAAAGGTCATGTGTTTCACGCCCGCGTGAAAAAACATGACTTTGTGACCCGCCAAACATGAGAAAGAAGCCATTTTCCACAGGAAAATGAGCGGATTTCGAATGTTTTTCGGATTTCGAGAGTGTGAAACACGAAGAAATCCGAAGGCATCATGGGGTCAGATATGTCCGCCCCGGCATCTTGTAAAAAGAAAAGAAAGGCAGGATACAGATATGGCAGGATCCTCGATCGGAACCATTTTTAAAGTGACTACATGGGGGGAATCCCACGGAACGGGGCTCGGCGTCGTGATCGACGGTTGCCCGGCGGGGCTTGCGCTCTGCGGGGACGATATCCAGCGCTTTTTAAACCGCAGGAAACCCGGACAGTCCAGATACGCGACCCCGCGCAGAGAAGACGATGCCGCAGAGCTGCTCTCCGGTGTGTTTGAGGGAAGGACGACCGGCACCCCGATCTCCATCGCCGTTTACAATAAAAATCAGCAGTCAAAGGATTACAGTGAGATCGCCTCTTACTACCGTCCCGGACACGCTGATTTTACATTTGACGAGAAATACGGATTCCGCGATTACCGGGGAGGCGGACGCTCGTCCGGCCGGGAAACTATCGGCCGTGTCGCCGCGGGCGCGATCGCTGCAAAGCTTCTGGCGGAGCTTGGCGTCACGTTTACGACCTACACCCGTTCCATCGGCCCCGTCCAGGTCTCCGACGACCGCTTCGACGCGGAAGAGATCGGGAAAAATCCGCTCTGCATGCCGGACGCTCTGGCTGCGGAAAACGCCGCCGCTTACCTTGACGCGTGCATGGCAGAGCAGGACTCCTCCGGCGGCGTCATCGAATGCGTCATCCACGGCGTGCCGGCGGGAATCGGCGACCCTGTCTTTGACAAGCTTGACGCCGCTCTCGCAAAAGCGGTCATGTCCGTCGGCGCGGTCAAAGGCTTTGAGATCGGCGACGGCTTTGCCGTGGCGCGGGCCACGGGCAGAACCAATAACGACGCGTTCTGCCGGGCCGCAGACGGAACCGTCGCCAAAAAGACCAACCACGCGGGCGGCATTTTAGGCGGCATCAGCGACGGAAGCGACATCGTCCTTCGCGCCGCCATCAAACCCACGCCGTCCATCGCCGCCCCCCAGCGGACCGTAAACCGTGACGGTGAGGAGATCGACATCAGCATCCGCGGCCGTCACGACCCGGTGATCGTGCCCCGCGCCGTGGTCGTCGTGGAGTCCATGGCCGCCATCACGGTCGCGGACGCGATGCTGGTCAATATGAGCGCGAAGATGGATGGCGTCATGAAATTTTACGGATAAAAGTTCAGCCATGCGCCGCAAAATGGGTGAATCATGCTTGCATGAATGAGCACATTCTGCGGTGCATGAGCGGAGCGCCCGTATATGAGCAAAAATCAGCTGCGAAGCAACGGAGAGTGCCGTCAGGCACGGTTTTGCGAATGGCGCGGGCTGAACTTTTTAATAAAAAGTTAACAGGCGTCTGGCCGGATATCCTTTGTCCGGCCAGACGCCTGTGTTTGCTCCACGCTCAGCAATGATTGCCCTGGCTTTCATTCGTCAGGCTGTACAGACGCTCAATCCATTGTGAGAAATGAGGGCACTTTTCTCTGATTTTAGTCATACCAATCACTTCAAGCCATTCTGTCGCCATCTCACCTTTTTTGTAATTCACAGTTTTTAACAGACGTTTTGACGGCGCAGTCTCTTCCCCATGATTAATTTCTTCTGGCGGTATCATTTTCGTCTCCTCATACAGATAGTCAATCTTTACCGCATCTTCCCTCTCCAGATAATCATATTTTAATACTCTGATATCCGTAAACAAAAGCGCTTCAAACTCATGAAGCTGTATATAAGGAATAAAACGCTCTTTGGCATTCACAATGCCCGGCTCAGATAAAATATCATATCTCAGCGCATTTTCCAAAACAAGAACACGTTCCGAATGTTCCTGACACTTCATGACGGACTCATATCCCGGGAAATCCTTCGGTAACCGAAAGTAATCGAACATCGTAGTTACATATGCGCCGGAATCCTCCTTCAGCCAGCGGACAATATCGTCCCTGGCCTTCTGGTATTTTAAAAGGCCTCCCCGGTATTCGTAATTTGTTTTCTGATCCCTTTTACGTGTCTATCTTAGCACAGGTCTGTCTGATTATCCATATTCTTTTTTATCCCCCGGGTAAGATTCCCTGCTGATCCTGGTCACCTCACCTTTCGCCAGCCCCTCCGCCATCCTCACAATCTCCTGCGGATACTGAAAATGCGCCAGCAGCCGGATCGCGTTCTGGTTTCCCTCCATCCCGGGATGAATCCGGTAATCAAACGTGATATCATCCCCTGTCATATCGCTGACGGAACCGTAATAGTCGATAATCCCTGCCACGTCTGCGCTGATGCCCGAAAACAGATTTGTGCAGTTATCCCATTTCAGAAAATATCACTGTGCGTTCCTGTCCTCGTCAGATACAGGAGAAGTTCATTTTCCCTGATCTCATATACAAGCAGCCAGTCCGGGGCTATGTGGCACTCTCTGCAGCCTTTGTAATTACCACTAAGGCTGTGATCCCGGTACTCAGCAGGAAGCTTCTTTCCCGATGCGAGCATACCGATCACGTCTCCAAGCCGTTTTGTATCATATCCACGTTTTTTTATGCGCTTATAATCTTTTCGGAAGGCGGTCTGATATCTAATCGTCAGCATCCAAATCCTCCATCAGCTCGGAAACAGATGTGAATCCCCGGCTTAAACCAATTCCATTTCTCGCTTCCTCAATCGCTCTTATTGTCTCAATGTTCGGTAACGGATTTCCTACTCTGAAAGGAATCGCCTGTTCACGCACCGACTGACGCAGAAACATATTGATCGCTGCACTCAGACTTAGTCCAAAACTTTCAAACAATTCCTGCGACTCCTGCTTCAAAACCGGATCAATCTTAATATTTGTACTCACTGCAGCCATAAAGCACCTCCTCCTTATCAGGATATGTCTTTTATATGTACTTTGTCAATACTTTATGTATATCAGTTTTTATCCGTTTTCCGCAATTTCTAAAACTATGACTTCACGGAATCCCGACCCCCGGCCAGCCCCTCCGCCATTCTCGCAATCTCCTGCGGATACTGAAAATGCGCCAGCAGCCGGATCGCGTTCTGGTTTCCCTCCATCCCGGGATGAATCCGGTAATCAAACGTGATGTCGTCCCCCGTCATATCGCTCTTAAAACAATAATTCTGATACGCTCCGTCCATGGTCCGCGCGAGCTCCATGTCGTGCGTCGCCACCAGCATCAGCCCCGGACGGCCCAGCAGATAACGGCAGACCGCCTCGGACGCCGCCAGGCGCTCCTTTGTGTTCGTTCCCCGCAGGATCTCGTCGATAACGCCAAGCACGGGCCTTCCCTCCTCCGCCGCATCGATGATGCGTTTTAAATAGCGGACCTCACGGATATAGTAGCTCTCGCCGTCCAGCAGGTCGTCCCGCACCGCCATGGAGGTTAAGACCTCAAGATACGGCATCGTCAGCGCCTCCGCCGCCGCCGTATGAACGGTCTGCGCCAGGATCGCGTTGACCGCGACCGCCTTAAGAAACGTCGATTTCCCGGAAGCGTTCGCCCCGGTGATCATCACGGCTTTCTGCGGGGCAAAATCATTTTTCACGGGGTCGGAGAGCAGCGGATGATACAGCCCGCGCGCTGTCAACACAGTCGCCTCTGACGGCGTCGCGTCTGCCTCTGACGGCGATGAAGAAAACTCTGGCAGGCAGAACCCCGGCAGGCTTTCGCGGAAGGACGCCACCGCGATCTCCATGTCGATCCGGCCGCACGCCTCATACAGTAAAAACAACTCTTCCTGCTTCCCCTCAAGCAGACGGGCAATCCGCGCGAACGCCGTGATATCCCACAGCGTGATCCCGATCAGATAATCCCGCAGCAGATCGAACGCGTCGCCCGAAAGCGCTCCCGCCTTCTTTCTCTGAAAGCTCCCGATATACCGCACGAGCTTTTGCAGGCATTCCGCCGCCCGGCTCTCCTCCTCCGACACGAAAATCTCCCGCTGTCTCTGATTCTTCTTTACGGCCGCCTGAAAACGGATCATCTGCTTCACACTCCCGAGCGCATAGAGATACACCTCGTATTTTGTTTTACTATATGTGTAGACCAGCAGATTTACCAGCGCCGTCCCGGCAAACAGCGCCAGCAGAAAGGGACTCTGCGTCAGAAGCCAGGAGACAAGGCTTCCGAAAAAAAGTGCCTGCAGCAGATGATACACCCACAGATGCTCCACCTGAAGGATCTTTGCATTCTTTAAAAACATCGGCAGATAGTAGTCCTCTCTCGTCTTTCCGATGCGGGAGAGCGCCTCCTGCAGCTCCTCCCTGGCGCCTTCCTCCTCCGTGAGATACCGCACCTGCTCCTCGAAGCGCTCCCACTCCGTCCCGGCCTCACGGGATCCGGCCTGCCCCGTTTTCCGGCCGCTTCCTTTTGGCCTGGTCCCGGCCTGTCCCGCTTCCCGGCCGCTTCCTCCCGGCCCGGCCACGGCCTTCTCTCCCGCCGCAGACCCTGAAAGCGCCCCGGCCATGTGCAGCCGCCGGTAGAGCACCTGCTCCCCGATATAGCTCTGCGTACAGTTCATCCGCAAAAACACCTCGTCCATCTCAAGATCATTCCAGGTCACCTCATCCACGCTTCCCTCTGGCAGCACGTCCCCTGTCTCCTCATATAAGACCGCAATCTCCCCCAGAAGCTCCCGGCTCCTCTCATACTGCCGCGATCCCGTCGGATCCGTCCCGAACTCCTGCAGGCGTCTTTTCCTGCGCTCTCCCCGTCCGGTGCGGTATGCAATCCGGTTCCACACGGCAAACAGAATAAAAAGCAGCAGGCCTCCTGCGATCACAGCGATTCCTTCCATATTCCCGTCCTTTCTTTGCCGGGCGCCCGTCAGATGAGCACCCGCGCGTTTTATACCGGCATAAGCCAGGCTTATACCAAACCGTCGGATTCACGGCTGCCGTCACCCTGCCATGCGCTGTCTCTTATTCCGAATCAGAAAAAATGCCAGGACGACCAGTATCACATAAAAACAGATGCAGCCGATCAGAAACAGATCCTGTGAGAGATACAGGCCCTTCATCCAGATTACCGTATAGACCTGCATGGCAAAGAAAAATCCGATTCCGCCCACCGAAAGCACAGCGGTTACCTCATCCAGATAGCAGCGCAGCGCGCCCACAATGCTTCGGTAGAGAGCAGCGCGCATGCCATAGAGTATCAGGGCAGACAGCAGCAGATATCCCAAAAAATAAATCCTGTTTTTATAATCCGTCGGCACTCCCCCCTGCCAGCTGACCGGGATCTCCTCCGGCAGCATCGGAAACACGCAGACCGTACAGATCACCTGCAAAAGGAAAAACCCCCACACTGCCAGCGTATCCCAGAAATACCACAGCTCGCCCAGCGTATCGCGCAGCGACCGCCCTGCCTCCCCCTCCGGGATCTTCGGCAGTTTCAGATCCGCAAACGAAGACTCCGGCTGTGCGAGCAGCTCCCGCAACAGCTTCACCGCCCCTTCCGTCTTCTGCTGTTCCTTCTCAAGCGCCGCCTGCCTTCTGCGCAGAATCTCGTGGATTCCCGTTTTTCCAAGGATCAGGCCACGGATGTCCGCAATCGGGATTCCGATATCTCTTAAAAATATAATCTTATTTAAACTTTCAACATCCTCTTCCGAGTAGTCCCTGTAATCATTTAACGGATTTCTCTTCGGGAAAATCAGTCCCTCCTTCTCGTAGAACCGGACGTTTGCCCGTGTCACGTTAAGCCTCTGTTCCACTTCTCTGATTGTCATACTGCTCCTCCTTCTCTCCTGCGGAATCCCGTTTTGTGCCGGCTGTCGCCGTATCAGGGCTTCATCCGCGGCTTCTGACCTGTTTATAAGGCATGAAGCGGCTTTACAGTCAAGGGTTTTTATGCAAAAATTCAGACCTGCATCGCAAAATGGACGAAACCGAACGATTGAAAAAGGTCAGAATCCGCTCTCCCGGCAGATTCTGACCTTTTCTTAAGCGTTTCTCTTATGCTGATGTGTAAACAGATGATCCTGACAGTATTCGTAATTGCCCTCGCACTTTGAACAGAACCGGAACTCCAGCGTCGGATCATCGAGATCCGTCCTGCCGCAGACCGCGCATTTGTGCTGCGCCCCGCCCGGATAAACTGCGCTGCGGCGCGTCTGCGCCTTAAACTGCTGTCTCCGGTGTATCTCGTGCGGCGAATATCGTCTGAAATCGCGCGTCGACAGAAAGAAAATGATAAAGTTCAGCAGCGACATAAAGATCGAGATCCGCCCCGCCCAGCCGCTCTCCACAAACTGGAGTATGGTCAGGATCCCGTAAACCGCAGCCATCCATTTCATTTTCACCGGAATCACAAACATCAGCATGACCTGCATCTCCGGGTATGTCAGCGCAAACGCGAGAAAGATCGACATATTGATATAATTTGTACTGAAGCCATATCCAATCGAAAGCATCCCGTACGTAACGCCGCCGTAAATCACAAACATAATGGCATACAGCAGAAACGCCCCGATCACGGTAAAAAGGATCCCGCTGAAAATATAGACGTTAAACCGGAAGGTTCCCCAGGTCCGTTCCAGCGCCGTCCCCAGCTGGTAATAAAGCAGCGCCATGATCAGAAGGAAGATCAGATTGCTGTCCGTCGGCATCAGAATCCACGTCACCAGTCTCCACACCTGTCCGTGCAGGATATGATAGGGGCTTAACACCAGATAATCCAGGATGCCTGGCGTGATCCGGTAAAGGACAAACCCGATCATATAGGCGCCGATCAGGTAAAGGATCAGATTCGGCACCGCGTAGCGCCCGAGCTTTCGCTCCATTTTATTCAGCCAGTTCATAGGAAAATACCTCTGCTTTCATCGTAGCTTTTACTCCTTCAAGTATAGCCATCCTTAAAATCTTTGTCAATCCGCACCGTTCTTCTTCACAAAAAGTTTATACTTTTCCTGTCATTTACTGATTGTTTTTTGCAAAATCCTGTCGTATAATGTACGTTGCCAAAACGTGTACCACGTACACTTTATAATAGGAAGAAACACGTTAAAAATCTGCTAAGATTTTGCCCGGTGATCGTTTGCCGCACCGGCATATCTGCCCAGATGCAGCCCGGCATATCCGTCCGGCCACTGCATATGATGTTACGGAGGTATCCTTATGAATGATACAGCACTACATAAATTAGGCATCGACATCGGCTCGACTACGGTAAAGATCGCTGTCCTTGACGCCGGGGATGTCCTTTTGTTTTCCGATTATGAGAGACACTATGCCAATATCCAGGAGACGCTTACCTCTCTGATCCAGAAGGCGCACGATGCGCTCGGCGACCTTGCCGTGGCCCCGGTGATCACAGGTTCCGGAGGGCTCGCGCTCGCCAACCATCTCGGCGTTCCGTTTGTACAGGAGGTCATCTCCGTGTCCACGGCGCTGCGGCATTACGCGCCGCAGGCTGATGTCGCGATCGAGCTCGGCGGGGAGGACGCCAAGATCATCTATTTTGAGGGCGGCAATGTCGAGCAGCGCATGAACGGCATCTGCGCAGGCGGAACCGGCTCCTTTATCGACCAGATGGCTTCCCTCATCCAGACCGATGCCTCCGGCCTCAACGAATATGCGAAGCATTATAAGGCCATCTATCCGATCGCCGCGCGCTGCGGCGTCTTTGCCAAAACGGACATCCAGCCCCTGATCAACGAAGGGGCGACCAGGGAGGATCTTTCCGCCTCGATTTTCCAGGCGGTGGTCAATCAGACGATCAGCGGACTGGCCTGCGGCAAACCGATCCGCGGTCATGTCGCTTTTCTCGGCGGGCCGCTCCATTTCCTGTCCGAGCTGAAAACCGCGTTTATCCGCACCCTGCACTTAGATGACGAGCATGCGATCTCACCGGAGAATTCGCATCTTTTTGCCGCGATCGGCTCCGCCTTAAACAGCAGCGCAAAGCACACCACGACGCTGGACGCGCTTCGGGAACGCCTTGCGTCCGGGATCCGGATCGCGTTTGAGGTGGCGCGCTTAGAGCCGCTGTTTGCCGGCGAGGCGGATTACAGGGCCTTCCGCGAGCGCCACGACGGTCATCATGTGCCATCCGCCCCGCTTGCTTCCTACCAGGGCGACTGTTATCTCGGCATTGACGCCGGCTCCACAACGACAAAAGTCGCACTGGTTGGCGAGGACGGTTCCCTGCTCTATTCCTTCTACAGCAACAACAACGGCAGCCCCCTTGCCACCGCGATCCGTTCCTTACAGGAGATCTATTCGCTCCTGCCCGACACCGCGCATATCGTGCATTCCTGTTCCACCGGTTACGGGGAGGCGCTGCTTAAGGCCGCGCTGCTTCTGGACGACGGCGAGGTGGAGACGGTCGCGCACTATTATGCCGCCGCTTTCTTTAATCCTGAGGTGGACTGCATCTTAGACATCGGCGGACAGGATATGAAATGCATCCGCATCAAAAATCAGACCGTGGACAGCGTGCAGTTAAACGAGGCCTGCTCTTCCGGCTGCGGTTCCTTTATTGAGACCTTTGCAAAATCCTTAAATTACTCGGTGGAGGACTTTGCAAAGGAAGCTCTTTTCGCGCCCAATCCGATCGACCTGGGCACACGGTGTACAGTCTTTATGAATTCCAAAGTCAAGCAGGCGCAGAAGGAAGGCGCATCCGTCGCGGATATCTCGTCCGGGCTCGCCTATTCCGTGATCAAAAACGCGCTTTATAAGGTCATCAAGCTCTCCGACGCAAGCCAGCTGGGAAAACACATCGTCGTGCAGGGCGGAACCTTTTACAACGACGCGGTGCTCCGCAGCTTTGAGAAAATCTCCGGCACAGAGTGCGTGCGGCCGGACATCGCCGGGATTATGGGAGCGTTCGGCGCGGCTCTGATCGCAAGGGAGCGCCACGAGGCAGGTTATCAGACCACGATGCTCTCCATCGGCGCGATCAACGCACTCACCTTTGACACGAAGCTGACGCGCTGCAAGGGCTGTACCAACCACTGCCTGCTCACCATCAACCGTTTCTCGGGCAACCGGCAGTATATCACCGGAAACCGCTGTGAGCGCGGCCTGGGCCAGGAAAAGAACAAAGAGCATATCCCGAACCTGTATGAATATAAGAATAAGCGCCTGTTCGACTATCCGCCGATTCCGGCGAAGGAGGCGCCGCGCGGTACGGTCGGGATTCCCCGCGTCTTAAATATGTACGAGAATTATCCGTTCTGGGCGGTATTTTTCCGGGAGCTTGGATTTTCAGTCGTCTTATCCCCGCAGTCTACGAGAAAGCTGTACGAGCTGGGAATTGATTCGATCCCCAGCGAATCCGAGTGCTATCCGGCAAAGCTCGCGCACGGGCACGTGACGTGGCTGATTCACCAGAATGTAGATTTTATTTTTTACCCCTGCGTGCCGTACGAGCGGGATGAATTTCCGGACTCGAATAATCACTACAACTGTCCGATCGTCACCTCCTACGCGGAGAACATCAAAAACAACGTGGACGACATCACTTCGGGAAAGATGCGTTTCTTAAATCCATTTTTATCTTTTGCCAGCGAGGACACGATTTCCTCGCAGCTGATAAAAACATTCTGTGGGACGGAATTTGGCATTCCGGAGTCCGCGGTGCGTGAGGCGGTCTCCGCCGGCTGGAAGGAGCTGGCTGTCGTCCGCATGGAGATGCAGCACAAAGGCATGGAGGTGCTCGACTATTTAAAGGAACACAACCGGCGCGGGATCGTGCTCGCCGGACGCCCCTACCACGTGGACCCGGAGATCAACCATGGGATCCCGGAGCTGATCAATTCCTACGGCATCGCCGTGCTGACCGAGGACTCCGTCTCCCACCTGCACGAGGTGGAGCGCCCGCTCATCGTGATGGATCAGTGGATGTATCACTCCCGCCTGTATGCGGCCGCAAACTTTGTAAAGACGCGCGACGACCTTGACCTGATCCAGCTGAATTCGTTCGGCTGTGGTCTCGATGCGGTCACCACCGACGCGGTGAGCGATATTCTGACGAAATCGGGAAAAATTTATACCTGTTTAAAGATTGACGAGGTAAACAACTTAGGGGCCGCCAGAATCCGCATCCGATCCCTGCTCTCCGCGCTCCGCGTCAGGGAGAAGCGGCAGGAAAAGCGCGATATCGCGCCGTCCGCCTACAGCCGCACGGTATTTACGGAGGAAATGCGGGATACCTTCACGATTCTCTGCCCGCAGATGTCGCCGATCCACTTTGACCTGTTAGAGCCCGCCTTCCAGAGCGCGGGATACCATCTGGTCATCCCTGAGGTCTCCGGCCGCAGTTCCGTGGATGTGGGGCTGAAATATGTCAACAACGACGCCTGCTACCCCTCCCTGATCGTGGTGGGGCAGCTGATGTCCGCCGTGCTCTCCGGGGATTACGACATGACAAAGACGGCGATCCTGATCTCGCAGACCGGCGGCGGCTGCCGGGCCAGCAACTACATCGGCTTTATCCGCCGTGCGCTCGAGAACGCCGGATATCCGGACGTCCCGGTAATTTCCATCAATCTGAGCGGGCTGGAGGCAAACCCGGGCTTTAAGCTGACCCCGGCGCTCTTACAGCACGGGCTTTACGCGCTGGAGTTCGGCGATATTTTCATGCGCTGCGTCTACCGGATGCGCCCGTATGAGGCCGTCCCCGGTTCCGCGAACGCGCTGCATGAGAAGTGGAAAAAAGAGGTTATCGCCTTTATCTCGCAAAAGGGCGTCCTCTCCCACCGCCGTTACAAAAAGCTCTGCCGCCAGATCATCCGCGATTTTGACCGGCTGGAGCTGCTCGACGTGAAAAAGCCGCGGGTCGGCATTGTCGGGGAGATTTTAGTCAAGTTCCACCCCGGCGCGAACAATCACCTCGTGGAGCTTCTGGAGGCCGAGGGCGCGGAGGCCGTGGTGCCGGATCTGACCGATTTCCTGCTCTACTGCTTTTATAACAATGACTTTAAGGCAGACAATCTCGGCATGAGCAGGCGCTCCAAACGCCTCGGACACCTGGGCATCCATTTCTTTGAATGGCTGCGCGGCGCGGCGCGGGACGAATTTGAAAAGAGCAGGCACTTTGACGCGCCCGCCCACATTGACACGCTCGCCTCCTACGCGAGGGACATCGTCTCCGAGGGCAATCAGACCGGCGAGGGATGGTTCTTGACCGGCGAGATGTTAGAGCTGATCCACAGCGGCACGCCGAATATCGTCTGCGCACAGCCGTTTGCCTGCCTGCCGAACCATGTGGTCGGCAAGGGCGTCATCAAGGAGCTGCGCCACCGCCATCCGGAGGCCAATATCGTTGCCATCGATTACGATCCGGGCGCGAGCGAGGTCAACCAGCTAAACCGCATCAAGCTGATGCTCTCCACGGCGAACCGGAATCTGGCGCAGGGATAGCGATCTCTATCTGACATCTAACATTGAAATAATAAAAAGGGGCTGCTGCAGCCGGCAATTTCACAATCCATGCCGGTTTACAACAGCCCCTTATCCATGTTTTCACAGCCGGTTTCTTTTTCACCTGGCCAGAAACAGACTACTTATCCCTCAAATTCATATTCGCCGCTGCCAAGCTCCTCCCTGCGCACGCCGCCCTTTCCATCCGGCAGGATCAGCGTCGCGGAGGTATTCTCCGGGATCCGGCACGCGTAATGATATCCGCCCTCCGTTTTCTCCCAGCGGCTCTCAATCCTTCCGTAGCCGGTCTCAAAGCCGCCCTTCGCGTAATCAAAGCACTCCATTGCGGGCTGTAACGCAAAGTGGGAATAGCCCGGGTGTTCTTCCTCTCTTCTGATTCCAAGCACCGTCTCGTAGATCCAGGAGAGCACGGAGCCAAGCGAATAGTGGTTGAAGGAATTCATGTTATTATTTCCGCCGAAGCCGTTCTCCACCGTGTAGGAATTCCAGCGCTCCCAGATCGTGGTCGCTCCCTGGGTCACCGGATAGAGCCAGGACGGGTACGCGGTCTGTGTGATCAGGCGGTATGCCAGATCCGTGCGGCCTCCCTCGGAGAGCATCGGATTTAAGACGCCTGTCCCGAAGAATCCGGTGGAAACCGTACAGCCCACTTCCTCCGTCTTCCGCGCCAGGTGCTCATAGGCCCGCGCCTTGTTTTCCTCCGAAAACATGTGGTATGCCAGCGGCAGCGCGTAGGAGCACTGGGTATCGTTGATCTCCCCCTGAAGCGTCCGCGTCTTTCCGCTCTCCGGATCGACAAACGTCTCATTCCAGTAACGCCTGGTCTCCTCCTCCTGCGCCGCATAATACGCCGCGTCCGCATCCTCGCCGATCACCGTCGCCAGCTTTTTCATCAGCTCCGCGTCACGGCCGTAAAAGGCATTCCAGATCAGGTTGTTGTCCGTCTCCTCCGGCGCCAGCCAGTCTCCCAGCGGCCCGACGAACACCGTGCCCGGCATGCCCTGCCCGTGAATGTACTCCATCCATTTTTTCATGCAGGGATAGTATTCCCGGATCACATCGACATCCCCGTACTGCTGATAGAGCTCCCACACCATCAGGATCATCGCGCTTTCGTAGGTGATACCGCCGAATCCGCCGCCCGCCGGCGCGATATTCGGCATCTGGCCGCTCTCCTCCTGCAGATCGGCAAGCGCCTGCAGATAGCGGTAGTAAAACAGCCGCGTGTCGCTCTGATAGGTCGCCGTGCGGCAGAACACATGCGTGTCGCCCGCCCAGCCCATGCGCTCGTTCCGCTGCGGGCAGTCGGTCGGGATGCTGATAAAGTTGCACAGCTGCGACCATTTTACATTCTCGATAAAACGGTTTACCAGCGGATGCGACGTCTCCAGCTCCCCGGTAATCTCCGCCACCGAGGACAGCTGGATGCTCTCCACCTCCTCTATGGCCGGCGGCGTATCGATCCCGGTAATCTCGATGTAGCGGTACCCGTGGAAGGAAAATCTGGGGCACCAGGTCTCCCCGTCCGGATCTCCCCGCAGGATATAGTGGTCGATGCTCTCCGCGTCGCGGTAATTCTCGGTCAGCATCAGTCCGTGGAGATTGCCGTACTCCGGGAGCTCTGGGTAGAGGATCTCCCCGTAGCGGATCGTCACCTCCGTGCCCGCTTTTCCGTGGAAACGGATCACCGGGACGCCCGCGATCTCCTGCTTAAGATCATAGATATATAAGCCCTCCCGCGGCTCTGTCACAGATTTTGCCGTAAGGCGGCACACCTCGACCACCGGCGCGTTCACGCCGCCCACGATCTGCGTCTTTGTATGATCCACCTTCGGCCAGGCGCGCCCGAAGCCCGGCGGCATCGTCGCGGCCTCCGGAATCACCACAGTCTGAATTTCCACCGGCTTTTTCATGCCGCTGATCTGATATCCCGGCCTGGAAAAGTCCTCGTAAACCGCGATCTGACGCCCGTCCAGATGCTCACCCTGGAAAAATCCGGCATAGGTGTAAGGTCCCTCTCCGTAGTAATCCCAGTCCTTCGTGTTGGTCACAATGCGCTCGCAGCTGCCGTCCGCATACCGCACGATAAGCTTTGCAAGCACGGATTCCTGATCCCCGTAATAGTTGTAATTGCGCAGCACAAAGGTCTGCGCGTCGCACCACCAGCCGGAAGCGAGCGTGATCCCGATGCCGTTTTCCCCGTTCTTTAACAGCTCCGTCACATCGTAGGTCTGGTACATGATGTGTTTGTCAAACTGGGACGCGCCCGGATTGAACCAGGTGTCCGTGATCTCCTTCCCGTTGATCCGGCAGTCGTAGATTCCGCGGGCCGTGATATAAAGTCTCGCCCCTGTGATTTCTTTTTCCCCGTCAATTGTAAAATCCCTGCGGAGCATGGGGATCGAATGGGCGCTGGGATCCTTTACCTGCTGCATCCTGGCCGGATTTCCCGCCGCGTCAAAGCCAGAGAGCGTCGCCCCGCTCACACGGGCCACCTCGCTGCGCGGTTCCCTGTAATTTTTCACGACAAGATCGCCAAATTCCGCCGTATCCCCCGCGCCGACGTAGTATCCGATCTCACAGAGACGCGGGAAGGTCGTCGTATCGTTATGCCCCAGCGGATTTAACTGTCTCGCGTTCACCACCGGGCCGAAAAACGCCTGCTCCACCTTCGCGTCCACGAGAACCCCGTCCACATACGCATAGGCGCAGTCGCCGATCACCTCGACGGTCAGCTCATGCTCCCCGCAGCGATTTTCCTCCGTGATCACCGGATGTGTCTCCTGCTCTTTCGCGTCCTTCGGCAGAAAACCGGTCCGGTTGCCGTATGCTGACGATACCACCGGCACGGTGGCAAAGGGTTTCTCCGCCGTATCCTCCGGGTGATAGCCGACGCGGTAAATCTCAAGCGTGGCCGGGATCTGCTCTGCGTTTATCACGTAACGGATGTAGTTTTCTCCAGCGATCTCATACTGATTTTTCCGCGCGTCCATAAGACGCGCATCGTTCGCGCCGAACACGATTCCCGCGCGGCTGCTGCCCTCTGTAAGCCTGAATTTCGCGGAGATCACAAAGACCCCCATCGCCTTCGCGCTGACATACCGCTCCGGCGCGCCGATCCACTGCGCGCCGTCCCAGGCGTCGATGGAAGGATTCATCAGTCCCGTCTCAAACCAGCTGTCAGCCGTCGCGGCCTCCCCCTTCTCATTCCAGACCGTAACGGTCAGCGCATACCGCGTGCAGGGCGACAGCGCCGGCCCCTCATAGGAAACGCCGGTGGAGCAGTCCGATTCCACGCGGCCCGAATCCCAGCACGCTTCCTTCTGATCCGCCGCCGTTACCAGCACCTGCCACGCGCTCTGTTTACAACCGCGCTCCGAAGAAGCGAGCTTCCACGAGAAGTGCGGTTTTGCCACATCCAGGCCGAGCGGATGTACCTGATATTCCGTCCGTACCTCTGCGATATGAAAATTGCCCATCATTTTTCCCTCCTGTATCTTTATCCATGATATCAGTATACCGCAGACAGTTTGTTGTTTCTATCTGTTTTTATGACAAGTTCTATCGTTTTTATGATTTGATTCCGGGATGATCGCCAAAGATCACTCTGCAACGCTTTTTATAGCAGACAATGGGCAATCGCCATACATACCGTGGGACTGTCCGGGAAAGGAGCATGATACCATGAGCAGCGAGAAAAATATCCAGAAAGCAGCAGACACCACAGCCGCAGCCAGGGCAGAGAACCCGCCCGCACTGGCGAAAAAGATAGGCCGCACCACCTATATCGTGCGGATTCATTTCAGCGAGACCAGCACGGAGACCATGAGCGACAAGATTAAGCGTATGCTGAAAAATGAGATACAGCAGATGGGATAAATCCGTCATAATGAGAAACCGGCGATTTGAAAACAGCCTGCCGGTTTCTCTGTTGCTAAAAAAGTGTGAGGTTCATTCCACCACACCCTCACTTTCTAAAAACTGTGCGACAGTCATACATCTGGGATGTTCCATTTCAAGGCTTAAAAAGTCTTTGTCGCCAGTAAGTATAATATCCACATCAGACACAATGGCAGCATTCAGGATTGGCTGGTCCTTTGCATCACGTATCAGTTTTTCCGCATGGTCTACCGCCGGAACCAGCTCATAAGACATTTCCGCCAGCAGGACTTCCGCATCCGGCAGGAACTTAGGCGCTTTCCGCCCTAGAATATCCCGTAGTTCCATGATATTGCGGTCACACAGGACCATCTCATGGTTATCGGCTACATGGAGCAGAGCCTGTGCCGGCCTTGACCGTGGAAAAACCAATGCGGAAAAAAGAATGTTTGTATCGACCAATATCCGCATTTTTACCTTTCCTTTCCCAAGGCACTTTGTGAAGTGCCTTTACGTACTTCATCCACAAGAGCCTGCACATCCTCTTCACTGGAAATCCCCATAGCTTCGGCTGCGCCCGAAAAAGCAGCCTGCGCTTTACGGATTGCCTGTGCAGAGGCATTACTTAAGACCACTTCTCCATCCTGCTTTTGGTAAAACAGAATCTTGTCGCCGGATTTCAGGCCGAGCAGACGACGAATTTCTACCGGCACAGTAATTTGTCCATTCGCAGAGATTTTTGCTAAATTCATAAAAGCCACCCTTTCTATTCTTGAAATCTAAAGAAAAATCGAGGTTCACTTTTATTATACCCATTCAGAGCCAAAAGTAAAGCTGGCGATATGGTAGTTTGTGAATTTGATTAAAAAGTCCTTGACGATTTGTCTCCGGCAAGACGGCCCGCAGCATACTTATTTCATGCGGTGCGCGACTGGCCCCCTTTGACATGCCATGCAAGCTGTCTGTAACTGCCACCTCTGCTGTATGCTACTGGCATAATTTGCCTGTATTTGCTTACATTTGCTATATAATTCGATTATCATACAGAAAAAGGAGCGTGATTCACATGGCAAATACATCAGCAGTTTACGCACATATCCATCCCAAAAACACCCGCTGTTTATACGGAACCATACCATATAAACAGCGGGCACTATTATCTACTCGTAATCCTCGATCCGCCACTCGTCCTTCCAGTCGATATAAACCATCTCCCCGTCAAACCGGAGCGGCAGCCATACGTAATCCGCAACAGATGTGTTCTCGTCCGGATGATCCTCCTCGCCGGCAAACATATCGCCGCCCTTCCACTCGAAGTCCGGATCAAAAATCTTCCGGAAGATCGGCGCATAATCCTCATATTTGCGCTTCATCTCCTGCGGCAGCCAGCGGTCCGCGCAGGCGATATACAGATCCTTCTTTCCCGGCACCTTAAAGACCGAGGAGATCTGGGAGTGGAACGACGTGCGGCTCTCATCCCCCACATGCGGGTCACCCAGCACCCGGTACGGGCCGTGCCAGCTGTCGCCGACCGCGACCTCAGAAGGGTTCGGGAGATACCCGGTCGTGCCGGAGGTGATCAGGTAATGCTTTCCCCTGCGCAGGAAATGCGCAGTCGCCTCACGCACATCCGGCGGGCACAGATGCGGGAAATGTGTGGAATAATATCCGGTCACATCCGTGTAGTCCTCCGTCAGATCCGCGCAGATCGTCTCGGAGTGCACGCGCTCAAAATAGTAATATGCCTTGCCGTCCGACGCCACCGCGAGATCAAAATCGCCGGCGCTCATGCCCAGGGGACGAAGCCCCACTCTCACCTTCGTGTACGGACCTAAGATCGAATCCGCCGTCAGCACAGTCTCGGACTGGGTCTGATCCTTATTCATAATCTTTAACCAGCAGACATATTTCTTCGTCGCCCTGTTGTAGATGATATGCGGCCGGTCCATGCACGCCGACGGGTGCAGCGGGGAATCGGGATCGTCCGGCTCCGGCGGGATGATAATCCCCTTGTCCTCCCAGTTGTAGAGGTCCGTGGACGCATAGCACTTCACGCCCCAGTGCCAGATGCCGTTCTTCCCGTCCGTCTTCTCCTTGTTCTCTCCATACCAGTAGTAGGTTCCGTTCTCATAAAAGATGGAGCCCCCGTGAGCATGGATGCGCTTTCCCTCTGTGTCCAGCCATACCTGGCCCGGACGGATCGATGTGTACTTTTCCATAAAGCTTCCCCTTTCTGTGTCTGAAGTTTATTCCGCCGTCTCTTGCGAATGTTCAGAAATCATGCGGTGGCAGGAATCATGCATCTGCCGTATAGGACAATTTTACACTTTGGCTTCATGGTTTTCTATACACTTTTTGATCCATGTGTTTCATTTTTTTGATAATAATCAAAAGAGCGGTGGCAGGTTCCGCTCTCTCATATTCTCTATTCTGCTTTTTCTTTTCTGTCCTTCCTTAATTCTGCGATTTTTCTCTTTGCCTCCTCTATGTCTTTGCATCCGTCAACTATCATTTCGATCATCTGCAGAATTCCGTCGTACTGCCTGTCCGTCATAAGTTCTACCATATCCTTTCCCCCGTTATGTTCAGATTCACTTATAAGATACACTATAATTGATATTCCGTCAATCATTCTAATATAAAAATGCAACCCTGCATACACAAATCCACATGTGCATGCAGGGCTCCATAACGCCTGAATGATCTCAGTTTTTCACACCTTACGCTGGCGGTCTTACAGACTGAACACTTCCATCTCGCTCTGCAGGCCGTCCGCGATCTGACGCAGCTCCCCGGAATTCTCGGCGATCCGCGACATCCGCTCTCCCACCTCCGTGATGGACGCGGAGGTCTGCTCGGTTCCCGCCGCATTCTCCTCCGCAAGCGCGGTCAGGTTCTGAACGACGTCCACGATATTGGTACGCGCATGGTCGATCTGCTCCATCTTGTCCGCAATGATCTGGATGCCCTCAAGCGTCTTTTCAATGCCGCCGTGCATCTCCGCGAAACGCTCCCGCATCATGCCGACATTTTCATTCTGGGCTCCCATCACCTGCTTCACCTCGTTCATCGTCCCGACCGCCTTCTCGGAATCGGTCATCAGCAGGGAAATGATCTCGCCGATCTGCTTCGCGGACGCGTTGGATTCCTCCGCAAGCTTGCGGATCTCCTCCGCCACAACGGCAAATCCGCGTCCCTGTTCTCCTGCCCTGGCCGCCTCGATCGACGCGTTTAAGGAGAGCAGATTCGTCTCCTCGGCAATCGAGGTGATCAGCGTCGTGGCCGCCTTGATCCGCACGGCAGACGCATTGGTCGTATTGGTCTGCTCGTAGATCAGGTCGATCGCCTTCTGCGCCCTCTGATTCACCTCGTCCATCGTGTCAAGCGTCTTCGCCGCCACCTCGCTGGAGTGATACATGCTCTCCGCGGTCTCGTGGAGCACATCCATCTCCGCATTGTTCTCCTCAATCATGTCTCCCATCATGACGATATTTTCCGTCGCATTCTGCGTCTCATTCGCCTGCGAGGTCGCCTTTCTCGCCATATCCTGCACGGCCTGATCCGCCTGCTCAACCGTATTAAAGATGGATTCCGTATCGCTGTTTAACATATGGGAGGTCTCCATCACCGTGGAGCTGTGCTCCTCGATCCTGCCGATGACGCCCGAGAGTTCTCCCCGCAGGACGTCGACCGCCCTGCTGATCGCCCCGATCTCGTCCTTTCTCATACTGAGCTTTCTCTGCGCAGGATCCTCCCTGAAATCAAGTCCTGCAAACCGCATCGTAATCTGCGCGATCCGCCCTAACGGCTTTACGATCACGCCGCAGATAAAGAAGGTCGCGGTCATACACAAAAGCATGGCGATCCCGCCCCAGAACATACAGGTTAAAAGCATCTCATCCGAGGACTTCATGGTTCCGCCCGAGGAGCTCATCGCCGCATCCTCATCCGCCGTGATGACAAATATGTAGGAGCCGTCCTCCGTCACGCTGTAGGCCGCGTATTTTTTCTCTCCCTTGTAATCATACTGAATCGAAACAATATCCTTTGGGATATTCCCCGCCTGAATCTGCGCCACCGCTTCCTTTACCGCTGCGTTTTCCACGGAGCTTCCGATCTTGCTGGCCGTGGGGTGATAGCACATGGTCCCGTTCCGATCCACCACATACGCATAGGAACCGTCCAGATCCATGATATTGACGCCGCCGACCATTTCCTCCCAGAACGCCACGTCCGGCTCGACGCCCTCGCTGGCAAGCTCCGCAACCCGGATATTCATCGTCTTTCCATAGGAGCTGGCAATCTCGTTCATACAGCCGACGACCATATCCTTAAACTGCTTTGACGACATCACACTGAAAATCGCAATCATAAACATCCCGACAATCACGATCGCCCCCATTGCCATACCGATCACTCTGGTACGGATCGAATAAAGCATGGAAATCTTTTCCACCGTATTACCCGTTCTTCTGTTCGTGTCCATTTTGTCTCTCTCCCGTATTATATTTTAATATGAAAGCCTGATATATTATACCAGATTTTTCCTGTCTGTTCAATCCCGTTTTTATCCTTCATTTTTTGATACAAAGCTTTCATTTTTTTGTCAATTTGTACGAAATCAGGACACGCCGGAACATTATATGATAAAATGAAGACAAAAATGATCCATCTGAAGGCAGGAATGAGATATATGAAAATCCAGACACAATTTCGCCCTCACCGGCTGTATTCCGTTTCATTCATTATTGTTCTGATCCTGATTATACTGATTCTGCCGCTGAATATTCTGTTTATCGATTCTGCGCGGCGCTCGTCGGATGCGCTGCTGAATCAGGCGGAATATACGCTCGGCAGTATTTCTTCCATCTACGTCAACGACATTGATATGCGCATCGAACGCGCTTCTTCCTATATGAGCGATATCATGTCGAACAACGACAATTTTCAGACGGTGCGAAGGCAGGAGGGAGACGAGTATTACAAGCTCAGCAAATATATCCTCGCACAGGAGCTCATCGAAAACTGCGGCCAGCAGAACTGCGGGGATCTCTATTTTCTGTATTCTCCGAAGCTGAAGGATTTTCTTCTCGTAAAACCCACGCTCTCCGTCGCGCTGGACACGCAGTCGATCTCGGACTACATTCGAAGTAATATAACAGAAACATACTCCGCCAGCTGGAATCTGACTGACATAGACGGGGAACCGTATCTGATCCATTCCGGTTCTCAGAACGGACTGTACTTCGGCTCCCTCATCCGGCTGTCGGACACAAAGGAGGCGATTGCAAAACGCCTTGATTATGACAGCGCCGTTGTCACCTTTTCCACCCTGCCCGCGGCGGTTCACACGGATACGGATTCGTTTCTGACTGTCACCTCCGCGTCGGAGAGAGCCGGCCTTTTCATCATCGTGCGCATCGAGACGCAGGAAGCGTTAAAAGATCTGTCTGTTTTTCAGCGCTATTCGTTTTCAATTGCCCTGGTTTATCTGCTGGTCATACCGCTGCTGATCTTAACGCTCGCCATACTCCTGCTCCGGCCGCTGCGCGCCATCCAGTACGCGTTAAATCAGTTAAAGGAAGGCAACCAGGCGTTCCGTCTTTCCGATCAGGACACGGTTCTCTATGCAAAGGAATTTCATGAGATCATGCTGGCGTTTAACCGCATGGCGGACAATATTCACACGCTCACCATCGAAAACTACGAGCAGCAGCTTGCCAGACAGCAGGTGGAACTCGACAATCTTCAGCTGACGATCCGCCCTCATTTTCTGCAGAATACCTTCGGCATTCTCTTTACCCTCTGCCAGATGGGGGAAAATGAAAAGCTCGGCGGATTTATCCTCTATCTGTCCAGCTATTTCCGCTATATTTACCAGGGGATCCACCAGCTCTCCCCGTTTTCGGCGGAAGCGGAAATCATCCGCGGCTATATCGGAATCGCCTCGGTGCAGCATCCGGACAGCTTTGAGATCGCCTATGATTTTCCGGAGGATATAAACGACGTCAGCGTCCCGCCGCTTCTGATCCACAATTTTATCGAAAATATCATGTCGCACGCCTTAACGCGCGGCGCATATCTTCACATTGTGCTAAAGCTGGAAAAACGGGACGGGCAGGCCGTGTTTACCATCACGGACGACGGGATCGGGATGCCCGCGGATACCGTCGCGGCCATCAACCGCGGGGAGTCCGTGCAGGACACCGGGCGCGTTCACGTAGGGCTTTCCAATTCCTGGCAGCGCCTGGAAAAAATCTATCACGGCAAAGCCGGCATGCAGATTACTTCCGCTCCCGGAAAAGGGACATCCGTAACGATCCGGATCCCACTGCTGCCATCCGACAACAGCACGCACGAACATGAATAAGCAGATGCAGGAGGATTCATACATGACCTTACTGGTTGTAAATGACATGGAGCTTACGGTTACGTTTCTCACCGAAAAAATAGACTGGAGCAGATACGGTATTTCCGACGTTTACCGCGCGTTTGACGCGGATCAGGCAAAAGAATGCCTCTCCTCCACGGAAATCGATATCCTGCTGTGCGACATCGAGATGCCCGGAGAAAACGGGATTGAGCTGCTGCGCTGGGTGGAGGAAAAGCAGCTGCCCTGCGACTGCATCTTCCTGACCTGCCACGCCAATTTTGACTACATCCACGACGCCATGCACCTAAACTGCCGCGACTATATCCTCTTCCCCGCCACGGCCGAGGCCATCGGAACCGCGGTCGCGAGGGTGATCGAAAAACGCGTCGAGCGCTTAAAGAGCGACCGTCTGCAGCGCTACGGCAGGCAGTGGGTGGAGATGCACGCCTCCTCCGTCTCCGAGGGCGTGGGCACCTCCTCCCCGCAGGATATCATCGACAATACGGTTCATTATATTTTAGAGCATATCTCGTCGCCGGAGCTCTCGGTCAACGAGATCGCGGAGAAAAATTATTTAAGCTTAAGCTATTTAAGCCGCCTTTTCAAAAAGGCCAGAGGAATCTCGATCAGCCAGTACATCATCCGCGAGCGCATGGAGCTTGCCGCCCAGCTGCTCACAGAGGGCGGCAATACCGTCAGCAATATCGCGCTCGAGGTCGGGTACAACAACTATCCCTATTTTACCTCGACCTTTAAAAAATACTGGGGCGTGACCCCTTCCCAGTACCGGGAGGAACACGAAAAAAACAAGTCCTGATTAAAATCGATTGCGCTGCTTCTTATTTTAGAATATACTATATTTATCCAGACCGATCATCTGACTATGAGAAAGGGGGATGTCGTGACTATGACAGATAAACAGTTAGAGGTTATTATGAATCTTGTGGCTGACAAATTTGAGGGCTGCAAGGATATGGAAGAAGTCAGGCGCGCAATTCAGGAAGTCAGGGAAATGGCACGGAAGGAAAAATCAGAATAGAATAAACTGACTTCAAAAAAGGGGCTGTCGCATCAATGATTAGGTAATCAGCGATGTGACAGCCCTTTTTTTATTCCTTCACGCCCCCCAGCGTGATGCCCTTTACAAAGTACTTCTGGAAAAACGGGTACGCCAGGATGACCGGCAGAATGCCCACCACCGCGATCGCCATACGCATCGTCGTGGACGGCAGCTGCATACTGCCGAGCGCCGCGATGTTGCTGTTTGCGCTTAAGAAATTGATATTCTCATTGATACTGTTTAACACCAGCTGGATCGTGTAGAAATTCCTTCCGTTCCGCTCGGTCAGATAGTACAGACCGTTCGTCCAGTCGTTCCAGTACGCGATACCGGTCATCAGCCCGATCGTCGCGATGATCGGCACGGACAGCGGCAGGACGATCTTCGCATAGATGCGGATCTCCCCCGCCCCGTCGATGCGCGCGGCCTCGATCAGGGAAGCGGGCACACTGTTGCGGAAATAGTTTTTCACCAGGATGACATTAAACGCATTCATTAAAAGTCCCGGCAGGATGAGCGCCCCAAGGGTATCCTTCACATGAAAGATCGATACCCAGCAGTAATAGCTCGCCACAAGGCCGCCGTTAAACAGCATCGTGAACACGCAGAGGAAATTTAAGACCCGCCGCCCCGGCAGAATCTCGCTGGCAAGCGCGTAGGCAAACCCGGCTGTCACAAACAGGCTCGCAGCGGTTCCGATCACAGTCACTACAACCGTCATCAGATATGCGCGGCCGATCGTGCTCCACTGATTCGAGATGTACTGATATGCGACCGTACTGAACTTCCCCGGAAAAAAGGAAAACCCGTTCGCCGTTGCCCACTGATTATCCGTGAAGGACGCCATCACAAGCAGAAGAAAGGGCAGCAGCGCAAGCAGGGATAAAATCGCCATCACCACATTTGAAGCGATACTCCATATCAAACCGTCTTTCTGTTTCATCTCTCCCACCTCCCGTTAAAACAGCGCATTTTCGCTGCTCTTTTTGCGCACGACTGCATTTGTAATCATCACCATCGCAAAGCCTACCACACTCTGGAAGACGCTCGCCGCGCTCGACATGCCGTAATCGCTCCGCTTCATCAGCGCGTTATATACATACACATCGATGGTCTGCGTCACATCATAGAGCGTGCCGGTATTGCGCGTCATCTGATAAAAGAGTCCGAAGTCCGAGTTAAAAATCCGGCCGACCGAAAGGATTAACAGAGTGATCATGGTCGGTTTTAACAGCGGAAGCGTGATATTCTTAATCTGCTGCCATTTCGTGGCGCCGTCAATCCGGGCCGCCTCATAGTAGTCGCTGCTGATCCCCACGATACTGGAAAAATAGATGATCATGCTGTAGCCGGTACCCTTCCACAGGTTTACAAATGTGAGAATAAACGGCCAGTATTTCGGCGTATTATACCAGTTGACCGGATCCAGTCCGAACATTTTTAAGATCGAGTTGTTGATCATTCCGGTATCCGCCGAGAGAAATGCGTATCCTAAGTAGCTCACCACAACCCAGCTCATCAGATACGGCAGTAAAATCAGGCTCTGATACAGCCTCGACGCCACCTTATTGCGGACCTCGTTTAAGAAAACCGCACAGGCGATGGCCACGATATTTCCGAGAAGTATAAAAACCACATTGTAAAGAATGGTGTTGCGTATGATATTAAATGCTGTGCTGCTCTGAAACAGGAATTCAAAATTCTGCAGGCCGCACCAGTCGCTGGCGAAAATCCCTTTTCCGAAATTCAGCTTTTTAAACGCGATCACAATGCCGAACATCGGGAAATAGTTGTTGCAGATCATATAGATGATGCCCGGCAGCGCCAGCAGATAGATCGGCAGCACCTGTTTCCAGCGCACCCTATGTTTTTTCGTCTTGCTCATGAATTCTGATAGCCTCCCTCCTCGCAGAAAGGGACGCGTTTTTTTCCGCGTCCCCGTCTGATGTCAGTTTCCCGTTCTGCGTCTGACTGCGCTTACTGCTGCGCCAGCCACTCGTCCAGCTGTCTCTGGTTCTCCGCGATGATATCGTCGATTCCCGCATCCTGCAACGCTTTGTTAAACTCTGCTAAGGACTGCTCCGGATCCACGGCGCCCGCCGAGATGATCGGCGTATACTGGGCAATGACAGAAGTGACTGCCGAGTATTTGGAGGAAACCTCATCCGTAATCTCAAAGCTGTAGCCCAGAGCCGGTGAGACATACTCCACACTGTCGTTGAACTCCCGCATCATATCATTCATACCGATATCCATCGGCTCCCACATCGGCCAGCTTAACCGGTCGCCGTAAACGCCCGCCATGCAGTAGAACGGTGCGGTGGTCGCATCCACGCCATCCACGAATTTTACCACGCGGTTACCGTTGCCGTCGTCCTCCACAAGCTCCCATGTCTCACCCTCAAGCCCGAACATCAGCATGGAGTCAAGATCATTATCACCGTAAAGCAGATCCAGGAACTGGAACGCCTTTTCCGGGTTCTCGCTGGTCACCGGGACGCTCCAGAGGATATTCTGATAACGGTCCGTCGCCTTGTAGGGCGGGGTCATCTCGATGTCAGTCATGTCGATTCCCGTCTGCGCCTTAAAGTTCGGGGAGGAGTTCGGCGTCGTCCACGCAATACGTCCGAGGAAGTTGCCGGACTGCAGCTGCGATGTATCGGTATCCGTGTTGGAAGCCGCGTCGCTGGGGATATACCCTTTCTGCGCCCAGTCATACATCACTTCCGCATAATGACGGTACTGCTCGCTTGCGTAAATATTCTCAATCGTCGTGTTATCCCAGTTATCCGCCAGGAGAAGCCCGCCGGATGCCGTCGTCGCGCCCAGCTTATCCACAACCCCGTAATATGTGGTAAAAATATCCGATGTGGAAGTATTTCCCGCCACGCAGTAGAAGCCGTCGCCCTCGCCCTCCTTGATGACCGCAAAGATCTCGGTCAGATCATCGAGCGTATACATCTTATCCGGGTCGATCTCAATGTCGTATTTCTCCAGCAGATCGGTGCGCGCGTTAAAACCGTAGCTCTCGCTCTGCACATACGCGTTCGGCACGCCGTAGAGCTCTCCCTTATAATATCCGCCGGTCAGCGCGTCGCCGAGACAGTTTTTCATATTTTGTCCGGAGCTTTCCAGATATTCATCCAGCGGAACGATCAGCCCCTGGTCTACCAGAGGACCCACACCGGTTCCGACCGAGCAGACAAGATCGATCTTCTCGCCCGTGGATACCGCAAGCGCCGTATCGTTTGACAGGCTTCCCAGCTCCACCGGATATAAGGTAACCGTGCACCCGATCTCCGGCACCGTGATCTCGTTGATCGCGGCCTCAATCTTCTGAATATTTTCCTCCGACGGCGTATTCCCGATGCTCAGCCATTCCAGCACGACATTATAGGTCTCGCCGTCCGCCACAGGAGCCGCACCGCCGTCATCACTGCCGCCTCCCTGGTCCGCCGCTCCCTGCGCCTCTGTCCCTGCCGGGGCCGTTCCGCCGGACGCACCGCCGGACGTCTGTCCCGCATCGTCTCCGCCACCGCCGCAGGCTGCCAGTGAAAACAGCATCGCCGCCGTCATTCCCGCCGCTGCCAGCCTCTTTAAGGGCCGCACCATATTCTTTCTCATAAATAATCCCCTTTCTCTCCGTAAAAATTTATTTGTTACAATTCCGATACTGTTATTTTACCTTTTTTTGTGGATTTTGCTATTAAAGATCTTGACATGAACTTTCAGATTGTTGACTTTTGCATTCTGTGTAATCGTTCAGAAAGGCTTTACACCTCTGCCATTGATTGCTATAATAAATGCAGAGACATATGCTGATCGCAAAAGAAGAGGGTGCGACGAAAACATACGAAAGCCTGAAGAAAGATTATCTCTTTTTAAAGACATTTCTCAATGTTTCCGGTGTAAACCTGACAGATATCGATGAGATCAAAGAAATCCGAAGCGTACCAGAAGATGAAACGGCGTTATACGGCACTGAAAGTCATTCTCACTGCATCAGGAATCAGTCTCACAGAGCTGGATATTATAAAAGAGTAAGAAAAGAAGACGGCAGAGGGAGACACTTCGTAAGAAAGTTGTCTCCCTCTGCCGTCTTCTTTTCTTATGAACCGGTCCGCATCAGCCCTTCACACCGCCGACCACGATACCTTTGACAAAGTATTTCTGGAAGAACGGGTACACGAGCAGGATCGGGATCGCGCCGATGACGGCGATCGCCATACGGATTCCGACGCTCGGGAGCTTCGAGGTATCCAGGGTTGCCGCCACACTGCTGGCGTTTGTCTGTAAAAACTGCACGTCCGTCACCATCTTATTCAACACGTTCTGGATGCTGAACAGCTTCGGCTCGGTCAGGTAATAAAGACCGTTGAGCCAGTCGTTCCAGTAGCCTAAGCCCACCATCAGCGCCAGGGTCGCGATCATCGGGACCGACAGCGGAACTACAACCTTAAACAGAATCAGATACTCTCCCGCCCCGTCGATTCTCGCGGCCTCGATCAGGGAATCCGGGATATTTGCCGTGAAGAAGGAGCGCATCATAATGACGTAAAACGCATTCATCAGAAGGCCCGGGATCAGCAGGGCAAAAATCGTATTATTGATATGAAACGTATTCGTGTACATCATGTAGGTCGGGATCAGTCCGCCGTTAAAAAGCATCGTGAAGAACACGAAGAAGGATAACGGATAGCGGGCCGGCAGCTCTTTTCTCGAGAGCGGGTACGCGAACATGATGGTCATCAGAAGACTGACCGACGTACCGATAAACGTCACCAGCACGGTGATCCCGTAAGCGCGGAAGATCGTCGCTCCCTTCCTTGCGATATACAGATACGATTCCAGGCTCCAGGTCTCCGGCAGGAACGAATAACCGTTCCGCACCAGCGTCGCCTCCTCCGTCAGCGATGAAGTGATCAGCAGCACAAAAGGAGCGATACAGGCGACACACAGCAGGATACAGATGATATGCATGATGGCCTGCCCGATTTTATTATGAGAAACCATTGATTCCATACGGCTTTATCTCCTTTCTTTTTTCTTAGAACAGTGCGCTCTCTTCATCGATCTTACGCACAATAAAGTTTGCCAGAAGCACCATTAAGAACCCGACGATGGACTGGTAGAAGCCTGCGGCCGAGGAACGTCCCACATCGTTTAACTGGGTCAGTCCCTTGTATACATACACGTCGATGGTCTGCGTCACGTTGGCCAGCATACCGGAATTCTGCGGCACCTGATAGAACAGTCCGAAGTCCGAGTAAAAGATCCGCCCCACGGACAGAAGCGTCATCGTGATAATCGTCGTCTTAAGCCCCGGCAGCGTCACATGCCAGATTCTCTGCCAGGAATTCGCGCCGTCGATCACCGCCGCCTCGTAGAGCGCGGAATCGATGCCGATGACCGTGGCGAAATAGATGATACTGCTGTAACCGAAGCCCTTCCAGAGATGTACCAGCACCAGGATAAACGGCCAGTACTTCGGCTCGGTGTACCAGTTGATCCCCTTCGCCCCCAGGGGAAGCAGGATACTGTTGTTGATAAAGCCGTTGTCGTAGCTTAAGAAGGCAAACACGATATAGCTGACGACAACCATGGAGATCAGGTACGGGATTAAAAACAGCACCTGATAAAGCTTTTTGGCCTTCGCGCTCCGAAGCTCGTTTAACATGATCGCGATGGCCACCGCAAAAACGGTCCCTAAAATGATAAAGGCCAGATTGTACAGCAGGGTGTTGCGCGTCATGTTAAACGCGTCCTTTGTCTTAAACAGGTATGTAAAATTGGATAACCCGGTCCAGGGGCTCTTCCACATCCCCTTGCTGTAATCGTATTTTTTAAACGCGATCTGCAGACCGAACATCGGAATATAATTGTTGATAATCAGATAAATGGCGCCCGGAATCATCATGGAGAACAGTGCGAGCTTCATTTTCAGATTTCTAATACTCTTTTTCTTCACGACCCTTACTCCCCTTCCTGAAAGCAGCCGGCGCATCCGCCAAAATACTGATTTCTGCACCGGCCACCCTCTGTGTTCTGGATATCACGCGCAATGCGTCATCCGTCGTTTTGCGTGTTTATTTTAATAATTCGTCCAGCGCCGCCTGTTTTGCCTCGCAGATCTTCTCGATCCCGGAGTCCACCATCTCCTGATGCGCCTGCGCCATCACGGTCTCCGGATCTAAGATACCGTTCATCAGACCGTTGTAATACTTATCCTTTACGCTTAAGCACGCCGCATACTCATCCGTGATGCCCATGGCATCCGTGTCAAGCACAAAGCCTGCGCCCTTCGACACCTTTGACGCGTTGTTGAACTCTACCAGATCGTCAAAGAAGGTCGGGGATCCGAGATCCGTGATGGGCGGTACGCCTACCGCGTAGGGCATTGCCCAGTAGCAGGTCGCGTTGCCATAGGTACTGCTGGAAGATGTCACACCCTCCGGATAGGAGCAGGAACCGTCGTCGTTCATCACATAGTGGGTTCCCTCGATCCCGTCGATTAACAGGGTCATCAGATCCGTATCCGTATACAGAGCCTCAAGCAGCGTCCAGGCCGCATCCGGCTGAGTGGACAGCGGGTTGATGCCATAGGTCAGGGCGGAGATATTCGTGCTGTCCGTCCAGTTGCTGACGATCACGCTCTTCGTCAGTCCGGCAGGCGGAGCCGCGTTGGAGCTGTTCGCGAAGTATGCAAACGCCGCGCCGTTCTGAACCTGTACATTTCCCGTCTCCTGGTTGCTTAAGGCGTCGCCCATCATCAGGCCGTCCTCAAACCACTTGTGGGTGCGTGTACAGAACTCAATAAAATCCGGATTCTCGAAAATATCCGTCACCGTCGTGTCCTGTCCGCAGTTACCGATCACGCCAATGTAATTCTGGTCGCCCAGCCCGTCCCAGGTCCAGCCGTTTACAAACGTTGCGTTTGACTGCGGAACCACGGTGTAGATGTCCGGGTATTTTTCATGCGCCGCGTATAATACCTCCTCAGCGTCATCCATCGTCTTAATGTCTTCCGCCTTATAGCCCAGCTCCGTCAGCTTCGCCTCGTCGCAGAGCATAATAAAATCGTTTCCATAATTACGAAGGTTCGGGATCGCGTACTGTACGCCGTTGATCTTACAGCCGTTCATCTGCTCTTCCGTAAACAGCGCCTTGAACTCGTCGCTGGCGTTCGCCACATAGTCGTCCAGGTTCGTACACTGTCCGTTTGAGACGAACGTATTTAACGGGAGCTGGAAGTATGCGATCATGTCCACATCGCTACCGGTTAAGAGCAGGTTGGTCTGCTGCTGCCAGGAACCCATCCCGATAAAGGTGAACTCCACCTGAATCCCGTACTTTTCGCCGAGGATCTTGTTCATCTCCTCCTGCACCAGCGGATAGTCCGTCATGTCCAGCACCCCCGGAAGAGCCGCCTTCACTACCGGCATCTCGCCGTTCGCCGCCGCGCCACCGGCGCTGCCGCCTGCCTCCGTACCGGACACCGCGCCGCCCGTGCTGCCTCCCGCATTTCCGCCGGTCTGGCTGTCACCGTCCCCGCCGCCGCAGGCCGCAAGAGAGAGTACCATGGATGCGGCAAGTAAACCGCCAAGTAACTTTTTCAGTTTCATATGCTTCCTCCATTCTATCGCATTCCGCGCTGTTTTCTGCGGAACGTCGACTTCATTTGATACTGCTATTTTATTGGAAAAAGCCGCGGCTATCTGCTGTTTTTGTGCCAAAAAATGTTCTTTTCGTGACCAGGTTTTCCCGGATCACAAAAAGAACATTCCGTTTTTGTCCTTTCGTGATATGAAATTAACGCTCCCGTGACATCGCATAAAACCTACGGCTTTCCCGCCGTCCGCTTCCCGCTCTGCTCCTTTCTCCACTCCTGCGGCGTGTAGCCCGTCATCTTTTTAAAAATCTTGGAAAAGTGGGAAAAATTGTCGTACCCGACCTTCGAGGCGATGATGCTGATAGAAAAATGAGAGTTCGCCAGCATCCGTTTCGCCTGGCTGATCCGCTCCATCATCTCATAGTCCTTAAACGTATAGCCGGTGTATTTTTTAAACAGCCGCGAAAAATATTCCTCGTTCAGATGCAGCATCTCCGCCATCTCCGCCCGTGAAACGCTCCTGCTGATATTATTCCGGATGTAGCGCACCGCGGCCTCGATGCGCTCCTCGCCCACCGCCTGGCCCGGATCCGTCTCCGGATCCTCCCAGAAGATCTCCGCTTTTCTCCCTGTGTTGATCTTCCTTCTCTCGCGGACGGCTGTGATTCTCTCCTTCCGGAATCCGCGGTACGCTTCGCGGTCCGGATACAGCGCCATCTCAAAATCCATGTGGGAGTTCACGAAACGGATAAATTCCGACAGCCCATGCTCCCAGCCCGCCGCGTCAAGCGTGCCCTGCCTTACGGCCGCAAGCACAAGGTAATCGTTAATCCCGTCCGCCGCGACGCAGATTTTCATCTGCACCTCCTCGAAAAGCTCCTCGAGCACATTCCGGATCACCAGCTTAATCAGCTTCTCGTCCCAGCTGTGCGAGATCTTCTCGAAACGCACGACCTGCACCCACATGGGATAAAACTCACAGGGCGATAAATCCGTGTCGGACAGCTGAATCAGGCGCGCGGCCAGCTCCTGGTTCTCCTCCTCCCGGTCTTCCTTAAACCGGGCGAGCATCAGCTCCAGAATGCTGTCCCGCTGTTCGGTGATCAGCTTCGTCGTCCGCTCCAGCCTGCGGATCCGCGCGTTCTGCCGCACCTTTTCCACCGCAAGGCCCAGCACGCGCTCCACCTCCTCGTAGCGCGCCGGCTGAAGGATATAGTCAAAGCCGCCGAGTCCGATCGCCTCCTTCGCATAGGAAAAATCCGCGTGGGAGGTCAGGAAGATCCCGACCAGCCTCGGATCCTGCTCCCTCGCCCAGCGGAACAGGGAAAGCCCGTCCTCCTCCGGCATCTCGATATCCGTCAGCAGAAGCTCGATCTGAAAATTTACCAGCAGAAGCCTGGCCTCCTTCGCGCTGCATGCGGTAAAGACCTCCTCAATCCCGAGCGGCTCCCAGTGTATTCCGTTTTTTAAGCTCTCCACAATCGGTTTCTGGTCGTCCACAATCAGAATCCTCATCTCTTCCCCATCTCCCTTCTATGATGCGGCGGCAAAAACATCCGCCCCCGACAGCCTTCTACTTCCATGGAAGGATCAGTTCGCTCACAGCGCCTTCCTCATTATAAAAGCCATATTCCACCCAGTCCTGATAGAGGAAACGGCAGCGCCGCTTTAAATTGTTAATCCCCACGCTCACGCCGCCCTCGACCGGCTCGTCGTTGATTTCCTCCAGGATTTCGTCCGGATATCCCGCGCCGTTGTCCCGGATATGGATATCCAGAAAGGTCCCGTCCTCCGTCTCCAGCTCCCCGACGGAAATCTCGATCAGGAGCTCCTTTTTTGCCGCGCCGAGCCTGGCGTATTTAAAGCTGTTTTCTACAAATGTCTGTATACACAGGGTCGGAACCTGCCACTGCGCCAGATCTTCCTGTACGTTCCACAGGATCGAAAAACTTCTGCCCCTCATATCCGACTGCAGCAGTTCATAGTTCCGGACATATTCAATCTCCGCGGCAAGCGGCACCATCTCGCGCTCCGACTGCAGCAGATAGCGCAGATGCTGCGAGAGATGCATGATCAGATCCTGCATCTTCCCGCTCTCGCCGTTCATGGCAAAGACATTTAACGTCTTAAGGCTGTTCAGATAAAAATGAGGCTTTAGCTGAAGCTGGAGGTACTGCATCTGCGCCTTCTGTTTCTCGATGGTCTGTTCGTACGAGAGCATCTTCTGCTTTTTGATCTCCGTCATCATCGCGCCGAGCGCCTCGTTGATCCTCTGGATCTCCTCAAATCTCGCCCCGTGCTCCACCACAGCCTCCCACTCGCCTCCCCGGATCCGGTTCATCACCGCACTGAGCTCACGGAGCGGCAGAATCAGCTCCCTCGCGATATACCGCCAGAGCCAGAACGCGCCGAACATGGTGCCGAGCGTAAAGAGCACCAGAAGAAGCTGCGGGATATTCATATAGGTAAACAGCGTCACCGGCACCGCCATGCACAGCCAGAGCTCCGTATTCTCAATCCGTCTGGCATAGAGATAAGAGCCGTCCATATATCCCCGGAAGCTACTCTGCGAACCGTCAGGCTCCTCCGCCAGTTCCTGCTGCATATCCCCGTACGCCGTGTCCCCCAGAATGCGTCCTCCATACAGATAAAACAGCTCTCCCTTCTCTCTGGGCAGATCCTGACCGGCCTGCTCCAGATTATATACCATGCACAGGGATGCGTTTCGCTTCTTTCCAAAGAGGAGACCATAAAGATGCTCCTCTGTCTCCAGAAACACCCACTGCCAGCCGGATACATTCTGCTGCATCATCTCCGCCGCCATCTGCCGGATCCGTGCGCTGTCCTCATTTCCTACCTTTGTCGTATCCATGTGATACCGCACATTCCTGCCCGCATTGTAATATGCGACATATCCGTGCATCCACTCTTCCAGTGAAATCCGGTTCCTTAAGCTGTAATCCAGCTCGTACTCATTGTCATACTGCTTCATCTCCGTCAGCGTGCCGGTCAGCGCGGAAAAATAGCGGTTGTTATTGAACACGTCATAAAAGGTGCTGTTGATCTCCTCCATGTCGCTGCCGACGCGGTCCGCGTAATCATTCAGCAGCTGCTCCTCCTCCATTCGCCGGTTCTTCTGATAGCTTCCGATCAGAAAACAATCCATGCAGACCAGAAGGAGCAGGACTGCGCTGTAAGCCACAAGCAGTGACATGGCCGCCATACGGTTGAGTGAGATATTTTTCTGTGCCACGCTCTGTTCCCTCCCCTTTTGCCTGCTTCCCGCGGCTTCTGCGCTATCTGCGCGCTACCGCAATCTCTTTTCCCGGCTCCATCGCCTGACGGATTTCACCATAGCAGAATACGCCGCCCGGCACGGTCGATACCGCACGGATCTCCTCCGGCGTCACACTCACCCGCACCTCGCCGTCCGGCAGCGGGACCACGCCGGAGAACTCCGCGAGATCCCCCGGATTCGGGCTGACCTCAAAGGACTGATACGCAATCCCGGTATTTTTTACGCCGAGCCGGTACGCGCCGAGCAGATAAACCGGGCTGGCGCTCCACGCATGGCAGAGCGATTTCTCATAGGGATTGCCGTACATCGCATAGTGCTTTGTCCCGGAAAGCGTCGGGTCGTATTCCTCGTACAGGCTCGTCGCGCCGGTCGCCAACATGCTCCCGTAATACTCCCGGATCGAGGTCTCAAGGAGCGTGCCGTTGCCCTCCATGCAGTGCACCTGATTCTCATAAAATTTAAAATACGGCGTCGTGATCTGCGCCACCCCGTCATTTAAAATCACACGCTCATAGAGCTGACGTCTTAACGTCGGCCCGCACGGCAGGAACAGATACGCGAGAATATTGCTCTGACGCGTCACATTCCGCTTTCCGGACTCGAAGCTGTCGATAAAGACGCCCTTTTCTTTGTCATAAAACTTCACAAAAATTTTATCCTGCAGCTCCATTGCCACAGCGCCCAGCCCGTCTCCGGAATGCCCGGTCAGTTCCGCAATCTTCGCGTAGCATTCCATTGCCTTCGCGTAGAGAATCTGCTCCCCGCAGACCGCCCCGGTCTTGTCCATGGGCGCCCAGTCGATGAAGATCCAGTCGCCGTCCCTCCCCCGCAGGAAGCCGTCGTCATCCGTGCGCGCGATACAGAAGTCCATCACGGCCCTAAGCTGCGGCCAGATCTGTGCGAGAAACGCCGTATCGCCGTAGGTCCGGTAGTATTCATAGAGACTGATGATCCAGAAAAAGCTGTAATCTGCAATTGTATTAATATGCATCACAAACGGCTGCTTTCCGCCAAGCGCGATTAACGTCCGCTTCTCAATCTCCGGGTCGAAAAATAAATAGCGGTTCACAAACAGGCTCTGATACGCGTCTGCCGACCACACCCAGCGGTCGCGCTTGATCCCGTCCAGAAAGAACTCCCGGCAGTTTAAGTGGAAGGTGTACGCCGCGACGTCCCACACGCGCTGCACGATCTCCTCCGTGCAGGTGAAGCTCCCGCGCCGGGTAAGCGGCAGGTATTCGTACTCCGCCGTGATGTGTGGCGGGGTCTGCATCGTTGCTGCCGGCGCTGGCATCTGACCGGATCCTTCCGGCTTTGCTGACGCTGTCGGCAGGGCCAGCGCTGCGGGCCCCACCCAAATGTAGCGGAATGCGACGGGCGATACCGCGACAGCGCCGTCCTCCTCCCTCTGCCAGAGCCTGCTCACATCGTCCCGTCGGCACGGATCGTCCGGTGTTTTTTCCGTGGGCGCCACACCTCCCGGCACGGAAAAGTGGATCACACTCCACGTATCGTCGAGCGCTTCCTCCTCCGATTCCCCGAAGTTTACCTGCACGTCCGCCCCGTCCGGCAGTCCCGTGATCCTCGTTTTCGCGAAGGTCTCCTTTCCAAAATCAAACAGCCAGCCGCCCTTTACCGGGCGTTTCTGTGTATACGCCAGCTTCTCGTACGCGAACGGAAAGACCTCCGGCGTCTTTTGGGCACTGTCAGCCCACGCGCCGGCAGCGACCGGTGTAAACTCCCCGCTGCAGTCGTCCGCCATCCATCCCTCTCCGCTCTCGATCACGCCCTCGATATAAAGGCAGGGAAACGTGTCGGGATTGGAGACCGTGATCGTGATCTCCGTCGTCCCGGGCTCTAATGTGATCTCCTTTTTCCCGCCGTATTTCCTGATATCCGGGAATACATTTCCTACCGTTGTCGCCGTATTGCCGCAGGCGGAAATGCGGAAGGTTCCCCCCTCTGTCGTCACGGTCTTCCGGAAACGGACCACGCTCTCCGGCGCGTAAAGCTTCCACACGGGCGGCTCCGGCCAGCCGTACTGCTGCCTGCGGTTGTGCACCAGCAGGTTATGATAAATCTCAAATTCTCCAAACTTCCACATCCACTGCGCCATAACATTCTCTCCTTTGCCATTTTACAGAATTTTACCGTTTTTTGCGAAAAAAAGCTATCATTTTTCCAACTGTTCGTTGCAATTTTATGACTTTCGTCCGTCCTGCCCGCTGTTTTCCCGGATAATCCGCTTGACCGAGCGCACCACCTCATAGAGGATCCGCTTTTCCACGTGGCTGCAGTCCGCCAGCTCCAGATCCATATCAGTCTGATATTCCGCCGGATCATACATCTGGTTGCCGCAGAGCAGCTCGTCCACCGTAACCCCCAGCACATTCGCGATCTTTACCAGCGATTCTAAGCTGGTCTTCTTCCTCGCGCGCTCAATCCTGCTGATATACGCGGCCGAGAGCTCCGCCGACTCCGCCAGCTCCTGCTGCGATACCCGTCTGGATGTCCGCACCTCCCTGATCCGTTTTCCCACCAGTTCAAAATTTACCCCCATCGTTCTCCTCCTTTGTAAGTCAGGTCTTTTATCAGGAAAAGATACCTCTTTCCTGTCCCACCGGTCAACTGCCTGCCCGCCGGGCCATGTTTCTCAGCCCCTGTTCATGCTATAATCCGGACAGAGACAGTACCTGCGCCTGCCATATGACCGGCGAATTGCGGGGAGGCCGGCAGAAATGGAGATGCTTATGAGAGAGTGCAAAGAACAGAGTTTTGATACCGCGGCAAAAAAAGAGCGGATCCGCAGCAGATACCGCGGCATTGATACCGCGCTTCTCGATGTCATCCCCGCCCGCGCAAAAGATCACCCTGACGGCAGTCTCCGCGAAAAACGGGTCGGCGTATACGCGCGCGTCTCCACGGATGATCCGCGTCAGACCTCCTCCTATGAGCTTCAGCGGAACCATTATCAGGATCTCGTGCAGCGCCACGCGGGATGGCGGCTGGCGGAAATCTATGCCGACGAAGGGATATCCGGCACCTCCTTACAGCACCGGGACGCGTTTCTGCGGATGATCGCGGACTGCCGGGACGGAAAGCTGGATCTGATCGTGACGAAAAGCGTTTCCCGGTTCGCGCGCAATGTCGTCGACTGTATCCGCGTTGTCCGCGAGCTGAAGGAATTAAAGCCGCCGGTCGGCGTGTTTTTTGAGACGGAAAATATTTTCACCTTAAATCCTGACAGTGAGATGAGCCTGTCCTTTCTCTCCACGCTTGCGCAGGAGGAAAGTCACAACAAAAGCGAGATCATGAACGCCTCCATCGAGATGCGGTTTAAGCGCGGCATCTTTCTGACCCCGCCGCTGCTCGGCTATGATCAGGACGCGGACGGAAACCTGATCGTCAACGAGGAGGAGGCTAAAACCGTGCGGTTTATTTTTTCCTTATATCTGTACGGGCACAGCTGCCGGAAGATCGCCGCCCTGTTAGAACGTCTGAACCGTCCGACCAAAAAAGGCGTCTCCTGCTGGTCGGAGCATTCCGTCTTAAACGTCCTACAGAATGAGCGACACTGCGGGGACGTGCTCGCGCGAAAAACATGGACGCCAAACTATCTGGACCACCGTTCAAAAAAGAACCGGTTTGACCGCAATCAGTATCTTCAGAAAAATCATCATGCCGCCATCATTTCCAGGGGGGATTTTATCGCCGCGCAGCAGCAGATCAGCAACGCCCGTTACGGCGGCAGAAATTTTCTGCCCCATCCGATGGCGGTATCCGGCGGCGTCTTTGACGGGTATGTCCTGGTCAATCCGAGATGGGCCGGCTTTACCGCGGATGATTACCGTCTCGCTTCCCGAAGCGCCCATGCGCATCCGGCCACTGCGCCCGGCACGGCAGATACCGCGCGTCCGGATCCGGCCACTGCGCCCGGCACGGCAGATACCGCGCGTCCGGATCCGGCCACTGCGGCTGCGCTGTATCCGGCTGCGCCCTGTGTGACAGCGCCCGCAGGCTCCTTTGACCTGCGCGGCTACGAGACCGTAAGCGCGCGCCTGTTTGACATGGCGGATCAGCCTGCCGTCGTCTTCTCGTCCGGCTCCCTGCGCTTTAACGCCGTCAGTGTGCGCAGTTTTTTCCGGTCCGCGTCGCACGCAGAGCTTCTGATTCACCCGGACCGGCTCTCCTTCGCCGTCCGGCCCTGCCCCGCCGCGCGCCGGGAAGCGGTTCGCTGGGCGAGTGTACAGGACGGTGACGCCAGCAGAGAGAATGCCCCGTCCGGCGATAACGCTAACAGACAAACTGATCCGCCCGGCAGCGACATCTGTCGATCCGTCATTCGCCCGCGTCCGATCGGCGGCAGGGCGTTTCTGCCGGTACTCTTCTCCCTCTGCCGCTGGGATCCTGCTCTCACATACCGCATCACAGGCACGCTTTTTCGCAAAGGAAACGAAGAATTCCTGCTGTTTGACCTGCATAACGCCCATCCCGCTGCATTCGGCGAAGCGTACTACGATGGCAGGTACCGGCAGCAGACGCTTGTTTCCTCTGTCTGGGAGAGCCGGCGCAGCGCCGGGAGCCGCCACGACCCCTCCTTTGGCGTCAGCACCCGCAGAGAGCTCAGAAGGCAGATTCTCGCGCTGCTTGCGGAGCTGCGAAAGGATACGCCATGACCGGGGACGGGTATGAGGTGGTGCACGGCGAATTTTTTGCCCACACGAACGAGCCGTCTCTGACCTTTTACAAAAACCGGGTTTACGTCAATATGGTCTGTCTGAACCTGTGGCCAGAGACCGCCTGTATCCAGTTTCTGATCCACCCGCAGAAAAAGAAGCTGCTGCTGCGCAAAAGCCTTCCGGAAGATAAAGACGCGCTCCGCTGGTGTTCCGCCGGCAGCGGCAAAAGACGCCCCCGCCAGATTCCCTGTCCGGCCTTTTCTGCAAAGCTTTTTTCTCTGCTCGGATGGGACCCTGTCCTCCGCTACCGGCTTCTGGGGAAACAGGTCACCGACGGCGCGGATGTTCTCCTGGCCTTTGACTTAAACGCGCCGGAATGCTATGCCCCCGGCCCTCCCGGACAGACGCCGCGCTATCCCGCTTCATGGGAATCACAGTTCGGCGTCCCGGCTGCCAGACACCAGAACCTGCCGGTACAGACCTTTGAGGAAAACACCGTCCTCACGCTGACAGAGGGCCTGCACCGGGGAAAGGAACCGCATGAACAGACAGACAAAACAGACACGGTATAACGACACGGAATTCAGGCATCTCTCCCCCGGGCTTCCCCCCGCGGATTATGCCCTGCTGGAGGAACAGCTGCGGACATACGGCTGTCTCACCCCTCTTCTGGTGTGGAACGGACGGATCATCGACGGGCACCTCAGATACGACATTTGCAGGAAATACGATATTCCATTTGAAGTATCCGTCCAGAGCTTTCCCGGACGCGAGGACGCCGTCTGCTGCATCTGTCAGGCGCACCTGGAAAAAGAATTCCTTCCCGCCATGTTCCGGCGGTATCTGATCGGGACATTTTTTACCGCCGCAAAAAATATCGCATACCGCGACCGCACCCGCAGGGATCCTTCCTCCCCGCATCCGCGGGCCGTGATCGGCGCGCGGCTCGGAGCAGCCTGCGGCATGTCCATGCACACCGTTTACAAAGCCGGGACGCTCGCCGCAGCCATTGACCGCATCCGCAGTCTCGAGCCGGAGCTCGCAAACGGAATTCTTGACGGGCGGATTGCAATCTCATATGAAAATGCAGTCGTCTTTGCAAAGCTGTCAAAAGAACAGTTAAAGCATCATACCCGCAGACTCGCGGACAGTCAGAGGGGAAGGCTCACCCGGTCGGATCTTAGCGCTCCCGGTCCGCATGCAAAACGAACGGCAGAGCGTTCCGCCGAAAAAAAGGCCGACGCCCCCGCGATCAGAACCGCGATCAAGGAGATGCCTGCCTACGACCCGGATGCGGGAATGCAGAGCCTGCGCTATACGATTCCCTCCTGGATCGGATCCATTGAGCGCACCTTTGCCCAAAGCGACCTTTCCGCCGTGTCGCCTGAAACGTATGAGGGGACCGGCAGGCAGCTTGCCCTGCTGTCCGAAACCGTAAACTCGGCTCTGCGCGCCATGGCGCAGTGCGCGCCGGGCGCCGCGTCACCCGGTCAGGATTCGTAAGACACAACACCACAGAATGGAGAAATCAATGGAAAACTACAGCTGTTTCGTCCCAAACGTCCACTTTGAACAGATTCCGATCAAAAACCTGGTGTCCAGCCAGGAATATCAGCGGAATCTCTCGCTCCGGCATATTCAGCACGCCGCGGAGCATTTTGACCTGTATCAGATCAACCCGGTCAAGGTCAGCCGCAGAGACGGCGTCAATTATGTCTTCAACGGCCAGCACACGATCGAGATCATCGCGCTGGTGTCGGATTCCCGCGAGACCCCGGTCTGGTGCATGATCTACGACGACCTTAAGTATGCCAGGGAAGCCGATATTTTTGCCAATCAGCAGAAATTCGTAAAGCCGCTTTTGCCCTACGAGATCTTTATGGCCAGTATCGAGGCCGGCAGCGACAAACAGCTGATCATCCGTGATCTCGTGGAATCATACCGCCTTGTCATCTCCCCCAAGCCGGGGCCCTGCCACATCTGCGCCGTGTACACACTGGAACAGATTCACGACCGTTACGGCTTCCATGTCCTTGACCGCGTCCTGCGGCTGGCCGTCGGGACCTGGGAGGGCGTCCCGCAGTCCTTAAGCGCGAATATGCTAAACGGCATCGCCCGGCTGGTTTCGGTGTACGGCGACACGCTCAGAGAAGATCTGTTCAAAGAAAAGCTCGGCCTCATCTCCATCCGTGAGCTCGTGCGCACCGCAAACGAACGGCGTGCCGGTTCCCTCGGCTTCGCGGAGGCCATGCTGATCTGCTATAACAAAAAAACGCACAGCAATGCGCTGGGCTGGGAGAAGCTCTATGCCGCAAAACGCCCGGCGAAAGAGCCGTCCTCCTCATAAAATCCGGCAGAGACCGGGAGAGCGTACGCCCCTGGTCTCTGCCGGATTCCTGCGGGAAAATATAAGTTTTGTCCGCGCTATTCGCAACGCCGCGCTTACGGGGCGGGCGCAATCTTTAACGCCTCTCCGGGGTTCTTTTCGTCATTGCCCAGCACGCCCCGGTATGTAACCTCCACCGTATCGCCCACAGCCACCGGAGCATCGCCCTCCGCATCCCTGACATGTTCCGTGGAAAAATAATAGGTCATACCGTCGCCGGGATCTTTAACTACAATCATAGAATCCGTATATGTCTCTACGATTCCGGTAACGGGGTCGCTCTTTGTATATTCCATGCCTTCGGAATCTTTTTCCATCCGGATCTCATCCGCGTAAAAGACATCATGCTCAAATCTGCCTTTCAGGTCAACTGATATATAGAGTTCCAGATCCTCAAAGCCGGCCTCCATGTCCTCAGTGGTTTCTCCGTTGTCTGAAATCGTCCTCACGTAAAAACAGGTGTTCCCGTCAAAAATGACCGGAATGAGCTCGGAATCCGGTACATCCGCACCAGTGGCCGGGGCGCCGGTCACCAGGGAACCGTCCTCGAGAATCTTCACCTTTTTTTCTACGATATAAAAGGAATCCTCTTCTATTTTCCAGACCTTTCCCAGGAAATCCGCGTCAACAGCCGCGGCTTCCTCCAGCCCCAGCACCTGCCATTTTCCCGCGGAAGCCTCCTCATTCGTCTCCGCCGACGACGCGCCGCCCTGTTCTTCTGCCCGCGCATCCGCCGACGACGCACCACCCTGTTCTTCTGTCCGCACATCCGCCGACGGCGCGCCGCTCTGTTCTTCCGTCCGCGCATCCGCCGGCGCTTTGGCCTTATCCGCGCCCGAGCCGCAGCCCGCTGCCAGCGCTCCTGTCATGCAGACAGCAAGAAACGCCGCGATTCGTCTGCTTTTCTTTGTCTTCATCCTTATAGCCTCCTTTTCACGTTTTCTTCCGTTACTCCGTTTCTTTCGGCTTTTTGGGATGACGAATCAGGCCATATGATGTAACATGCACTCTGAATGCTGTGAAATGCTTCTCCTTATGAAAACTCTGCAAGCCCTTCGATCGCATACGCCCGGATCGGACAGGAATCGAGCCCCATGATCGGGAGCGGCGTATAGGACATAAAGAATACCTCCTGCTCTAACTCCTCCAGATTCTTAAGCACCTCCAGGAACACGATATTTTCCGCCATGCATATATCGTGGAACGGCTTCACGTCCTCGTTGCGGTTCTCGATGGAGACGCCGTCGCCAAAGCCCACACACTTGATCTTATGATCCACCATCCACTGCGCTGTCTCACCGTTGACAAACAGTCTCTTATCCTTTTCCGTATTGGTATCCGGCGTGAAGGGCGGCAGCTTATGCGGGGAATCCAGGATCAGAATGTCATGCTCCCGCACCTTTCCCGCGCAGACCTGATCGAGGATCTCCGCCGTGATATAGCTGTTCGGCGCGGCGTCAATCGTCAGATATACCGCTCTTCCCATAAAGGTATCCAGCGGAAGCTCCGCCGCGGAAGGCCAGTTGTCGTCGTGGTGATACGGACACTCCACATGCGTCCCCAGGTGGCTGGTCAGATCCATAATCGTGTGGAAATCCGGGATCGGACCGCCCGTATTAAAACGAAACAGATGGCAGCGTCTCGTCTCGGTCGCCGGATCCAGCTGCTTCGTCAGATCAACAATTCTTACATTCCCCAGTTTACATACACTCATTTCTGCTTCCTCCTGATTGATATCGATTGCGTTTTTGGTATCGATTGCAAACCAACGATAACACCTATCGAACAGCTTGTCAAGTTTTTTGCGCGCAAAGCACTTTTTTATACATCCTGCGAAGCAGCGCCAGGCTGATGAGATCCGAGCAGACCTCCGAGACCGGCCAGCAGTACCAGACCAGCGACAGATCGCCGGATAAGGCAAACAGGTACGCCAGGGGCACCCGGATGAGGATCTGCCGTGCCACCGTCACCACCAGGCTGTACCCGCCGTTTCCCAGCCCCTGAAACAGGGAGCAGTTTATCATCGAGAGCGGAGAGAAGACAAATGTAAATTCCACGATCCTGAATATCGGGATTCCGACGGCAAGCATTTCCTCCGTCGGGTGAAAGGGCGCCATGATGGCTTCCGGAAACAGCAGAAAACAGAAGGCGGCAAAAGTCATCATCACTGATCCGTAGATCATCCCCCACCGGAAGGTATCCGTGATCCTTTTTTTCTTTCTCGCCCCGTAATTATATGCAGAGACGGAAACCACACTGTTCGTGATTCCGATCATGGGCGTCAGGATAAAATGCTGCAGCCGGTTATAGATGCCGAACACCGCCAGCGCCGTGGTGGAAAAGGAGGCGATCAGCCGGTTGAGCAGGAAAAACATAAACGATCCCACGGAACCCGCCACAGCGGACGGGATGCCGACGCGCAGAATGGCAGCCGTCATATCATGAGACGGCCGGAACCCTTTCAGACGAAAGGAAAGCTCCCGGTTCTCTCTCACGTTCAGCCAGAGGGCCAGCCCCATGGCGATCCACTGGCCGCAGACGGTGGCCGCTGCCGCCCCCCGGATTCCCATCGCGGGAAGAATCCCCGGCACGCCGAAGATCAGCGCCGCGTCCAGAAGGATATTGACGACGGCGCCGGTTCCCTGGGTGATCATGGTACAGACTGTCTTCCCCGCTGACTGCAGCAGCCGCTCAAAGATGATCTCCCCGAACATGCCGAGGGACCCCGCCATGCAGATCCGCAGGTATGCGGTCCCGTAACCGACAATCTCCGGATGATCCGTCTGAAACAGAAAATACTGCTTCACCAGGAACAGTCCCGCGAAAAAAAAGAACAGCATGCAGACGAACTCGATCCAGATCCCGCAGAGCGCCGCCTCAGAAGCCTTCTCACGGTCCCGTTTTCCCAGATAAGACGTCACCAGCGCATTGGCCCCCACGCCAAGCCCCGCCGCCATGGAACTCATAAAATTCTGAACCGTGGCGGCCAGTGAGATGGCGGCCAGCACGTTTTCTCCCAGATGGGAAAGAAACAGACTGTCAATGACATTGTACAGAGCCTGTACCATCAGGGAGACTGTCAGGGGAGCGGCCATGGTAAACAGCAGCTTCCCCACCGGCATCACGCCCATTTTATTCTCGTCCGCATAAACGTCTGATCCCATAGCAATCCTTCCCGCCGCTTTCACCCACAGCCTGCCCCTTTATTCCCCGCACAGATGGCAGGCCACATAATGACCGCCTCCGGTGTCAGTTAACGCCGGAACCTCCTGCCTGCACCGCTCCGTGGCATAGATGCAGCGGGGATGGAACGGACAGCCCTTCGGGGCGTTGATCGGGCTTGGGACCTCTCCCTCTAAGAGAATCCGCTGCCTGGATTTTTCCGTATAATAATCCGTGATGGGCACTGCCGAGAGCAGCGCCTTCGTATACGGATGGATCGGGTTTGAATAGATCTCCTCCGCCTCCATGATCTCCACGATGTGTCCGAGATACATGACGCCGATGACGTCCGCGATGTGCCTTACCACCGCGAGATCATGGGCGATAAAGACATAGGTAAATCCGGACTTCTCCTGCAGGGACTGGAACAGATTGATCACCTGGGCCTGGATCGACACGTCCAGCGCGGATACCGGCTCGTCGCATACGATCAGCTCCGGGTTGCAGGCCAGGGCCCGGGCGATTCCCAGCCGCTGGCGCTGACCTCCGCTCATCTCATGGGGATAGCGGTCCCCCATCTCCGGCAGAAGCTCCACCGTCTCCAGAAGCTCCTTTACCCGGTCCGCGACCTGAGCCTCACTGCAGCGCTCCTTTCCCGTCACGATGGCTTCCTTAATGATGGAGCCGGCGGACTGCCTGGGATCCAGGGAACCGTAGGGATCCTGGAAAATCAGCTGGATCTCCCGCCGGATCGACTTCATCTCCGCCCTGGAGGCCCTGCTGATATCCTTTCCCTTGTACCAGATATGGCCTTCCGTCGGCTTATTGACCCGCAGGATACATTTTCCGGCCGTCGTCTTGCCGCAGCCCGATTCGCCGACAAGACCAAAGGTTTTTCCCTTCTCCACCTCAAACGACACGCCGTCCACCGCTTTTACCCAGGAGGTTGTCTTCCCGAACAGGGTCCGGCCCGCCGGAAAGTGCATCTTCAGATTCTCAACCTTCAACAGAATCTCTTTTTCAGCCATCTGTCTTTCCTCCTTTCACATCCCGGTGGCATGCCATGAAGTGTCCCTCCTCCCCCACCGGGCGAAGGACGGGCGCTTCCTTCTGTCTGCACTCCTCACAGGCGTAAGGACAGCGCGGATAAAAGGAGCAGTACTCCGGCATCTGCGCCAGATTGGGCGGCGTCCCCTCGATGGGGATCAGCTTTTCCTCCTTGTCGCTGTCAAGCTTCGGAACGGACGCCAGAAGCCCCAGGGTGTAAGGATGCCTGGGATTCGTCAGCAGCATCTCCGTGGTGCCCGACTCCACGATGCGCCCCGCGTACATCACGTAGATGCGGTCCGCATAGCGGGTCACAAGCCCCAGGTTATGAGTGACTACAATGATAGAAGTCCCGTTCTTTTCCACCAGGGAGAGAAGCAGCTCCATGACCTGGGCCTGGGTCGTCACATCCAGCGCCGTCGTGGGCTCATCCGCCACGATCAGCCTGGAGTTGCAGGCCACCGAGATGGCGATCATGGCGCGCTGGCGCATGCCGCCGCTCATCTCAAAGGGATAATTCTTCATCCGCGCTTCCGGATCCGGAATTCCCACCGCTGCCAGCGCCTCCACGCCCCGCTTCCAGGCCTCCTGCTTTGTCATATTTTTGTGGTGGGCCCGCAGCACCTCCGTCAGCTGGTTTCCGATCGTATAGACCGGATTTAAGCTGGTCATGGGCTCCTGGAAGATCATGGAGATCCCGTTGCCGCGGATCCCGCACATCTGTTTTTTCGAATAGGTCAGCAGATTTTCTCCCTCAAACCATACCTCTCCGCCTAAGATTTTACCCGGCGGGGACTGGATGAGCTGCAGGACGGAAAGCTGGGTCACGGATTTCCCGCTCCCGGATTCCCCCACCACCGCCACGATCTCTTTTTCTTTTACATAAAAGCTGACGTCATTTACGGATTTTACTTCCCCTGCGTCGGTAAAAAAGGAGGTGCGGAGATTTTTTACGTCCAATAAAATTTTTTCTTCCATCACAGTTTCCCCCTCAGTCTCGGATCAAGGGCATCGCGGAGCGCGTCGCCGACAATATTAAACGCAATCACCACCAGCATAATGCAGATACCGGGAAGGATCGCCACCAGCGGCTGGTTAAACAGATATTTGTATCCCTCGGAAACCATAACGCCCCATGCCGGCGTGGGCGGTATAATGCCGACGCCCAGATAGCTTAAGGTGGATTCCAGCATGATCGCGGTGCCTACATTCATCGTAAATGTGACGATCAGGGACGCCAGACAGTTCGGCAGCAGATGCCGGAACATGATCACCAGCTGCTTCTGCCCGATGAGATCCGCCGCGGTCACATAATCGTTTTCCCGAAGGCTCATCACCAGCCCGTTTACCATACGGATATAGCTGGGAATAATCGATACCCCGATCACAATGCTGATGCCCAGCAGATTTCCCGTCACCATGGTGGAGAGCACCATCGTAAAGATAATCGGCGGAATCGCAATCATGGCGTCCGTGATCCGCATGATGGCGGAATTCACCCAGCCGCCCACGTATCCGGCGATCAGCCCGATGGTGGTGCCGACGACCGCCGCCCAGATACTCGAGAGCAGTCCTGTCACAAGCGAGATCCGCGCGCCGTACAAAAGGCGGGTCAGCGTATCCCGGCCGATATTGTCGCAGCCCAGCAGATGCTCCTTCCCCGGGCCCGCCAGAATATTCCTAAGATTCTGCTCATACGGGGTCCAGGGCGTCAGAACGGGCGCAAAGACCGCGATCAGCACAAATAAAACGATGATCCCGAAACAGATTTTTGTCACCCAGCCACGGCTGAAAAAGATCCGGAAGAAGCGTTTCACACCGTTTGCTTTTGTTACGTTTCGATCCGACATACGGCTCACCTCCAGGATTTACGGACACGGGGATCCACGAATCCGTACAGTAAATCAATGACAAAGTTGACGAGTACGATAAACACGGAGATCACGAACACACAGCCCTGCACCACCATGTAGTCCCTGCCGTTGATCGCGCTCACGATCAGCGTTCCGATCCCGGCGATGTTAAAGACCTGCTCCACCATCAGGGAACCGCCGACCACCACGCGCACCTGCAGGCCGATGGTCGTGATCACCGGGATCAGGGCGTTTTTCAGCGCGTGCTTGTACACCACGCTCTTCTCCACCAGCCCGTTTGCCCGGGCCGTGCGGATATAATCCTGGTTGATCACCTCCAGCATATTCGACCTGGTCTGACGGGAGACGGATGCGAGAAGCCCGAAGGATAAGATCAGGATCGGCATGACGCCGTAATAGACATACTGTCCGAAGTTTTCAGAGGGAGCCACATAGCCGGAAAGGGGCAACAGCTTTAGCTTCATGCCGAAAATATAGACTCCCAGGATCCCCAGCCAGAACTGCGGCGCGCCAAGCCCGATCGTGCTGACAAACGTAATCAGATTGTCCACAAACTTTCCGCGCTTCACCGCGCTGACGATCCCGCAGAAAATTCCGAACATACTTGAAAGAATCAGGGCCGGAAGGCCGATGGAAATCGTCCGCGGAAGACGCTCCGCCAGACACGCCGTCACCGGTCTGCTGTAGGTAATGGAATCTCCCAGATCCCCGTGGAGGATCTCTCTGATCCAGATCACATATTGTTCCGCTACGGGGCGGTCCAGATGGTACTCCTTCCGGAACGCCTCGACGTCCTGCTCCGACGCCTCCGATCCCAGGGCGAGGACCGCCGGATCGCCGGGAAGCATATGAACCAGTGTGAAGGATATGACGGAAACCAGGAATACCACCAGAACGGAGATCCCCAGCCTCTTTAAAAGATACCGTCCCATAAAATCACCACCTCTCTCTAACGTTCAGCCATGCTTCGCAGAATGGGCGAAACAAAGGGCATGCGCCATGCCTTCGTCTGACAGCGCATGCCCCGGCTTTCTCAATTCTTATTCCGCTTCCTTCCAAAGCTCATGCCAGGTGGCGCCGTTCCCCTGGATGGAGCCGTAATCACCGTGCAGCTTCGGACTCGTCACTGCGGTGGAATAGGTGATCGCCACGGTATAGAGCTCGACATTGTCCTGGAAGAGGATCTTCACCGCGCCCTTTAAATTCTGGCTTAACGTCTCCTGATCCGACACGATCGCCTCATTGATCAGGCCCACCGACTCCTCGTCGTGCAGGAAGGTAGCGCCGCCGAACCGCGCGCCCGGGATCATGTTCGCCGCGACCTGCGAGAACTGCCCGTTTCCTAATCCCATCGGATGGAACAGGATGCCGTCCCACTCTCCGAGATAATCCGCATAGTTGGCAACCTCGATCTGATTTAAGGTCACCGTGATGCCGATCTGCTGCAGCTCCGCCTGAATGATCTGGCAGACGCTCTTCGCAAAATCGCCGACCTGGAAATTGATCGTCAGCTCAAAGCCGTCTCCATAGCCCGCTTCCGCAAGAAGGGCCTTTGCCTTCTCCACGTCGTAGCCGTAGCCGGTGACCTCGCTGTTGTACTCCGCCGACGTCGTGACTGCCCACTGGGTGGAAGCCTCACCGTAAGCGCCGTCGCCTAACAGGGAATTGCAGATCTCTTCCGCGTCCACCGCGTATGCGATGGCCTGACGGACGCGCACGTCGGTCAGAGGACCGTCCGCCAGACTGTTGAAGCATAAGGTATAACCGGTAGACGGGATCGCCGCGTTGGTCAGGTTATAGCCCTTTGCTTTCAGCGCATCCGCCGTCACGGCGTCTCCGGAGAGATTCATGACGTCCAGATCGCCCACCTCCAGCGCGGCCTGCTGGGTTGCCGTGGAGGAATAGATCACGAAGTTTACATTGTCAAGGTACGGCTTACCCTGCCAGTAATCATCGTATCTCTCGGTATAGATTCCCTCGCCATGGCTCCACTTTGTCACCTTAAACGCGCCGGTTCCCACCGGAGCCTCATTGAATCCGTCCGGTCCCAGGGACTCTACCGCGGTGGGACTGCAGACAAAGCAGGTTCTCGCCAGACCGTAGTCAAAGAGCGCGTCCCAGCTGGACATATGTACGACAACCGTCTTCTCGTCTGTCACCTCGACGCTGTCCACATAGTTGAAATAGGAACCGGTGAGGACGCCGTTCTCCTTGTAGTAATCCAGGTTCCACTTTACCGCCTCCGCATCCAGAGGCGTCCCGTCCTGGAAGGTGATGCCGTCCTTCACCACCAGCGTGTAGGTCAGCGCTTCCGGATCGCCCGTAAAGGACTCCAGCAGATACGGCTGCGGCTTTCCGGTCTCGTCATACTTAAGCAGCGTCTCATAAATCGCCGGGGAGATAACGCCCTCATTTGAATTTCGCATCATCCAGCCCTGAAGCGTGGTGGGATCGTCCGTGATCGGGATATTCACCGTCCCTCCGGCCACCGGCTCTGCGGAACCGCCTGAGGGCGCTGCCTCCGTGTCACCCGCCTCCGGGGTCGTCCCGGCATCCTCGTCGCCGCTTCCGGCGCTCCCGGCATCCTCTGCCCCCGCATTTCCCGCGTCGCCGGCGCCTGCACTTCCCGCGCTGCCTTTGTCTCCGCACGCGGCCAGGGAAACGCTCATCGCCGCGATCAGCAGCATTGCAACTCCTTTTTTCATTTCCTTTTCCTCCTTTTTTTGAATATTTGGAACATATGTTTCATGTGCTCCTGCACATCCTTCCCTTACCTCCTGCGCATGGATAAAAGCTCCTTCTGCTCTTCCTCCGTGCGGCCTCCCATGGCGTGGGCAGTGCTGAAAACTACGTTTTTCTCCTTTAAATCCTTCAGGCCGTATTTGATCATGCCGTAAAGCGCCGCCTTCTCAAACACGTGCATGGTGACCAGGTTAAAGCCCAGATTCCAGATATCCGGCAGCTCCACGGTGGGTCTGCCGTTTACCACCATGACGTCCGGCCACATCTTCCAGCCCAGATCCTTTTCGGCCACCCGCGTCCCCATGGCCAGGTCGTTCATCCCGCCGCAGACCGTCGTCATGGGCGCCCCGAGCTTCTTTGACAGCACACAGCGCGTGATCGCCTCATCCATCCCGTAGGAAGGACCTGCCTCCGTGCGGGCGATGCAGACGCAGCCGGTTCCCTCGCAGGCAGCCACCGCGGCTTTGATCTTTGCCAGCCAGCGCTCCCTGGGGATCGTCTTATAAGAGGGGTTCACCAGCGCCGGGTTGACCTCATCCGGATTGGCATTATAATACTCATGCCGCTCAAACCCGCGGAACCCGGTACTGTCATCCAGGGTAAAACCCGCCGCGCCCGCCCGGATCAGGCGCTTCACATTCCGGTAAACCACCGCCGGGCTCTCCCCGTAGCCGTCGTCAAAATCCACCAGCAGCGGGATATTCGTACAGTTTGTAATGGCTTCTACAATCGTAATAACCTCGTCCACTGTGGCCAGCGCCATATCCGGCTGGCCGTCCATGCTGTAGGCGATCGCCCCGCCGCTTAACATCATGCAGGGGAAGCCGCTTTTCTCTGCTGCAACCGCTGTCATACAGTCGTAGACACAGGGGGCAAATACCTGCTCTCCCTGATTAAAAAGCTCCATTCCGGTTATCTTTTTCCTCATTTCCTGCCCTCCTGAAACGCCTCGTCGCCCAGCCCGCTTAGGTCCTCAAATCTCTTTTCCAGCGGCATCCATTTTTTCCAGTAGCTGAAGATATAGTGATAATCCCTGAGGTTTCCGTTCTCATCCCGCAGATATCCGTCAAAATCGTGCAGATCGGCGTACACCGTATTCTTATTTGCCCAGTTTTTCACGCCGTAATCCATATCCCCGAACCAGGAGGCCTTCTCCATAAAGGTGATAAAGACCAGACCGTAGCCCAGCTCCTCAAGCTTCTCCGCCGTCACCTCGGGCTTTCCGTCCAGAACCGTCAGGTCGCTCCACAGCTTCGCCCCGGGGACTTCCGCCGCAAACCGCTCTGCGTCCGCTTCCGTGTGCATGCACACCGCGCCCACAAGCTGCGCTCCCGCCTCTCTGGCGGCCTTACATCTTGCGATGGCGTCCTCCTTCTCCGTCGCATAGCTGCGGGCCAGCACCATACAGTCCGTATTCGACGCCGCCTCCACGGCAATGGCGACCTTTTTCGCGAAGACCTCCGGGCTCACCAGGGTAAGCTCCGGCGAATCGCTCCCGCACCCGAAGGCGCGGTCGTCTAAGAGCATGGCCGCCGCCCCCGCCTTTACGATCCGCTCCAGGTCGTAGGGCATGATGCGCAGATTATCGCTGTACCCGCTCCTGACCTCCACGATCAGCGGAATACCGCAGTTGTCCTCCACAAACCGGGTCAGGGACCAGACCATGTCGGAAACCCCAAGGGTGCCCTCGTCCGGCGTCCCGTGTACCGTGTGGGTCAGCGCCGCCGCGGAGAGCAGCGCCCCTTTACAGCCCATGTGCTCCGCCGCGCGGGTGGAGATTCCGTCAAAGGTGTCCGGTGCAATCAGCTGTCCCTCCGCCAGCACCGACTGTAATGTAGGAATACTCATCGATCCTTACCTCCTTTTTTCCTTATCATATTGCTGTGTCCTCTTTCCTCACACGGGCGTATGGCCCGCATCCGCCCGGTCCTCGAGCGCGTGCACCAGCAGAACCACAAATTCATGGGCAGGCACCGGAATCCCAAGCCGCTTTGCGGCCCGCACCACGGAACCGTTGATCGTGTCCACCTCCGTGTGAACCCCGTTTCGCAGATCCGCATAGATGGAGGTGTAGCCGTCCCGGGCGTTTTCTACAAGTGTATGCACATCCCGCACCACATCCTCCCCGGCAAATGCGAGTCCGTCGGCGTTCGCCACCGCCACGGCCTCCCGGATCAGCTGCTCCACCAGCTTCCAGGCGTGGCCGCTGTCCCTTAAAAAGTCGAGGTTCGTCTGCAGGATCCCCGTCATGACGCTGGCGGAGACATTGATAAACAGCTTCTTCCAGATGGATTCTCTCACATTGTCCGAGACGTCCGTCTCAAATCCGCATGCTGTAAAATTCTCCGCAATCGGGCGGATCGCTTCACTCCCTTTGTCCAGCAGGCCGATGCTGCTCTCTCCCCCGCCCCCGTGATGGATATACCCCGGTTCGAGTAAGGAGCTGTTATGCTTTGTCGTGCCGATAATCACATGATCCCTGTCCACGTAGTCGAGAATGGTGTGCTCATGACCGGCCCCGTTCTGCAGCGTCATCACATAGGTGTCCGCTCCGATCAGATGCCGGTTCGCCTCCAGCGCGCTTTTTGAAAACATCGCCTTCACAAAAATGATCACCAGATCCATCACGCAAAGCCCCGCCGTATCGCGGACCGCTTTGGGATAAAAGGTCTCGTCTCCCCCTTCCTCCCGGATCCGGATGCCCTCCTGATTGATTTTATCCACCTTCTCCTGATCCGTCTCCACCAGCCAGACATCGTTGTGCCGGGACAGATAACCGCCGAACAGTGACCCCATCGCGCCGGCTCCAAGTATTGCTATTTTCATCGTTTTCCTCATTTCTGCATTGCGAACGATATTCGCATTCGCTTTGTTGCGCCTGTCAGGTTTTTTGATATCGATTGCGTTTTTGTAATCGATTGCAATAAAACAGTAGCATGAAAAATCCTGCATGTCAAGCCTTATTATGAATTTTGTTCATATAAGTCCCGTTTTTGCACCCGGCAATTGTTAAATTATCCTGATTTTTGCGATTGATACTGAAAGAATCCTGATTTTCCTGACTAAAAAAACAGGCCGCAGATGTGCCTGTTTTCGTGGAAAAGCAGATATTCTGACCGGACCGGCCTGTCAGAACATCTGCCCGTAAGCCATTTCTTCTGTTATCGGTCTCACAGCCCCGTGAGCTCTATGTCGTCTCCCGCTCCGCAATCGACGAGAACACCATCATCTTCTCCGTCACGCTGCGTTCCTCCAGAAGATCCACCAGAAAGCGCGACGCCATGAGGCTTAATTCCGGCAGCTTATTGTCAAGCGAGGTGATCTTGGGCGTGCTGAATTCCGCGTAGATCGAATTGTCGATCCCGGTGTACGCCACCTGGTCCGGCACCAGATACCCCATATCGGCAAGCGCCCGCCCGCCGCCCGAGGCCAGAAGATCCACGCTGTAGACGATGCCGTCCGTCTCCGGGTGCTCCTGCATCAGCCGCTTCGTCACCTCGTAAGCGCTCTCAAATGTCGTCTGGGCGTCGTACACCAGCGCCGGCCCTTCGATCCCCTGGTGCGCCAGCTCCTCCTCAAACCCCTGAATTTTCAGGCGGTTGCTGGGCGTATAGCAGTTGTTCACAAAGGCCAGGTGCCGGTGCCCTTTTTCCGCCAGAAGCCTTACGAGCGCGGACACGCCGGAGCGCTCGTCCGCCAGGACGCCGCGGACATTCGGCAGCTTCAGGTAGCCGTTTACCATGATCACCGGGATCTTCGGCATAAACCGCACGATCGCCTCCTCCACCTCCTTCGTCTGAAACGTGGAGCCGATCATCACGACGCCCTCCACCCTGCGCTGGCTTAAAATCTGAATATACTCCGTCTTCTCCTCCGACTCGGACCCTGTGTTGAAAATAATGCAGCAGTATCCCCGCCTGGCAAATTCTTTTTCTACCGCGTATGCGCCGTCCGTGTAGTGGACATTTCTGATATCCGCCACCAGAATCCCGATCAGCCGGTTCTTCTGCTTGATCAGCCCCCTCGCCGTCTCGTCGGGAGAATAATTATATTTTTTCAATAGTCCTTCTATTTTTTCTTTTGTTAAGGGATGAACCCCCGGCTTGTCGTTTACCACCCTGGATACCGTGCTGGCCGACACACCGGCCTCCTTTGCAATGTCATATATCGTCATATCATTTTCCCCCTACTTCAATTATTCCCTGTTTTTCCCTGCTTGTCAACCCGGTTTCCGGCTTTGTGGGAAGCACTTTTTGGAATCGATTGCAAAATTGTCTTGACAGGGAATGCCGGACATCTTATGATAAAAGTTATGAAAAGGAGGTATTCTTATGATACGTAAAAATGACCAGAAGCAGGTCGAGCACAAACCGGCGCCGTTTGACGGAACCGGCGACATCACGGTCCGTCACCTGTTAAACGGCGCGGAAGAAATGTACGGAAAGGGCCGCGTCTTTGCGCACAGCACGCTTGCCCCCGGCTGTGCCATCGGCTATCACACCCACACAAACGAGTCCGAGACGTATTATATTTACAGCGGCAGCGGGGAATTTAACGACAACGGCACCGTCGTCCCGGTCTCTGCCGGCGACGTCACCTTTACCGGAGCCGGAGAGGGACACGGCCTTGCGAATACCGGCGACGTGCCGCTCGAGTTTATCGCGCTGATTCTCTACCGTTAGGGATCGTCCGCATCCTCGAAATCGGACAGAAGAGCTCCTCCTGATTCCGGCAGCTCCTCCACACCGCGCAGCGTGCGGTTGATGGCCCTTGTGCGCCTTCCGACGAGTTCCGAGAGCGTGTTGTCGGCGGTCTGTATCTGTTTGTGCGCCTTATCCAAAAGGTTCCCGAATTTGATAAATTCCGCCTTCACGGCGCGCAGGGTATCCCACACCTCCTGCGACCGCTGCTCGATGGCAAGCGTCTGAAATCCCATCTGCAGGGATGAAAGGAACGCCGAAAGCGTGGTCGCACCGACGGCAGTAACCCTGTATTTATCACGAAGCTCCTCAAACAATGCCGCGTTCTGAACGACCTGCGCGTATAAGCCCTCGGTGGGGAGAAACATCAGCGCAAAATCCGTGGTCTTCGGCGGCGCGATATATTTGTCGTGGATGTCTTTTGCGAACGCGCGGATTTTTATGGCAAGCGAGCGTTTCGCCTCTTCCATCGCAGACCTATCCTCCGCGTCCAGAAGACGGTTATAGTCCTCGATCGGAAATTTGCTGTCAACCGGCAAAAGCAGCGGCTCATCCCCGCTGCCCGGAAGCTTTATGGCAAATTCCACGCGTCTCTGGGGCGTGATCTCCGCATTTTTTTCATACTGGCCCGGCGTGAGGATATCGGAGAGCAGCTTTTCCAGACGAATCTCCCCGTAAGTGCCGCGTTCTTTTACGTTTGTAAGTGCATTTTTCAGCGATCTCGCGTCCGCGGCGAGCGCTTTCATCTCGCCCAGTCCCTGCCCCACGCTCTCAAGCTGTCTGCTGACCAGCTCAAAGGAGCGTGCCAGGCGGGTTTCTAATGTCTTCTGCAGCTTCTCATCCACCACGCCCTGCATCTGCTCGAGCCGCTTCTCGTTGCTCTCCTGCAATTCCTTCATTCTGCGCTCGAGCGTGGCGCTGATCTTTTCGATATTGTCGGCGTCTGCCCGCATCATGGAGGAAAGCCGGGCGTCGAGACGCCCTGCAAAAGCGTCCAGCTGCCGGTTTTCCTCCCTGCGGTTTGTCTGAAGCGTCTCCTGAATGCTCTTCTGGATCAGGCCGAAACGCTCAAACTGTTCGGTCGCGCCGTCCGCGATCTGTTTTCGCACGGTCTCGCGCTGTTCCCCCGCGGTGCGTTTTAAGAGCGATACGACGGTATCCGTGTCAGACTTCCTGCGCCGCCCAGCCACCTGCAGTATGATCACCACAAGAAGCAGAACAACGATGACAATGTCCAGTATTTCTGTTCCTTCCATCCGGCATGTTCTCCTTTTTTCATCCCATGATCTTCCTTCCCTGGCATCTATCATACTACAGGCTGCCGCATCGCGCAAGGCAGGCGCTCATTTTACTGCTGCTCCACCGGACAGGATCAGCGCATGTTTTACTGCTGTTCCACCGCTCTGATCGTCTCCTCTGTCGGCCGGTACACCGCAAAGGTCACCGTGCCGTCTTCGTTTAACTCAACGATCTCGATCTTAAGATCAGCCATTCCGTTCTCGCCCCAGCTAAATCCGTTGATACACCTGGTTCCCGGTGCGGTTCCCGCGGGGAAGCATTCGTTTACAAAGAAGCCTCCGCTGCCGCTGCCCTCATTCCCGAGATCATACGAATACTCCGCCACGCCCTCCGCGTCCGGCGTACAGATCATCGTCGTCCCCTCGATCCGCTCGCAGTACGTCTCAAGCTCCGCGAGGTCAAGGGCGTTCGTCCACGCGTCGATTTTCGCGTCGATCCCTTCAAATGTAATCTCGTCCGGCTCCTCCATCTCACGTTTCATTTCATCGAGGTAGGCCTGCGCCGCCGCCGGATCCCCTTTTGCCGGGTCAAGCGGCAGGGCAAAGAGCGCATTCACGCCGCCGTAAGCTTCATTCCGTGTGATCTCCCCGGTGCTCTCGTCATACCGGTACGCCGTATTGTCATAAAAGCTGCCGGAATTTACGCCGAGATACATCCCGCGGTCCGCAAAGATTTCCACATTGTCCATCTCCACCAGCCGGTACTCGACACCATTTTCTACAAACGCAGAATATCCTCCGCCCATCGTGAAAATATTGTTCCATGCCGGGTCCAGTCCGCGGATATAGGGTGAGACCAGAAACGGTTCCTCCCCGTAGGCCGGATCCGTGGTATCCGCCATCGGCGTGCCGTCGGTGTGCTCGATCGATACGACGCTGTAAAAACGGTCGTTTAATACCTGGCCCTGGTCGTCCGTCGCCAGGAAATCACTCAGATCCTTCCCCGCAACCGCCCCGAGAAACGTGATGCGGTACCCCTGATACTCCTGCGTCTCATTGACAAAGATCGCATCCTCCCCCGAAAATGCTTCCGCAAGCCGCTCGTCTCCGCCGTGCTCCGCCACCTGTGACGGGGTCATAAGCCGCCATGCCGCATACGCGGAGGTGGAGCCCAGAAGCAGCCCGAATGTAATTACGGACGCTGCCGCTACCATGTTTTTTCTTTTTTTCTTTTTCATGAATGTCATCTCCTCTGCCCTGTGCAAAATGTTCTGGTTCAGCCATGGATCCGGCCGGTCATCCGGAGTAAGGGCACGTTTTAAAAGTTCATCCATCCCATGCTTCATTTAAAACAACCTCCAATTCTTTTTCCAGCAGCCGTTTCGCTTTGTAAAGCCTGCTTTTTACCGTGCCCTCCGGCACGCCTAAGACCTGTGAGATCTCGGATACTTTCAGTTCCTCCATGTAGCGCAGCAGCACCGGCAGCCGGTAGCGCTCCGGCAGTGCCGCGACAGCCTCCCGCACGATACGCCGCTCCTCCCTGTCAATGCAGGCGTCCTCCACGGCGGCGCCCCGCTCCGGGATCTGTGTCTCCATATCCTCGACGGAGATCTGCGGCCCGGTAATCCTTAAACGGATCGCCATTTTTCTGCGCCGGTTCCTCCAGAGGTTTACCGCGATCGAGAGCAGCGCGCTCTTTACGTTCCTGTCCGGATCCAGTCTCTCCGCAAGCTCTATCGCCTTTAAGAAGGTGTCCTGGTAGAGATCCTCCGCCTCCTGCCGGTTTCTGGTAAGCTGGCAGCAGAAGGAAAAAAGATCCGTCCCGCAGGTCGTTATGCATTCTTCCAGCTCTTTATGGCTCATTTCCTGTTCCTCCAGTTCAGACGTCTGTCCGGGTTTGATTGCCCTTCACCTGTATATGGTCATGAGCGAAAAAAAGGTTCACGAAAAAAAGAAAAAAGGAAGAGCCGGTCACGCCGGCTCTATGATACACTCGTGAAGTTTTGATTCCGGATCGTAGCTGATACCGACCAGCAGGATCCTTCCTTCATAGTCAGCAAGTGATTTCGGATATTGTTTTTCCTTTATTTGTGTTATCGCACATTGTGCCGGTTTGTTCCACTTCAACTCTACCACAAGAGCCGGTTTGTCATAATATTTTCCTCTCGGAAGATAAACAAGATCAGCAAATCCTTTTCCTGTTGGAAATTCCCGTACTGTCAGGTAGTATTCTTTTGCACTGTATAATGCCAGTGCAATCGTGCAGGAAAGTGCATTCTCATCATTGTAGGCCAGTATCGATGTCTCTAAATGACCTCCTCTATTCCAGCTGCCACAGACGTCTCATCCTGACTCCACACTGCCTGAAGCAGTCTGTCCGAATTTTCAATTGCTTTGGCCACTTTATTCCAGCCTGATGCACGAACTGCCGCAGTAAAGGCACCTGCCACTTCGGAATTTGGAATATATACTTCTTTTCTGATAAAATCATATGCCAGATATCCCAGATGAATCAGCAGTGTCAGCACATCATCCGCTACATGGAACGTATTCATATCATTGCTGAATGACTCCGTGTCAATACCTACGCGTTCCCCTGCAAGCAATCTTGTCACCGCGTCTTTTAATCCATCAAAATTCATCACGATGTAGGTTCGAAGCGCCTCAAAGCTTTCCGTCTGATTCCAGTAGCTGTCGTATCGATGGTTCATCATCGCACGCACCACTGATCTCGGGCTGTAGATATGCTCCGTACCATCAAAGCAATATCCGTCATACCAGCGTTCAGCCTCATCAAAATCCATATGATAAACCTCACACAGATTTCTGACTTCCGTTTCTGTAAAACCAGAAAATTCCGCGAGCGGTCCCGGATTTGTCATGGAATATTCGTCAAACATATTCAAGGCAGAATGTGTTCCGTACTTTTTGACCGGCAGAATTCCCGTCATATAGGCAAGTCCGACATATGCCTGATCTTTCAGAAGCAATCGCAAAAAATCCAAATATTCTTTCTGTTCCTCAAAATGATTCTTTTTCTCTCTGAAAATACAGTCCCATTCATCGATAATAAAAATAAACGGCACCTGTGTGTTATGAAACACGTCATTCAGTGTGCGCACAAGATTATGCTGGTCAAAATATCTGAAATCGGGCCACTCCTCCAAAAGCTCCCATAAAATACTTCGTTTAATCAGATCTGTCATCTCTGTCATATTTGCCGAATTACTCAGAAATTCCTGCATATTCAGAAATATGACATTATATTGATTCAGATGCTGATGATAAGAATCTTTTGCAGCGATTTTATAATCATAAAATAATTCATCCGAACTGACTTTACAGCCATAATATGCAGCAAGCATATTTGCAGCAATTGATTTTCCAAAACGACGTGGTCTGCTCACACAAATATATTTCTGTTCTGTATTCACACATTGATTGGTATATGCAATCAGCTCGGTTTTGTCTATATAGATTTCTGATGAAACTGCCTCCTGAAAACGTTTATATCCCGGATTGATATAAATCCCCATTACCTGCTCCCCCTTTCCCGTTTTTATTTTCTATAAAAACATCTCCATCCCGCAATGCAGCACCTTAAGCTTCTCCCCCATGACGGGCCGCATCAGCGCGATCGCCGCCTCCCCGGTGCAGTGCCCGGTGTAGAAGACGGACCGGTATCCGGCGAGCTCGCGCGCAGTATCTGAGATCACCTGCCGCTCCGCTTCGGTGTATTCCGTTTTTTTCATCATGTGAAATCCGCTGATCACGACGTCAGGCTCCCCGTGATACTGCTCCCGGTACCGGTCGAGGATATTTAAAATGCCGTTGTGCGCGCACCCGGAGATCAGCACGCGCCGCTCCCCCTCCCGGATCACGAGGCACTGCTCGTGCGCAAAGGAATCCGGCTCGTCGACGCAGGAATCCGGCTCGTCAGCGAAAGAATCCGGCTCGTCGGTGCAGACGCTGCAAGGCATATGCGCTGCGGCCCTCCGGTGCATCAGCGCACGGTTGCCCTCCGGGAAACAGCGTCTGCCCGTGATGCCGGTAAAAAGAGACAGCTCCTCATCGATTGTGATATCCCCGTCCAGAAGCCATACCTGCGGCAGTTTCATCAGATGTTTGTCGATCCCGATGTAGCGCTCCCCGTGATAATAATCCTCCCCCGCCAGCCGCTGCATCCACACCTTTGCGCGCGGATGGGCTCTGCAAAATTCCATCAGGCCGCCCGCATGGTCATAATGGCCATGGCTGATGATCACCGTGTCAACCGCGTCCAGATCCACGCCGAGGGTTTTCGCATTTTCCATAAAAGCGGGCGAGGCCCCCGTATCCGCCAGCAGCTTATGTCCGGCGGTCTCGATATAGAGCGAAAGCCCGTGCTCGATTTTACAGTCCTGCCGCCCGCAGGTATTTTCCATCAGTGCCAGTATTCTCATCTCTGTTTTCCTCCTCCCGATACGGTCAGCTCCTGCACGAACATGCCGTCCCCCCATTCCGTGGAGGCCGTGGCGTTCGGACAAAGCCGAAAAAAGGATTGACAAATCTTCTGCCCGGTGATATTTTTTTAAGCAAAGAGAAGCGGTTTTGTACCACTGGCTACCCGTTAGTCCTGAGTGGGTTACTCGCTTCTTTTTTTATGCTCCCCTTTCGGGAAAGTGTTCCTGATGTATAAATATTGAAGTATAAAGTATATTTCTACATAAATCACATAATCGTCAACAATCAAACGGTTCTATAAACCGGAAGTTACAGGTTAGATGACATTTTCACCAAGAATTATTTTAGGCATTGTGGTTAAGCATCGATTCCAGCGTTTATAAAATTTCTCCACACCAAGTTTAGATATTCTTGCATGAGCTTCTTCGTTTTCCAGTACCCAATATAAAACATATGTTACCTTGCCTGCATTTCTTGTAAGACGGATAGGTAACTCTCCTTCTTTAACCGCATTAAAATCTTTTTGCCTATGAGTTCGTTTTATGTAATGTACATCAATAACACCATCCTGCTCCAAATAAAATTCAGCTACTTCTTTCATTAACTCTTCAATTTCATCGAGCCTGGTTAATTTTGCCTCATATATACATATTTCATTAAACATAACGCCCTCCCAAAATCGCGATTTATATATTTTTATCTAAAATCATGATCTGACATTTGCAATGTATATTTATCAGCGCGGTTTCCAATGTTTCCATAATATTCCTCCATCGTGTTGAAATCATTGTAACACGCACAGATCTCCATTCACAACCGGAAATGATTCATATTCCATCAGTGCCAGTATTCTCATCTCTGTTTTCCTCCTCCCGATACGGTCAGCTCCTGCACGAACATGCCGTCCCCCCATTCCGTGGAGGCCGTGGCGTTCGGATAGTCCGTCAGGATGCGCTGATAGCCGGACAGGCCGAGCCCTCTGCCCGCGCCCTTCGTCGAGAAGCCCTCCTCAAAAAAACGCGCGGGATCCGCCGCTTCATCCCAGCTGTTCGACACGCGTAAGTACAGCCGTTCTTCCTCTGCGAGCAGCACAATCTCCACCCGCGGATCCGCTGTCTTAACCGCCGCCTCCGCGGCATTGTCCAGAAGCACGCCCAGGCAGCGGATATAATCCCAGATATCCATACTGACCGATTCCACCGGATAGAGGGCCTCAAACCGGCAGGCGATCCCCTTTTCCCTCATGGCTGCGATCCTGCCCAAAAGAAGGCTCCGCACCGGGAGGATCTGTAAGTTTCCGATCTGGGTGGACCGGGTGATCTTCTCGCCCAGGCGGCGGTCAAAGCCCGCGTCAAGCTCCGCTAACGTGGCGCGGACCCCTTCCATCTCCCCCTCATTCGCCTGCTCGGAGAGGCCCGCCAGAAGGTTCTTATAGTCATGGCGGAAGGAGCGGACCTCCCTTCGGATCTCCTCCAGATCCTGTTCATAGACCCGCTGCCGCGCGATTACATCCTGCCAGATCTTCAACTGTCTCCCGGCGTCAAACCGCCTGGCCAGGCTGATCACAAACACGACAATCAGCGCCACCAGTACGATCAGCAGCCCGAAATATGCCATCTGGTACTGCGGCAGGATCCCCCGCTGCAGCCGGAAAAACACCTCCATCGTCACAACCAGCGCGATCAGAATCAGCGCCGTCTTCACCTGCCCCTTTTCATCCTCAGTCAGCAGCAGAAATGCCTCCCCGAACCGCAGCTTATACAGCAGGAAAGCCCCCGCCGCCGAGCATAAAACCGCAATCCCGTACATTCCATACACGGCAGCAGCATTCTCCGGCACACCGGGCAGCAGCAGCTCGAAAATCCGCATAAACGTCACAGTCGCCACCTGCAGGATCCCGGCCATGCACGTCGAGGAGACCGCCTGCCAGAAAGAAAGCCGCCACACCCGCATCGCCCATCTGACACACACAATCACATTGGCGGCGGACAGCACAATATACAAGCCAGGAAGAGAAAACCAAAAATAATACACAACAGTAGCCGCCATCACCAGAACCGTCCCTGGCAGAATCAGCGGCAGATATTTGAGCTTCCTTCGCACCGCATGCTCATTCCTCACGGCAAACAGATAGGTCACCAGCGAGGCATAGCCCATCAGCAGATCCAGATAATTATTCAGCAGCATGTTCCACGTCAGCATGGCTCTCCCCCCGTCAGGCGGTACAGACATGCCTCATAGGGCTGCATCCATCTGCGCTCCGGTTGCTTTACATTTGTAAGAACCCCGTGAAATCCGCCTGCCGGATGATTCCCCGGGTGTGCAATCCCCGCTCCTGCCACGGTGGGCCTTCCCGGCCGCAGGATCGGTTTTTCACACAGATTGCACTCCACATACCAAAGGTCCCCCTCCAGCCTGCGGTACCAGGCGAAGAGATTTTTCCTGCCCGTGTGCACGAACCTCACATCCCCATACACCAGGGCCTCGTGGGCTTTGCGCAGGGCGATCAGTTTTTTGTAAAAATAATAGACACAGTCCCGGTCGCGCCGCTGCGCCGCGGCCTCCTTCCAGTCCATCATGGCCCGGGCGTGATCCCTGGTGCCCGAGAGGATTTTCCGGAACGCCTCCTCCTCTGACATCGTCTCACAGAACTGCTCATACAGATTGATGCTCTCGACATCCGTAATCTGCGACATGTCCGAAAACGGCACATTCACCGCGCCGTACTCCTGTCCCTGATAGAGAAACGGCGTCCCCTTTAAGGTCATCTGTATCATCGCAAGCAGCGTCCCGACGGCATACCGGAACTTCGGATCCGGGTTCACCTTTGAGATCATCCGCGGATTGTCATGATTTTCGTAAAACAGCGTCATCTGGCATTTGCCGGCATACCGCGTCATCCACTCGATGTAGTACTGTTTCAGGTAATTCAGGTCGTAACGGTACTCGTCAAACCGCGCATGTCCGGGCGTCTCTAAGTGATCAAAGGAAAAGATCATATCCAGCTCCCCGCGGCTCTCATGGGTGAGCAGCTTCGCCATCTCCATGCCGATCCCCGGCGTCTCCCCCACGGTGCACGCGCCGTAGCGGTCAAAGGACGCCGCCCGCAGCTCCCTTAGATATTCGTGCAGGCGCGGCCCGTAAAAATAGTGCTCGATTCCCGTGTAGCCGATCAGCTCTCCCACGCTCTCATTTCCGTCCGGCAGCCCCTCACGCTTTGAGATATAATTGATCACGTCCATCCGGAAGCCGTCCACACCCTTATTTAACCACCAGCGCACCATCTCCGCCACATCCGCGCGCAGGGACGGATTTTCCCAGTTTAAGTCCATCTGCTTCGGCGAAAACAAATGGAGCGCCCACTCGTCGTTTTCTTCGATATACTTCCAGGCGTCCCCGCTTTTTCCCTGCCCGAAAAAAGAGGTCCAGTTGTTCGGCGGACTGCCGTCCCCGCTTTTCCGAAACAGATAATAGTCGTGGTACGGGCCTTTTGGATCCCGCACTGCCTCCGTAAACCAGCGGTGCTCGTCCGAGGTGTGATTCACCACCAGATCCATGATCAGCCGCATCCCCCGCGCATGCGCCCCCTCAAGCAGCGCGTCAAAATCCTCCATCGTCCCGAATTCCGCCAGGATCTTCTGATAATCCCGGATATCGTAGCCGTTATCGTCATTTGGCGAATCATACACCGGCGAGAGCCAGAGCGCGTCCACCCCGAACCGCTTTAAATCATCCAGTTTTCCGATGATGCCCCTGAGATCCCCGACGCCGTCCCCGTCCGCATCCGCAAAGCTCCGCGGGTAGATCTGATAAAAGACGGCCTCCTTCCACCACTGCCGTTTTCCCGCCGCACCGGCTCCATTCCTCGCGCCTGCCGTCTGCCGCGCAGCTTTCTCCATATCCGGCAGCTTTCGCGGATCATCCCGCTCCAGATTCACCAGCGCGAGAAAGGTCTCCCAAAACGCCTCATCCAGCACCTTCCCCGCCAGCTTTGCGGCGGTCTTAAGTGAGATCCCGCCCGCAGCCTTCGTCAGAATCCACTCCGGGACGGCTGCTGTCAGCAGGATCTTTTTTATGACGTCGTGCCCCACCGGACGGGCGTAAACTTCTTTTAATGTGCTATTCATCGTGATCTCTGGCATGATACTGCTCCTTTCCGCTGGCTTTTCTATCAGTATAAAGGAACTTCGCCGGAAACACAAGCAGATCAGAGCATCAGAAATCCGCTGTCAATCATGCAGCACACCACCGTAATCACCGTCAGACAGATTAAGCTCCAAACGATTTTTTTCTCTTCCGCCATTCTCTCCCCCTCCTTCTGGCCCGGCGCTTACCGGTCCGTCTGTCCTTTCATATTCTCTATATATAAGACGGAGCAGCAGGGCAAATTGTCTCACAAGTATTGACATTTTTTGAAAAAAGTGTATAATCCGTTTTTAGAACATATGTTATAGAACGATCGTTCTGAAAAAAGGAGGATTTATGCCGCCCAAAGCAAAATTTAAAAAAGAAGAAATCACTGCGGCCGCACTGCAGCTTGTGCGCGAGCGCGGGCCAAAAGCCCTGACCGCCCGGGCGCTGGGGCTTAGGCTCGGCAGCTCCGCCTGCCCGGTTTTTACCGTGTTTGCCTCAATGGAGGAGGTGCAGGAGGCGGTTCTTTGTGCAGCCAGGGAGGTTTATAAGGGCTATGTGGACCGCGGCCTCGCCCTCTCTCCCGCCTTTAAGGGCGTCGGTATGCAGTACATTCAGTTTGCCATCGATGAGCCAAAGCTGTTTCAGCTGCTTTTTATGGCAGAGCACGAAAAGGTCCCGGAGCTTGCGGATGTGCTTCAGCTGATCGACGAGAGCTATGAGCGCATCCTCTCCTCCATCACGGACGGCTACGGCCTGACACGCCCCCGGGCGGAGCGGCTTTACCGGCACCTCTGGATCTATTCCCACGGAATCGCAACCCTGTGCGCGACAGGGATGTGCCGTTTTGAGGCCGAAGAGATCGGAAGGCTTTTAACGGAGGTATTTACCGGTCTGCTCCCCCTCATGGCGGCCAGAACACCGACGGAGGCACCATCACAGGAAAACACTCAGAAAGGATGACACCATGATTGATGTAAAACATGTCACAAAATATTACGGGAGCAGGGAAAGCCGCTTTCAGGTGCTCAGGGAAATCAGTTTTCAGATCCGGGACGGCTCGTTTACCGTGATCTTAGGCGCGTCCGGCTCCGGAAAATCCACGCTCTTACAGATCGTCTCCGGCCTCGACCGGCCGGACAGCGGCCAGATCTTTTATGACGGGGCTGATATCACGGCGCTCGACGAGGCGAAGCTGACCCGGTTTCGCAGGGATACGGTGGGCTTTATTTTCCAGCAGTACTATCTGCTCCCCGGCATGGATGTGAGGAAAAATGTGAAGCTTGGCGCAGACCTGGCGGGAAATAAGGACTTTGAGGACATGATCCGGGCCGTCGGGCTGGGACAGAAGCTGCACAAATACCCGTCAGAGCTCTCCGGCGGCGAACAGCAGCGGGTATCGGTTGCCCGCGCGCTGGCGAAAAAGCCGAAGGTTCTCTTTCTCGATGAGCCGACCGGAGCGCTCGACGAGGCGACCGGCAGGCAGGTGCTGGACTATATCTGTAAGCTGCAGATGGAATACGGTTTTACGATCGTAATGGTCACGCACAATCAGAACATCGCGGAAATGGCGGATACCGTGATCCGGATGAACAGCGGAAGTATCCAGGAGCTTTGCACAAACACTGCGCGAAAAAACGCGTATGAGATTGGATGGTGAGAACATGATCGTAGGAATAAAAGACGCGGCAAAGCTGATCGTGATTTCCGTGATTGCCTGCTGCGCCGTGCTCGTATGCACGATGTTTTTAAATTTTTATCTGGATATCCGTTCCATAGAAAACCTGCTGGCATCGGATCAGGCGCTCCTGTATTATCAGGCGCAGGTCTCCACGGCAAAGGTAGTCTGCCTGGTCAGCGGCGGATGTCTCCTGATTACAACCATCGTCACGCTGATCTTTTATATCGGATATTACATCGACGCGCACAAAAAAGAGCTGGGAATCTTAAAAGCGCTGGGATACTCCAGCTTTCACGTGGCAAAGCATTTCTGGGTATTCGGGACGAGTATTTTTCTCGGAACCGCCGCCGGTTTTGCGGGCGCGTTTCTCCTGATGCCGGAATTTTACCGTCTCCAGAACAAGGATCACATCCTGCCTGAGATCGCGATACGGTTTCACCCTGCGCTCCTTATGTATCTCGTGGCGCTGCCGACCGCCTTCTTTGCCCTGCTCTCGATATTTTATGCCTTATTGAAGCTGCGGCAGCCGGTGCTTCCCCTGTTAAAAATGAGCCCGGCCCGCCACGCCACCGCAAAATGGGCGCTCGTGTTTTTTATCGCGTTTGCCTCCTTCTGCTTTTCCTCCATGACGCAGATGTCCGCCGGCATGGATGAGCTCTCCAGCGCCATGATGGGGGCCATGATACTGGTGATCGGACTCATCCTCGCCTGCACGACGCTCTTTCTCGCTGTCACGACCGTCGTCCGCGGCAATACAAAAACCATCGCCCTGATGCGGGTTTTCGGCTACACCAGAAAGGAATGCCACCGGGCGCTGCTCGGCGGATACCGTCCGGTGGCATTTGCGGGCTTTGCGCTGGGGACCGTCTATCAGTACGCGCTGCTCCGGCTCATGGTGGATCTCGTGTTTGCCGATTTCCCCGGACTTCCTGCGTATGAGTTCGACATTCCCGTCATGCTGCTCTCCCTCGCTGCCTTTCTGCTCTTTTATGAGCTGATGATGCACTTTGCCGCGGAAAAAATAAAGCGCGTCCCCCTCGGGGAAATCATGATGGAATAGCCAAAGACCCTCAGTCCTTATCGTATCCGTTCCTGCGGTACACCAGCACGAAAATCACCGCCGCGGCCGCAATCTCTGCCGCGATCACCAGAAGGCCGGACACTCTCACCGCGGGCGCTTCCCCGGCGAGGGTGTTTAACGTCTCCTGGAGCACCCCGGTAAACAGGCACTTTGAGATCCGCGCCATCGTTTCGTTAAACTCGCCGAAGACGGGAATCATGACCAAAACCAGCATCGGCAGCGACATGATCGTGCTGGCCGTCACCTGGTCTTTCGCGCAGATGCCGAAGATCATTCCCGTCACCACGGCCGCCGCCGCGCACAGCGCCGACACGCCGATCCACAGAAGCCAGCCCGCGGGCGTCGGCATGAGTCCGCCTGCCAGCACAAGGATGCAGTTTACGATCACCGTCATCACCGCCACCGGCGCCACGCTCCCGAAAAAGAATTCCAGGCCGCTGACCGAGGAGGTCATCAGCGCCCGCAGCGTGTGCTTTTCCTTCTCCTCCGCCAACGCCATGCCGGTGCAGAGAATCCCGGTCATCGTGCTGTTCATGACCACCCCCGTGCCGACCGCCATCACGCGCAGCGCATCCGTCATCTCATTGCCCCGGGACGAGCTGATCGATCCGTACACCAGATTCATCACCAGTGTAATCCCGATGGAAAAGAGGGGCATCGCAATAAAATTTTTTGAAAACAGGGTCCGCCACTTCATGGCACAGACCGCTGCAAATCGTTTTCCGTGAAATGATGTCATTGAAATTCCTCCTGAAAAATTATGTCAGCGCTCTTCCGGTTACGGTGAGAAACACGCTCTCTAACGTCGGCTCGCAGGAATGCAGGCTTAAAACCGCATCTCTTCCAAGCGCATCCGCAAGTGTAGTTATATCCTCCTGCGTCTGTCCAAGGATCCGTTTCGTCCCGTCGGATAAACGGATGCGGTAGCGTTTTTCCCGGTTGTACCGCTGGCAGAGCTCCTCCGGCGTGCCATACTCCACGATCTTCCCGTCGTTTAACAGCGCCACATGGTCGCAGAGCTTTGTGGCCTCCTCCATATTGTGGGTCGTGAGGAAGATCGCCATGCCCGCTTCCTTCATCTCCAGAAGCAGACTGTGGATGTCTAACGCGGTGGACGGATCGAGCCCGCTGGTCGGCTCATCGAGGAAAAGCACCTTCGGCCGGTGCAGGACCGCCCGTGAGAGCACCAGCCGCTGCGCCTGTCCTTTTGAGAGCTTCCCCGCCGGTTTTTTCCGGTGTTCCCAAAGCCCCACGCGCTTTAAAATTTCTTCTGTCCGACCCGCGGACACCCCGTGGATCTGTGCAAAATACTTCAGGTTATCCCATACGCTCAGCCGTTCGTAGACGCCCGACTGGTCCGTGACGATCCCGATCTGCTCGTAGATCGTCTCGTCGATGTTTTTCACATGGATCCCCAGCACATACGCGTCCCCGGACGTCGCCTTTAACTGTCCGGTGAGAATCCGGATCGTCGTGGTCTTTCCCGCGCCGCTGGGCCCTAAGAATCCCAGGATCTCTCCCCTGTGCAGGACCGCATCCAGATCCTTCAGCACCTGTGTCTGTCCGAAGGACTTTGAGATGTGGTCCAGCCTGATGTACTCGTCTGTCATACTGTATCACTCCTTTCAGGATCCAGCATAACATGCAGTTTTTATGTCGTGTGTAGTTTTTCCCGAACGGGTCTGATTTGTTCCTGAATGGTAAAACAAAAAGAGGAGACTTCATATCCTTCCCCGCATACCGGTACAAATACACCGGCAGGGACGCCACAGCCTCCGCCAGAATCCGCAACCGCCTGTCTCCCCCGCTTCATAGAGCAGGGACTCATACTCATACACTCTGCCGTTCACTGCCTGCACCTCTTCCCAAATATCAGACTCCATCCCATAAAAAACGCTCACCAAAGCAGAGCCGTTCCATCCGCAACCTTTTTCAAGACCATGGAAACCGTTTCCTCCAGCGAACAATCCGTTGTATCGATCACATTTGATTCATACGCCCCAAGATCCTGAAACTGCTCCCACATCACTTCCACCAATTCTATATTGGCCGCCCTGTCCAATTTTGACCGGCATACCGCCCGTTTTAAAGTTTCCTCTTTACCTGCCCTCAAAATAACATAATGTACCTCATATCCCTCCCGGACAACCCTGCGCCACGGCTCCAAAAACCACGGGCCTACCACGCCATCCACAATAACATCATACCCACCGCGGGCATAACGCTTCGCTGCCTCTAAAAAAGCCTCTGTCACAATCAGGTTCTGCCCGTCTGCCTCCGGTAAATGCGGCGCTATCGCCCCCTTGCAAAGATAATGGTAAAAATCATCCGTATGCATATGCACTGACTTCTTCCGCTCCGACTTTTCCGCAACGATAGCTGACACTGTCGTTTTCCCGGTTCCCGGTGCCCCTGTAAGCACAATCATCCTGCCCTGTTCCATTCCCGCTCTCCTAATCCATAGCCATATTTATGCCACCCAGTATACCAGAAAACCGCCAACATTAAAAGGACAAAATCCCCCTCTCATCATACACGCTCCCCGCACTCCCGCCATTCCTTACCGCCCGGTCCAGCGCCATAACCGCC
>CANRSX010000022.1 GCA_947642555.1 uncultured Roseburia sp. | reverse complement strand
GTGAATTATGAGAAGGATGGCGGGGAGAAAAGGCATCAGTGTGTGATTGAGAGGGCAGCGTATGGGAATTTATCTGAATCCGGGAAATGAGGGCTTTAAAGAAGCGGTTCGTTCGAAAATCTATGTGGATAAGACGGGTCTGATCGGCTGTGTGAATGAGCTGATCGGCACGCTGGATAAATATATCTGCGTCAGCAGGCCGCGGCGGTTTGGAAAATCGATGGCGTTACAAATGCTTGCAGCCTACTACGGCCGTGGCTGCGACTCGGAGGAGCTGTTTGCAGGATTTCAGATTGCGGACGATCCTTCCTTTCGGGAGCATCTGAATCAGTATGATGTGATTTACCTGAATATGCAGCAGTTTCTGATTGAGGCGGAGCCGGGAAAAGTGACGGAGTATCTGGAGCAGGAGGTCTGTCAGGAGCTAAGGGATGAATACGGCGGTATACTGGGAGAGCAGAACAGGAGACTTGCGGCTGCGCTGCGGCGGATTTATGCTGCTACGGGCAGGTGTTTTGTCGTCCTGATCGACGAGTGGGACTGTGTGATGCGGGAACGGCAGGAGGCAGAGGGACTGCAAAAACAGTATCTCGACTTCCTGCGGAATCTGTTAAAGGATCAGGTCTGTGTGGCGCTTGCCTATATGACGGGGATCCTGCCGGTCAAAAAATACGGGCTTCATTCTGCGTTAAATATGTTTTTCGAATATTCGATGACGAATCAGTTTGTGCTTGAGGAGTATACCGGTTTTACGGAGGATGAAGTAAAGGGACTGTGCGGGCGCTTCGATATGAACTATAACGAGACGGGCAGCTGGTATGACGGGTACTGTTTCCGAAAATTCCGGCATATTTACAATCCGAGGTCGGTTGTGTCGGCTATGACATTTCAGAGCTTTTCGAACTACTGGACCTCCACGGAGACCTATGAGGCGTTAAAAATCTATATGGACATGGATTTTGACGGCCTGCGGGCGGATATCGTGCAGATGCTGGGCGGAGGGCGTGTCGGCGTAAACACGCGCAGCTTTCAGAATGATATGCGCACCTTTGAGACAAAGGACGACGTCCTGACGCTGCTGATCCACCTGGGATACCTCGGCTACGATTCGGAGAAGAGGGAGGCGTTTATCCCGAATAAGGAGATCATCGAGGAGTTTGAGAATGCCATGAGTGTGGGCGGTTGGGCGGAGGTGATGCGCGTCTTAAAGGCGTCGGATCAGCTGCTTGCGGATACGCTTCGCGGGGATGCGGACGCGGTCGCGGAGGGTCTGGATCAGGCGCATATGGAGGTGGCATCCATCCTGTCGTACAACGATGAAAATTCTGGATTTCTGACAGATGAATCAGCTGTCAGAAATTTAGCGGCATTAATCGGCCTGGCGTACTACAGCGCGCGGAGGGACTACCGGGTCATCCGTGAACTGCCCACAGGGCGCGGGTTTGCGGACGTCGTGTTCCTGCCGCTGCCGTCTGTGGGAAAACCGGCGATTGTAGTGGAGCTAAAATATAACAAAAGCGCGGAGGGCGCGATCCGGCAGATCAAAGACAGGCAGTATACGAAGGCGCTGGAAGGATATGCGGGGGAGATTCTGCTGGTCGGGGTGAATTATGAGAAGGATGGCGGGGAGAAAAGGCATCAGTGTGTGATTGAGAGGGCAGCGTATGGGAATTTATCTGAATCCGGGAAATGAGGGCTTTAAAGAAGCGGTTCGTTCGAAAATCTATGTGGATAAGACGGGTCTGATCGGCTGTGTGAATGAGCTGATCGGCACGCTGGATAAATATATCTGCGTCAGCAGGCCGCGGCGGTTTGGAAAATCGATGGCGTTAAAAATGCTTGCGGCGTATTATGACCGCAGCTGCGATTCGGAGGAGCTGTTTGCGGGATTTCAGATTGCGGACGACCCTTCTTTCCGGGAGCATCTGAACCGGTATGATGTGATTTATCTGAATATGCAGCAGTTTCTGATCCGGACGAAAGGGCAGGACGTGACGGAGTATCTGGAGGAGCTGGTGATTCGTGACCTTCGCGAGACCTACGGGGAGCTGTTTGACCAGGAGGAATGTGTCCTGGCGGCTGTTTTGGAACAGATTTATGCGAAAACAGAAAAGGAGTTTATTTTCCTAATCGATGAGTGGGACTGCGTGATGCGGGAGAGGCAGGAGTCAGAAGGACTGCAAAAACAGTATCTCGATTTCCTGCGGAATCTGTTAAAGGATCAGGTCTGTGTGGCGCTTGCCTATATGACGGGGATCCTGCCGGTCAAAAAATACGGACTTCATTCTGCGTTAAATATGTTTTCAGAGTATTCGATGACGGATCAGGATGTTTTGGAGGAGTATACCGGTTTTACCGAGGCGGAAGTAAAAGAACTGTGCGAGCGGTTTGGTATGGATTTCAAACAGACGGGCAGCTGGTACGACGGATATCAGTTTCTGCAATTCCGACATGTATACAACCCGCGGTCTGTCGTGGAAGCGATGTGCCGCCGGAGATTTTCGAATTACTGGACCTCCACGGAGACCTACGAGGCGCTGAAAATCTACATGGACATGGATTTTGACGGCCTGCGCGGGGATATCGTGCAGATGCTGGGCGGAGGGCGTGTTGGTGTAAACACGCGCAGCTTCCAGAATGATATGCGCACCTTTGAGACAAAGGACGACGTCCTGACGCTGCTGATCCACCTGGGATACCTCGGCTACGATTCGGAGAAGAGGGAGGCGTTTATCCCGAATAAGGAGATCATCGAGGAGTTTGAGAATGCCATGAGTGTGGGCGGTTGGGCGGAGGTGATGCGCGTCTTAAAGGCGTCGGATCAGCTGCTTGCGGATACGCTTCGCGGGGATGCGGACGCGGTCGCGGAGGGTCTGGATCAGGCGCATATGGAGGTGGCATCCATCCTGTCGTACAACGATGAAAATTCTGGATTTCTGACAGATGAATCAGCTGTCAGAAATTTAGCGGCATTAATCGGCCTGGCGTACTACAGCGCGCGGAGGGACTACCGGGTCATCCGTGAACTGCCCACAGGGCGCGGGTTTGCGGACGTCGTGTTCCTGCCGCTGCCGTCTGTGGGAAAACCGGCGATTGTAGTGGAGCTAAAATATAACAAAAGCGCGGAGGGCGCGATCCGGCAGATCAAAGACAGGCAGTATACGAAGGCGCTGGAAGGATATGCGGGGGAGATTCTGCTGGTCGGGGTGAATTATGAGAAGGATGGCGGGGAGAAAAGGCATCAGTGTGTGATTGAGAGGGTGGAGGTGTGACATCAGAACCGGTAACGCTTTTTCATTTTCCTGCATAAAAAAGGAAGCAGAGTTTCCTCTGCTTCCAGTCACACAGTAAAGCCTTTAAATGAAAAAAATTTAAAAAAAATGACAAAAAACATGTAAAGGAGCCTGTGTGATAAAGCAATTATAACAAAGTATCGGATGAATTACAAGATCCTTCGACAAAAAATATTATTTTTTTTGGGCGGTGCCGGTGAGAAAGCTGTGTTTACAGGTATCTGACCGCCTCCTCCTCGGAAAGCTGATAGGTTTTCATGATGGCAGCTTTGATCTCGTCATCGCTCCGCCCGAATTCCCGGCGTGCGGCAACCGTGCCCAGAATGCCGATTTCCAGCCCGCGTTTTTCAGCTGCCTTCTCTCTTATGAGAAGCTGCGGTTCCATGATTTCCATTAATGCCTCGTACATATGCTCATCTCCCATCAGTTCTTTCACAACCTGTCTGTTTGCGCCAATACTGACCTTCAGGACGGAATCGGCCAGCTCCTGATCCTGTTTGTTATCCAGCAGTTTCAGCTGTCCCAGTAACCCGGTCATGTCCTGTCTGTTTAAGTCAGCCGACAGGGACGCAGGCCAGATGTGCGTTGATCTGTCCAGCTCGCCGGTTACCACAAGCTGCGTTGAGAACAGAACTTTTATATCTGACCCCATGATGCCTTCGGATTTCTTCGTGTTTCACACTCTCAAAATCCGAAAAACATTCGAAATCCGCTCATTTTCCGGTGGAAAATGGCTGCTTTCTCATGTTTGGCGGGTCATAAAGTCATGTTTTTTCACGCAGGCGTGAAACACATGACCTTTTGTCCCTGGCATCATAATATATCCCCGGCCATGGATTCGATACCTTACAGCCATGTTCTTTCAGATACCGGAGTAACCCGGCCGGTTTTGATTCCCGGAGCAGGGTGACAGTGACATCCTCCGCACTGATCCCGTCAACCGTTGCCCCGTAGGATTTGTAGAGCGCTGCATAGGCCTGGGCCTTGTAAAAGACATCAATATCCAGGGAATCGCCCGGAGATTTATATTCCATAATGTTATGGCCGCGGAAGATTCTGCCGATTTCATTTTCAATCTGAACCTGTGGGTGTTTTCGGATGACCAAAAGATCGATTTCTAAAGGCTTTGTGTTGAGGTTATACTCCTTCTGAAAGTCCAGGTCCGCCCGGTTTGCTTTCAGCTCAAGGTTCATGGCGGCGACAAAGGCCGGATGCCACTGAAGGCTGGTGTGTTCCATGTACTGCTCCTTTGGATAAAAAGATTATACCACGTGAATAAGGAAGGGTGCAAGATTTACAGTAAAACAGAGGAACTATGCTGAAAACTATGCTTGTGAATGATGATTCCTACTGGCGGCCCGGAGCGGATTCTTTGAGCCGTCAGTGAAAAGTAACGGCTTGCATTTACAGATACTCGCCAGCCTCATCCTCAGAAAGCTTATATGTTTTCATGATGGCAGTTTTGATCTCGTCATCTGTCTGCCCGAATTCCCGGCGTGCGGCAACCGTGCCCAGAATGCCGATTTCCAGCCCGCGTTTTTCAGCTGCCTTCTCTCTTATGAGAAGCTGCGGTTCCATGATTTCCATTAATGCCTCGTACATATGCTCATCTCCCATCAGTTCTTTCACAACCTGTCTGTTTGCGCCAATACTGACCTTCAGGACGGAATCGGCCAGCTCCAGATCCTGTTTGTCATTCAGCAGTTTTAGCTGTCCCAGTAACCCTGTCATGTCCTGCCTGCTTAAGTCAGCTGACAGGGACGCAAGCCAGATGTGCGTTGATCTGTCCAGCTCGCCGGTTACCACAAGCTGCGTCAGGAACAAAACAGTTCCTTTTATATAATATATCCCCGGCCATGGATTCGATACCTTACAGCCATGTTCTTTCAGATACCGGAGTAACCCGGCCGGTTTTGATTCCCGGAGCAGGGTGACAGTGACATCCTCCGCACTGATCCCGTCAACCGTTGCCCCGTAGGATTTGTAGAGCGCTGCATAGGCCTGGGCCTTGTAAAAGACATCAATATCCAGGGAATCGCCCGGAGATTTATATTCCATAATGTTATGGCCGCGGAAGATTCTGCCGATTTCATTTTCAATCTGAACCTGTGGGTGTTTTCGGATGACCAAAAGATCGATTTCTAAAGGCTTTGTGTTGAGGTTATACTCCTTCTGAAAGTCCAGGTCCGCCCGGTTTGCTTTCAGCTCAAGGTTCATGGCGGCGACAAAGGCCGGGTGCCACTGAAGGCTGGTATGTTCCATGTACTGCTCCTTTGGATAAAAAGATTATACCACGTAAAAGAGGAATGGTGCAAGATTTACAGTAAAACAGAAAAACTATATTTGTGAGTATATCACGAGTTTTGTGGTTTGACAAGAGTAAATATATTATTTTGTTTGTAAAAGTTCAGCCCGCTCCATTCGCAAAATCGCGCTTACAGCGCTCTCCGCTGCTAACGCAGCTCATTAGCGCAAATGCCACAGGCATATGCGCTGCTCATATACGGGCGCTTCGCTCATGCATCGCAGAATGTGCTCATTCATGCGAGCATGATTCGCTCATTTTGCGATGCATGGTTGAACTTTTTGATAAAAAATATTTGGAAACGATCTCGCAGGAGTAAGCAAAGTAAGAAAAAGGAAACTGTACTGGCATATCCTGGTCTTTTCCTGTCGGGGTTATGGGAAAGCGTAAAGTCGCCGATATATAGGACAGCGATTATATCATGGATGATATGCTGAATACATGGATGTATACAATAATATGTTTTGTGCAGGATTCATGAGGATAGTATCATCATGGATCTTTTTTACTATATCCAAAATGAAACAACTATATATATGTAAAATAAAAAATGGAGATATTTATGAGGACAGCTTATCGAACTCCGAAGAAATATGAGGATATTTTTCGGAGACTTGCCCGGGAAACAGATACCTGTGGCAGCATTCGCCCCCCAGAGATTTATGCGATTAATGAAAAAGAACCAGGGGATGATCAGCCGATTGAGCCCGTTCGGTGAGACAGCCGATGGCCTGGAAAGGAAAAATCCTCTTTGTGTGGCACTGGGGGACAGTGTGACAGCAGGATTTTTTGAATGGGGGGGGGTAAGTATAGAAGAGTACTTTGACAGAATGGCGAAAGGTGCGGTGCAGGAAAACGACTATTTTATGATTATGGATGTCCGAGAATGTTATTTGGAAAAATTTCGCAGCCGTTTGACAGACTATTTTAAACAGACACTGATAAGCACTGTAAACAGCGGGATTGCCGGGGATACAATGTATGGAATGGAAAAAAGAGTATATCGGGACGTCATTTGGTATCGGCCGGATTTGGTGATTATTAATGGGGCTCTTAACTGGGGAGCGGAGTGTGGGACGACGGAGAATTATAAAGCGGCACTGACAAGAGTTCTTGCTGCTATACAGGAGGAGACATGGGCGGATGTCGTTCTTTTAACACCCAATATGGCGATCATACCTCCGGTAAATATCAATCCAAAATCCTGTTTGGAAGAACGGGTAGAAGTAATCCGAACACTTGCAAATGAAAGAAGTGTTTGTCTGGCAGATACGTATAAAGTCTGGAAAGAATATGAAAGGGCAGGGTATCCGATAAAAGTATTGCTGGCAAACGGCATGACGCATCCTTCTGTCACAGGCCATGAGGTTTATGCTGATTTGCTGATGAAATTAATAGAGCAACCCGGTGTACATATGATGTGACGATTATGATGGATGTCGGCAAAGACAGGGTAGAATGAAATAAAAGAAGGGAAATGATAAATCAATGAAAGTTTTGGGAATTTCAGCTTTATATCATGATGCTGCGGCATCATTGGTGATTGATGGAAATATTGTTGCTGCGGCACAGGAAGAGCGGTTTACACGTATCAAACATGACATGAGTATGCCGGTTCATGCGATAGAATACTGCCTGAAAGAAGCGAAAATTGAAAAGCAGGATATTGATATTGTTGTATTTTACGATAATCCTCTTTATACGCTTGACAGAATGCTGGAGAATATTTTATACGCGGATGGAGATACGAACGATATTGTAAATCGCAGCTTTGATCAGATGTTTGCAAAACGGATATGGGTTCATAAACTGATTGATGGTATTTTGGGCGTAAATCCAAACCGGAAATGCATGGTATGTGAACATCATGTATCTCATGCGGCGTCGGCTTTTTACCCTTCTCCGTTTGAAGAAGCCGTTGTGCTTACGATAGATGGAGTTGGAGAGTGGGCTACGACAACAATCGGAATCGGAAGAGGAGAGGAGCTGATGATAAAAGAGGAACTTCAGTTTCCTCATTCTTTGGGATTATTATATAGTGCATTTACATATTTCTGCGGATTTAAGGTCAATTCAGGCGATTACAAATTTATGGGACTTGCGCCATATGGGAAGCCGATCTATGAGGATACTATTAAGGAACATCTCCTGGACATAAAAGAGGACGGCTCATTTCGGCTGAATATGGATTATTTTGATTATCAGTATGGTCGCGCAATGACGAATGAAAAATTTGCGGAATTATTTGGCGGACCGCCAAGAAAGCCGGAATCCTTAATCACCAGGAGGGAGATGGACATAGCGGCTTCGGCTCAGAAGGTAACAGAAGAGATTATATTGAAGCTGGCTGCACATGCAAAAGAGACATATGGAGGATCTGTTGATAATTTGGTTCTGGCTGGTGGTGTGGCGCTTAACTGCGTAGCGAATGGAAAACTGAAAAGCAGTGGAATTTTTAAGAATATATGGATACAGCCGGCGGCAGGAGATGCGGGAGGAAGTCTGGGGGCTGCCTTGTATGTAACTTATCAATATGCAGGAATAAAGCGTACAATATGTGAGAAGGATTCGCAAAAAGGAAGTTACCTTGGCCCTGATTTTACTACAGATGAAATAGAACGGTATTTAAATGAATCCAAATATAGATATCACAGATTTGATCATGAAGAACATTATGTGACGATTGCAAAAGATCTCGCGGCGGGAAAAGTGATCGGACTGTTTCAGGGAAAGATGGAATTTGGTCCCAGAGCGCTGGGAAACAGAAGTATTATAGCAGATGCCCGTTCAGAAAAAATGCAGGAGAAGCTTAATCTGAAAATAAAGTTCAGGGAATCATTCCGGCCATTTGCTCCGGCCGTACTGGAAGAGGATGTTTCCGATTATTTTGAACTGAATGGGAAAAGCCCGTATATGCTGCTGGTTGCGAATGTAAAAAAAGACAGATGCAGTCGCTTCGATCTGCAGGAAGATTTAGAGCAGTATCATGAGAATATGCTGGAAATTGTAAAACAAAAGAGATCAGATATTCCTGCGGTAACACATGTGGATTACAGTGCGAGAGTGCAGACTGTTTCGGGAGAAGATAATCCGTATTTTTATGGTGTAATAAAGGAATTTAAAAAGCTGACGGGGTGCAGCGTTATTGTGAATACGTCATTTAATGTTCGGGGGGAACCGATTGTCTGTACGCCGGAACATGCTTACAGATGCTTTATGCGTACCGATATGGACGTGCTGGTGCTGGAAAATTGTATATTGTATAAAGAGGAACAGCCAGAATGGACGGAAAGCTCTGACTGGCAGGAGCAGTATATGCTGGATTAGGGAAAGGAAATGAATATGGATAAATCACAGAGGGAGAAAGAAAGTCTGCGCAGCTGGAAAGTAAACGGATATTATGGAGAAAATCCGGGACATATTGCAGAAATTGATAAAGAGCGGGAAAGCTATTTTGTTCCAAAGAATGAAAACGCGTATCTGATGGAGTATGAATTTGGGTCGCTTCCCGAATTAAAGAAAATGCTGGATGTGTTATGGAACGGCAAACCGTATATGCGGGAGATCCAAAAGGTGGTACTGGTGGCGGCAATGAAAAATAAACCGCAGGAGGTGTGCAAGGAATCTGATGGTGGAAAACAGGAGGAGCAGGAACAGACTGCTCATACCGCCGATCAGCTGCCTTCGTTTATTTATAATTTTTAGGTGGTTTGAGGATGGTGAATGCAATGGATAACAGAGCTTTTCTGACGAATGGAGCGTTAAATCCCGTATTGCTGGATGGATCAAAGAAAAAATACATATACTCTACAGATATAGAATCCAAAAAAATATTTTATGTGCTGCTGCAAAATGAAGTAAGAATCAGCGGATTTGTCAGAGGTCAAAATGAAGTGACTGAGCGAATTTATAATATCCCGGTATATACCAGAGAGGAACTGGATACACAAAGTTCTGTTATTATTGTGACTGAGGAGGAAAAGAAAACGGTTGCAGACTGGGCTGATGAGATATTCATAGCCGGTCCGGAGATGAACTTCGGGGATAAAATTTATTTTGGAAAAAGACAGGAAAATCATTGTAATGCTGCGCTGATGCTATCCATGATATTGTCCAGAAGCAGAGGAAAGCAGTGTTTCTTTTTTGCGGATCGGGATGATATCTCATTTTGGGAAAATCTGATTCACACACTTAGTTTGGAAGATAGTGGCGCACAATTGATATGTTTGGGCGAAGAAGATGAAAAAATATATGAAACAGCATATTATAACCCGGATGATATTATGATTTTTATCGCCAGCTTTGAAAGGTCGGAGGAGTTGGGAGACATATTGAAAGATATGGGGTTTCTGCAGACCAGACATTATGTATGGATTGGCAATTCGTTCAGCGGTCATGTTACAGATCAGTATTATGGCTTTGACTGGTTCCTGGGAAATACATATATACAGAACAGGGAGCTGCCAGGATTTTATATTCATGGCGACGAATCATGTAACCATAAAATTGTAGTCCTTGGTAATTCGGCAACAGACCCTCTTTTTTATCCGCAAAAAGCGTGGCCGGAATTCTTATATGAGAAATATCTGAAACAGGGAATAAAAGTAACGATATATAATGGCGCAATAACAGACTACAGCAGCAGTAATGAATTAATAAAGCTTGTGAGGGATGTGTTGCGAATTCGGCCCGATATTGTTATCAGTTATAGCGGATTTATTGATTTCAGACAATATGTTCCAGACTATCCGGATATTAATCTCAATCTGATGCGAACTTCTGAAAAATGGGAAAAAGAAAGCGGAAGAGAAGTGATATACGGGGCGGCAGATCGTCGGTCTGCGTATGAGAGATGGCAGGAAAATGAAAAAATAATGAATCAGGTGTGTGAGCTTTATCATATAAAATTTTACGGGGTATTGCAGGCATGGCTTGGAAGCGAAAGTGAAGATTCCGGCAGGCTGAGGGAATGGAGTGAAAACTACTGGAAGGTTTCTTTTCCGCAGTTTGATTCCATCGTTGAAAATGCGGAGGATTTTAAAGAAAAGATAAGGACCGATGCAGAAAGATGCAGCTGGCTCTATGATGCTACGGCTGTTTTTGCAGGAATTGGGGATGAAAAAATTTTTTATGATTCAATCCATGTCAATGAGACCGGAAATGAGATCATTGCAGATGCTGTCTGGGAAATTATGAATGTCAATGAAATACATGTCTGCGGCAGTTAGGAAAGGAAAATACTTATGAATTTTCTTCGGGATTTTTTTGTGATAAATCCAGCCATATATGAAAAACGGAAAAAATACATATGGTTTGAGAGAGCTGAAACCATACAGGCTCAGGGGATACTTGAATTTTTTGTGGAACAGGATATTTATATTGATGGTTTTGCCACAAATATTCCGGAGGACGAAGGGGTTTATATCTGGAATAAAAGAATCTGTTTTATAGATAACATTGAAAAGAAAGATTCGCTGATTCTGTCGGGGTATGATGTGGGTGAGGCTTGTCAGAGCGAGAAAATATTTGTTGTGAATCCATCCATTAACAAACAAAGCGTCGCTGTATATGGCGCCGGACATGATGGATTACATTTTTTGCATGCAGCGGAAGCGTCGGGAATTGCCGTTCGCATGTTTATTGACTCGGATAGCGGAAAAACGGGTCAGAAACTGGAAGGGGTAGCGATTTATGGAACTGATGTTTTAAAGAGACTGCCGGTAGACATGTCTGTGGTGATCGCTGTCCGGGATGCGTATGATGAGATTGATCAGACAATATCGGATCAGGCGCCTGATCTGACGAGATATCGCTATAATTACAGGACATTGAATGATTTTACAGAGAAAAGAATCCTGCTTGAAGGAAAAGAAATATTCTGTACAAACTATATTGGAAGGGCAAGAGAGGTCATTCGAAATAAAAAAGTGTTTGTCTATGGCACTTCGGAGAGAAGCAGAAAAATTGCGCGGATTTATGAACTGCTGGATTTTTGCGTGAAGGGTCTTATAGATGACGGGACGTGTGAAGATAATACAATTTCGATTGAAGAGGTACTTTATGAGAGTGATTTTTTTGTCCTGATCAGCCGGAAAGATTACCAGAGACTGTCAGGGGTATTAGAAGATCTGGATTTGGTTATGCTGCGGGACGTCGGGCTGGATAATCCGTTTCAGGTTTCGTATGTGGGGATGCGGGATGAGATTCTGGATATTAATTTGGGCCATTCCTTTGTGGGAAAGCAGGGTGTGTGCGGATTTTCCGTGATAGGGAATCAGGTTTCACCTGGTAAAAGAATCGTTGTCCTAGGGGCGTCAACGACAGAGGGGGAGCTGTATTCATTTAAATCCTGGCCTGAGTTTCTGTATAAACAGATAAACCGTAAGGACGTAACGATTTATAATGGAAGCGTGGCCACATATACCTCTGCGCATGAACTGATAAAACTGATCAGAGATGTCATGTTTTTAAAGCCGGATCTGGTTATTGCCTACGATGGAGCTTTGGACATGCTGAGTCAGTTTGGGACGGAAAATCCGTTTGCGTTTGACGAGCTGAAAAGAGCAATGGATTTCGCATATAAATATAGAAGTGAAATATGGCTGGATCATTTTTCGGAAATTGTTCCGCCGTATTCAGGTCTTGAGGTTTCAACGGATCTGTTTAATATATGGCTGGGAAATATAAAGAAAATGAAGGCAATTTGTGAAAGTGAGCAGATTAGGTTTTATTCCTTTTTTCAACCGACGCTGTTTTATAAAAAGAAAATATCAAAAGAAGAAAGAGGATTGTTGTGGTCTTCTGTTACTAATATCAGAACATATGAAAAGGCGGAGGAGTTTAAGAAAAGGTTTGAGGAAATTTCAGAACAATACAGATATATTTATGACCTGTCAGATATTTTTGACAATAAACAGGATATATACATTGACGAATGCCATGTGTTTGAAAAAGGAAATCAGCTGATCGCGGAAGCAGTTTATCAGATTATCAGTACCGGGATTTGAAACAATATGTAAATTGCAATGGTATATAATGGGGTCTGGAGGAAGGGGTTAGGTGGAGACGCTTGCACAGATTTATCAAAAACTGAAGGATGTGAAAGTATTGTCGCAATATACCTTTACGGATGGCACAAGTTATAGATTGCGAAAACGATCAAAAATTTGTGCAGAGATATAAAGGAGCGTGAATATGTATAGTTTGCACTGGATTGGTAATAGAAAGATTGCGATATTTGGAACGGCGCTCAATAGTGTTCGGTGTACCTATTATTTGAAGGAGAAGGGAATTAAGATAGCATGTTATATCAATAATAACCGTGAGGTGGGTTGTTTTTGTGATTGTCCGGTTTATGAGATTGATGAACTGCCGCAGGGAATGTTTATACTCGTGGCGACAAGTATAGAAGTGTATCTGTCGATTTCAAAACAACTTTGTGGGAGTGGCTTGCGGGAGTTTCAAGATTATATATATTATGAATGGTTATATAAGAAAATTGTACTTCTGCATGGAAACTGTCATATGGCGATAATCAGGTCTTTTCTGTTGTCTTCTGAAACATTTCGCGGACGATATTCTGTTTATCCCAATCCTGAGATTTGTAATAATAGTGACAGGAAAATAGAAAAAGAAGTATTATATCATAGCGATGTCTGGATTCATGAAGATATAAGACTGGATAATGAGTATGGCTATTATCTGTCAGATGAATATATGAGAAATCAGATGAAAGAGAGCGTGGTTGAAATTATTATCCCACATTTGTTTGGTTTAGGGAAATTATTGTTTCCGCAATCTGACTGGAACAAGCGAAATGATAAAATAGCGAATGGAAAAGATGCAAACGGTATGTTTCCATATGCGGATAAAGTGATTGACAGATGCGTAGAACAGAAGATGAAAAAAGAAGAGATTATCGCTTTTTGCAACGGAAAGTGCCTGGATGTCGAAAGTGTGAAAGAAAACTTTGAAACATATCTGCATAAAATCAGAGAGAGGGAAACCTGCTGGGACATTAAAATATTAGATTATATCCTAAATAATTATAAAGAGAAAAAATTATTTTTTGACATGGGTCATCCGACAAATGATATTTTTGAAAAAATATGTTTGGATATATTAGACATGCTTCATATTGAAGATAAAAATATTGTTGCTGAATTTAGTCTTGATATGCATGAGGAACCGGTGTACCCGGTTGTAAAAGACATTTTGGGATTGAAATGGAGTGATCAGTTTATTAGGAATGGCAGGGTGGCGAAAAAAGCGTGTGAAAAAATGGATTTCAGGGAATACATAGAAGAGTATTTGTGGTGGTGTTATGGAAGGGATGATAAGGGGCATATTAGGATTTAATGGAGTTTGGAGGATACAGATCCCTTTTTGTCATATAATGGAGTATAGATGCAGGGGTTATGTATCGGTTTGAAGTGGTCGATATATAGGACAGCGGTTATATCATGGATGATATATTAGATACATGGATGTATACAATATATGAGATCAGAGTTGGGATTCATGAGGGATAGTATCGCCATGAATTCCTTTTTATTTTGAGGAAAAGAAATAAAACAGAGAGGAAAGATATGGAAAATATATTAGTGATAGGTGCGCATTACGATGATGCGGAACTGGGGTGCGGTGGAACATCAGCCAGATTGGCAGCAGAGGGGAAAAAGGTATATAAGCTGACGCTTACGGATAATGTGACACAGTTTTCGCAAATGAATATTCATGTTTTTTATGAGACAAGCGTAGAAGAAAGCGCACAGGCATGCAGGGTGCTGGGAGTTCATGAAATTACGGAGTTTGAGCCGGTCAGCTGTGGGCATTTATTTTATACGACGGAGATAATGCAGAAAGTAGAAGATATTATTTTCAAATATAATATTGATACGGTATTTATGCATTACACGGATGATTTGAATCAGGATCATATTGCTGCTTCAAAAATCTGCGTCACGGCTGCGAGACATTGTGAGAACATATTTTTTTATCAAAGTAACTTGTATATTTTGCCGAGTCCTTTTTCACCGACGTTTTTTGTTGACATATCCGATTATGTGGAGAAGAAGAAAGAAGCCCTGTATCAGTATACAGGGGATCACAATAGATTTAATTCACTTTTCGAGACGAATATAGAACGCAACAGTGTCTGGGGATTTGCAAATAAAGTGAAATATGCAGAAGGGTTTGTTGTACAAAAATACTTGCTGAAATAGGAGAGAACAATGGGAAAGGTTGTTTTAGTTGCCTGTACAAGCGTTGGAAGAGCTATGATCGAGGCTATATGCAGCAGGGATGTGATAAAAGGAGTTGAACTGACTGGAATTGTCAACCTGAATCCAGAAGCCGCAGTGGGAAAGGCAAATTATGATTCATATATGGATCTGGTAAAAAAATATAAGCTGAATATTTATTACTGCGATAGTGTAAATGAACCAGAATGCATTCAGTTTCTGAGGTCATGCAGGCCGGATGTTATCATTCAGTCGGGCTGGTCACAGAAATTTAAGCAGGAGATCCTGGAGATTCCTTTATATGCCTGTATAGGGGAACACCCGGCGCCTTTGCCGAAGGGGCGTGGTGCGGCGTGCATCAACTGGGCGATTATTACGGGAGAGAGGGAATGGGGAGACAGCTTTTTTGGCATGGAAATGCAGTATGATACGGGAGAGATCTATGCACAGGAAAAATTTATGATCGAACCATATGATGATGTCAAAACCGTGTATGACAAAGTCGCGTCTGCTTCGGTAAAGACGATAAGCAAACATTTGGAGGACTGGTCAAATGGTATTCTGGATGGGAAAAGGCAGGACGATTCAAAAGCAACGCACTATCCCAGGCGCAGACCGTCAGATGGTGAATTCGATTTTACGCAGAATGCTTTGGATATCTATAATCAGGTCAGAGGGCAGACGAAGCCATATCCCGGAGCATATTTTTATACGGATGTAGAAGGGAAAAAGACCAAAATTTATGTATGGAAAGCATCATTGTCAGAGCAGGGATCAGAAGGCGGCGTAAAGGTAATGTGTGGAGACGGAAAAGAAATCGTTCTGATACGTGTGCAGATAGAAGGTCAGCCGGAAGCCTGGGCAGCAGACTGTATCAATAAGCATTTGGAGGTAATATAAATGAAGCGAAAGCGAGTCTTAGTGACGGGGGGAGCCGGATTTATCGGATCGCATTTGTGCGAAAGATTGTTGGAAAAGGGAAACGATGTAGTCTGCATGGATAATCTGTTTACCGGACAGAAAGACAATATCCGACATCTGATGGATAATCCGTATTTTGAGTTTATTCGTCATGATATATTAGAAGATGTATATGTAGAATGCGATGAGATCTATAATTTGGCGTGTCCGGCAAGCCCGATTCATTATCAGTATGATCCGATAAAGACAGGAAAGACGAGCGTAATTGGCGCACTGCATACTTTGGGTCTGGCAAAACGCTGTCATGCCAGAATACTACAGGCGAGTACCAGTGAGGTATATGGAAACCCGCAGGTGCATCCGCAGCCAGAGAGCTATTGCGGCAGTGTGAATCCGATCGGCGTCCGTTCCTGCTACGACGAGGGCAAGCGCATGGCGGAGACGTTGTTTTTTGATTACCACAGACAACACGGAGTGGATATTAAGGTAATACGCATTTTTAATACATATGGGCCTAGAATGCGCTCGGATGACGGCAGAGTTGTGTCAAATTTTATTGTACAGGCATTAAAGGGCGATGATATTACGATATATGGCGACGGGAAGCAGACACGAAGTTTTTGTTATGTTGATGATTTGATTGATGGGATGATACGGATGATGGAAAGCAGGGAAGGCTTTACCGGACCGGTAAATTTGGGAAATCCGGTGGAATGTACCATGCTCTCTCTGGCAGAGACTGTGATCCGTCTGACAGGCAGCATGTCAAAGATTGTTCATTTTCCACTACCGCAGGATGACCCTGTACAGAGAAAACCTGTGATAGATCTTGCCCAAAAGGAGCTGGATTGGGAGCCTGTGACAGCACTGAATGATGGATTGCAAAAAACGATTAATTATTTCAGGTCTGCACTTTTTTGAGATGTGCCTGATTTATATGGCCGGGAAAAAGGAGAATAACAGCAATAAAGTTTGCAGGTGAGAGGGAATAAACAGTGAAAAAAATGACAGCGCTGGTTTTGGGATTGTGCGGAATGGGCCTGGGTGGCATTGGTGTCTTTAGGGCAATGAATGATAAGTTAAAAAAAGAAAAAGAACTGGATCAGAAAAATGATGCGATTCTGAACGTTTTCGAACGCTGGATGATTTTGAGACAAAACGGCAGATCGGTTGCAGAACACCTTAAGAAGAATGGTTATCGTTCCGTTGCGATTTATGGAATGCATTATCTTGGGAAATGTCTGTTAAAGGAACTGCAAACCGGGGGCGTTGAGGTGAAGTATGCAATTGATCGGAATGCGAAAGCGGTGAATGCAGGGGTTGAGGTTATGGATCCAGGAGATCAACTGCCTGTGGCGGATGCAATTATCATTACAGCTTTCTTTTATTTTAATGAGATAGAACGTACGCTGATGGAGGTCACGGACTGTCCGGTTATTTCATTTGAGGATATCCTGTCTGAAATGGAGCATGAAGCGTAGAACGGGCAGAAGAGAGGTGCTTGTAAAATGTGCGGAATACTTGGTGGCAATAAGAGGACGTGGAATTATCGTGCAGGAATAGAAAGTATGAAACACAGAGGGCCGGATGGTATTTGTATTGAAACAATGCAGGATATTACGTTTGCATTTGCGCGTCTGGCCATTATTGATCTTTCCAGTAATGGAATGCAGCCAATGTTTTCGGATGATAAAAATGTCTGTATCGTATTTAATGGGGAAATCTACAAATATGAGAATCTGAAAAAAGAGCTGGAGAAAAAATATTGTTTTCGATCTAAAACAGATACAGAGGTGCTTTTGTACGCTTATATGGAATATGGCGACAGTTTTATTGATAAAATTGACGGCATGTTTGCTATTGCAATTTACGACAGGCGGCGTGAAAAAATCAAACTGTTTCGTGACAGGGTCGGGATCAAGCCATTGTATTATTATGTTCAGGGCCGGGAGTTTGGATTTTCATCTGAACTAAAAGGGCTGATAAATATGCTGGGGGATCAGAAACTGGAAATTGATAAGACTGCGATTTATGACTTCCTGACATATATCTATATTCCAGAGCCGAAATCTTTATATAAAAGAATATATAAGCTGGAACCGGGCTATTATCTGACTTATGATGTCAGGAAAAGCCGGATTGAAAGGAAAGGCGCATACTGGCACCTGAAGGTCAGTACGCGTGAGGGAAAAAAGAAAAACAGCGATACAGCAAAATATGAATTGCGAAAAAGAATAAAGGATGCAGTGGAAGCGCAGCTGATCGCTGATGTCACGGTTGGTACGCTGCTAAGCGGAGGCGTCGATTCGGGGATTGTGACATTTGAATGTCACAGGATGAATGCACAGATCGGGACATTTTCGATGGGATTTGAAGATCCTGCTTATGATGAGTTAAAATATGCACGCAGACTGGTAAAAGAGTGGGATTTAAAGAATTATGAGGGCAGATTTAAAAGGCAGACATACCGGCAGCTTTTGGAAAATATGAAGCTGTGGTTTGATGAACCATTTGCTGATGATTCTGCTTTTCCGACATATGAGGTTTTGCGGCTGGCGAAAAAGAACGGAGTGACAGTCCTTCTGACCGGAGACGGAGGCGATGAAGTATTCGGAGGATATGATGTTGCTGACGTATTATATAAAAAGAGGGGAATAAATCTGCGGGCGGTATCTGATATGTATGAAGATGTTGTTCGGAATCATGTTATGTACAGATCAGTCTGTGATTCGGTATGTTTGGATGGAGCTGCCTTTTTTGCGTGGAAACGTCATCGCATGATGCATAGTGAGAAAAAAAGATATGCAGAACTTCTTGGTATACCAAAAGATTACGATGATTACTGGTTTATACGGAAACATTATCATAAAGAACTGCCACCTGTTACCAGAGCACAGATCATAGATTTCCATACGTTTTTGCCGGCTGTTTTGAATAAAGTGGATCGCACCAGTATGGCATTATCTTTGGAAGTTCGGGTGCCTCTGCTGGATCGGGATGTGATTGAGTATTCTTTTTCTCTGCCACAGGAGGTGCGATGTCCAGGCCATATGAAAAAAGAACTGCTAAAACGGGCATATCCTGAAATTCCATATAGCATCAGATACCGGAAGAAACAGGGGTTTAGTATACCATATGAGTATATCAGTACCCGGGGAACGCCTTGTGAGACAATTCTGCATGAGATGTGGACAGAAGTATTGCGGAAATAAAGCGGCAGCTGGGATAGAAAGAGAGTATATATTATCGTGTTAAAAAGAACGATTTCTTTTGATGGAAAATGCATATTAATTACAGGCGTAGCTGGATTTATTGGTGCGCATCTGACAAAAGAGCTTTTGCAGCGGCATGAGAAAATGAAAATTATAGGAATTGATAACATGAACGGATATTACGATATTGGGCTGAAAGAGTATCGGCTTCGGGAGATCTGTTCTGTAGAAACAGAATCCGGATTTGAATTTGTGAAGGGGGATATCAGTGACCGTAATTTTGTGACAGAAATATTTGACCGGTATGAGCCGCAGATTGTTATTCATCTGGCAGCACAGGCGGGGGTGCGGTATTCGCTGGAGCAGCCGGAATCCTATATTCAGTCCAATATAGTAGGATTTTGGAATATGCTGGAGGCATGCAGAAAAAAGGCGGAGGAAGGGAAACACCCTGAGCATTTTCTGTATGCGGGATCAAGTTCAGTGTATGGCAATAATAAAAAGGTGCCCTATAGCGAGGAAGATAAGACGGATTGTCCGGTTTCGCTTTATGCCGCTACCAAGAAGTCGTCAGAACTGCTGGCATATTCTTATGCCAGGCTGTTTGGAATAGCGTCTACCGGTCTGAGATTTTTTACGGTGTACGGTCCATGCGGCAGACCGGATATGGCATATTACTCCTTCACAAATAAATTAAAAAATAATGGGACGATTCAGATATATAATTATGGCAGGTGTAAAAGAGATTTCACATATATTGATGATATTATAAGCGGGATACTTGCAGCAGCACAGGTAAGACCCGTTCCTGATGAAAACGGCGTGCGTTATAAGATATATAATTTGGGAAATAACCGACCGGAAAACCTGATGGACTTTGTGAAAATTCTACAGAGAGAGCTGGTACATGCAGGAATCCTACCAAAAGATTTTGACTTTGAAAGCCATATGGAGTATGTTCCCATGCAGCCTGGAGACGTAGAGATGACATATGCGGATATCAGTGCGGCAGAGAATGATCTGGGATTCCGGCCACAGACATCACTGGAGGAAGGAATTTGTAAATTTGCAGAATGGTATGCTGCGTATTACGGGGAGAAAAGGGAAGGAGACAACGATGAAATATGATTTTCTGGTAGCTGGCTTTCCAAAGTGCGGAACGACGACACTGCATAATCTTCTGCAGCAGAATCCGTATATCTGTCTGCCGGATAGTAAGGAGACATTTTTCTTTTCTGATCTGAACATATATAAGAAAGGAAAAAATTATTTGGAAAAGCATTTCTATGGTAATGTGTTGCCCGAACAGATGATCGGAGGCGTGGAGCCATCTTTTTCCAGATATGCCCAAAGAGTAAAGACGTATTTGCGGGATGATACAAAAGTCATTTTCCTTGTGAGAAATCCGCTCTCTTATCTGTTTTCCTACTATAAAATGTGTATGTCCTTTGGAGCAAAGGAATGGTATGAGGCGTATGGAGTATATGGCGGGTTTTCAGGGATAATAAGGGAATATGTGAGGCGCGGAACCAGAGGATTCTGGTTAAAAGACAGGGATACAGATATCAGGTCTGCAATTTTGGGCGGGGAATATATTCGGTATGTAAAAGAATACGAAGATATTGTTGGAAAGGACAATATTACAATATTTCTTTTTGAAGATTTTATCAAAGACGAGAAAAAGACAGCGGAGAAAATATTTCAACTGATCGGCGTGGAAAGCTGTGAGATCAGGGCAGACGTCGGAAAAAATACGAGTGAGTCAATTATGCCGAGAAATGAGAGAGGCAGAGTACTGTTGGCGGACAGAGAGTATCTGCATCATACTTATATGGAACATCGAAAGAAAATAAGCAAAACAGGAATGGCGCTGTGCAGTCTTTATTATAAATATATTCCAGGAGTAGCAGCAGAGAAGATCAGCGACAGGATAGACCTTTCAGCAGAAAAACTACTGAGAGGATATTATGAGGACAGCGTAAGTGAACTTGAAAAATGGATGGGAAGGAATCTGATGGAAGCATGGGGACTGAAGTAATGAATTACAGGAATGAAAAAATAAAGGTCGCGTTTTACCTGGATAATCAGAACATTGTCAAAAGAAATCTGGATAATGTAGAGGACGGCAATCCGGGAATCGGCGGAAGCCAGTATATGCAGTTACTGGTTGCACACTGTCTGGCGGAATGCTATAAAGATCTTGAGATTGTTATGTATACAACAGCAAAGCAGCAGTTCCCAAAGGGGATAACAGTAAAACAGGTATCTGGTCTGAAGGAAGCACTTGTCAGTATGAAACAGGACCGCTGCAGGGTCTTTATTCTGAGCAACTGGTATGAAGATACAGGAGATGGAACGGAAACGCTACGTCTGATTGAACGGCATAAGATCCGCACCATTATCTGGGCGCATCTTTTTATGAATTATGAACAGTATGTATTTATTGGATCCTGTAAATATATCAGATTGTATGTCTGTCTTGGAAAACAGCAGCTTGAGATGCTTCGAGGGCTTAAGATATATAAAAAAGCGACCTATATCAATTATGTACTTCCGCCAGTTCATATGCCGCGTCGGAATCAGGAGAGGAAAATAGTCGTATATGTAGGGGCGATGTATCCATTCAAAGGGTTTCATATCCTGGCAAAGCACTGGAAAGAGATCAGAGCGAGGGTAAAGGATGCCGAGCTTTGGGTACTCGGAAGTGCAAATCTGTATCGCGACAATGTTGTACTTGGAAAATATAAAATAGCTGAAGAAGACTATGAAAAGCAGTTTATGCCGTATTTGGTGGATGCAAACGGACAGATTGACAGCAGAGTGAGGTTTTTTGGCAGTGTTGGTGGAAACGAAAAGGAACAGATTGTTTCTCAGGCGACGGTGGGAATCTTCAATCCATCCGGAGTAACAGAAACATTCGGACTGTCGGGTGTAGAATTTGAAGCAATGGGGATACCGGTTGTCTCAATATATAAAAACTCGGCGCCTGATATCATAAAACACGGAAAGACAGGTTTGCTTTATAAAAAGGAGAGTGATTTTCCTGAATATATTATTCGTTTGCTGACCGATAGCGCTTATAATCATATACTGGGCAAACAGGCAGAAAAATTTGTCAGATCAGAATTTGACAAAGAGAAAATTGTGAAAGAATGGCATGATACGATTGTGGATATTGCGCAGGATGAGCCATACCGGCTGAAACATGATAAGAAATTTATGGCAGATAATCAAATCTGGCTGCATCATATGAACAACCTTTTAAAGGGACAGACGACGATAAATCAATCGTATTTGGAGTCCAGAATCCATACCGGCTGGTAAATCGGAATCCAAAGGGAGGTTTCGTTTGATAGAGAGAAAATACACAGAGAAAATCCGGCTTTTAAAAAGTGTCTTTTTGCAGATCCTGACAGAAAGGGAGAGGCATAATAAACAGGAGCTGATGGAGAACATGCAGTTGATTTATGGTTTATATTTTTCAACCATAAAGCTTGTAAAACGGACATATTGTGCTCCAAAGGGCAGGATGCCGATTCTGATTTCTGTTGTCAGAGATGAAATGGAGCGCATCGGATATTTTCTGAATTATTACCGTCAGCTGGGAATTCGCCATTTTGTGATCGCAGATAACGGATCGGAAGATGGAACGCTGGAATATCTGAAAAAACAACCAGATGTTGATGTATATACGGTCAGGGACAAATTTAAGGTGGGACGCAAAGAGGGGTGGATCAATAGGCTTATCTATTTATATGGCTGTCAGAAATGGTACCTGGTTGTAGATGCAGATGAATTCCTGGAGTGGCCAGAACGAAATGATTATTCGCTGGATTGGGTGATCAGATGCCTGGAAGCGAAAAAGATAACGCGGGCTGGCGCACTGATGATTGATATGTATACACGTCATAAAATGTTTGAGAATGAACTGAATGGGGATTTATTCCAAAACTTTTATTTTGACAGAGATACTTATACAAAAATCAGAGATGGCAGGAATTGTTTCTATATTGGCGGACCCAGGAAAAGAGTTTATCAGATGGACAGTTATTTATCAAAATATCCATTGGCTTATGTGAGGGAGGGAGAAGTACTGATCTCGGCCCATTACTGGTATCCACGGCATCGTTTTTGCGAGAATCCGTTTATTTTTGGATTGTTACACTATAAGTTCCTGACAAAGACAGATCTTCGAAAAGTTAAAATGTATGTGAATGAAGGAAATCATGTGAACCATAGTTTTGAATATAAATGCTATTTAAAGCAGTATCGGCTGAAAAATACGGAGTTTTATTATGAAGGATCTGAAAAATATGAGGGGCCTGAGAGTATAAAGAAGATAAAACAGATAAAAAGAATATCAAAACTGGCTGGAGATAAACAGACAATAAGGATGGGGAGATAAAGTTGGATGTTCTGAAAATGTATATCTATGCAAACTGGATTCGAGACTGTATCTGCTGTTTTAACGTGTTTTATTATACAGAGCCTTCAAGGGTTAACGTAGATCTGCTGATTACACATTTGGAATTATTGTATCAGACGGGAACTGCTGATATATCCTACTGGAAGGATGATAAGATTGATTTTGAGGATTTGCGTGAAATGGGAAACGGGATAAAAAGAGCAGTGGCAGAGGAGGATGATTCTGGACTGTCTGATATACTTAATGGCAGATTAAAGAGGCAGATGGACAGGATTACAGAAACGCTTTTTCAAAAAGATGGAGCAGAACTTCGAAAACAATTTTGGAAAACAAATTATGAAGCGCTGCAGGAAAGATACCCAGAGATAGCAGAGTGGATGAAGGAACCTGGTAACGAACAGGAAACGGCAGGTGTACGCCCTTATGGATTGCGGGGACGAGTTGTCTTTGTGGCTCAGAAAACAGAAGAATATGATCTGTATGCTTCTTATAGTCCGACAGAGATTGCGGTTCGGATGATGGAGCAGTTCCCAATTGAGCGTTACAAAAAAATATGCGTGTGGGGGTATGAGGGCGGTCCAGAAGCAGAAGGAATCGCTATGTTAAAAAATGAAAGCAGTGAGGTGGAACTGTATATTACGGATCTGGCTGTTATGAAACAGGTATTTATGAGTACGCATCGAAACGGATTGCTGGTTCGTCCGGATTTTAACTGGATCTTCGAGGCAGATATACGAAGACTGACTGAGAGTATCTCTGCACAAAATGGTAGGGATGTATTTGTTTATGTGAACTGGCATGATAGAAACGGGGTTGAGTTCTTAAGGAAGTGGATCAGGAATTATCCGATAAATAGTAACATAAAGGAAAGATTTGGTTAAGAAACGGGTACGGGAAAATGGCACAAAACAGTCAAAGTGTGTTATTATTAAGAAAGGTCAGATTCGGGATTATCGAAATCTGTGAGGCTATATACAGACAGCAGTGGTCAGTGGTTGTTGGACATTGGAACAGAATGATGTTCGAGACGGCCGGGCTGAACGAGATTTCAGCGGAATACGACAGAATCATACAGGAGGTCGAAGAGTGTATTAGAAAAGGGAATGTACTGAGACTGTATGACCTGTTATGTGATCAGATGGATTCCTGTGTTGCTGACCAGCTTTCTGACATTACAGACAAGGAGAGAATGCATTTGGCAGAATCATTTCGAGTGGAAAATGAGCTTGCCCTTCAAAAGGCAGATGAGCGTCTGCTGGAATGGATTCGAGGCCAGTATTGTACGCCGCATGTCAGCTGTTCCTATACAGGAACAGAAAATATCTGTATTTTCATATCAGAGGGAACACAACGCTTTCAGTTGTTCAGCAGTGTCAACCCGTGGCGGGAAGGTGCAATGCTGGCAAATCAGCTGAGAGGTAATGCGTATGATGAGATAGATGTACTTGGTTTTGGGGGAGGCCATGTAATCAGAGAACTTTTGCGCAGGTTTCCAGGGACGAAACTAAAAATATTTCTGCCCAATAAAGAACTTTTTGGCATGGTAACAAATCATATGGCTGTAAGCGATATTCTTTGTCGGAAAGAGGTGGAACTTCATGCAGATACTACATGTATTGGATTTCTTTCTGAACTTTATGAAAAATCAGATAAGATGGCGAAAAAAGGGTTTTTTATTGATAAAAAGGAATTGAGAGCCTGTCTTGGAAATACAGCTGTGGTGGAAGAAATACTGCGCAATTTAAAGGCGGAAAGAATGGCTTCCTTCTTATATGTCAGGGCAAATGAAAAGTTTGGGGATAAAATTGAAAGGTATATAAAAGGTTTGACGGATCATGTCCAGGAAAAAGATTTTAGTCGTATTTGGAACAAGGCCTGAAGCGATAAAAATGTGTCCCTTGGTTTTAGAATTGAAAAAAAGAAGTGTGTTTGATGTGGTTGTTGCAGTGACAGGGCAGCACCGGGAGATGCTGGATCAGGTACTGGAACTGTTTGAGGTATGCCCGAAGTATGATCTTAATATTATGAAGACGAATCAATCACTGATTCGCATGATGACGGCGGTTACAGAGGGAATGGATCATGTGCTGGATCAGGAAAGACCGGAACTGACACTGGTTCATGGAGATACTCTGACAGCATATGCAACGGCTGTGGCATGTTTTATGAAAGGTTATGCAGTTGGCCATGTGGAGGCGGGATTGCGTACACATAATCTGAATGAACCGTTTCCAGAAGAATTTAACCGACAGTCAATCAGTGTGATAGCAAAGTATCACTTTGCTCCGACAAAGGGGGCGCAGCAGAATTTATTTCGGGAAGGAAAAAAAGAGCACGTTTATATTACTGGAAATACAGCGATTGACGCATTACGCTATACAGTAAAAGAGAATTATTCCAACCCCTGCCTTCAGGAGTTAAACGGAAGAAAACTGATCCTGGTTACACTGCACCGACGTGAAAACTGGCAGGATCCGATGCGCCATGTTTTTCACGCGCTGCGAAGATTTTTAGAGGAATATGAAGATCAGGTATTTGCATTATTTCCACTGCACAGAAATCCGATGATCAGAGAGAATGCAATGAGGATATTGGGAGAATGTAAAAATATCAGACTGACAGAGCCGCTTGATGTTGTGAACTGTCATAACATCATGGCAGAATCTTATTTTGTCCTGACAGATAGTGGCGGCATTCAGGAGGAAGCGCCTTATTTTGGGAAGCCGGTGCTGGTTGCCAGAAATGTAACAGAACGCCCCGAGGGAGTGGAAGCCGGGGTGCTGAAGCTGATCGGAACAGAGGAGGAGGAGGTATATGCAAATTTGAAGGAACTTTTGGAGAATGAGGAATGCTATCAAAGGATGAGCAGGGCAGTGAGTCCTTATGGGGACGGAACAGCCAGCAGGCAGATTGCAGATATTCTGGAAAGAGAATTATAAATATATTTTAAAGAAGAGGTGGAAAAGGATGAGTAAAATATTAGTGACTGGCGGACTTGGAGTTGTAGGAACGCCCCTGGTGGAGAAACTGAGAAGTTGTGGGAATGAAGTCTGGGTGTGTGATTTGCCGCACAATCATCACCCCAATTATATTCGTTGCGATATCAGCCAGTACCGGCAGTTAGAGCGGATATTCGAAATGCATCAGTTTGATTATGTGTATAATCTGGCAGCGGAGTTTGGCAGATGGAATGGTGAAGATTTTTATGAAAAAGTGTGGATGTCAAACGCGATTGGGACGAAAAATATTCTGCGTTTTCAGGAAAAATATGGATTCAGACTGATTCATTTTTCAAGCTCCGAGGTATATGGAGATTATGATGATATTATGTATGAGCGTATTTTGGATGAAAAGCCGATAAAGCAGATGAATGATTATGCGATTTCCAAGTGGGTGAATGAAATGCAGATTCATAATTCTGAGCTGATGTTTGACACAAAGACCGTAAGGGTACGATTGTTTAATACATATGGACCGGGCGAATATTACAGCCCATACCGAAGCGTAATCTGTATGTTCTGCTATCGTGCATTACATAATATGCCATATACGGTTTATACCGGGCATCACAGAACGAATACTTATATAGATGATTGTATTAATGCACTTGCAAATATTTGCACGAATTTTAAACCAGGTGAGGTATATAATATTGCATCGTCCGAGTATTATGATATCAGGACGATTTCTGACTATGTACTCAAGGCGGCGAACAAAACAGATGCCCTGGTTTCATATAAGGAGCATGAGAAGCAGACGACGATTGATAAAAAAGTTGATAATACAAAGGCTGTTCGTGATTTGGGAATGAAAACTACGGTTGATTTGGAACAGGGAATTGCGAAAACTGTAGAATGGATGAGGAGAGTGTACGATGTACAATAAGAGAATCTGTGTTGTCGGAATAGGATATATTGGATTACCCTGTGCGCTTCTGCTGGCACAGAGTGGCTGCAGCGTCTGCGGATATGATATTGACGAAACACGTGTATCAGATTTAAACGCCAGGGAAATAAAGCTTGAAAAAGAACTACGGGATATTTTTGAAACCGAGGAGGTACAGAAAAATTTTTATGCGTCCACTATGATGAGCAGGGCAGATATTTTTGTGATAGCAGTTCCGACTCCGATTAACCACGATAAGAAAACAGCAGACCTGACAGCGTTAAAACAGGCGGTTTCAGAAGTGGCAGCTGTGCTGGAAGAGGGGAATCTGGTGATTGTTGAATCTACTGTGCCGCCGATCACAATGAGAAATACAATCATTCCGATTCTTGAACGCCATGGGGTGGATATCAGCAAAATTTTTTTGGCGCATTGTCCAGAGCGGCTGCTGCCAGGAAATATTGTTCAGGAAATTGTCTGTAATAACCGGATTATCGGCGGATATACAAAAGAGAGTGCAGAGCTTGCGGCAGATATGTATCGTACATTTGTAAAAGGGGAAATCAGCCTTACAGATGATAAGACAGCTGAGATGTGCAAGCTGATGGAGAATACATACCGGGATGTTAATATCGCATTGGTAAATGAACTGGGAGAGGTTTGCAGAGCACTGGATATTGATGTGAATAAGGCAATCGATCTGGCCAATTTTCATCCAAGAGTAAATATGCTCAAGCCGGGGATTGGAGTAGGCGGGCATTGTCTGCCGATAGATCCCTGGTTTATTCACGAAGTGTCGCCATATAATAGTACATTAATTAATGCTGCCCGACATATCAATGACAGCCGGCCGGGAAAGATTGCTGCTGTGATCAGACAATATGCAGCGTCTGATATCTCGCAAAAGTTTATGCTGCTGGGAAAGACATACAAACCGGAGACAACAGATGTAAGGGAAAGCCCCGCAATGGAGATTTATAATATTCTGAAAAATGAGGGATATCATGTATCTGCGTATGACAGTGAAATTGATACAGATCAATGTCTTATGGAAATGATACCTGAGTGCAGATTTATTTTTGTTCTGGTGCCTCATAAGAGAATGATGCAGGAACTGGAAGAATGCCTGAAAGAATTAAAAACAGCAGGAAAAGAATGTCCGGCAGTAATCACATTTTAATAAAAGGAGTCAGGTCTGAATGGAAGAAGTAATTATTATTGCTGATAATCGTTTTCCAGTATCTTATGCGGCGACAACCAGAGTATTTATGATATGCCGATTATTCCAGGCATTGAATTTTAAAACTATAGTTTATATCATAAACGTAAAAGATAAGAGGCGTTTTCATTTGGCAGAAGAAAACATAGAATGCAGATGGTTCCCAAATGACAGTACTGGTGCGGTACGATATTTTAAAAGTCAGAAGCAACTGACAGAAGCAGTCAGGGTTAGAAAACATCTGAAGTATGTTATTTTGTATCAGGAGATACTGTTTCAGACCAGAGATCTTATAAAGCTGGCATCTCAAAATGGATTTGAAGTGATTGCATATTTTGATGAATGGTATGAATGGGGCAAAACGGGAGCGGCAAAGCTGTCTGACCGGTTAGCCAGGAGTCTGTGTATCCGTTTGTCGGAATATCTGACTGCGCCTGAAATAAATAAAAAAATTGTGATTAGTCGTGCACTGAAAAAATTTTATAGAAAAGATAACTGTCTTTTGCTCCCTACGGTTGTGGATGTAAAAGATACTGTATGGGAGAGGGAGGATGATACCCTGAATGACAAAATCGTGATTATGTATGCCGGATGGCCGGGAAACCGTGATGATCTGAGGACGCTGGTCGAGACGATAGATGAACTTTCGGATAATGAAAAGAGGCGGGTTTTTCTAAAGGTCTTTTCTTATGCAACACCCAAGGATGAGTTAAGGGCCCATATTCCGGAACTGGACAGGATTTTGCGAAACAATCGGGGGATTATAGAGTTTGCAGGGGAAGTGACGAGAGAGAAGGCAATAGCTGAGCTAAAGAGGGCTGATTTTTCTTTTCTGCTGCGAGAGGATAAATGGACGAATAATGTCGTATTTTCCACGAAGATAGGAGAAAGTATGGCAGCTGGTGTTCCAATGTTTACAAATGAGACAAGCGATATCGGATATTATATAAAAGACGGATTTAATGGGATCATAATTGAAGAAATGTCTAAAAGGGCAGTGGCCTGCGCATTGCAGCGGATACTTAGGCTGAGTGAGGCTGAGCGAAAAAAAATGAGAAAGAATGCATACAGAACGGCAGAAAGATTTTTTGATTTCAGATCATATGAAGAGCCGTTGAAAAAGTTTTTGGAAAGCAGATAAAGACAGGGGATACAGGAAATGAGAGTAATGTGGGTATGTAATATTCCGGTAATGAGAACGGACAAATCAAAAGAGGGAAAGGCATTTGGCGGCTGGATGACATCGCTGGCGGGGGTGCTGTGCAAACAGTCAGATGTAAAGCTTGCAATTTGTTATCCGCAGAACTGGACTAAGCGTACGGAAAAAGAAAATCGCAATGAGATCATATTTTATGGTTTTTATGTGCCGGATCGCTGCCAGTCGGATAAAACTGTCTATCCTGCACTAAAGGATATTGAAAAAAGATTTAAACCGGATCTTATTCATGTGTTTGGTACGGAATTTCCACACTCTTTGGAGGCGTTAAAACTGGATCCGGACAGAACACTCGTAGATATACAGGGACTGATCGGAGTATATGCAGAACATTATTTTTTAAGAATTCCGGCGTCCCTGACAGTGCCGGGTGTGAACAGGCTGACGGGAAAGCATATCAGCCCTATTTACGAGAATATGCTTGCGTTGAAAAAAAGAGGTGTATATGAAAAATCTGCACTGAAGAGGGCAAGATATGTGACAGGCCGTACCGAATGGGATCTTGCATGTATGAGATACATAAATCCCAAAGCAGAATATTACGCATGTAACAGAATATTAAGAGAAAGCTTTTATGGACACGAATGGAAATATAATAATGTCAGAAAGCATTCCATTTTGATCAGTCAGGCAGATTATCCGGTTAAAGGGTTTCATATTTTTCTGAAAGCGCTGCATCTGCTCCGAAAAAAATATTCTGACATTGAGGTTACAGTAGCTGGAAGACAGCTGAATCTGTCAGATCCGCCAAAGGGAACATATGATGCATATATTCGGGAACAGATTCGCCGCTATCATTTGGAAGGGATGATTCATTTTACAGGTCTTTTGGATGAGCGTGAGATGTGTGAACAGTATTTGAAGACAAATGTTTTTGTGTTGCCATCGCTGATCGAAAACTCTCCGAATTCGCTGGGAGAGGCAATGATAATGGGCGTACCATGTGTGGCATCAAATGTTGGCGGAAATAATAATATGCTTTTACATGGTGTGGAGGGATATCTGTATCAGGCAGATGCGGAATATATGCTGGCATATTATTTAGAAGAAATTTTTGAGAGACAGTCTGCTGTGGAAGAGCTGTCACGGAATGCAAAGATAAGAGCGGAAAAGACGCATGATAAGAAGAAAAACGCACAAATATTATTAGATATATATCGCGATATTATAAGAAAGAATGAAAGATGAGATCAGAAATGTATAAGGATCTTATTAGTGTTATTATACCTGTATATAATGTGAGTGGATATCTTGACCGCTGCATATCATCTGTCATTAATCAGACATATCGTAATTTGCAGATCATTTTAGTAGATGACGGTTCGACGGATGGAAGCGGAGAACTCTGCGACTATTATGCTGCCCGGGATGTCCGTATAGAAGTGATACATAAAAAAAACGGCGGTGCGGCAGATGCAAGGAATCGCGGGCTGGAAGCGGCGGATGGGAAATATATCGGTTTTGTAGATGGTGATGATTACATTGCAGAAGATATGTACGAATGTCTCTATGTGAAAATGATGGCAGGAACATACGATATTGCCTGCTGCGGAAGAACAGATCTTTATGAGGAGAGTTTTCATGTAAAAGCGCACAAAAGTTTTGTGAAGAAAAGCGTGGTTTATATGAACCGTGAACAGGCGATAAAAGCACTCTGCCTGTATGATGGAATGGATTTTTCTCCGTGTGACAAATTGTATGTAAAAGATCTGTTTGATGGAGTGAGATTTCCGCCTGGGAGATCGTCAGAGGATATTCCTGTTGTCTATGAGGTTTATAAAAAAGCGGCAGGGGTAGTGCATATCGGTTCTGCAAAATATTTTTATTGTCACAGAAAAGGCAGTTCTACAGGAAGCGGATTTTATTTTCGGCGGATGGATTATTTCTTTTTTATCCGTGATATATATAGCGATATCATGAGATATAATCCGGCTGCTGCGAGGGAAGCAGAAGCGATGCTGTATCGCGCAGTTCTTACTATGTGGAAAAGTGTGAGAATGGAAAATAAAAAGAAGGCACATTATATTTGCCTGGAAAAGAAATTGCAAAGATTGATAATACGTTCTTTCGTGCGGTATATGTTAAATTCATATATAACCTTAGTAGAAAAAATAGACTTATGCAAAGTTATGATAAAAAATAGAAAGAAACAGATATGAGTTGGGCTATTAATATTCTTTACTTTTTGGATTTCCCTTTTTTTGTAGGCGGTTCCAATAAAGTACTATTAACACAGGCATTTCTGATGCGGCGGAGGGGATTCCGGGTAAAGGTGGTGATACCGAATGATGCAGATGGCTGTCATGCAGCGGAATACGACAGGATATGCAAAGAGTATGGACTGGATACGCTAACAGCCCGATATTCTGTTGCAGTATGCATGGAGGATATTGATATCGTTGCGGCATTGGAGGAATATCAGCCGCTGGTTTGCCTGATCGAAGCGCAGAAGCCGGATCTGATTCACAGCGCACAGCTGAATATTGCAGTGGAGATGGCGGCACGTGAACTTAAGATACCGCATCTGATGAATATTTATCAGGTGGACAGGCAGTCTTTCCGTATAAACTGGATGAATATATACCCACAGTATCACAGTGCAGATTCGTTGTTGTTTTCCCGGTGCTGGGGGGAGGGGCTTGGGATTCCCTCAAGATGCATCCGGGTTGCATATGAAAAAAAAGGAATGGAAGAAGAGCGGTTGAATAGGGATTCTCTGCCGGTATCGCTCGTGTCTGTCGGGGTATTGTGTGAGAGAAAACAACAGCTGAAGGTAATCCGGTTTGCTTTAAAGTGCAGGGAGAAAGGGATTCCTGTGCGTCTGGTTATTCTTGGAAATGACGAGAATCCTTATGGCGAGTTATGCAGGAAGTTTGTTGCAGAAAACGGACTTTCTGAGATCGTGACATTTGCCGGTTTTGTTTCAAATGTAGAACATTATCTGCAGTCAGCTGATCTGCTGATTCAGGCGAGTGTGGAAGAATCGTATCCGGGTGTTATTGTGGAAAGCATGGCAAACAGAGTCCCGGTTTTATCCACGCCGGTTGCCGGAGTGCCCGAATTATTAAAAGACGGGGAGAATGGATTTCTCTCGGATGGATATCAGGAAGACAATTTGTATCATGCGTTTCTGAATTATTTGGAATACCGGGAATCCGGACGGCTCCCATCCCTTGTAGAGCACGCGTATCAGACATATCTTGAGAATCACACTTATGCAGTGGCGGGAGACCAGCTGGAGCAGTATTATACATGGATCCTGCAGGATTACAGCAGGAATGGGAACTGGGCTTTTCGCATAAAGGCGGAGAATGTTATGCAAAAGCTTGGCATATTTGCAGGGACAAAACCGGTGGAGGAGATAACGGAAATCTTAAAGGACAAGCTGTGGTTTTTTCTGCATGTATGTGAGGTGTTGTCAGGAAAAGAGAATACAGAGATTCTGATCTGGGGAGCTGGCTATTGGGGAGGACGTGTATCAGAATGGCTTCAGCTGTCTGGAAGGGGTCATATGATAAAGGGCTTTATTGATACCAGAAAGCAGGGCGAATATCTCGGATATCCCATTTTTTGTAAGGAAGATTCCCTGACTACAACTTGTGGAACGATACTGATTGCTGTTGCGGATCCGGGAAGTGAGCGAGAGATAATAGCTGAACTTGAGAAAAATGGAAAAGTTCGAAACAGAGATTATTTTCGTATATGTAATCATTTTATAATATGACAGGATAGCCGGAGGCTGAGGTAAAATATGAGTATGGAAATCTGGATATGGGGAACCGGTGAGATTGCAGCACGAATAATGGATAATGGTCTTGGAAGGGAAATCGCAGGATTTATAGAGACGAAAAAAACAAAGGATAGTTTCTGCGGTTTCCCTGTGGTCAGTGCAGAGGAGATTCCGCATACGTTCGACTACATACTGGTTGCGAACCGTTTCGGAGACGAGATATCTGAATGGTGTGCGGCAAACGGATTGGAGATGGAGAAGATCGTGTTTCTTGTCCGCGGCAGATCGACGAAGCATACAGAAATGCCGTCAGATTTAAGAAAATTCCTGGGAGAAAAAAATTATACAAATTATCAGGCGGAGTATGGTCTTACTACACATACCTTTTTTGAAGAAGATTTAAAACAGTATAAAAAGCTCAATCATAGAAAGAGTTTTGAGATTCAGGATGAGTATCTATGGCCGGTGCTTATGGACCGGTTTGCCAGTAACGGGACTATGGGGAATTATTTTTGGCAGGATCTGTGGGCGGCAAAGCTTGTGATTCAGAGCGGAGTAAGAGAGCATTATGATATCGGAAGCCGTGTCGACGGTTTTTTGGCGCATCTGCTTTCTGCCGGGATTCGGGTAAATGCAATTGATATCCGACCGCTTCCGGTGGAGGTGGAAGGGCTTTCTATGGTGATTGATGACGCGACGCTGCTGGAGCATATCGAAGATGAGAGCATCGGAAGTTTGTCGGCGCTCTGCTCACTGGAACATTTTGGACTGGGACGATATGGGGATACGGTGGATCCGGAGGCATGTTTTAAGTGTTTTTCGCAGATAAAAAAGAAGCTGGCGTACGGAGGGAAACTATATCTGACGGTTCCGGTCGGCAGGGAACGGGTGGAATTCAATGCCCACAGGGTGTTTTATGCAGGTACTATCATAGAAAATTTTGCTGGGCTTGAATTAAAGGAATTTTCCTGTGCAGCGGAAGGGAAGATAGAATATCATGTTGATCTGCATAAATACGACCAGGATGGTCACAACGGAGAATACCGGTACGGGTTATTTTATTTTGAAAAAATATGATGGTATAATCTACCTGACTGCGGAAGATGGCAGGAGGAAAACGTATGATTGTTGTACGGATTTACGAAGGCCTGGGCAACCAGATGTTTGAGTATGCATATGCATATGCGCTTAATGAGAGGGCGAAGCGGCAGGGGATAAAGGTATACCTCGATCTGAGAGATACCGCGGAGACGGTATCCGACAGGGCGAGATTTGCACGAACATTGGATATAAAGCAGTTTGATATCAGACTGCCGGTAGCACCGCCACAGATTCTTTCTCACTGGGATTATTTGTCCCGGGAAACGGCATTTCATAGAGCTGCCTGCCGTTTGGCGGAACACAGGCTATACAGATATGGTATTCATGAAGAATATAGGTATCAGCATCAGTATCATTACAATTATACAAAAGATCATTTCAGAATCAGGGATAATACCTACATTACTGGCTGGTATCAGCATGAGGAGTATTTTGCGACATACAGACAGGCGCTGTTAAAAGAATTTTCACTGAAAAAGGCATGGAAAATTCCTGTACCGTTAAAACAGATTCTGAAAGAAAACGAGGTGATTTCACTTCATATCAGACGGGGCGATTATATAACGAATCCCACAGTAAGAAAAATTATGCATATCTGTGATCAGGAATACTATAGAAAGGCAGTGGAATATATCAGGAAGCGTCTGGATCATCCATATCTTTTGGTATTTACAAATGATGTGGAGTGGGTGAGGAAAAATTTTCATTCTGATCTGCCAATGATGATTGTCAGTGAAACGTTTGAGCTGACGGATGCACAGGAGCTTCTTCTGATGAGTTGTTGTAATCATAATATTATTTCAAATTCAACCTACAGCTGGTGGGGAGCATGGCTGAATACGCATAAGGATAAAATAGTAATTGCACCACAAAAATGGTTTGTGGATCCTCAGAGAAAGAATATTGCCGCAAAACAGTGGATCAGATTGTAAACAGGATAACTACACTCAGGAGGCAGGATTATGATACGGATTTGTCATGGAGAGGTTTTTCAGTGCATGGAAGAAAGCCTGGATTTAAGAGAACTGGTATCCTTTTTTGAACAGAGTGATCATGAGCGTGCCATTGTACAGGTGATTGATGATCAGGGCGGGCATGTCGGGCTGATTACGATTTCAGAGGTGGTAAATCTGTTAAAACATAAAAATGCAGAGAAGTTTATAGACAGGGAATATATCACCTTAACCTCGCGGATGTTTGATGAAGCAAACTCTTATTATGAGAGAAATGCAAAAAATAAATACTGCCCGGTGCTGAATGAGAAAAGAGAGATTGAGTTTTTTGCATACTTTGACGGAGCGGGAGAGGATACGCTAGCTCTGTTGCATGTGGTAGGGTATGCGAAGGAAATCGCGCAGGAGCTGCTTGATAAAAAGTATGGAAATGTGACAGGAGCCGTTACGGCCCGCTATCCGGAAGAAGGGGCATATCAGGGCATTAATATCTGGGGATTAAATGAAATCGGGTTTCGTTTGGCAGAATTGCTTCGGGAGCGGGGTGGGATCCCATTCGCGGTGATTGGAGAATACTGGGATCTGCTGGGATTTACAAATCATGAATGTATTGAAGACGGATATAACCTTTGTGTGGAAGGAAACAGGGCGCTTCCATTGTCAGAAATGGGGAAATGGCGCTTCGAATTTCCGGGAGGTGTGTTTAGTGATGATTTTAATATCCGTCTGTGTAACATTATAAATGGTGCCAGTCTGTTTGGTGCCCGATGGAGATACTTTGATCAGGCACGTCAGAATATCTATGATGCGCTTGTGTCAGGAGAACCCTTTATGGCAGGTCGACTGGGAGTGACAGAAGGAAAAATTACGGATGCATATATACGTGGGGAGAGGTATCCTGCCGGAATTCTGCAGTGGTTATATCGTACAAGTGGTTTTTTCTCCAAAGACGGGGCGATCAGTATAGAAGATGTTGATCATTTTGCGGAGCGGGAGCTTGAAGCAGTAAAGGATACGGATCTGCATATTTATCTGGAGCAGCATGCTGTGAGTGTGATTAATCGTTTTGCGAAGGAGGGATCTATTGTCAGTGGGTTTGGGCTTTTACTACACGATAATGTTGCCTGTGATGACAGTGTTTCCTGGATTGCAGGACTGGCGGGTAAAAAAGTGCTTGTAATCTCGCCTTTCGAGGATACGGTCAGACAGCAATATGAAAAAAGGAAGGACATCTATTCGGGTAATAAATGTCTGCCGGACTTTGAATTGAAAACGTTTCAAATGCTGGAAACACAAAATGGTATTACCTGCGGATTTGACAGCTTTTTTGATGCTTATGATTACATGATCAATCAGATCAGGCAGATTGAATTTGAGGTTGCCTTGATTGCAGGCGGTGCATATGGCTATCTTTTGGCACATGATATAAAAAAAATGGGAAAAATTTCGATTCAGCTAAGCAGTTATCTGATGCCGTTGTTTGGCATTAAAATAAAACGGCATGCGACAAATATATTTGTCAACCCTTTTTGGAATGAACACTGGAGTTTCCCGAAAGAGCAGCCGGTAAAGAATGCGGGTGGGATCGAGAATGCCTGCTATTGGGAGGGCTGATGGATGAAAAAACAAAGAATATTAATATGGGGAACCGCTGCACGTGGAGAACAGACATATGAACTGTTAAAAGGTCACAGAAGATATGAGATCGTTGCTTTTGGGGATAATAACAGGGAACTGTGTGGCAGGAAAAAATATGGGATACCGATAATCGGTGCGGATGAGCTGCGCGGGTATGAAGTGCCTGACAGTATTGTAATTGCATCGTCGAAACGGTCGGAAATCCGGACACAGCTGGAAAAGATTGTATCGATACCGATATACGACGGCGTGGATCAGCTGCTTTGGCAGAGGATTTCCATAGATATATCGGGTTGTTGTAATGCAAAATGTAAATATTGTGTTACGGGGGTGAAAAACAGGCAGTGTGAATTTAAAATGCAGACTATGTCATATGAAGCGTTCATACAGCTGTATGAGCACTTGTATGAGAGTGGAATTATTGAAAAGTGTACAGAAATCATGCTATATAACTGGGGAGAGCCTTTTCTGAATCAGGACTATAGTTCAATTGTGGATTATCTTGCGGAGCAGGGACAAATGTTTTCTGTCAGTACAAACGCGTCTGTTGTAAGGCTCGTGAAACGTAGAGACGCCTATAAAAATTGCTGTGCATTTATTTTTTCAATGCCGGGATTTTCACAGGATTCCTATAACCGGATTCATGGGTTTTCTTTTGAACAGATAAAGAAAAATATTACAGAAATTAATCAGGATCTGAAGGAAAACGGATTTAACGGAGAGGGAAGCATTTCGTTTCATGTATACCGGTTTAATACACAGGAACTGGAAGCCGCAAAAGAATTTGCGATATCGCAGAACTTACAGTTTCATCCATATTATCCGTACTTTAACGGAAATAGTATGGCACAGGAGTATATAGAAGGCAGTATGGAGCCTGAAACAAGAGCAATAGCGGAGCAGGAGCTATTTTTATCTCATGTAGAGGGGCTTTTGAAGGAAAGACCACAGGGGTACCACTGTTTTTTGGAGAACATTATTTCGATTGACTGCAACGGGCGGCTGGTGCTTTGCTGTGCAAGCGATGATGCCTGTGAAAGTTATATCTGGGACAGTGTTTTTGAGATACATTCTTTTGAGGAAATGAAAAAAATCCGGCAGAAAATGCTAAAAAGTGTGAGTTGTCAGCGTTGCAGACAGCTGGGGATTGATTACTGGATGGAAAAGAATCCCGCATATCAGGAGAAAGAAAAGGAATAACTGGAATGAAAAGCAAAGTACTATCCATTTATCTGCCGCAGTTTCATGCGATTCCAGAAAATGATCAGTGGTGGGGGAAGGGATTTACGGAATGGACAAATGTAAGACGCGGCCGGCCATTTTATCCGGGACATTATCAGCCGAGAGAACCTTTTCGTGATAATTATTATGACCTATCGGATATGAAGGTGTTGGAAAAGCATACGAGAATGGCAAGAAAAGCGGGCCTTGCAGGATTCTGCTTTTATCATTATTATTTTTGCGGAAAGAAATTACTGGAAAAACCAATTGAAGCTTACAGAGACCATTCAAAGGAGTCATTTCCCTACTGCCTGATTTGGGCGAACCAGTCCTGGATGCGCACCTGGTATCGGGCGGGCACAAAAAAAATGGTGCTTCAGCAACAGAATTATGGCAGTGAAGCGGATTGGGAAAAACATTTTTATTATCTGCTCGATTTTTTTAAAGATGAGCGTTATATAAAGATAGACGAAAAACCTGTATATGTGATTTATCTGCCGCAGGACATTCGATGCAGAAAGCAGATGTTTGCTTTGTGGCAGAAACTGGCGAAAAAAAATGGATTTTCGGGAATCTATCTGATTGCGATGAATACGTCTTATGGTAAAGACCAGAATACGGCGTTATATGATGCGTTTATGGATTTTGAACCATTGAGCCTTTTGTGGACGGATTCGTCCTGGAGACAGTATCTGCAAAACTGGAAAGCAGGACATACAGATTCGATCCTGGAAGATAAAAAGATTCTGCGCAACAGTTTGTATACACAAAATACATTTTCCTATTCCTACCTGTGCCATCGAATCGAAAAAAAGGTAAAAACAGGTGCAGGAGCGATTTATCCGGGAGTGTTTGCAGGGTGGGATAATACGCCAAGGAAGGATGCAGACGGGGTTGTCGTCAGAGGAAGTACACCGCAGAAGTTTGAAAGACACTTGGAAAAAATGCTGGAGTTGTCTGCACGGCATGAAAAAAAATATATTTTCCTGAATGCCTGGAATGAGTGGTCGGAGGGCGCTTATGTAGAGCCGGATAAGCGGTATGGGTACGCATATCTGAATGCGATCCGGAATGCTGTGTATCGTGACAGCAGAAAAGCGTGAGGGTTATGAACTCATGCCAAACAGCCGATATACAACGTAGCGATTGATATCATGGATGATATATTTAGATACAAGGATGTATATAATATATGACAGAGAGAGGATTCATGAGAGCTGCTGGTATCATGGATCCTTTTTATCATGGAGTATGAACATGAAACATGTAAAGAAAAGGAGGAAATTATCATGAAAAAAGGAATCATCGGAGTGTTATCATTACTGGCAGGTGCTGCAGGAGGTGCGGCTGCCACAGGAAGGCTTGCGAAGAAAAAGATCAATACGGAGCAGCAGTACGCGAACAAGCACCTGGCGCTGTTTCTTATGATGAACCAGTGGGTAAAGGTGAAGCAGGAGGGGAAAAACCTCGCATCCTATTTTGAAGAAAACGGATATAAGAAGATCGCAATCTATGGGATGAGTTATGCGGGGGAGACGCTTATAGAAGAGCTGAAGCATTCGGACGTTCAGGTTGCATATGGCATTGATAAAAAGGCGGATACCATGTATGCGGATGTGGAGATTGTGACAATGGATGATCCGCTGGACGAAGTCGATGCAATTGTGGTGACGGCGATTACTTTCTTTGACGAAATTGAAGATCAGCTGTGTCAGAAGACAAACTGCCCGATTCTTTCACTGGAAGATATTTTGTATGAGGTATAATGGCGGAGAATAGAAAAGATCCGAGAATCGTGATCGTGATATTAAATTATCTGAATTACAGAGAGACAGAAGAATGCGTGCAAAGTGTACTGCAGCAGGAATATGCGGATTATCATATTCTGATTGTTGATAATGGCTCTGATAATGAATCTTACCGTTATCTGTATGACAGATATAAAAGAAAAAAATCTGTAACAGTGATTCGTGCCCGAAAAAATTACGGATTTGCAAAAGGAAACAATATTGGGATCCGTTATGCAAGAGAACGTCTTTTAGCGGACTATGTGATGCTGCTGAACAGCGATACGCTGATGGAGGATCGCGCATATCTTAAGAAAATGCTGGCTGCGGATGCAGACAGGATCGGCGTGATCGGAAGCAGGATTGTGGAGCGGGACAATGTGAAGGTGAGGATGATTCCCAGATATGTTACATTTCCGGGTACACTGTTTTATTATTCTGCAGCGAGGGCGGAATATCGGGATCATCCGGTGAGCCTGAATTTTTGGGAACAGAGACTAAAACAGATCAAATCTGTGCCGGTGCTTCAGGGGTGTGTTTTAATGCTGACACCGGCATATTTTCAGTATTATGACGGACTGGATCCGAGAACCTTTTTATACTGCGAGGAAGAGCTTTTGTACCTCAGGTGTAAAAAGACGGGGCTGGAAGAAAAATTAAATGATGAGACATGCATTTTTCACAAGCATGGACAGTCATCAAAATTACTGCATGGCAATCAGAGAAAATCATTTTTGAAGTATATGCTGACATCATATAAGTATGTTCTGTGGGAGAGCATAAAGAGGTATCTGGGAAGGAATGAGGGGCAGGATCTATGAGTATGTTGTTTTACGGAGCAGGTAACTGGGGCAAAGCCGCACTGAAGATCTATAATCGGAAGGAACATCACGGTGATATTCTTGAGGGTTTTGTCGACAGGGAAAAGACAGGTGAATTTTGTGGGTATTCTGTATATCCTGTCTCTGAAATTGAAAAAAAAGATATTCGTATCGTGATTACCATTGCGGATTCACTGATTGTGGCGGAAGCATATAATACGCTGAAAAGAGCCGGGTTTCATGATATTTACCGTTTTGAAAACAGAGAGAGCAGGTGTGGGGAGACCGGAGATTTTATTCGGGATGAATGTACAGTCTGTAACTGGGGCGATTGCGTCTTGCCGAAGGTTGAGATGCATATTATGGACAGCTGTAATCTGAACTGTAAAGGCTGCACACATTTTTCGCCACTTTTTGAAAAGAAACAGCCGGATTTTGAGACGGTAATCCGCGATGTGCAAATGCTCAAAGAAAAGATACCGCATATCGTTATTTTTTCTATTTTGGGAGGGGAGCCGTTCCTCAATCCGCAGATAGACCGGTATGCGGCAGAGATTCGGAAGATGTTACCGGATACATATATACAGATTGTGACCAACGGATTACTGATTCCGCGGTTAAGCGCTGGGATTCTGGAATGTATCAGGGAGAATAAGATTGTTGTTCAGATATCAGAATACAAACCGACACATCAGATGATAGACCGAATTACGGATACGCTTGATCGATATGGGATTACATATTACATTCAGCCATATCAGGAGAAGCAGAAGTTTGTGAAGCCGCTGTCTTTATCTGAAGCGAGCAGATACCCGCATGCATGTATCTCTGAACGGTGCGTCAATATATGGAATGGCAGGATTACAAGATGTCCGACCTTAATGTATATACGGCAGTTTAACCAGGTATTTGAGCAGAATCTGCCTGAGGAGGGTGCGCTGCAGCTGAGCGATTGCCCGAAAGGATTTGATTTGCTGGACGCATTACAAAAAGATGTGCCACTCTGCAGACACTGTGTTCTCTGTGAGACAGAGTGGGAGCAGTGCGGCGTTCATCCGTCTGTCACAGATTTTGCAACAGCGGAATAGAGAAAGCGGGATCTTTGGGGGAGTATGATGGATCAGAACTGGATAGAAGAGAGACTTGGGGTGCTTGCGGAGAAGACAGAGAAGATTGTGATTATCCCGATGGGAAAATGGGGCAGGACATGCAGGGAGATTTTGGAGAGCATGGGAAAATGTGAGCTGCTGTGTCTGGATAATCATGCTTATGATAATTGCACTGTATTTCCGGCTGAAGGTGGAGCTCACTGGTTTACAAATGCAAGGTATCTGATCGCGGCGGCAAATGAGCAGGTACGAAGAGATATCAGAACACAGCTGGAACAATATGTTGATCATACACAGATAGAAGAATTGTTTTCGGATGATCTGATTCAGAAATGGATTAATGAATATGGAAAGATTTACCTGGATTTTCTCTGCTGTGGTTTTGCTAAGTGTGGTACGACATCTCTGCATGTGGCATTAAAGCAGAATCCGGCAGTTTACCTTCCGGAAACAAAAGAAACGGCATTCATAGAAAATATCTGGCTGTCATCTGCGCATAAGAATTTTCATCAGAGTTATCCCGCCGTTCTTACTGCTGGGAAAGTGGCAGGCGGGATTGAACCGGTGTATCTGAAGTCTGCAAAGACGGTTTATCATTATTTTGGGAAAGATCTGAAGCTGTTATTTTGTATCAGAAACCCTGTAAAAGCGGCATATTCTCTTTTTCGGATGCAGATGCGTGATGGTTTTCGCGATCGGATCTTTTATTATCTGCAGAAATACAGGAAACTGACGCCGGAAGTATTTGACGAATGGATCCGGCGGGAAAATGAGAAAGATATATTCTGTTATATAAATTATATCAGAGAATATCTGAATTATTATCCGAAGGATCAGATTAAGATCGTACTTTTTGAGGATATGATAAAGTGTCCGGATATCGTTATGGAGGAGGTTCAGGAATATATAGGGCTTGACCGGGAGCAAAGGATCAGATATGATGTGCTGCCTCATGTCAATGAAGGGGAACGGGTTCCGAAAAATCTGGCATGTGCATACATTAACCGGAGCATTATGGATCTGATGAGAGAGACAGAGGAAAAAGACGTGGAATTATTTGCTTCCATGCAGCATGTGAGAGATCAGATCTGGCTGATTACAAATGAAAATTATTCTGAACCGATGCTTGGGAAGACGAAAGAGGAACTAACCCGGTTTTATATGGACAGCATACGGGAAATGGAATCATTTCTTGGAAGAAGTCTCAGAGGAATATGGTATGAAGAGTAAGGTTTCCATTGTTATTCCGGTTTATAATAAGAGTGTATATATCAGGAATTGTATGCAGTCCATACAGGAGCAGTCGCTAAAAGAGCTGGAGATCATCTGTGTGGATGATGAATCTACAGATGGATCAACAGAGATTCTGGAGGAGTTTGGAAGAGCAGATCCTCGGATCCGCCTGATACGGCAGAAAAACCAGGGACCGGGTGCGGCGAGGAACCGGGGGCTTGAGGCCGCAGCAGGCGAGTACGTGCATTTTATGGATGCGGATGATTATTATATGAGCAAAACGTCGTTGGAGCATCTGTATCAGGCGGCAGTGAAGGCGTCGGTCCAAATAATGGGGGGGCTGTTTTATCATGATGATGAGGGAAACGTCAGCCCGCAGAATATTTATGGAAATCTGGCAGATCAGGTCAGAGAAGGGGAGAAGATACCTTATATACATTATCAGTATGATTTTTATCAGTATAACTTTTTGTTTAACCGCAGATTTTTGAACGAAAATAACCTTCAGTTTCCATTGCGTCGGTTTTATGAGGATCCGCCTTTTATGGTGCGGGCAATGACACTGGCAAAAGAATTCTGCATCGCAAAGGAACCGTTTTACTGTTATCGCTGGTCACATGACAAATGTATTTTTACGCCGGCAAAAGCGGCGGATTTGCTGGATGGACTGATTGAAAACATGAAGTTTTCAGCGGAACAGGAGCTGAAAAAGCTGCATTGGAGGACCTACTGCCGGATTAATGAAATGTATGTTTCCGATATTTTGTGTGGGATGAAGAATGATGTCGGGATTTTACAGAGACTTTTGAATCTGAATACAGTGGTAAGGTGGGATTGGATTGAGGAAAAGGAGGCTGTGCAGTCTCGTCTGATAAAGCCTTTGGAGATTCTGATGAAGGGTATCTGTTCGGAGAGTCTGACTTCGGGACTCACGAACAGAACGTTTCTGTTTCCATTTCAAAAAGTGAAAACCCAAAGCAGAATTGCTTTGTACGGGGCGGGGCTTGTGGGAAAAGAGTATTATGACCAGCTTGTGTGTTCGGGAGAATATGAGCTGGTGCTTTGGATCGATAAAAATGCAGATCATATCTACAGAGAGGATTATGAGGTGAAAGGGATGCCGGAATTATACAGCATACAGTGGGATTATCTGGTGATTGCACTGGCGGATCCTGATATTGCGCTGGAAGTGTATGATGTTCTGCTTGGTATGGGTGTGCCTAAGGAAAAGCTGATTTGGTCTGTGGCGGGGAATTGGCGATGAGAGAGATAATGATTAGTATTATTATTCCTGTATATAATCAGGAAAAGTATGTGGAAGAATGTCTGCAGTCCGTGCTGCATCAGGATATAGAAGACTATCAGGTGTTGATGATAGATGACGGATCGACGGATGCGTCAAAAGAGATATGTCTGAAGTATTCCAGAATCAGTCCGGTATTCCGGTATATTTATCAAAACAATTCTGGTCTGGGGGCGGCGAGAAATACCGGAATCAGACATGCAGAGGGAAGATATCTCCTGTTTTTGGATGCCGACGATGCATTAGAGAGAAATTGTCTGGGGATGCTGTGCGGATATATAGAGAAGTCAGGAGCAGATCTTGTATATACAGACGAGCTTGTCTGTGATGAAATGCTTAAGATCCGTTATATCAATCCGACGTATCCGTTTATGCACACGCGGATAGAAAAGACAGCTGCTTTGGAATATTGTCTGCAGCCGGCGCATATCTGGTCCCGGATCTATAAAAGAGAATTGTTTCGGGATGTGAACTTTGAACATATGTGGTATGAGGACATGGCATGTTTTCCGCGGCTGGTCCTTGCGGCGAAGAAGATTGGATATTATAAGGTGCCGCTGTTTTATTACCGTCAGCATGCGGGAGCGATTACGCATCAGCAGACGGATGACCGGAATTTGGATGTGATAAAGGCATGGGATAGAATTTTGTGTTTGCCGGATTTGTCAGAGGAAGAAAAGCGTGCTATGTTAACGGCAGTGAGGAAGTCAGTTGTGGAATTCGTCTTTTTTCGGACAGCTTATGCAAAGGAATACCTGGAGTGGTATGAAACGGTACTGATGCAGGAGGAGAAGGTCGGAGATGAGAAAGAGACGGATGATATCGGGGTGAGCTTTTTGGGGGATTATCCGTTTGTACAGCAGGTGGGGATGCGACGGGAGCAGAGACTGAGGAAGTATCTGGAACAGTTAGAAAAGCTGTATCAGTATGGCGGAAGCTGTTTTTTTTATGACACAAAGGAAGGTATGGGCGATGTTGCTACGGAACAGCTGGTGCTTTTAGAGAAAGAGGGACTGAGCTTGTATTATATAAACGTTCATGCTCAAAATCCGGTTTTATGGAGAGTGGCACAGGAACTGAGGTATCAGAATCTGATCTCCAGAACAGGGGAAGCCAAACCAAATGTCATAGAAAAAATACTGGTCAGGGCATTTATAGAATTCGGATATCCAGTGCGGGTAATCCGATCTGGCGGTGAAAGAACAGACGGGGTTTGATGATGATCAGAATGAAAACAGATGGGATCCGGGGACTTTTGGTAGAACTGGAAAAGAAAAAACTGATCTGTTTCGGGGCAGGGAATCACTTCGATACAGTGATGAATCTTTATACGGTATATTCACTGCAAGATCATGTGGAATACCTGCTGGATAATAATCCGCAGCTTTGGGGTGCGATAAAACGGTTTGGCCCAAAGGAATACAGGATCATGTCTTTGGATCAGTTTATCCGTCAGGAACAGCCAGAACAGGTGGTATTATTAGTTACAAATCATCTGCATGCAATGGAGATTGTGGAGCAGCTGGATCAAAGACCTGAGCTGAATGGAATATCCGTGTATATCGGGACTTTTTTATCTGAAACCGTTCGTTTTGAGTCGGATTATGAGGTGAAGGCATCCGGCGCGCAACAAATACCAAAAATCATTCATTACTGCTGGTTTGGGGGCGGTGAAATTCCGCAGGAATATCAGCGTTATATGGAATCCTGGAAAATATTTTGTCCGGATTACGAGATAAAACGCTGGGACGAATCGAATTATGATGTCACGGTGAATCGATATATGGATCAGGCTTATCAGCGAAAAAGCTGGGCGTTTGTATCAGATTACGCCCGCCTGCAGATTATCTTTGAAAATGGCGGCATCTATCTGGACTGTGATGTGGAGCTGATCAGAAATCTGGATGATTTTCTTGGAGAGACCATGTTTTGCGGGTTTGAGGATCAGAATCACATTAATCTGGGACTTGGATACGGTGCGGTCAGTGGGCATCCATACCTGAAACGCCTGATGGAATATTATGAGTCGCTGGAGTTCGTGAATCCGGACGGATCACTGAATCAGGTTCCCTGTCCATCTTATCAGACCGCAGTGTTAAAGGAATTCGGAATCCGGGATGATAATACATTTCAGAGGAAGGAAGGGATAACCGTTTATCCGACAGAAATGTTCTCGCCTTTGTCGGGATGGGGTGAAGGTGAGATTACGGATCGGTCATGTTCAATACATCATTTTGGAGCTTCGTGGAAAACAGAGGAAGAAAGGGAAAAGACCAGAGGGATGTATCAGGCATACTGCAGAAGAAAAATGAGGGAACAGCTATGATCAGTGTGATTGTGCCGGTATATAATGTAAGCCGCTATCTTGCGGAATGCCTGGAAAGTATTATCGGGCAGACATTCCGCGATATTGAGATCATTGTGGTGGATGACGGATCGACAGACGGATGTGATGTAATCTGCGAAGAATATGGAAGACAGGATTCCCGTATCAGGATTCTTCACAAACCAAACGGCGGTCTGGTCAGAGCCAGAAAGGATGGCTTCAGACTTTCGACAGGCGAATATGTTACATATGTCGACGGAGATGACTGGATCGAACCGACGATGCTGGAACAGCTTTATCTTCTGCTGGAACAGGAGCAGACGGATCTTGTGATGTGCGGTCACTTTGAGGATACCGGCGCGGTGAGCAGAGAAGTGTATCATGGTTTTGGAGAAGGGAAGTACGACAAAGCGGCGCTGAATCGGGAAATTTATCCCAAAATGATTGTGAATGAGCTTTTCTTTGAGTGGGGAATCTGGCCAGGACTGTGTGGCAAATTGTTTCACAGGAAAGAGCTTGAATTTTATCAGATGGATGTCGACGACAGGCTTACAATGGGCGAGGATCTCGCATGTGTATTTCCCTATATACTGAATGCGGAGAGTATCTATATTTTACATGAATGTCTGTATCATTACAGACAGACGCCTTCGTCTATGGTAAAACAGGTGGAGTCAGTGGAGACAGAACGCAGGCGGTTTCATATTCTTTATGAAACGGTATACCGGAGTTTTGGCCGTTTTCCAAATGCTTCAGATATGAGAAAACAGTGGAAAGAATATATGTTATTTCTGATGACGCCGAGAGCGGATACGCTGTATGAGGGAATCGGAAATCTGGAGTATCTGTTTCCGTTTCCAAAAGTAAGGAAGGGAAGCCGGATTGTGCTGTACGGAATGGGAACGTATGGGCAGCGATTGTCACGTTATATTCAAAAAACAGGGTTTTGTGAGCTGGCAGCACAGGTGGACAGGAATTATGTGGAATTGCAGCGGCAGGGATTTTCGGTGATTGCACCAGATGAAATCGCAAAATGTGAATATGATTTTATTGTGGCGGCAAGCTCATTTGCAAAAACGCGACAGGCAATATACCAGGATCTGACGCGACAGTACCAAAAGGAAAAGGTTCAGATTATGGATGAAGAACTGGTAAAAAGCGGTGAGACAGCGTCTGCATTCGGACTGAAAGAATATCCTTTGTATCTGTATGGTGCCAAATCCATTGCTTTGGGTGCCTGTCTTGCGATAAGGCAGCTATATCCGGGACAGCAGGTATGCGGATTTATCGTAAAATCCCTGGAGGACAATCCCACTACACTGGCAGGACTTCCCGTGCGAAAGCTTTCTGATGTGGAGGATAAAGAGATCCATATTCTGATCGCGACGCCGGAGGATCTGCACGAGGATATCATATCCGATTTGCACGCACATGGGATTTATCATGTTACCTGCCTTGATTCGGAGCGGGAGTCCCTTTGGATGGAACAGTATTTTAAGGAAATCCATCGGTTCCCGTCCCTTCATGGGGTTTCACGAAAAAGGACGACAGAACCGCGGCTGTGTGTATATGCGGCAAAATCGTCCCGGGATAAAGCCAGCCAGATTCAGGAAAGGCTGCCTGACTGGGTGCAGACGATATGGGTCGGTGCGGCGCTGGGAGGCAGCTGTGAGGCAGGGGAGCGGGATGACAGGGGAGAGAATATCTCGCAGAAAAACAGGAATTATTGTGAGCTGACAGCGCTTTACTGGATGTGGAAAAATAAAATAAAACGGGATCCGGACAATGCGGATGTGTATTATGGGCTGTTTCACTACAGGAGGACGCTGGAAATCAGGGAAGAGGATCTCTGCCGGTTTGCGGCAGATGAGATTGATGTGGTACTTCCGTTTCCGATGATTCATGAGCCTGATATTTTTGAACATCATACCAGATATCTGAAAGAAACAGACTGGAATGCTATGTGCCAGGCGCTGAATGAACTGTATCCGGAGTATGCGGATGCGTTTCCGGCCATTCTGTCGCAACCGTATTTTTATAATTATAATATGCTGATCGCAAAGGCAGATGTGCTGGATCGGTATTGTGAATGGCTGTTCCCGATTTTGGAGAGGACGGAAGAACTCAGTGTCCCGAGAGGTAAGGAACGTTCGGATCGCTATATTGGCTACCTTGGGGAAAATCTTCTGACTCTGTATTTTATGTATCACAGTAAAGAACTTCGGATTGCGCATACTGGAAGAAAGATGCTGGTACAGGATAATACTACTGTCGAAAAATTTTAAAATTTGTAAAATTTTTCTCTTGCATTCTGACTACAGACATGATATACTACAAATTAAGAAGGAACTCATTCAGCGTAGGTGGATAAACCATTCTTTTACAAAAGATAAATCGCTGGTGAGTTTTTTCTTTTTTCGTCTTTTGATATATGGCTATTTCGATGAAGAGTGGAATGAGGAAGAGGGCATTGACGAATTGTGGAATATACAGGATTTACAGAGCGTGACGTCCGGTTGCTGTGCGGGGAATACAGGATGGATTTTGAGGAAGTCAGGCAGTGTAATCGTTTAAAAGCTGTGACGATGTGCTGACGTTGCTGATCCACCTGGGGTATCTTACCTGGCATGAGGAGGACGGGATGGCGCATATTCCCAATGAAGAATTGCGGATGTGGTGTATCTGCCGAAGCGCAGATCAATGCTTCCGGCGCTGGTGATCGAACTGAAATGGAATAAGTCATCGGAAGGAGCCATCCGGCAGATTAAGGAACGAAATTATCCGGCGGTACTGGAGGATTATGGAGGCGGGATTGTGCTGGTGGGGATCAGTTATGATACAGAGAAAAAGTGCACAGCTGCGTGATTGAAAGAAGGCGCTGCCGGGGTTCCTTCTTTTTTTGCTCCATCGGTCGATAAAAGGTTGATAAAAGGCTGCACAAAGCCCGCAGACGGATTGAATGGATGCTGCGACTGTGCTATACTCTTTCTGTGGCTTTTGTTTTGGCGGCATACAGAGAGGTCAGGGGAGGTGCCATATGGGAATTTATCTGAATCCGTCTGCGGAAAAATTTCAGATTGACCGGAATGCAGAGATTTATGTCGATAAATCAGAGCTGATCATGTTTGGATTTGCATTCGGCGCTGAACATGTTTGATGAATTTTCCATGACATTTGCCAGTCTGCTGGCAGAGTTTGCAGGATTTGCAACTACGGAGGTAAAGGCGCTGTGTGAACGGTACGGAATGGATTTTGAGGAGACGGCGGGATGGTATAACGGATATGAATTAAAAGGCGTTGGTGAGATTTACAATCCGCGTTCGATTGTGAGCTGTATGCAGTTTCATGAATTTGGCGACTACTGGAATCAGACAGAAAGCTATGAGGCTTTGCGGTTTTATATCGATATGAATATGGATGGTCTGCGCGATGATGTTATAGCAATGATGCAGGGAGATCGTGTCGATATTAACATAGGAACATTTGCAAATGACATGACGTCGCTTGAGACAAAAGACGATGTCATGACGTTGCTGATTCACCTCGGATACCTCGGATATGATTCCCAAAATCAGCAGGTATTTATCCCGAACCAGGAGATTCGCAATGAATTTGAGAATGTTGTGGCGCGAGGGATCGAAGAATCCCATTTGGAAACATCCCATTTACAATACAATGATGAAAATGCGCTCAGCTATACGATATCGCTTGCACTTTATGCAGCCCGTAGTTATTATACGATCGTGAGAGAATTACCGACCGGGAAGGGGTTTGCGGATCTGGTATTTCTTCCGAAAAAAAGTATGCAGAGAAACCGGCGCTGCTTGTGGAGCTGAAAAGGAACCAGGCGGCCGGCGGCGCGATCGCACAGATAAAAAGATCACAGACAAAAAACAGACAGGCTGCATGGCGGCAGCTTTACAATCACGGAGGATTACAGATGTACACAGAATTATCGGCATCCATGATGTGCGCGGATTACGCGAATCTTGAGCGGGAGGTCCGTTCGCTGGAACAGGGCGGGATCGATTCGTTTCATATTGATATTATGGACGGGCAGTTTGTCCCCAACTTCTGTATGGGGATTCAGGATTTAAAATGCATCCGGAGGCTGACGGACAAGCCGGTGGAAGTGCACCTAATGATCAAGCGCCCCTTAAGCTACCTGAAGGTGTTTATCGACGCGGGTGTGGATGTGATCTACGTGCACCCGGAGGCGGACTACCACCCGGCGACGACCTTACAGGCGATCATCAGCGCGGGCATCACGCCGGGGATTGCGGTAAATCCCGGGACGTCGTTTGAGACGGTAAATGAGCTGCTCTACCTGGCAAAGCGCGTGCTTGTGATGAGCGTAAATCCCGGAAATGCCGGACAGGTTTTTCTGCCCTACATCGGCCAGAAGCTGGAAAAGTTTCTCGATGCGCGCGAGTCACGCGATATTGAAGTCTACTGGGACGGAGCCTGCTCCGCTGATAAAATCAAAACCTATGCGCCAAAGGGCGTGAAAGGCTTCGTGCTGGGCACGACCGTGCTGTTTGGCAAGGACCGCCCCTATGAGGAACTGTTAGACGAAGTGAGAAGCTACTGCTTCGACTGATAGGGGGTGCGGGGTGAATTACGCGGTCATTCTTTCCGGGGGAACCGGAAGCAGGATGTCGGGGCTTGACGTCCCGAAGCAGTATTATCAGGTCGGCGGCAGGAGTATTTTAAGCTATTGCGCGGAACATGTCAGCTGCCTGAACGCGATGGCAGGGTATGTGATCGTGGCGGCGGAGACCTGGCGGGATGCGATTCTGGATGAGTTTGCGGATCTGGCGGCGCAATGTCCTGCGATCCGGGAAAAGCTGTACGGATTTGCGGACCCGGGTGAAAACCGGCAGGAATCTGTTCTGCACGGGCTGTATGCGCTGCGCGACAGGACGGAAGAGTCGGATGTAGTTCTGATTCAGGATGCGGCCAGACCGCTTACGTCAGGGGAGCTGATCGAACGCTGCCTTACGGCGGCGGGCGCGCAGGATGCGGACGGAGCGATGCCGGTGCTTCCGATGAAGGACACGGTATATTACAGCGCGGACGGGACGAGGATTGATTCGCTCTTAGAGCGCGAGAAAATACTGGCCGGCCAGGCGCCGGAGGCATTTGTCTATGGGAAATACCTGCGGGCGATTGAACGGCTGTCCAGGGAAGAGCTGTTAAAGATCAACGGCAGCAGCGAGCCGGCCGTGATGGCCGGGATGCGGATTGCGCTGGTGCCGGGCGACGAGGGAAACATTAAGATTACGACAGCGGCGGATCTGAAGGAATTCCTCCGGCTGACAGGAGAATCCGGCGCGCAGGAGGACATGAGTCTCTCCTGCCATGATGGAGGAGGCATATGAGACAGGGGAAGACGATGAAAGCATACCGATTAAAAGGAATCGGCTGCCTGGAATATGAGGATGTTCCGCTGCCAGAGCTCCTTCCCGGCTGGGTGCTGGTAAAAGTGGGGGCGGCGGGGATCTGCGGCTCCGACCTTCCGCGGATTTTTGAGACGGGAACCTATCATTTCCCGACGATTCCCGGCCACGAATTTGCCGGCACGGTTGTGGATGCCTGCGATGAGGAGGGAAGGAGCTGGATCGGAAAGCGGGTCGGGATTTTTCCGCTGATTCCGTGCCAGAAATGCTTTACCTGCCGGGAAGGACAGTATGAAATGTGCCGCGACTACGACTATCTCGGATCGCGCCGGGACGGGGGATTCGCGGAATACGCGGCGGTTCCGGTGTGGAATCTGATGGAACTGCCGGATCGGATGACGATGGAGGAGGCCGCGATGCTTGAGCCGGCGTCGGTCGCGCTCCACGCGGTCCGCAGGCTGACGCTTCATCCGTCGGATACGGTTGCGCTTTTCGGGCTTGGGACGATCGGACTGATCATCACGCAGTGGCTGCGGATCCGCGGAATCACGGAGGTATATGCGGTCGGCCATAATCCGGGACACGGGGAATGCATGAAGCGGACGGCGTGGCCGGGATACCGCTATCAGAATTCTGTTTCTCCAGATCGCGTATCAGCTGCGGGGGCTTTAAGCGTTTCCGCTGTCAGCGAATCTGATGCGGATCCGGTGGCCTGGATCATGGAGCAGACCGGCGGAAAGGGCGTATCCGTTGCGATCGACTGCGCCGGCACGACAGAATCCGTCACAAACTGTCTCAACAGCGTCAGGCCTGGTGGTCAGCTGCTGCTGGTCGGAAACCCGAAGGGGGAGATGGCGTTCGATCAGGCGTCCTACTGGAAGATCCTGCGCCATCAGATCCGCGTCACCGGCACCTGGAATTCCATGTTTCATCACAATAACGGAGATGACTGGCACTGTGTGGCGGATGCGGTTGCGGACGGGGAACTTCACCTGTCGGAACTGATCACGCATCGACTGCCGTTTGACGGGCTTCTGCGGGGGCTTGCGATCGAAAGAGAGCATACGGAGTATTTTAATAAAATTATGATCTTCGGCGGATGCGGCTGAAACGCAGGGGAAAGGAAAAGAGGATCGCATGGATTTATCCGTCTGTATCATAGCAAAAAACGAAGAAAACAATATCGGCCGCTGTTTAAAGTGCCTCGCGCCGTACGGTTTTGAGGTGGTCGTGGCGGATACCGGCTCAGATGACCGGACCGTGGAAATTGCGCGGGACTATCAGGCAAACGTGTATTCTTTTGCCTGGTGTGATGATTTTGCAGCGGCAAAAAATTTTGCGGTTTCCAAAGCGTCGCACCCATATGTGCTGGTGCTGGATGCGGATGAATTTGTGGAGGAACTGGACGACGGGCGGCTTGCGGAGCTGATCGCGTCACACCCGGAAGAGGTGGGGCGCATCCGCCGGAGAAACGTATTCACGAGAAACGGGCTCGGGCAGGAAAACCGGGAGTGGATCAACCGGATTTTCGCAAAGGAGAGCTTCTGCTATGAGGGCAGGATCCACGAGCAGGTGACGGCGCGGGACGGCGGGGCATATGACACGTACGAGGCGCCGGTGGTGATCCTGCACACTGGCTACGACCTGACCGGCGAGGAGCGGAAGAGGAAGACAGAGCGGAATATCATCCTGCTTGAGCGCGAGCTGGAAGAGCTGGAGCGGCAGGCAGCAGCCTCGCCGGACGGCGCTGCATCCTGCGGCGGACAGACAGAGCGGCAGGCAGCAGCCGGTGAGCAGATCCCCTATATTCTTTATCAGCTCGGCAAGAGTCACTACATGGCACAGGATTATGCCGCGGCCTGCGATTACTTTTCCAGGGGATTATCCTACGATCTGGATCCCCGGCTGGAGTACGTGATCGACATGGTCGAGACATACGGCTATGCGCTGTTAAACAGCGGTCAGACGCAGGAAGCGTTATTCTTTGAAAATATTTACCACGAATTCGGGAAAAACGCGGATTTTTTATTCCTGATGGGGCTGATTTATATGAAAAATGCGCGTTTTTCGGATGCGGTGCAGGAATTTCTAAAGGCGACGTCATACAGGGAATGCCGGAACCAGGGCGTCAATTCCTACGCGGCATTTTACAACATCGGCGTGATTTACGAATGCCTGGGCGATCTTGCGCAGGCGAAGGAATTTTACAGGAAAAGCGGGGACTACGCGCCGGCAGAAGCGAGATTGCAGGTGTTGCGGAAAATGCTCTGAATTGTTTTGGGGCGCAGGGAGAGCACATGAAAAAAACGATCATCTATTTTACCGGTGTCTACGACACCCTGGATCTTTTTACTGAAAATTTACGGGAGGCGTTTGAGGGGATGGGATATGCCTCTTTTGTCTATGACGCGCGGTTCCGGAAGCAGAGTGAGCAGGCCCTGTTCGGGTTGCTGGAGGATGCCGCGGGTCATGCCGGGCTGGCCGGCACCGCAGCACATGCGGGTCATGCCGGCCAGCCCGGCCTGTGCCCATTCACCTGCATCACCTTCAACAACCTCGGCTACAGTCTCTCTCTTCCGGACGGGCGGAATCTGTGGGACGCATACGGTATCCCCTATCTGAACATCCTGATGGATCATCCGTTCCACTATGAGAAGCCGCTGCGCGGTATGCCGCAGACCGCAGTAATTTTCTGCACGGACCGCAATCATGTCCTCTATATTCGTAAATATTTTGAGAATATCCGGCAGATTGATTTTCTCCCGCACGCCGGCGTGGAGCTTGGCAGCAGACACAAGCCGCTAAAGGAGCGCGGCATCGACGTGCTGTACGCCGGGGCGCTTCCGATTTATACCGTCGGGAAGATGATTCCGGATCTCTCCTCGATCCCGGAGGTGGACGGGGAGGCGATGGCGCAGGAGGTGCTCGGAGAGCTGATCCGTCATCCCGGGCGGACGACCGAGGCGGTGATCAGGGCATATCTTCAGGCACAGAGAAATGACCTTTCCGAAGAGCGGATCCATGAGCTGACCGTGCAGGTGCGGTTTCTCGATTCCTATGCGGTATCCTTTTTCCGGGAGCAGGCAGTGCGTCTTCTGGTGGAGAGCGGGATTAAGGTGACGGCTTACGGCACGGGATGGGATCAGTGCGACTGGAGCGATAATCCGTATCTTGCGTACGGCGGAAAAGTGGACGCGTCGCAGATTCTGCCTCTGATGAACGACGCGAAGCTTGTCTTAAATACCATGACCTGGTTTAAGGCCGGGGCGCACGACCGCATTTTTAACGGGATGCTCGCGGGAGCGGCGGTCGTGACAGACGAGTCGTCGTATCTGAAACGGGAATTTACGGATGGCAGAGAGCTTTCCCTGTTTTCCCTGGAGGAGATTGGAAGCCTGCCGGAGCGGGTTTTTGAACTCTTCGGGCACCTGGATCGGACACAGGAGATGGCGGAATGCGGTTACCACGCTGCAAAGGAGCGCCATACCTGGAAGAGCCGGGTGGAATATCTCACAGAGTGCGGGTGGGTTTAATTCTGCCGGAGCCGAACCCAGGATCCGTGATTTGACTGCCGGGCGGCAGATGTCTTTGTGCCGGTGCCCGGAACGATAGATGAGGTTTTATTATGCACATACTAATGTACCGCTGGAAAGCATACAATTACAGGGATATCGAACAGACCTTTCTGCTGCTCGGGCATACGGTGGACAACATTCAGCAGAAGCTGGGCAGCTACGACGTCGAGCCGGAATTTGAGCGTGTCATCGAAGAAAAAATCCGGGAGAATCACTATGATATGGTGTTTACGGTAAATTATTTCCCGCTGATTTCCAACGCCTGCCAGAGAATGCAGACGAAATATGTCTCCTGGACCTGTGACAATCCGCTGATCAGCATGTACCACGAATCAGTGTTCAACAGCTGCAATTACATTTTTACCTTTGACCAGACAAGCTATCTTGAATTTAAAGGGATGGGCGTCCGGAATATCTGGCATCTGCCGCTGGCGGTTGACGTAAAACGGCTCGACGCGCTGATGGAGGATGCGGAGGATTTACAGAAGTATCAGGGGGACATCGCGTTTGTCGGGAGCCTCTATGAGAGGAATTCCTACGATAAATTAAAACACAGGCTGCCGGAATATCTGCGGGGCTATTTTGATGCCGTGATGGAGGCGCAGATGAACATCAGCGGCGCGAATATCATAGAGCCGATGCTGACCGCGGACATTTTAGAGCAGCTGCAGGAATATTTCCGCCTGGAAAAATCAGAAGGGTCCTTTTCGGACCTGGGCCTGATTTTTGAGACGACGGTGCTCGGGTTTAAAATTGCGGAGATCACGCGCCGGCGGGCGCTGATTGAGCTGTCCCGCCGGTTTAAGGTCAATGTCTACAGCAACAGCGACGTGAGCGATCTGCTGCGGATACAGTACTGCGGGTCCGTCGACTACTGGAGTCAGATGCCGAAGGTGTTTCACATGTCAAAAATCAACTTAAATTTCACGATTCCCAATATCAAAAGCGGGATCCCGCTGCGGATCTGGGACGTGCTGGGCTCAGGCGGATTTCTGCTCACGAATTACCAGGCGGAGATTCCGTATTATTTTAAGGAAGGGCAGGATCTGGTGTGCTTTGACGGGATCGATGACCTGCGGGAAAAGGCGGCGTATTATCTGTCGCACGAACAGGAGCGCCGGGAAATCGCCGCGAACGGTTACCGCAAAGTAAAGGGACAGCATGACTACGTCAGACGTATCACGTATATGCTCACGCAGGCGTTTCCGAAGGATGATGGCTGAACTTTTTCTTTAAAAAGAAACCGCCGTAGTAAGGATAGCACAATCCTTACCGCGGCGGTCTCTTTTATCAAAAAATCATTATTTAACAAATCTGATCTAACATCATTCCTGAGTAGATCGAGGTGATATACGGCGTTGCAAAATTATGGCCCTGCGGATTCTTGTAAGCGACAAGAAGTTTATCCACATAATTCATCGGATCGATGGACGCATGGGCAGCTCTTCGGTTCAGGTCGTTTTTGAATTCGTTCAGCAGTGAAAAACAGCTGTCGGAATCCGGGGCGGTCACCGCATCCGTCAGAAGACTGCGGTCCACGGCCAGATAGCCGTCCTCCTTTAACTCCAGGCCGACGGACTCGAGCTCACTGTAATAGTTGCGCGCAACCCCTGACATATCCCGGAGCAGCCGGCTCGACTGCTGGGTATCGGAATAATTGTGGCTCAGCTGAATAATATTGTTGTAAGCGTCCACCAGGGACTGGACATTGTCCGCGATCGCATCCGCATTCGGCTTAAAGCCGATCTGGGTGGCGGAGCCTGTGTTTTCTTTCTTTAAGGTCAGCTCAAACGCGTTGTTGACCGTAAAGGTATTGGACAGCGACGAATGCTCCGTTCCATTCAGCAGAAACGAAGAATTGGAGGCCATATGCTCCACATGGCTGATGCCGAGCACCTGCATCGCCTTCATCGAGGCGGGATCCGGCGACGGGAGCACTTCAAATAAATACTGCTCGTTTTCACTTAAACCGGTCTGCAGGGAGGTGATCTGAATCGCCTGCTCTCCTTTGGCGTTCCCGAGAAGCTCCGCGTGAAGGCCGACGCCCGCGTTGTTGATCAGGCGGATCAGCTTATCCTGGACGCTCTGATTGGTGTCCCTCTCGCTGACGCTGTACTGAAATTCATAGGAGCTTAAGTTTGTCGAGAGGTCAAAGCTGTAGGAGCCGGGTCTGATATCATGCCAGTCCGGCGTCAGATAGTTGCCGAGATTGATCTGCGGCGTCGCTAAGTGTCTGACCTCGACGTCAAAATACAAAGAATCATCGACGTCCTGCCGCTGACCGATGTATTCCGCTGCGATCGTATCCTCGTCGGAGGACTGGGCGATTTTTTTGGAAAAGGTATTCTCGATACCGCTGCCTGATTCGGAAAGAGAAGCGACCACATTCTGAATGGAACGCGTCTTTTCCTTGATGTCAATCGCAAAACGGCCGACATCGCCTGAATACCTGATTTTGTAAAGGGGAGCTTCTTTATTTGTTTTGACAATATCATTATAAACCGCACGCAGCTGGCTCTTCTTGTGCGTGTCGTAGCGGTTCATACCATAATCGCTGTAAGTGTTGAGATAATACTGATATGCACTTCCAATGGGTGTCATGCCCTATCCCCTCCTTTCTTCCGTGAAATTGTATACCGGACCGCAGACGCGGCAGCGTATACGCAGGGATCTGAATCGTATGTCATCATATTGTGCTGCACTGTTATCATCCGTGAAAAACAGAAGCAACATACCCTTTTTATATTTATCGGAAGAAAGCATGAAAAATTTAGCAAATTTTTATAATTCCGCAAGAAAAATTGTGGGGAGGAGAAAGGATATCTACTATATATAGTAGCCCAGAACGGGCTGCAGAACGGGGCTGCAAAAAGACAGAGGAAAACAGTTGACGTTCGTGACGGATTGTGTTATAGTTAGCAGGCGATAGAATCAGGTCTTTTTTTTATGCCTTTTTCTGGCCCTGTCTGGAGGGATGGAAAAAGCAGCAAGAATGTTAATGGAGGTGGAAGTTGTGCGCACAAGAATAACACTGGCATGTACGGAATGCAAGAACCGGAATTACAACACGACGAAGGACAAGAAAACGCATCCGGACAGAATGGAAATCAAAAAGTACTGCAGATTCTGCAGGACCCACACGTTGCACAAGGAAACGAAGTAAGACGGATGGCAAAGGAGTGAGAAAATGGGAAAAACCGAGGACAAGGCTTCAAAGGAGAGCTTTTTTAGCGGGCTTTCAGCGGAGTTTAAAAAGATTATCTGGCCGGAGAAAAAATCACTTGCAAGACAGACGACGGCGGTTATCGCTGTTTCCGTTGTAATGGGTCTTGTTATCGCGCTTTTGGATTTTATCATTCAGTATGGCGTTGATTTCCTTGTTGGTCTGGGTTTGTAATGGAGGCATAGGCGATATATGGCAGAGGCACACTGGTATGTGGTTCATACCTATTCGGGTTATGAGAATAAGGTAAAGGCAAACATCGACAAGACCATTGAGAACCGGCACCTGGAGGATCAGATTTTAGAGGTCCGCGTGCCGATGCAGGATGTTGTCGAACTCAAAAACGGCGCGAAAAAGACCGTGTCCAAAAAGATGTTTCCGGGATACGTGCTGATCAACATGATTATGAACGACGATACCTGGTATGTGGTCAGAAATACCCGTGGCGTTACCGGATTTGTCGGTCCGGGATCCAAGCCGGTACCCCTTACCGAACAGGAGATGCGTCCGCTCGGAATCCGCGCAGAGAGCGTTCAGGTTGACTTTGCGGAGGGCGACGCGGTCGTCGTGACAGGCGGCGTGTGGAAGGATACCGTCGGTGTGATTCAGTCGATGAACCAGAGCAAACAGAGCGTGACGATCAACGTCGAGCTATTCGGCCGCGAAACGCCGGTAGAGATAAGTTTCGCAGATGTAAGGCTTAGTAAATAATGAAGGAGGCAATTCCAAAATGGCAAAGAAAGTAGAAGGATATATCAAACTGCAGATTCCGGCCGGCAAGGCGACACCGGCTCCTCCGGTTGGCCCTGCACTTGGACAGCACGGAGTGAATATCGTGGAGTTCACCAAGCAGTTTAATGCGAGAACGGCAGACCAGGGCGACCTGATTATCCCGGTTGTGATCACCGTGTATGCGGACAGAAGCTTCAGCTTCATCACAAAGACCCCGCCGGCTCCGGTGCTGATCAAGAAGGCATGCAACATCAAGTCCGGTTCCGCAGCGCCGAACAAGGACAAGGTGGCGACGCTCTCCAAAGCAAAGCTGCAGGAGATCGCAGAGTTAAAGATGCCGGATTTAAATGCGGCGTCCCTTGAGGCAGCCATGAGCATGATCGCCGGTACGGCGAGAAGCATGGGCGTGACCGTGGAAGAGTAATAACAGGACATCAGAAGCAGTAAAGTGGGAGGGGCCTCTCCCGATAACACCACCAGGAGGTTTATAGAATGAAAAGAGGAAAAAAATATTTAAATTCCGTAAAATCTTTTGACAAGGCGGCTCAGTACGATGTGGCTGAGGCGATCGACCTGGTTAAAAAGAACGCTACGGCAAAGTTTGACGAGACAATCGAACTTCATCTTAGAACAGGCTGTGACGGACGTCATGCGGAGCAGCAGATCCGCGGCGCGGTGGTTCTGCCACACGGAACCGGCAAGACGGTGAAGGTTCTGGTATTTGCAAAGGGAACAAAGCTGGATGAAGCGCAGGCAGCGGGCGCAGACCATGTCGGCGGCGAGGAGCTGATCCCGAAGATCCAGAACGAAGGATGGCTGGATTTCGACGTTGTCGTTGCGACGCCGGATATGATGGGCGTTGTCGGCCGTCTGGGACGTGTGCTCGGACCGAAGGGCCTGATGCCGAACCCGAAGGCCGGAACGGTTACCATGGATGTGACGAAGGCGATCAACGATATCAAGGCTGGTAAGATTGAGTACAGATTGGACAAGACAAACATTATTCATGTGCCATTAGGAAAAGCTTCTTTTACAGAAGACCAGTTAAGCGACAACTTCCAGACCGTTATGGCGGCGATCAACAAGGCGAAGCCGGCCAGCTTAAAGGGTCAGTTCATCCGCAGCGCGACGCTTGCGTCGACGATGGGCCCGGGCGTTAAGCTGAACGTGACAAAGATTATGAATTAATCTGTTGACAGCCGCAATATACAATGTTATAATGCGAAAGCGCCGTGAGATTACACGGCGGACGGTTCGCATCGTCAGACCCGGTGTGAACAAACTGCATATATGCCGAAGACAGCAGGTGCCCGATGAGGCGTAACCGGTATGGCCTGCCGAGGAATCTTAATTAGTATGTAAGGCAGAAACAGCCTGATGACAGAACCTCTTTGTTTTCGGACGAAGAGGTTCTTTTTATTTCGGAATATGCACAAATATTTAAAAAGGAGGTGCACGACGTGGCAAAGGTAGAACTGAAACAGCCTGTAGTTCAGGAAATTTCCGACAACATGAAAGGCGCACAGGCCGTTGTGGTAGTTGATTACCGCGGACTCACCGTAGCAGAAGACACACAGCTGCGCAGGACGTTAAGGGAAGCAGGCGTAACTTATAAGGTATATAAGAATACGCTGGTGAGACGCGCGATCGAGGGAACGGAGTTCGAGAGCCTGAAGGATATCCTTGAGGGACCGAATGCATTTGCGATTTCTACGACAGATGCGACCGCTCCGGCAAGAGTGATTGCGAAGTTTGCCAAGACTGCTCCGGCGCTCGAGATCAGAGCCGGCGTGATCGAGGGGAACTACTACGATGAGGAAGGGATGAAGGCGATTGCATCCATCCCGTCAAGAGACGAGCTTCTTTCCAGACTGCTTGGAAGCCTGCAGTCTCCGGTGGCGAACCTGGCACGCGTTCTGAATCAGATCGCGGAGAAGGGCGGCGCGGCAGACGCGGCGGTAGAAGCGGCAGCGGAGAGTACAGAGGCTCCGGCAGAGGAAGCAGCGGAGGCTCCTGCAGAGGAAGCGGCGGAGACCCCGGCGGAATAATTTTCGCAAGGATTACCGGAAGGAATCCGATGCAGATACGGCTGCGCGACGGCGGCACGCCGCGGGATGCAGCAAAACAGCCCCTGTGTCTGCGTGATGCGGGGAGACAGAATGAGCGAAATGGAGGAGAATAATCATGGCAAAGCTGACGACAGCAGAATTTATTGATGCGATCAAAGAGTTAAGCGTACTGGAGTTAAATGACCTGGTAAAGGCATGCGAGGAGGAGTTTGGCGTATCCGCAGCGGCGGGCGTTGTGGTTGCGGCAGCAGGCGGCGGCGAGGCAGCTGCAGCTGAGGAGAAGACCGAGTTCGACGTAGAGCTGACCGAGGTTGGCCCGAACAAGGTTAAGGTAATCAAGGTTGTCCGCGAGGTAACCGGATTAGGCTTAAAGGAAGCAAAGGACGTGGTTGACGGAGCGCCGAAGGTAGTGAAAGAGGCGGCTGACAAGGCTACGGCGGACGACATCAAGGCGAAGCTTGAGGCTGAGGGCGCTAAGGTTACCTTAAAGTAATCAGGCAGACAGTTATAATTATGAAAAGAGAGTCCCGGGCGGAGCGAAAGTTCTGTCCGGGCTTTTCTTTTGGAAGGTCCGACGGGGCCCGGCATTCCCTGACGGTCCGCGGCTGTCCGCAGGCCGGTGCGGCATTTTGGAAAATCAGGAAAATTCTGCTTGCCGTCTCCGTTGTTTTGCGGTACAATATATCTGTAAAATTATCTGCCGGTGTGGCGGGTGCTTATGATTGACGGGATGAAAAGGGGGAATCGGTTATGAGCGGGATTTCATCAGTTCAGGGTTCATCATTTTATACAGATTACGGGAGATTTGCGAGCGGGAAGAAGATCCAGAGCGCAGCGGACGGCGCGGCTGAGCTTGCCATTATAGAGAAGCAGGACGCACAGATCCGCGGATATAAGGCCGGGGAGAACAATATCGGCGCGGCGAAGGATATGTTAAATATCGCGGACGGCGGGATGGCGGGGATCACCGACTATCTGCAGCGGATCCGCGAGCTGGGCGTGCAGGCGTCGAATACGGCGGTGATGACGGATTCCGACCGGGCGGCGATCCAGAAGCAGATCGACCAGTACAAGAAGGGCATCGAGGATATCGCATCCCAGACGAATTACAACACCAGGAACCTGCTTGACGGGAGTAAGGATACCTACCAGATCGCGACGGATGCCAACGGCGGCGGGATGAGCATAAAGATGCCGGATTCCACGCTGCAGATGCTGGGGATTGAGGACTTCGATGTGACCGGGGATTTTGACCTGGGTGACATCGACAAAGCCCTCGCGAAGGTGAGCACGGGCAGGAGCGGCATCGGCGCACAGACGAACGCGCTGGATTACGCATACAATTACAGTACGGGTACGAGGCTGAATCTGACGGCGTCAAAGAGCAGGCTTGAGGATCTTGACTACCCGGAGGCGATTTCCGAGCAGAAGAAAAAGGAAGTGCTGCGGGAGTACCGGCTGTTTATGCAGAAGCGGTTGCAGGATGACGAGGTCATCCGGATGAGAAATATCTTTATGCATTAGCGATAATCTGGGAGAGGAGCGGTCCTCTCCCTTTTTTATTTCAAAAAGAAAAATTTTCCTTGACGTGGTACTGGCTCTTGTGCTAGTATATAGGATGCACTATTGTGGTGCAGTAGGCTTATTATGCGCTTTTTGCCTTGTGGAGAGAGAGGTGTACCGCCACAGTATCTTGTGGTAAAGCCCTTTTTCGGACAGAAACAGCGGCAGATGCTAATAGGAAAACAACGGACTGTCGTCCTTTGTGTATGAAACGAGAGGTGGAACGTCAATGGAGAAAAACAGAATACGTCCGGTGAAAGCTGGAAAAGGCATGCGTATGAGTTATTCGCGACAGAAAGAGGTATTAGAGATGCCGAATCTGATAGAAGTCCAGAAAGACTCCTACCAGTGGTTCCTGAAAGAGGGCTTAAAAGAGGTCTTCGACGATATCTCTCCGATCGCTGACTACAGTGGTCACCTGAGTCTGGAGTTTGTTGACTTTGCATTGTGTGAGAATGATGTGAAGTACACGATTCCGGAGTGCAAGGAGCGGGATGCGACTTATGCGGCGCCTTTGAAGGTTAAAGTAAGACTTCACAACAAAGAGACAGGCGATATCAATGAGCATGAAATCTTCATGGGCGATCTTCCGCTGATGACAGAGACGGGTACTTTCGTGATCAATGGCGCAGAGCGTGTCATCGTCAGCCAGCTGGTCCGTTCTCCTGGCATTTATTACGGAATTGCGCATGATAAAGTCGGAAAACGCTTATTTTCCTGTACGGTCATCCCTAACCGTGGTGCCTGGTTAGAGTATGAGACGGACTCCAACGATGTGTTTTATGTCCGCGTAGACCGGACAAGAAAGGTGCCGATCACGGTGTTAATCCGTGCGCTCGGAATCGGAAGCAATCAGGAAATCGTCGATATGTTCGGCGAGGAGCCGAAGATTCTTGCAAGCTTCGGCAAGGATGTTGCGACTAATTACGAAGAAGGACTTCTTGAATTATATAAAAAGATCAGACCAGGCGAGCCGCTGACAGTAGAGAGTGCGGAGAGCCTGATTACTGCGATGTTTTTTGACCCGAGACGGTATGATCTTGCAAAGGTCGGGCGGTACAAGTTCAACAAAAAGCTTGCGCTGCGCAACCGGATCAACGGGCAGGTGCTGGCCGAGGATGTCGTGGACGTCACGACGGGCGAGGTGATCGCCGAGGCCGGGATGGAAGTGACGCGTTCCCTTGCGGACGATATTCAGAACGCTGCCGTTCCGTATGTGTGGATTCAGGCGGAGACGAGAAATGTCAAGGTATTATCCTCCATGATGGTCGACCTGACGCACTATGTGGACTGCAATCCGAGGGATCTCGGGATCACGGAGCTTGTGTATTACCCGATCCTCGCGCAGCTGATGGAGGAATATCCGGATGAGGACGATCTGAAAGAAGCGATCCGCAGGAATGTGCATGATCTGATTCCCAAGCACATTACCAAGGATGATATTTTTGCTTCTATTAATTATAATATGCATCTGGAATACGGAATCGGTCATGATGACGATATCGATCATTTGGGGAACCGCCGTATCCGTGCGGTCGGCGAGCTGCTGCAGAACCAGTACCGGATCGGACTTTCCAGACTGGAGCGCGTGGTGCGCGAGCGTATGACGACGCTGGATCTGGACGGAATTTCACCGCAGAGCCTGATCAATATCAAGCCGGTGACGGCAGCGGTGAAGGAATTCTTCGGGTCCTCCCAGCTGTCGCAGTTTATGGATCAGAATAACCCGCTGGGCGAGCTGACGCACAAACGCCGTCTGTCGGCGCTCGGACCGGGCGGTCTTTCCAGGGACCGTGCGGGATTTGAGGTGCGTGACGTGCACTATTCCCATTACGGGAGAATGTGCCCGATTGAGACGCCGGAGGGTCCGAATATCGGACTGATCAACTCCCTGGCAAGCTATGCGAGAATTAACGAGTACGGATTTATTGAGGCTCCGTACCGCAAGATCGATAAATCAGATCCGAAGAATCCGCGTGTGACGGACGAGGTTGTCTATATGACGGCGGATGAAGAGGACAATTACCACGTGGCGCAGGCGAACGAGGCCCTGGACGCGGAGGGACATTTTGTGCGTAATTCCGTGTCTGGCCGTTACCTGGATGAGACGCAGGAATACGAGAAAACCATGTTTGACTACATGGATGTTTCCCCGAAGATGGTATTTTCCGTCGCTACGGCGCTGATTCCGTTTCTGCAGAACGACGATGCGAACCGTGCGCTGATGGGATCGAACATGCAGCGCCAGGCCGTTCCGCTTCTGACAACAGAGACTCCTGTAGTTGGAACCGGTATGGAGACGAAGGCTGCGGTTGACTCCGGCGTGTGTGTGGTGGCAAAGCGGGCCGGCGTTGTGGAGAGCTCGGAGTCCAATCAGATCGTGATTAAGAGCGACGAGGGGACGCGAGATGTATACAGGCTGACAAAGTTTTCCAGAAGTAACCAGTCCAACTGTTATAACCAGCGGCCGATCGTGCTGAAGGGAGACCGCGTGGAGGCGGATGAGGTGATTGCGGATGGTCCGTCCACGCAGAATGGCGAGCTGGCGCTCGGAAAGAACCCGCTGATCGGATTTATGACCTGGGAGGGCTACAATTATGAGGACGCCGTCCTGCTTAGCGAGAGACTGGTGCAGGACGATGTATATACGTCGATTCACATTGAGGAATATGAGGCGGAGGCGCGCGATACCAAACTGGGACCGGAGGAGATTACAAGAGATGTTCCGGGCGTCGGCGACGATGCGTTAAAGGATCTGGACGAGAGAGGCATCATCCGGATCGGTGCGGAAGTGCGTGCCGGCGATATCCTGGTCGGTAAAGTGACACCGAAGGGTGAGACTGAGCTGACTGCGGAGGAGCGTCTGCTCCGCGCGATTTTTGGAGAGAAGGCGCGCGAGGTACGCGATACTTCCTTAAAAGTGCCGCACGGCGAGTATGGTATCGTGGTGGACGCAAAGGTATTTACCAGGGAGAACGGCGACGAGCTTTCCCCGGGGGTGAATCAGGCTGTCCGCATCTATATTGCGCAGAAGAGAAAGATTTCCGTCGGAGATAAGATGGCAGGCCGCCATGGGAACAAGGGTGTGGTTTCCCGTGTGCTTCCGGTGGAGGATATGCCGTTCCTGCCGAACGGACGTCCGCTTGACATTGTGTTAAACCCGCTGGGCGTGCCGTCCCGTATGAATATCGGGCAGGTGCTTGAGATTCATCTGAGCCTGGCTGCAAGAGCGCTTGGGTTTAACATTGAGACCCCTGTGTTTGACGGCGCAAAGGAGATCGATATCCAGGACACCTTAGAGCTTGCGAATGATTATGTCAACTCCGAGTGGGAGGAGTTTGAGAAGAAATATAAAGATACGCTGGATTCAAAGGTGATGAAATACCTTTACGACAACCGGGAGCACCGGGAGATCTGGAAGGGAGTTCCGATTTCGCGCGACGGGAAGGTACAGCTCCGCGACGGACGGACAGGCGAGCCGTTTGACTCCCCTGTTACGATCGGACACATGCATTACCTGAAGCTGCATCACCTGGTGGACGATAAGATCCATGCCCGTTCCACCGGCCCGTACTCGCTTGTCACCCAGCAGCCGCTGGGAGGTAAGGCGCAGTTCGGCGGACAGCGTTTCGGAGAGATGGAGGTATGGGCGCTTGAGGCGTACGGGGCGTCCTACACGCTGCAGGAGATCCTGACTGTGAAGTCCGATGACGTGGTGGGCCGTGTGAAGACCTACGAGGCGATCATCAAGGGCGACAATATCCCTGAGCCGGGAATTCCCGAGTCCTTTAAGGTGCTCTTAAAAGAGCTCCAGTCACTGGGGCTTGATGTGAAGGTGCTCGATGAGGAACGGAATGAAGTTGAGCTGATGGAGACGAGTGAATACGGCAATACCGATCTGAATTCCATTATTTCCGGGGATAAGGATTTTGCGTTTGAGGACAGTGAATCCTTTGCCAGAATGGGATTCTCCCAGAAGGAATTTGATGCAGAGAATGAGGAACTGATCGACATTGAGGATGAGGACGAGGAGCCTGACGAGGACGAAGAGGATGATCTTGAATTCCTGGACGACGACGAATCAGTGGACGATGTTTCTGACTATGAATAAATGCATGTGTAAACGTATGCCGCGAGAATGAGAAGGGAGTGTCACAAATGCCAGAGATAATGAACAAAGAGACCACAGGACAGTCGATCTCCTTTGATGCGATCAAGATCGGACTGGCGTCGCCGGAGAAGATTCACGAGTGGTCCAGAGGCGAGGTGAAAAAGCCCGAGACAATCAATTACAGAACCTTAAAGCCGGAAAAAGACGGACTTTTCTGTGAGAAAATTTTTGGTCCGAGCAAGGACTGGGAATGCCATTGCGGAAAATATAAAAAAATACGCTACAAAGGTGTCGTTTGTGACCGATGCGGCGTTGAGATTACCAAAGCCAGCGTCAGAAGAGAGCGTATGGGACATATCGAGCTTGCGGCTCCGGTTTCCCATATCTGGTATTTTAAGGGAATCCCGTCCCGCATGGGACTGATCCTTGATCTCTCTCCGAGGGTGCTGGAGAAGGTGCTGTATTTCGCTTCCTATATTGTGCTGGACGGCGGGAATACGGCGCTTCAGTACAAACAGGTGCTTTCCGAGAGCGAATATCAGGATGCCAGAGAGCAGTACGGCAACGGATTCCGTGTCGGCATGGGAGCAGAGGCGATCCAGGAGCTGTTACAGGCGATCGACCTGGAGAAGGATTCCGCGGAGCTCCAGGCGGAGCTTGCGGGAGCGACCGGCCAGAAGCGCGCGCGGATCATCAAGCGCCTGGAGGTGGTGGAGGCGTTCCGCGAGTCAGGAAATAAGCCGGAGTGGATGATTATGACGGTGATCCCCGTGATCCCGCCGGATCTGCGCCCCATGGTACAGCTGGACGGAGGACGTTTTGCGACATCCGATTTAAATGATTTATATAGAAGAATTATCAACCGAAACAATCGTCTTCGCAGACTGCTGGAGCTGGGCGCTCCGGATATCATTGTCCGCAATGAGAAGCGCATGCTCCAGGAGGCGGTGGACGCGCTGATTGACAACGGCCGCCGCGGCCGTCCGGTCACAGGCCCGGGCAACCGTGCATTAAAGTCGCTGTCGGATATGTTAAAGGGAAAGTCCGGCCGTTTCCGTCAGAATCTGCTCGGAAAACGTGTGGATTATTCCGGCCGTTCCGTAATCTGTGTGGAGCCGGTATTAAAGATTTATCAGTGCGGTCTCCCGAAGGAGATGGCAATCGAGCTGTTTAAGCCCTTTGTGATGAAGGAGCTGGTGGCAAATAATAAGGCGCACAATATCAAGAGCGCAAAAAAGATGGTGGAGCGTCTTCAGACCGAGGTCTGGGATGTCCTGGAGGATGTCATCAAGGAGCATCCGGTGATGTTAAACCGCGCGCCTACGCTGCATCGTCTGGGAATTCAGGCGTTTGAGCCGATTCTGGTCGAAGGGAAGGCGATCAAGCTTCATCCGCTGGTGTGTACGGCGTTTAACGCGGACTTTGACGGCGACCAGATGGCAGTGCATCTTCCGCTTTCCGTGGAAGCGCAGGCGGAGTGCCGTTTTATGCTGCTCTCACCGAATAACCTGTTAAAGCCGTCCGACGGCGGACTGGTGGCAGTGCCGTCCCAGGATATGGTGCTTGGCATTTATTACCTGACGCAGGAGAGACCCGGCGTGAAGGGAGAGGGCAAGTTCTTTAAAAATGTCAACGAGGCGATCCTGGCATATGAGAACGGCGCGGTGACGCTGCATTCAAAGATTAAGGTGCGGATGACAAAGACCATGCCGGACGGCAGAGAGCTGTCTGAGGTGATCGAGTCGACGGTAGGACGTTTTATTTTTAACGAGATCATTCCGCAGGATCTCGGATTTGTGGACCGGAGCATACCGGGAAATGAGTTAAAGCTCGAGGTGGATTTCCTTGTGGCGAAAAAGCAGAACAAGCAGATCCTTGAGAAGGTCATCAACATTCACGGCGCGACAAAGACGGCCGAGGTTCTTGACGCGGTTAAGGCGATGGGATATAAGTATTCCACCAAGGCGGCCATGACCGTTTCGATCTCCGATATGACGGTGCCGCCGGAGAAGCCGGATATGATCAGGAGAGCGCAGGACACGGTGGACGAGATCACCAGGCAGTACAAGAGAGGTCTGATCACCGAAGAGGAGCGCTACAAGCAGGTTGTAGGGACCTGGAAGGAGACGGACGAGGATCTGACGGAGGCGCTGCTCTCCGGCCTGGATAAATATAATAATATCTTCATGATGGCGGATTCCGGGGCGCGAGGTTCTGACAAGCAGATCAAGCAGCTGGCCGGTATGCGCGGGCTGATGGCGGATACGACCGGTAAGACGATCGAGCTGCCGATCAAGTCGAATTTCCGTGAAGGTCTTGACGTACTGGAGTACTTCATGTCCGCGCACGGTGCCCGGAAGGGACTTTCCGATACGGCGCTGCGTACCGCGGACTCCGGTTATCTGACCAGGCGTCTGGTGGATGTGTCGCAGCACATGATTGTCCGTGAGTCCGACTGCTGCGAGGGGACGGACCGTGAGATCCCCGGCATGTGGGTGACGGACTTTATGGATGGAAAAGAAGAGATCGAAAGCCTTCAGGAGCGTATCACAGGACGTTTTTCGTGCAATACGATCTGTGATGCCGAGGGAAATGTACTCGTGAAGGCGAACCATATGATTACTCCGAGACGCGCGGCTCTTATCATGAGCAAAGGCGTCAATGACAAGGGTGAGCCGCTGACAAGGGTGAAGATCCGTACGGTGCTCTCCTGCCGCTCTCATATGGGAGTATGTGCGAAATGCTACGGCGCGAATATGGCGACCGGGCAGGCCGTGCAGGTCGGCGAGGCGATCGGTATCATTGCGGCCCAGTCGATCGGCGAGCCGGGTACGCAGCTGACGATGCGTACGTTCCACACCGGAGGCGTTGCCGGAAACGATATCACACAGGGTCTTCCCCGTGTGGAGGAGATTTTTGAGGCGAGAAAGCCGAAGGGACTTGCGATTATCACGGAGTTTGCCGGGGTTGCGACGATCAAGGATACAAAGAGAAAGCGTGAGATTGTCGTGACAAACAGCGAGACAGGGGAGACGAAAGCCTACCTGATCCCGTACGGCTCGCGGATCAAGATCATGGACGGGGCCAGCCTGGAGGCCGGCGACGAGCTGACCGAAGGATCGGTAAACCCGCATGATATTTTAAAGATCAAGGGTGTTCGCGCGGTGCAGGATTATATGCTGCGCGAGGTACAGCGTGTATACCGCCTGCAGGGTGTGGAGATCAACGATAAGCATATTGAGGTGATCGTACGCCAGATGCTTCAGAAGATCCGCATCGAATCCAACGGCGATTCGACGATGCTGCCGGGGACACTCGTGGATACGCTTGATTTTGAGGATACGAACGAGATGCTCATTCAGAACGGTCAGGAGCCGGCGGAGGGCAAGCAGGTGCTGCTCGGTATCACGAAGGCGTCCCTGGCGACCAATTCCTTCCTGTCCGCGGCCTCCTTCCAGGAGACGACGAAGGTTCTGACCGAGGCGGCGATCAAGGGCAAGGTAGACCCGCTGATCGGAATGAAGGAGAACGTTATTATCGGTAAGCTGATCCCTGCGGGAACCGGTATGAAGAGATACCGCAGCATTCGTCTGGACTCTGACCTGGTGGAGGAAGAGGACGAGGAGATCATGCTCGAGGACTATGAGGATTATGATGACTATGAGGACAACGGTGTGATGGATGAGGATTACACGTTGGAAGAGATGATTCCTGAGGTTGTCGAATAGAAAAACGGGGCTGCCGTGCGGGGGTGTTTCGCATGGCGGCCCTGAATTGTCTGCGGAAAATGGCACAGCAGGTATAAAACTGCTAAAATGTGGAAACATATATGGGAAGTGCGGACGAAGCCTGCGGATTGCGGGAAAATCAGGGGAAAATCATACAAAAGGCTTGACAAAGCAAACGCTGATTTGTATAATGATTTGGCGTGTGAAATTAGCACGTTGCATTTGATGTACAAAACTATTTATCAAAACAGGAGGTGAAACTGATGCCAACATTTAACCAGTTAGTGAGAAAAGGACGCCAGACGACTGTTAAGAAGTCCACAGCACCGGCACTTCAGAGAGGCTACAACTCCCTGCAGAAGAAGGCTACCAATACTTCTTCCCCGCAGAAGAGAGGTGTATGTACAGCTGTGAAGACGGCAACCCCGAAGAAGCCGAACTCGGCTTTAAGAAAGATTGCCAGAGTACGTCTTTCCAACGGAATCGAAGTGACAAGCTATATTCCGGGCGAGGGGCACAACTTACAGGAGCATAGTGTTGTTCTTATCCGTGGCGGCCGTGTTAAGGATTTACCGGGTACAAGATATCATATCATCCGCGGTACCCTTGATACAGCAGGCGTTGCTAACAGAAAGCAGGCTCGTTCCAAGTACGGCGCGAAGAGACCGAAGGCCGGAAAGTAAGGAATTGTCAAGCGGCAGTCTCTGCCGTCTGATGATTTGATGACCAATAGTATCACATGCGTGTATCTGACCGGGATCCGGTCAGCATGAACTAGAGGTAAGTGTTGGGATTTGTTTCACAATGAGATATATTTCCGCACGAACACTAAGAGAGCTGAAGTTTTTATAACGGAAGCTTTACACATTGTGAGTACCGTTGAATTAATTTATAATGATTAAGGAGGGAAGAACCGTGCCACGTAAAGGACATACTCAGAAAAGAGATGTATTAGCTGATCCGATGTACAACAATAAAGTTGTGACCAAGCTGATCAACAATATTATGCTTGACGGCAAGAAGGGCGTTGCACAGAAGATTGTATACGGAGCATTCAAAAGAGTAGAGGAGAAGGCTGACAAGCCTGCAATCGAGGTATTTGAGGAGGCCATGAATAACGTGATGCCGTTGCTTGAGGTAAAGGCGAGACGTATCGGCGGCGCTACCTATCAGGTGCCGATTGAAGTAAGGCCGGATCGCCGTCAGGCGCTGGCGCTCCGCTGGCTGACTGCTTACTCACGCAAACGCGGTGAGAAGACCATGGAAGAAAGACTGGCAAATGAGATTCTGGATGCAGCGAACAATACGGGCGCTTCTGTCAAGAAGAAGGAAGACATGCACAAGATGGCAGAGGCAAACAAGGCGTTTGCACATTACAGATTCTAAGAGGGGCTGCGCTGCAGCGAAGCTTCTGCTTTCGCGCACTGCAGACTCCGGGTTGGAGTTTTTAAGGAGGAAATACCTTGGCTGGAAGAGAATATCCATTAGAGAGAACCAGAAACATTGGTATTATGGCTCATATCGATGCGGGTAAGACCACAACGACAGAGCGTATTCTTTATTATACCGGTGTGAATTACAAAATTGGTGATACTCATGAGGGTACTGCGACCATGGACTGGATGGAGCAGGAGCAGGAAAGAGGTATCACAATCACATCAGCCGCTACAACCTGTCACTGGACCTTACAGGAATTTACAAAGCCAAAGGAGGGTGCTTTAGAGCATCGTATCAACATCATTGATACTCCGGGACACGTTGACTTCACGGTTGAGGTAGAGCGTTCACTCCGTGTGCTTGACGGCGCTGTCGGCGTCTTCTGCGCAAAGGGTGGTGTGGAGCCTCAGTCCGAGAATGTATGGCGCCAGGCTGATACCTACAACGTACCTAGAATGGCATTCGTCAACAAGATGGATATTTTAGGTGCAAATTTTTACGGATGTGTAGACCAGATCCGTTCCCGTTTAGGGAAAAACGCAATTATCATCCAGCTGCCGATCGGCAAGGAGGATGAGTTTAAGGGAATCATCGATCTCTTTGAGATGAAGGCGTATATCTACAATGACGAAAAGGGTGATGATATCACGGTCACCGATGACCTTGGCGATATGGCGGAGGATGCGGAGCTTTACCGCAGCGAGCTGATCGAGAAGGTCTGCGAGCTGGATGACGACCTGACGATGATGTACCTTGAGGGCGAGGAACCGTCTGTTGAGGAAATGAAGAAAGCGTTGAGAATCGCTACCTGCGAATGCCGTGCAGTGCCGGTTTGCTGCGGTACCGCATACAGAAATAAGGGCGTGCAGAAGCTTCTCGATGCTGTGATCGAGTATATGCCGTCTCCGGTAGACGTACCTGCAATTAAGGGTGTCGACCTGGAGGGCAATGAAGTGGAGAGACATTCTTCTGACGAAGAGCCGTTCTCTGCGCTGGCATTTAAGATTATGGCTGACCCGTTTGTCGGTAAGCTGGCATTCTTCAGGGTGTATTCCGGTACGATGAACTCCGGTTCCTATGTACTGAATGCAACAAAAGACAAGAAGGAACGTGTGGGACGTATCCTTCAGATGCATGCAAATAAGAGAGCCGAGCTGGATAAGGTGTATTCCGGTGATATCGCGGCGGCAGTCGGATTTAAGTTCACCGCGACCGGTGATACGATCTGCGATGACCAGCATCCGGTAATCTTAGAGTCCATGGAGTTCCCGGAGCCGGTTATTGAGCTTGCAATCGAGCCGAAGACAAAAGCCGGACAGGGCAAGATGGGCGAGGCGCTTGCGAAGCTTGCGGAGGAGGATCCGACCTTCCGTGCACACACCGATCAGGAGACCGGCCAGACGATTATCGCAGGTATGGGCGAGCTCCATCTGGAGATTATCGTAGATCGTCTGCTTCGTGAGTTCAAGGTTGAGGCAAACGTAGGCGCACCGCAGGTTGCGTATAAGGAGACCTTTACGAAGCCCGCGGACGTGGAATACAAGTATGCAAAGCAGTCCGGCGGTCGTGGACAGTACGGACATTGTAAGGTGAAGTTTGAGCCGATGGATCCGAATGCGGAGGAGACCTTTAAGTTTGAGTCTTCCGTCGTCGGCGGAGCGATCCCGAAGGAATATATCCCGGCTGTCGGGGAAGGTATCGAGGAGGCTGCTCAGGCAGGCGTTCTCGGCGGATTCCCGGTACTCGGCGTCTATGCGAACGTATATGATGGATCGTATCACGAGGTTGACTCCTCGGAGATGGCGTTCCACATTGCCGGTTCCATGGCCTTTAAAGAGGCGATGAAGAAGGCAAATCCGGTGCTGCTTGAGCCGATCATGAAGGTTGAGGTTACCATGCCGGAGGAATATATGGGAGATGTCATCGGCGATATCAATTCCCGCCGCGGACGTATCGAGGGTATGGATGATCTGGGCGGCGGCAAGATTGTACGCGCATTTGTTCCGCTTGCCGAGATGTTCGGATATTCAACCGATCTGCGTTCCAGGACGCAGGGACGTGGAAACTACTCCATGTTCTTTGAAAAATACGAGCAGGTGCCGAAGAACGTACAGGAGAAGGTGCTTGCAGATAAATCCAAATAAGACAAAACAGGTCTTTTGGACTGTAAAAGAGATTATTTTTACCGGAATTCCCATATTTTATGGGAATCCGGCAGAAATAGCTTGAAAAAAACCGGATAATTTTATATAATCAGAGTTAGCCGGGTTGTATAACGAAAAACGTATTTTGCCCGTGAGGGGGCAGCATTTTAAGGAGGATTATTCAAATGGCAAAAGCTAAGTTTGAAAGAACAAAACCGCATTGTAATATCGGTACCATTGGCCACGTTGACCATGGTAAGACGACGCTGACAGCAGCGATCACGAAGGTGCTTTCCGAGAGAGTTGCCGGTAATACGGCTACCGATTTCGAGAACATCGATAAGGCTCCGGAAGAGAGAGAGCGTGGTATCACGATTTCTACCGCTCACGTTGAGT
>CANRSX010000021.1 GCA_947642555.1 uncultured Roseburia sp. | reverse complement strand
AATCAAAGACAACACAATTACTGAAAGAGATGGGGAAAAAAGGTGTTGTGAAAATCGAAGGCAGAGGAAGGGGTACGAAGTATATGATAAAGTAATCATCATGATTTTATCATAAACCAAAAGGGGAGGTTCTCAGGTACCTGTGCCGGCGAAAAAAGAGAGCAGTCGGTTTTCCGGCTGCCCTCTGGGTGGTATTATGATTCCGAACACTAAAACATCCCGTTCAGCAGATAGTCTTCCACATGCACAACCCTGTGGTCGCGCAGATACAGGCGCGGCACACGGCGGCTGACGACGGTTGTAATCTCCGGCTCGATGGTGTCCGCATAGATTGCGGCCTCCCCGCAGGAGAGCTCCGCCGCGCCGTCGGTTCCGTAGAGCGTGACCAGGTCGCCGGCTGCGGTTTCCGGAATCTCCGTGACGTCGGCGAGGAGCATGTCCATGCAGACATTGCCGATGACCGGCGCGCGATGGCCGCGGATTAAGACGAAGCCCCGGTTGGAATTTCTGCGGCTGTAGCCGTCCGTGTACCCACAGGAGACGACGGCAACCTTTGTGGGGTGATCGGCGATAAAGTTTGACGAGTAGCCGACGCATTCCCCGGCAGCCACGTCCCGCAGCATGGCCACGCGGGATTTGAGCTGGAAGGACGGGCGCAGCGGGGGATGATAGCGCTGGACGGCGCCCGGGCTCACCCCTTTTAACCCCCAGAGAAGACTTCCCACGCGCACCATATCCATCGCGAGCTCCGGGTAGTTGATCACGCCGCCGGTGTTTAGCAGATGGCAGTACGGCACGGTGAAGCCGGACGCCGCCAGCCGGTCGCGGACTGCCTGAAAGCGGTCATGCTGCGCGTAGCATTCCTTACGGCTGCGCTCATTGTAGGTCAGCGAGTCGTAGAGGTGGGAGTAGAGCCCGTCGCAGGTCAGCCCCGGAAGGCCTGCGGCGGAGAGAATCTCGTCCGCCGTCCGCGCGACGATGTCCGCCTCCCCGGCCGGATCCGTCCAGCCTCCGCCGAAGCCCAGCCGGTTCATGCCGGTGTTGACCTTTATGTGGCAGTTTATCGTGACGCCGGCCGCGCAGGCTGCGGCGCTTAAATCCTTTGCGTAGGCCATGTCGCCGATGGTCTGCGTCAGCTGCCAGGCTCCGAGCAGCCCGGCGTATTTTGTCTCGGTGAGCCCGAGGATTAAGATCGGGAGCGTGGCGCCGCCCCGGCGCAGCTCGATCGCTTCGGCGAGGCAGGCGACGGCGAAATAGCTGACGCCGCATTCTTTTTCCAGGATCGGGGCCAGGTAGGCCGCCCCAAAGCCGTAGGCGTCCGATTTTAAGACGGCCATGAGCTTTGTGCCGTGCGGCACCATCTCCTCGCGGATCACGCGGCAGGATTCGATGATGCAGTCGAGATCAATCTCGGCCCAGGTGCGCTCGATATAGTCGTCCCGGCGGCGTGTGACAGGGGCCGGTACCGGGACTGGCGCAGAAGCTTTCCCGGCCTTTTTTTTCTGTCTGCCGGCGGGCTGCTTCGGAGCGGTGTTCCCCGCTGTCTTTCTGGAAGGAACATTCGTCTTAAATACAATTGTCTTCTCTGATCTGACGGCCTTTGCCGCCGGTGATGAATGATTCATAGGTTACTCCGTTTCTGTTCTATATTGTGTGTCAGCCTGCCCTGCGGCGCGTGGATGAAGCGGGTGCGTACCGGCCATGCCAGAGCGTCACGATACAGCCGTCCACATTGTTGCCGGACACCTGGTATGCGGTACACTTTGGCAGTGGGATGCGCACGGAGCGCGGGATGCCCGCTGTCTGTGGGGAGGATGGAACCGTCATGGGTATATAAAAGATTTCCATCTCATACCGGTCGTTTCCGGTAAACAGATGCTCCCCCTCGTACGGGAAATGTTTCAGCCACGCGATATATTCCTCGAGCGCCATGTCGCGCTCCGCCATCAGCGCGGCGTGCGGGCAGCCGACGTAGCGGAAATGCCAGGGCTCGTGGGCGATATGAGTGACGTCCGTTTTTTTCTCCTGGTAGCGCTCGATAAAGCCGTAATCCGCCGCATGTTTCCGGAATTCCTGACAGATCCCCTCATAGGGAAAATCAGGCCGGATAAAGTCGATGTCGTCTTTGTTTTCGCCGAGATCGATCGCGAGGCCGGTCTGGTGCTCGCTGTGATCGGGCAGTGCAACATACTGCTCCGTAAATGCCCTGCCGTTTTCTTTTAAGGAATCCTCATAAATCTGTTTCTGCTCGGAAAGCGGGCGGAAGCCGCTGACCGGTACGATCCGTTCGTCCGCCCCGATGCGGTGAAACGCGCCGGACAGAAGCGCCGCCGCGTTTCGCTGGAGCGAGACGGCCGCATAGCTGCTCCCGATGGGGACGAGCTGCGGGTGAAACGGACGGACGATCGGATAGTCCTCGTTGACCAGGATCAGGTTTCCGATATGCACGTTGTGCTGGTATAAGGTAATGGATTTCTTCATCTGTCGTACAATCCGGTCAGCATGTCTAACAGTTCGGGAAAAGACAGACCGGCTCCTTTCATCATAGTGGGAAAGCGGCTCATCGCGGTCAGGCCCGGGATCGAATTGACCTCGTTAAACACGATCCTGCCGTCCGGCGCAAGGAAGAGATCCACGCGCGCGAAGCCGCTGCAGCCTAAGGCGCGGTAGATGATTTTTGCCGCGTTCTGGATGCGCTGCTCCGTCTCCTGGTCGATGCGGGCCGGCATGTGGATGACGGCGCTTGCGCGCTCATATTTTTCCGCGTAGTCGAAAAATCCATGGTCAAGCTCGATCTCGTCCACCCGCCCGACGAAAAGCTCCTCAATGCCGACAACCGCACAGCCGACCTCGAACCCTTCCATATTTTCCTCGACGATCACCTCGGAGTCGTGGGAAAATGCGAGGTCTAAGGCCGCCGGAAGCTCGTCCGGGCCTAAGATCCGGCTGATGCCGTAGGAGCTGCCCGCGCGGACCGGCTTTACAAACAGCGGATAGGTCAGGCAGGCGGTGAGCGCCGCGGCGTTTTCACGCTCGTAGCGCTGGATGGTCACGGCCTTCGGCACGGCGATGCCGGCCATCTCCGCGAGCCGGTGCGCCCGGTCCTTGTCCATGCAGAGCGCGGAGGAGAGCGTGCCGCAGCCGATCACCGGGATGCCCGCGAGCTCAAAGACGCCCTGTACGGTGCCGTCCTCCCCGCATTTTCCGTGCAGCACGGGAAACGCGAAATCGATGCGCCTGGTGCGGATGCCCTCCGCAGACGGAACATGCTTCGTCTGGAATTCCAGGATCCCGTGGACGCTGCGGTTTGGCGAGACAGCCACGGGAATCAGATCCGCCGGATCAGCAGCCCAGGTGTCGTCCGTCAGCTTTTCCAGATCCCCGCAGTAGCGGTACCAGTCGCCCGCTTCGGTGATGCCGATGGGGATGACGTCATATTTTTCTGTGTTTAAATTCGTGAGAACCGCGTGCGCGGAGTGAAGCGATACGCTGTATTCACTGGAATGGCCGCCAAAGAGGACGGCGATTGTTTTTCTGTTCATGGTTTCCTCCTGTAATCGTTTTATATCAGTCAGGCCTCCGCGACGGGCGTTCCTTCCGGCAGCGGGTATCCGATCCGGCACCGGTTCTGATAGAGCGTGATCAGCTCCGCCTCTCCGGTAAACCGGTCGATCCTGCGGCAGGTGACGTCCGCGTTCTGAAAGATCTGCCCGTTCCGACTCTCATACGTGACGGAGCGGTTAAAAATCTCGCAGGTAAATTCCGGCGCGGCATCGGAGAGCAGGCGTCCGCAGATATTTTTATCGTCAAACGTAATCGAAATCTGATACGTATGCGACGTGCGGTTGGTGACCTTTAAGTCGCACCAGCCCTCGCTGACCGTGGCGTCCGTGCCGAAGGGCTGATCCCCCTCCGCGCCCGGAACGGATTCCGAGGCGTGCCCGTGACGCTCGTCCACCGTCAGGGGCGAGTGAAGGAAGAGCCAGTAGAGCAGGTTGCTTAACTGGCAGAGGCCGCCGCCGTAGGAGCCGGTGATCTTCCCGTCGATTAAGACCAGGCCGTCGCGGTAGGGTTCATACCGGTCCGCGTCCCGCACCCGCATCCAGAAGGAGAAGGTCTCCCCCGGGCGGATGATAAGCCCCTGGATGCCCGCCGCGGCGAGCTTTAGGTTGTGTACCTTGTTGTACTGGTAACAGATGTCGTAGCCGCTGTGCTCGTTTACCATGACCTGCGAGGCGGAAAACACCTCGTGGGGCAGGAGCGTGCCGTCGCATTCCGATGCGTAGCGCCTGCGGTCGAACCGCATCGCCAGATAAAAACACTGCTTTCTCTGCCAGCGCCGCAGGGGCAGCAGAAACGGAAAGCGCTGTGTCAGTCGTCTTTTTGCCATGGAATCGTCCTCCTGTAAAACCGTGTACCCGTGACGTGCAGGACTTCGGTCTGAAGCTGTATTCAGTGTAGCAGAGCAGGACCGGAAAGTCTTTTATATCAGGTTAGTGTTTTCCTTCCAGAATACCGATGATTTTATGAAGAAACGATGAAGGGACCGTCATGATTTCTTCATATTTGTTTTCCGGGAAACGGTTCTGCCGTGCTTTATGACGTATAGTATAGGCGATTTTTCTTACGGAGACGTGACCGGGAGGTGAGAGATCTGTCACTTAGTTACAGATATTTATGTTTACGCCCTGTTTTGTATAATGCTATAATAAATTACTAAAATGTGACAGAAGAAGGATGGAAAACATAGTGAAAATAGCATATATCGGTGCAAGGGATCCATTGTCAGAAGCGTTTATCATGCGGATGAAAAAAGAGGGAGATGACGTTTATTTTCTCTCGAAAACCAGTTTTCATCAGACTGTTTCGGAGGTATTCCGGCACAGGTTCTTTCGGATTTCCCTGTCCGGGGATTCGTTTCGAAAGATCATTACGTCCATAGGGCCGGATTATATCGTGTTTGCCGGCGGGTATTATATGGACAGCGTTTATCAGGAAGAGGAGGAAGAGGACGTCACGCTGCTGACGCGCACACTTCAGATTCTGCCGGAATTACAAAGGACGAAATTTATTTTCCTCTCATCGACGGAGCTTTACGGGAATGCCGGTGAGAGTGTGGATGAGGATCATGAGCCTGCGCCACGCAGCGAACGCGGAATCCGCTTTGCCGTGGAAGAGCGGATGCTGGAGGTTTATAAGAAGCAGTATGGCCTGCACGTGTCGGTCATCCGCGCCTCGCAGCTGTATTCCGATGTGGCGGAGGAAGAGGGGAAGGATTTTTTAAGCAGGGCATACCGGGATGTGATTACAATGAATACGGATCAGGAGCAGAGCCGGTCCGGTCAGCTCATCCAGCCGCTGCATGTGTCTGATTTCGTCGACGGCATCCGGCGTGTCATGGATGTCGGGGAGCCTGCGGTTTTTCATGTGACGGGCAGCAGGCAGATTTCTCAGAGGAGCCTGTATGAGTGGATCGGGAAACTGGAGGGGATTTCGGTCCAGGGAATCCGGTGGGAGGAGAACAGTCCTTCTGTCTTCGCGGACAACAGCCGGATCAAAAAAGAGCGGGAATGGACCGATTTCCGCAATCTGGAGGATCTGATTGTAACAGGCGGCATTTCCTTCCGGAGGAAAAAGGTCAGTTCCAGAAAACAAAAGAAAAGCAGGGTGCCGGCAGGCGTGCGCAAAACGCTGGAAAATGTGCTGATCTTCGCGGCATTCTTTGCGGTCTGCTATGCGAGCGCGCCGCACGGCCTGTTTTCCCAGATTGACTGGCTGATCATCTATGTAATACTGACATCTGTCGCCTTTGGGATCCGGCAGAGCGCACTGTCGGTTCTGCTGGCGAGCGCCGCATATCTGTCTATGCAGGATCTCAGCATCCTGGAGATGACGAATTTCTATTCCTATGCGGGCAGCGTGCTCAAAATTATGGAATTTGTGCTGCTCGGTCTGGTCGTCAGCTATACGACGGATATGCTGCGCGAGGACCTGCGGGATGCGCGCCGGGAGCTCTCCATGCGCGGGGAGGAATATGAGGAGCTTAAAAAGATCAATGACGAGAATGTCATGATCAAGAATGAATATGAAGAGCGCCTTCTGGATTCCAAATCCGGGTTCCCGAAGCTTTACAGCATCATCAGCCGTCTGATGGTCTTACAGCCGGATCGGATTTTTATGGAAATTGTGCACATCGTAGCGGAAATGGTACACACGGATACCGTTGCCGTTTACCGCGTCAGGGAAAACAGCTCTTATCTGCGTCTGATCAACGCGTTAAACGAGGCGTCGGCGATACAGGGAAAGTCCTGGGATCTCTCAGAATGGCCGCAGATCCGGGAGGCCATCGATGCCGGAACACTGTATCAGGGCAATATCTGGAAAAAGGAGCCGGCCATCGTCCTGCCGATTCTGTATCAGGAGACATGCGTCGCCGCGATTCTGATCCGGGAGCTGCCCTATACAAGCAGGACCTTATATTATGTCAATCTTTTGCAGACGCTTTCCCTTCTCTTAAAAGAGGCGGTCGCAAGAGCGATCGGGTATGAGGAGCTGTCCAGGGAGGAACGATACCTGGAAGGAACCGATATCTTAAAGCCGGAGCCGTTTCGCGCGCAGATTCTTCTGGCGAAGGAAAAGGCGAAGAAGAATCTGGCGCAGTACTGTATCGCAGAGCTTACATACACGGACGGTTTTGAGAAGGGATATGAAGCCGTATCGGCCAGGCTGCGCACGACGGATTATTTCGGAGTCGGAGAGGACGGCGCCTATTATGTCCTGCTGAATAATACGGATGCAAAGGATGTGGAGTATCTGCAGGAGCGGCTGGCGGACGACGGGGTGACGGTGGCGGTTACGAATGCGTTTGAGGATTCGGAGGAGTAAGAATGGAATGGGTTTTGATTCTGCTGCTGGTTGTGAATTTTGCCGGTACAGCGCTGTTTGTCATGATCAGAGCGGCCAGGAAGGAGAGCGTGGGGATTGCCGTTTTTTTCCTTTTTCTTCCGATTCTCGGCTTCGTGATCTATGCTCTGCCGTACGCGGTGACGCGTCTGGCCGGCAGGGCGCGCTATGACAGGGATTCCCTGGTTCACCGGAACCGGATTGAAAAGATGACGCAGCATCCGGATCTGGAGGATGAACTGAACATTGTGCCGGTGGAAGACGCCATGGCAATCAGCGAAAACAAGGAGAAGCGCGCGCTGCTCTTAAGACAGCTGAAGAAGGATATCAGTGAAAATTATAAGGCGCTTCTGGCCGCGGAAAAGGATGAGGACGCCGAGTCGGTGCATTATGCGGCGGCCACGAAAATGGAGGTGCACCGGCTGCTGCACGGACAGTTTATGGAATGCCTGAAGGCCTGCGAGGAGAACGGGGCGGATGAGGCGCATGTGAGGGAAGTGCTGGATTCCCTGCGGAAGCTGATCGAAAGCGGCGTGTTATCCGGCAGGGAGCAGGCGATGTACAGGAAAAGGTACTGTGACCTGATGGAGAGCCGGCAGGGGACAGAGGAGGGCGCGCCAGGCGATGCGGATTATGAAACCTGGCTGGTTTATCTGATCGAATCCGGGCGGTTTCAGGAGGCGGAACGGCTCTGGCGGGAAGAGAAGAACCGGGTAAAGAGTGAAAACAGCTATATGAAGATGGCGGAAATGTATTATATGAGGAAGGATAAAAGCAGATTCCGCGATTGTATCGCACAGCTGCAGCAGGATAAGACCATACATCTCACGGCGCAGGGGCTGGAGCGGCTTCGGTACTGGAGGCAGAAGGAGTAGGAACATGTTATCGTGGAAGAGAATGCTGTATGTGGTTCTGATCGTGGCCGCCGTCAGTTTTATTTTTATGCTCTATAATATCAATGAGGAGAGGACGCGGCATATCCGGATCACGAATATACAGGAGGAAAAACGGGAGTTTACCGGCACACAGCAGTTAAGCGGCGGGGAAAAGCCGCAGGTGAGGCTTGTCGGGGAGGGGAGCGGTGAGGTCTGTCAGGATATCAGACGGAATATGGAGCAGCTTTTTGCGAATCTGCATTATACGGTGATCCGGGAGGAGGAGCTGAGACCGGAAGAGCTGGAGCCGGGGGAGCTGGTGGTTTTCTGCGACGCTTCTGTCGGGAAGTATACGGATCTGGTGCAGCTGGGGGATTTCATAGAACGCGGCGGACATGTGATTCTGGCAGCAGGGCTCCCGGAGGGAAACGAAGATTCCTATCTGTGGCCGATCCTGGGAATCCGGGAAAAATCCGTCCGGGAGAATTATAACCGGTTCTGCTTTGAGAAGGAGCTGTTTCCGGTGCAGGCGGACGAGATGGCGTACGAGGGCTATGCGCAGTCCACCTGGCTGGCCGTAGGCGAGAACGCGGATGTGTATATCCGGGACGGCGACAGCGGTGTGCCGCTGCTTTATACCTGTGAGTTCGGAAAGGGAACCGTCTGTCTGATCAACGGAACCTTCCTCTCCGACATGCAGAGCATCGGACTGCTGACGGGTGCGATCGGCGCGGTCGAGGATGATTTCATTTATCCGGTTCTGGGGACGAAAACCGTATTTCTGGATAATTTTCCCATGCTGACTTATATCAATGACAGGCTTTGCATGCAGATGTATGGATGCTCAACCGAAAGCTTTATCCGGGACGTCGTGTGGCCTGATTTTCAGGGGATGTCATTGCGGACGCAGACCCCGTATACGTCGAGCGTTTTGGCCGTGTCGTCGTCGGAGAAGAGTTTTCCGGAGATCAATGACAGTCTGTTTTCGACGATCGGAAAATCCGCGCTCCAGTTTGACGGGGAGCTGATCTATGCGGTGAACTGCGGGAAAGAGGGGGAGGTCTGCTTAAACGATCCCTTTATCGAGGAGTTTCGGTCGGTTTTTACGAATTATGAGATACAGGGCCTGGCCATACAGGAGGGAGCTTTTCTGCAGGAGCTGCCGGATATCCCGGGAACGAAGATCAGGGCCGTGAGAACCTCGCTGAACGGACAGGACGCCGGATTTTCCTGTGAGAAGGCTTACGTGGAATTTCCGGAGGCCACTGCGGGGAATTCCATGGAGGACGGCAATCTGTTTCATCTTTCCTCCGTGCTGGCCGCCTATGGGATGATATCGCATACGTTTGACGTCAACACGCTGATCGCGGAGGATGAACAGACGGCGTCGTGGGATGAAAAGAAAGGACAGCTGGGAATCTTTGAGGATGTGATGTTAAAGGAGACTTCCTGGCTGGACGGAAGAGTTCTCTCCCGGATGGGAGACGAGATCAGAAGCTATCTGAATCTGGAATATGCCTGGAAGAGGGAAGGGAACAGAATTGAGCTTGCGTGCAGCGATATTGTGGAAGGGCAGGCCTTCTTTTTCCGGACGAACGGACGGATCCTCTCGGCGGAGGGCCTTACCTTTGAGGATGCGGGAAACGGATATTATCTGCTGCGCGTGCAGCAGAATCAAGCAGTCATCATAATGGAGGAGGAGTGAGCGATGCGGGTGTGTCTGATTTGTGAGGGCTGTTATCCGTATGTACCGGGAGGGGTTTCGGGATGGATACAGACGCTGTGCAGAGAATTCCGGGATATCGAGTTTGTCATATGGTCGATTGCAACGACATGCGACGAGATGTCGGAGTATTCTTATCCGATTCCGGAGAATGTAACGGAAATCCGGACCTTTTATCTGGGCGAAGAGGTTTTTCGCAAGGGAAGGCGAAGGATCGCGCTGAGCGGAAAGGAGAAGGAGACGCTGAAGCATCTGGTCGTTGGCCCGGCGGAGGAGATCGACTGGATCGGGATTCTGGAGCTGATCCGGAAATATCGGAAATCAATGGCCGACGTGCTGATGAGCGAAGCCTTTTTTGAGATATGCCTGGAGGAGTACAGACGGCAGGGATCCAGAAAGGTATTTAACCATTTTCTCTGGAATTTCAGGGGGATTTATTTTCCGCTGATGCATATTCTCTCGGAGGAGATTCCGGAGGCGGATCTCTATCATTCGGTTTCCACCGGCTATGCGGGGATTCTGGGGAGCTGCGCCTCCTATGTGGAAAAAAAGCCGTTTCTTTTGTCGGAGCATGGCATTTATACGAGGGAGCGGGAGGAGGATATCATCCGTTCCCACTGGGTGGAAGGAGATTTTAAGGAGATCTGGATTGATTTCTTTAAAAAGCTTTCCTATATCGCGTATCAGAAGGCTGACTGCGTCACCAGCCTGTTTGACGTCAACCGCTCTCTCCAGATAGAGCTGAACTGTCCGGAAGAAAAAATCCTGGTCATTCCAAACGGGGTGGACGCCGGGGATTATGAGGCATGCCGGGAAAAAAGACACGCTTCGGAGGATGGATTTACCGTGGGCGCCGTGCTTCGCGTGGTGCCGATCAAGGATGTGAAGACCATGCTTCTCGCATTCGATATCGTAAAACAGGAGATCCCGGACGCCCGCTTAAAGATTATGGGGAACTGTACCGAGAACCCGGAGTATTACAAAGAGTGCGTCGAGCTTCTGGAGGAGCTGGGAACGCAGGATGTGGAATTCCTGGGGCAGGTCAATGTAAAAGAGCATCTTCCTGACATCGATCTGCTGCTGTTGTCGAGCATCAGCGAGGGACAGCCGCTGGCGATGCTCGAGGGGATGGCTGCGGAGATCCCGTTCGTTGCGACGAATGTAGGCGACTGTAAATCGCTTCTGGAGGGCAGGGAAGGGGATACGCTGGGCAGCGCCGGGATTGTGGTGCCGGTGATGAACAGTGAGAAGATGGCGGAAGCGGTAATCCGATGCATCCGAAACCCGAAGCTGTGCCGGCGCATGGGACGGACAGGAAGAGAGCGCGTGGAGACGTTTTACCGAAAAGACAGGATGCTCGGGGAGTTTTATAAGCTGTACGGGGATCTGGGGAGGAGACAGGATGGCAGGAATAGGATTTGAACTTAGAAAAATATACGGGAGGAAGACGCTGGTCTCTGATCTGTGGGGCAGCATATACGCGACGATGACAGCGGTCGGACCGTCCGTTCTGGCGGCGATTCTGATCCTCGCGCTCAAATTTCTGATGGACCGGGCAGAGATACCGGAGCTGGAAAGCCGTTTTTTTATCTCTTCTTTTACGTATATTTTCCTGATTTCCATACTGGTGTCTTCTTTTTTTAACACGATGCTGTCGCGTTATATTTCCGACTGTGTGTTTCGAAAAGCGGAGAGGGAGATCTGCGCCTCTGTCTTCGGAATGCTGACCGTGGCGACGGCGGTATCCGGTATCCTGATGCTTCTGCTGTGCTTTGGCATGTATTTTTACAGCGGTGTGCCGCTGCAGTTTCTGGCGCTTTATTACTGCCTGGGAATCATGGTGACGGACACCTATACGGTTATGACCTATGTATCTGCGCTAAAGCAGTACAGGGAGGTCACGTTCAGCTATTTTGCGGGGATGCTGCTGGCGCTTGTGATCTATCTGATCAGCAGGTATTTTTTCCGGATGCAGATTGTCCTGGCGGCGTATCTGGGGCTGACCGTGGGGTATTTCCTGGTACTGTTCCTGCTTGTGTTCTGGTGTGTGAAGGCATTCGGAAAGCCAGAAGGCCGTTACTTTTCCTGTCTTGCGTATCTGGTGCGGTATCCGAAGCTGACGGTGAGCGGGTTCTGCTATATGCTGGGCTTTTATATCGCGACGATATGCTACTGGGGATTTTCGGATATGAGCGAGCAGATCAGTATCTTCCGGACCGCCCCGAATTACGATCTGGCGATGTTTATGGCGATTGCGGTCAATATGTCGGGGCTGGTCATCTTTGTGGTGAAGGCGGAGACGGCATTTTTTGACAAGTATGTGGCTTATCTGTCGGCGCTGAACGGGGGAGCCTGGGACCGCATCGAAAAAGAGCGGGAAAATATGAATAACACGATCCACTACCAGCTGTTTTTTGTGTATGAGGTGCAGCTGATTATCACGGTTGTGCTGATCTGCCTGGCCAATGTGTTCTTTCCGTATCTGAATGTGAGCGCGCAGGTGCTCAACATGTTTATGGTTTTAAGCATGGGGCTTTACACGGTATTCAATATGTATTTTACGGTGATCTTTCTGTATTATTTTGAGGATCACACCGGCGCGTGCATCGGTCCGTGCGTGTTTCTTTTTGTCACAGCGGCTCTCGCAGCGGCGGCATGTGTGTTCGGCCGTCCGTTTTATACGCTTCCGCTACTGATCGGCGGGCTGAGCGGGTGGATTCTGTCCTTCTGGCGGCTGCGGTACCGGCTGGCGCATCTGAATGTGTATCTGATGTGCAGGGGGGAATAGGAAAGTCCCGCGGGCCGGGAGAAAGGGGTAATTTTGATATGAGAAACCAGAACAAAAAAGAGAGGGTCATTTTAACCGCCGTGACCGTGGCAGTGTCCGTTTTATTTGGCTTTCTGTACGCAGGCTCCCGGATACCGTTCGAGGAGCCGGAGACGGCGGAAGCGGCGGTATCGCTGGAGGACTGGGATATTACGACAAGTGACGCAAACGGTGCGGGGCTGCATGAGGACAAGGGAATCTATGAGCAGAACAGTGAGATCTATGACGTCTATATCAGCGTGTTTCCCACAAAAGACGATGACGGGGATATGATCGATCTGTCGGCCTTTTCCCTGCACACGGCAAGGGATCACAGCTACAATCCGGTCTTAAACTGCAATATCCAGATTGTGGAGGAGGGGGGAAAGCCGGACCCGCTGACGGATCTGGATCAGAAAAACGCGACGATACGGGTGCGCGGCAATTCCTCGCGCGGAGCCGCCTATAAGAGCTATAAGGTGAAGCTGGAGGAGGAGGCGGGAACTTTTTTCGGGCAGAAAAATTTAAATATCAATAAGCATGTCAGTGACGACTCCAAGATTGCGACGAAGCTGCAGACGGATCTTCTGGCGCAGATCGACGATATTGCCGGCTACCGCACGTACTTTATGCGGCTGTGGATCCGGGACGCCTCCCTGCCGGCGGACGAACAGGAATTTGAATATTACGGCCTGTATACGGAGACGGAGCAGCCCAATAAGACATATCTGGAGACGAGGAGCTTAAGCAGCAATGCGGTGATGTATAAGGCCAGCGATTTCAGCTTTGCCATGAACGAGGCGATTCGGAACGTGGATGATCCGGCTTATTCCGAGGAGGAATTTGAGACGGTACTATCCATCCGGGAGGGGAATGATCACAGCGGGCTGATCGATATGATCACAGCGGTGAATGATACGACCAGGGATTTCGAGGATATTTTTTATACGTATTTTGACGAGGAGAATTATCTGACCTGGCTGGCGTTTAACATGCTGGTGGGAAATGAGGATATCATCAACCACAATTATATTCTGTACAGCCCGGACAACTCCCTCACATGGTATTTTCTGCCCTGGGATTTCGACGGGGCGCTCCGGTACGGCGAGTTCAGATCCTCCTTCAGCCAGCCGGATTCCCTAAGGGGAATTCAGACGCTCAACACCAGCATCCTGCACCGGCGGTATCTGCGGATGGAGGGCAGCATCGAAAAGCTGGACGATAAGATGCTGGAGCTTCTCGACACGGTGATCACAGAGGAACGGGTGACGGAGCTTGTCAATTCCTATAAACCCGTGCTGGAAAAGACGATGACGCTGCATCCGGACCTTGAATGTCTCGACATGCCGCCGGATGAACTGTTTCCCTACATTGACGGGATGTATGACGCGATACTGGAGAATTATGAAGCGTTCCATACGGCCATGGCCTATCCGGCGCCCATGTTTCTGGCAATGCCAGAGCGGCTTTCCGACGGATCCGTCCGGTTTGCCTGGGAGGCGTCTTATTCCTACCAGGGGCGGCCGGTCACGTACAATGTGCGCGTCTATGACGATCCGCAGATGCAGAACCTGCTTTTTGAGCAGACGGACATTCCGCAGACGGAGTATCTATATGAGGATGGGCTGGCGGACGGGATTTATTATGTGCAGGTCACGGCGTCGGATGATCTGGGACACGAGCAGCTGAGCCTGGAGCATGTGCAGACCGACGACCTGTTTGTCTTCGGGCTGATGGAGTTTCAGCTGTGAACCGCCGGGGGTGTGCCTGGCGTGTGAAAGGAAAGGGGGCATATGGAATATCTGGGACACAGGCTGCGGCACGAGATCAAATATTATATCAATGAGGGCGTTTACTATACGCTTCGCAGCAGGCTTGGGACAGTGGCAAAGGCGGACCCGCATATGAAGGACGAGGAGGGCTATCTGATCAGCAGCCTGTATCTGGATGATCTCTATCACGGGGCGCTCGAGGAGAAGCAGGCGGGGATTCAGTTTCGGAAAAAGTACCGGCTGCGCTGTTACAACCGGTCGGATCGGCGAATTCAGCTGGAGTGCAAGCGCAAATACGGGGAGTACATCTCAAAGGACAGCGTAACGATCAGCCGCAGCGAATATGACGCCATGCTGGCCGGGGAGTATGAATTCCTCCTGTCGTATCCGGGAGAGACGGGAAAAGAAGTGTACGCGCTGCACCAGACAAAAGGTCTTAAGCCGGTGGTGGCCGTGGAATATCTGCGGGAAGCTTATATCGCGGAGCAGGGCAATGTCAGGATTACATTTGACAAGGACATTTCCGCGTCGGTCGGCGAGTATGATATGTTTTCCGACCGCTATGAGGTGAGACGGGTGCTGGAACCGGGGCTTATGGTGCTGGAGGTGAAATTTGACGATTATTTCCCGACGGCGGTGTTTCAGGTCTTAAAGACCGCGATGACAAACCGGTGCGCTGTCTCAAAATATGTGATGTGCAGAAATGAAAAAAGGAGAATATTATTCAGGTGACTACATTTTCGGATATTTTTAAAAAAGGGTTTCTGGAGGAGACCGGGAATCTGACGATAAACGGCTTTCTGATGTCAATGCTGGCGGCTTTTTTGTGCGGTATGATCGTATACGCCGTCTATCGGGGATTTTATAAGGGCGTAATTTATAACAATAATTTCAACATTCTTCTCATGCTGACGAGTCTGGTTACCTGCTTTATGGTCATTGTAATCAGTTCGAATGTGGTATTGTCCCTCGGTATGGTAGGTGCGCTGTCGATTGTGAGATACCGGACCGCGGTGAAGGATCCGCTGGACGTGGGATTTTTATTCTGGACGGTAGCCGTGGGGGTGACATGCGGAGCGGGGCTTTATCTCATTTCCATTATGGGGACGCTGTTTGTCGCCGCTGTGTATATCATGCTGGTAAAGATCAGGAACAGGAAGCATCAGTATCTTCTGATCATTAAGTATGAGGATGGCGCGGCGGAGGAGGTTCGCAGAAAGGTGGAGCCGGTGAGAAAGGTGCTGAAGAATAAGACCGGTACAAAGGGCGTTACGGAGCTTACCTATGAGGTGCGCCTGCGGGGGGAGGATTCCTCCTTTGTCACGGAGCTCGCCGCGATCGAAGGGGTGACGAACGCCGCGCTGATTGAATTTACAGGAGATTATTTTGAGTAAAAAGACAGCCAGAATGCTGATCCTTGGCGTTCTGGCTGTTTCTGCCGCGCTGCCGGCGGCATGGCTGCTAAGACAGATCGCCGGGGAGGAGTGCCGGACTTACGGGGAATCGGACCGAAGTCTTTTCAACCCGGACAGAGGCTTTTATATTCAGGTAAAAAGCAGCCGGCCGGACCGGATTGCGGAGGCCGCGGGAAGCGTGCGGGTGATCCTGCTCTCGTTTGACCTTGAGGGATGTATGGAGGAGGAGCTGCCAGAGGATCGGATCGCGGAGCTTGCGGAAGCGCTTGAGACGGCTAGAAAAACGCATACGGCGGTCGTTTTCCGGGCAGCCTACGGATTTCACAGGGATGTCGCCGAGCCGGATGAGATCGCGGTGATGGGCAGTCATATCGAGCAGATTGCCGGGGTGTTAAACCGGTATCCGGAACAGATTCTGGTCGTGCAGGCCGGAATGCTTGGCGCATACGGAGAGTGGCACTCCAGCCGTTACCTGGAGGATTCCGGGGAAGGGGCGGAAGAGAACAGACTTTATATTTTGCGGCAGTGGGAAGCGTTTCTGGATCCGGGGATCAGAGTGGCGGTACGCCGCCCGCGGTTTGTGCGGGAAGCGGAAGAGGAAGGGATTCTTTCAGGCAGGCTGGGAATTCACAATGATGCGCTGCTTTCCACGGACGATGATATGGGAACCTATGACGATCCCGGTATGGGGCGGGAGGAAGAGCTGCTCTGGGCGAAGGAGCAGCTTCTGGGGCAGGCAAACGGCGGCGAGATGCCGACGCCCGGAAGCTACAGTGTTCCGGAGAATGCTGCCCGCGAATTCGCGCTGCTGCATCTTGGATATCTGAATCAGGAATATAATAAGGACATCATTTCCGGGTGGTCTGCGATCCCGATGGGAGAGACCGATGCAAAGCGCTATCTGGAACAGCATCTGGGGTATCGCCTGTTTCTCTCCGAACTGGATGTAAAGCGATTCAGCCTTGCGGGAACGCTTTCCGGAGACGGCCTTGCGGTGCGCATCCGGCTCTGCAATACGGGGTATGCGCCGCTGCCGGAGAAATACCGGGTGTATGTCACGGTCGACAACGGAGAAAAAAAGAGTTATCAGGAAGTCGAACTGCCAGAGCTGTATCAGATCTGCAACGGAGAAAGCGTCGGGAAAGAGCTGGCGGTACCGGTTCCGGAAGAGTTGCTGGAGGATACGGAGACACTTGTAATAGGATTAAAAATCGCCCCGGATGCAGCGCGGACGGATGGACGGGACTGTGTGGAGCTGGCGAATGATTCTTTTTCCTACCGGGACGGGGTGAATCAGATTGTTTCTCTGAGGAGGGAAGCGTATTTCTGGCGGTGCGGGGAATGAAAGGAAAAGAAAGACCTTTGCGAAATCTGAAAAAAATATGGTAGTCTGGATGGAAATACTATATAATATAATGACTGATTTATGGAAAGAGAGGATAGTGATATGATGTATCCATATGCAACGCTTAACGATGATACAGAAATTACTCATTCAGAAATGTTACAGGACGGAAGGGTAAAGGTATATATAGAAACTCCTGATTTAAAAGATGGATTTCATAATGCGACATGCTATTTGCCTGAACATTCCTGGGAAGACGTAAATGGATATTCTGATGCTGAGATGGATTATTTTAAAGAGTTTGTACGCAATAATGCGCATTTGATGATGGAGTTCTCTAATTGATTAAAATGTATAAGCTTACACCTCAGACCTGACGGACGGGAAGCACATATAAGGCTTCCCATGCCGTCAGAATCTATCTCTGAAAATTGTCACAAAAATATGCCACCTGCTTTTTCACAGGCTATTCACGGCTTATCTTTTTCTCCGCCTCCCCGCGGTGAAACGCGTCCCGCGCCGCGTCGCCGGTATCCGCTGCCATCCGCATGGTTCCGTCCGCGATCACGGCGAAGGGATAGTCCGCAGCCGCCTCACAGGGAAGCCATTCCGGAAGGTCCCCGTTTATGGTGGATACGGAGCTGGTGACGTCAGAACAGTCCGGCGTGTGGTATTCGTTTTATACGATGCCGCAGATGTATGAGAGCAGTGTGGAGGGGATGGTGGTAAGCGCGCTGCCGAGCCCGAAGCTTGCGGAGAGTGATACCGTGCATATCCGGCTTGCGGATGTCCTCGTACCGCCGGCGGGGATTGCGATTTCGGCGGATTGTGAACACAAGGAGATCGCGATGCAGTGGCTCGATTATCTGTTCACGGAGGAAGGTGCGACACTGGCGAATTACGGGATCGAGGGAGAGACATTTGAATATGCAGACGACGGTTCCGTCGTATTTACGGATCTGATTCTGAACAATTCGGACGGGATGACCGTATCGCAGGCCATACGCACAAAGATGCTGCTTCCATCCCTGGTTCCGAGTCATTATGACTGGACAAGAGAACTGATCTCCATCAATGAGAAGGATGTGGCGTCCTATGATATCTGGGGTGCGCCGGATCATCTGGACGACTGGGTGATGCCCAGCGGCGTCTCGCTGACCAGCGAGGAGAGCACAGAGCTCGCATCCTATTATGCGGATATCCAGACGTACTTTAAGGAGGCGTCGAACCAGTTTATCTCCGGCGTGCTCGACGTCGACGGCGAGGACTGGGACGCATATATCAGCACACTGGAGGGCATGAATCTGGAACGGTGTGTTGAGATCCGCCAGGCTGCGCTTGACCGGTATCTGGCACGCTGATAACCGAATCGGATCGGCGGTCTGCTTTGACAGACCGCTGAACTTTTCTTATGTCCTGCCGGGCAGTCAGAGTTTTAAACGATACTGCAGGTAGTGGTAGCGATGCCCGTTCCGGCTGTCTGTTCGGATTTCGGAAGATACCAGGGTAAAGCCGAAGGACACTGCCAGTCGGTTTGAAGCGGTATTATTCTCTCTTGTGGAATACACAAATTCCCCTGCGCCCAGTTCTTCTCTGCAGTATCGGATCAGGCCCTGGAGAATCTGTTTTCCATAGCCTTTCCCCACGTAAGCCGGCCCCAGGCAGATCCCGGTCTCCTGACAGACGCCAGGTTCAATTTCCCCGACGCCGGCAAAACCGATGGCTCTGCCAGTTGATTTTTCATAGACCAGCCAGGTGTCGTGCTCCTTCTGAAACGCAATGGTTTTCTGGATTCTTATTCTGGCATCCTCTTCGTTTGTCGTGATATTCCAGGTCATGTACGCTGCGCTTTCCGGATGTGACCAGACGTTCTCATACATGTCTTTCCAGTCAGAAAATACTGCTTTATTCAGAATCAGGCTCTCTGTTTCAATCATGTTCAAATGTTCCTCCGGTGGCTGGTCTGCTGTCATGGTTATACCGCAGGGGAAGGATTTTGTCAAGCCGCGTTGCGGTGATCTCTTTCACATGATAATGAAAGACGGCTCCGGCTGCCGGACGTGCCGCAATATGCAGAAAGCGGTGGTAAAAGAGGGGGATTCCTGTTATAATGAGGGCGTCCATTCAGGATGCGAAGGGAGACAGAATGAGCGAATATAGTTATATTACATTGAGAGAACAACCGCAGCAGAGAGATCGGGCAGCAGACTGGTTTCATGGTAAATGGGGGGTGCCGCGGGAAGCGTATCTTGCGTGTATGGATGATTATCTGAACGGAAAATCAGAATACGGATGGTATCTCTGCCTGGACGGGGAAAGTATAATCGGGGGACTGGGGGTCATTGAAAATGATTTCCACGACAGAAAAGATCTTGCGCCAAATGTCTGTGCGGTATATACGGAAACGGAATATCGCGGGAAAGGAATTGCAGGCCGTCTGCTTCATATGGCAGTGGAAGATCTGAGGGCCAGGGGGATCACGCCGGTTTATCTGGTCACCGATCATACGGGTTTTTATGAGAGATATGGCTGGGAATTTCTGTGCATGGTTCAGGGAGACCATGAGCAGGAGAAGAGCAGGATGTATTTTCACAGATAGCCGGTCGGGGGCGGGTGTGATGATCGTGAGGTGGCAGAATTGTTGTGACTGGTCGTGTGGCTGTTATCATTGAGTAATTATCATTTATTCTAAAATTGGAAGGAAGCTGTGTCTGAAGTAAAAATGGAAATGAATTGAAGGTTTAGTAAGAGAAACATATTATAAAGGTGGTACTATAATGCCATATTTTGAGTATAGCAAGTCTATAAAAGATGTTGAATATTACGAAATTTTAGAAATGCTCATGGAACGATGGGAATATGAAATTGTCGAGTTTAAGGAAGCCAAAGGCGGCTATGATACAGATAAAATCGGCAGATATTTTTCTGCAGTCAGCAACGAGGCAAATTTGCGCCAGCAACAATATGGGTGGCTTATCTTTGGGGTTGGAGAACAGAATAAGAAAAAGCAAGTAGTTGGAACTTCCTTTAAAAAGGGTGATAAAAGTCTGTTAGAGCGTTTCAAATATGAAATTTCCAGAGATACCGCTAATGGAATGACCTTTTATGATATTATTGAGATATTTCCAATTATTGATGAAAAAGAGTATCGTGTGCTTATGTTTAAGATTCCGGCGGCGGCGACAGGAATACCGACTGACTGGAAAACAAATTATTATGAGCGCGCAGGAGAGAGTCTTGTACCATTAAAGCAGTATAAGATAGACGCAATACGTTCTCAGGAGCGCAGGGATTGGTCAAAACAAGTACTGGAACAGGCAGGTATAGAGCATTTAGATAAAGACGCAATTGCTTTAGCCAGAGAGAAGTATAAAGAGAAAATGAATCAGGAACATATTTCTCAGGAAGTGGATGCCATGACGGATGAGCAGTTTCTGACAAAGATAAAACTCATAATAAATGGCAAAATTACACATGCGGGGATGCTTTTGCTGGGCAATTCGGATTATGACTATATGTTTCAGTCTGCACCGGGCATTATGTGGAGATTATATGGCGCTGATAATATGGACAGGGATTATGCCATTTTTAAAATTCCATTTATCAATGTGGTAGATAAGGTGTTTGCAAAGGTAAGGAATCTGACATACAGATATATGCCGAATCAGATGACATTGTTTCCAATGGAAACAGAGCAATACGATAGCTGGCTGATGCGCGAGTTGCTCAATAATTGTATTGCACATACCAATTATCAATTAGGCGGCAGGATTTATGTCAACGAATTTGAGGACAGGCTCAAATTTACCAATCCGGGTGATTTTATTCCACAGAAAATTGAAAATGTTTTGGAAGCAAGCTATAGCCCGCCATTTTACAGGAACCAACTGTTAGCGGAATCAATGGCGGCATTTCATATGATTGATACTGCGACCCTGGGAATACGCCGGGCATACAACATTCAGAAAGCAAAATATTTTCCTATGCCGGATTACAATGTTTCTTCCGGAATACAGGTGGAAGTGACAATCTATGGAAAAACGCTGAATGACAGCTATATGCATATACTGTATGATCATCAGGACTTGGATTTGCAGACGGTATTTTTGCTTGACCGGATACAAAAAGGTTTGCCGGTAGAAAAAGAAGGTGTGGACAGACTGCGCAGTCAGAAGTTGGTTGAGGGAAGGCTGACAAGTTTGTATTTGTCGGCATCAGCGGCTAAAAGCATTGATGAAAGCACAAGTTACATTAAAAATAAGGGATTTGATGATAAGTATTATAAAGATTTGATTGTTGAATATCTGAAACAGTATAAGAAAGCCAAAAAGAAAGATATTCGGGAGTTGTTATGGGATAAGCTGCCGGATGCTTTATCGGATGCCCAAAAAGAACATAAAGTAAGTAATTTGCTGGCAATATTAAAGAAGAATAATATTATTGATACGGATTCGTCTAATCAACAACGTTCTCATTGGATATTGAGACAATAGCTTGAATAATCCTGAATAAATTTATTCGAGATTATTCAAGAATTATTCAAGATGATGAATTCTACAAATATAAGAAGAGTTAAGTTTTGAGATAGGAGAATATGCTGGTACAAGCACAATTTATGATGATATGCGCCCGAATCTATTTCTCCGCAGGGAAAATCGAAAAACGGTCACCAGGAGGTTACAGAGTGAAAAATCCGGAACTGACAGAGGTCAGGTTTTATGAAACGATAGCGGATGAACTGCTTGAATTTGCAGTGATATTTGCGAAAACGCAGAATAAATATGTATTTTGTAAACACAGGGACAGGGATACCTGGGAAGTGCCCGGAGGTCATCGGGAAAAGGGGGAAACGATCATGGATACCGCAAAAAGGGAACTGTATGAGGAAACAGGCGCCCTGGAATTCGATCTGGAACCCGTCTGTATCTATTCCGTTACAGCGCCTGATCATCTGAATCACGGAGAGGAATCTTTTGGAATGCTGTTCTTTGCCGATATCAGATGTTTTGAAGCAGAGTTACACAGTGAGATTGAAAAAATTATCATCACAGATACATTTCCTGAGAGATGGACATACCCTTACATTCAGCCCCGTCTGATTGAGGAACTGAAGAAACGGGGATATCTGTAAAATAAAATGAATGAAACGATAAATTAAGAGAAAGAAGGAACCATACCGTGCAGACCAATTCAAAAAACGACTTCTCAAAGGGCAGCATCGCCGGGCATATGGCGAGGATCGCGATCCCGATGACGCTCGCGCAGATGATCAATGTCCTCTACAACATCATCGACCGTATTTTTATCGGCAGGATCCCGACCGACGCGACGAACGCGCTCACCGGGCTCGGGGTGGCGTTTCCGATCTGTACGCTCACGATCGCGTTTGCCAACCTCATCGGGACCGGCGGCGCGCCGCTTTTTTCCATCGAGCGGGGGCGGGGGAACGAGGAGGAGGCCGGGAAAATCCTGGGGAATTCCTTTCTGCTGCTGGTGCTCTTCGGGGCGTCGTTAAGTCTGATCGTATTTGCTACGAAGGAACCGCTTCTGTACCTGTTCGGAGCGAGCGAGTCGACGTTTGTCTACGCGGATTCCTACATCAGCATTTATCTCCTCGGAACGATGTTTGTCATGCTCAGCCTTGGAATGAATTCGTTTATCAATGCCCAGGGTTTTTCCATCACGGGGATGCTCACCGTCACGATCGGCGCGGTCTGCAACCTGATTTTAGATCCCGTCTTTATCTTTGTGCTGGGGATGGGGGTACAGGGCGCGGCGCTTGCCACAGTGATTTCGCAGGGGCTGGCGGCGGTGTGGACGCTTTTGTTTCTTTGCGGGAAAAAGCCGCCGGTACGCCTTCGGGCAGAAAATATCCGGCTTGCGTGGAAGCGCACGAGAGAGATCATCACCCTCGGGACCTCCGGGTTTATCATGTCCGTCACCAACAGCGCTGTGCAGGTGGTCTGCAACGTCAACCTGTCGATGCACGGCGGCGATCTCTACATAGCGGCCATGACGATCATCAACTCGGTCCGGGAGGTGTCCCAGATGGCGGTCTCCGGGATCGGAAACGGTGCGCAGCCGGTCATGAGCTTTAATTACGGCGCGGGGGAGTTCGGCAGGGTGCGGCAGACGATCCGTCTGACTGCGATTACATTATTAGTTTATACGATGGCGGCCTGGGGGATTGTGATGCTGTTTGCCAGGCAGTTTGTGCTGCTGTTTAACCACGACGAGACGCTGCTTCCTGTGGCGGTGCACTCGCTGCATCTGTATTTCTTCGGATTTTTCATGATGGCGTTCCAGTTCACCGGGCAGACGGCCTTTCAGGCGCTGGGACGGTCGAAGCAGGCGATCTTTTTTTCACTCCTGCGGAAAGCTGTGATCGTGATCCCGCTGACCTATCTGCTGCCGCTGATTCCCGGCATCGGGGTGGACGGGGTTTTCCTGGCGGAGCCGGTCTCGAATTTTATCGGCGGGCTGGCCTGCTTTCTCACGATGCATCTGACGGTGTACCGGAGGATGGAGGAGAGATAGATACTATATGGGAGGAGCATATGGCCGGGCAAAACCTGGCCGATCCAGCGCCATAGGCGGGATCGGCCAAATCTCAGAGAATTCGTATATTTTTATGAAATCCCAAACTTTTTCCGCGAGCGCTTCGCCAGCACCGAGGTCAGCGGGACGATTGCCGCTGATATGGCGGCTAAGATCAGCACCATGACCGGGAAGGTCGTGTAGGTTCCGCTGATGTCATAGAGCTGGGCGTAGATGATGTTGGCCACGCCGCCTGAGACCAGGAGCACCAGGGTCACCTTCGAGAGGATCTTTGAGTAATCGCGCGTGCCGAACACATATTTGACCAGCAGCGGCACGCCCAGCGTCATGGAGGTCATGATGACATTGAAAATGCCGTATCCGGCGTAGAAGAGCGGAAGGCTCTCGCCGTTTCCCATGACCATCAGTAGCATTCCCACGGTGCTTAAGGCGCAGATGATAAAGTTGCCCGCGATGCCGCCGATCTTATCATACATAAAGCCCACGACAGGCCCTATGGCCAGGGAGATGATGGACAGGGCGGCAAACAGCTTTGCGGCGGCTTCCACGCCGACGGGCATGGCTTCGGCATAGCTGAACATCTGCTGGGAAAAGCTTGCCAGGATGATGACGAGGAAGCCGTAAAACAGGACCAGATAAAAGGCCGGACATTTCCACACCTGCTGGTAGGTAAAGCCCTCCTCTGCGGCCGGGACATCCCCGCCGGCCTTCGCATTTTCAGAAACGTCCGAACCGCCGGCCTGCGCTTTGCCCGCGCTTCTGCCGCCGTCCGCCGGATCCGCGCCGTAGGCCTGCATTCCCGCTTTTTCCGGGGAATCCTTTACAAACAGCAGGGTTAAGAGGAAGCAGACGATCATTGTGACAAGTCCTAAAATCATACGCGTTTTTCCCCAGCCCACATTCTGGATGCTTGCGACAAGTGTCGTGTTTAAGAAAAATCCGATGATGCCGGTCACGATGCCGCCTAAAGACATGGCCAGGGACATTTTCTGCTTAAACCAGCGGTTGAACAGTACAGGGCCCGGCAGATACATAAAGAACCCGGCGCAGACGCCGTAGATCACGCCGTAGACATTCCACTGCCAGGGCGAGGTCAGGGTGCCGGTCCAGATGAAAGCGCAGCCGAAGACGACGATGACCGCCAGCATGATGCGCTTGATACTATATTTGTCGAACAGCCTGCCCACCAGCGGCTGCATGGCCGCGGCAATCCAGTTAAAGAGGGTCAGGTACATGGTGGCCGCTGTCCTCGACCATCCGAATTCGTCCATGACCGGGGTGACGAACATCCCGGCGGTGTTGCAGAGCAGGCAGATCAGCAGATTGTTGCAGCCCAGCACGCCGAAGACGATAAACCAGTGGTTAAAATATGATTTTTTCGTTGTGTCATTCATGTGTAGTTCCTCCGTTTTTGAGAATAAAGTTTTTGCGGAATTCCATTCGCGGGTTTCCTTCCAGCCATCCCATGTGAGGGCCGGGCTTAAGCTGCATGACGGCAGGGGCGGCGGTGGTGTAGGTCGTCCATTCGGTCAGGCCGGGGCCGTTGGGGCTGCCGGTCTTTATGTAATTGCTCCAGTAGGCCGCCATCTGTTTGGACAGCTCATAATCCTCGCCGGTGTAGGCGCGCCTGGTGCGGTCGAGGGTCTCGAACTGATAAAAAAGCTCGCAGGAATGAAATGCCCCCAGGTCGTCGCCGGGCACTCTCCGGTTAAAGCTGTAGACATACGGTGGCGTTGTGCCATGTTTTTCGATCACTGTAGTCCATACGTCAATCCCTGTCTGCAGCATCTCCGCGCTGCGGTATTTTAAGTGGTAGCGGAAAGCCGCATCATCGTTCAGAAAATCACAGAGCGCGAGATAATCCTTTGCCGCGTCCCCGTATTCCGTCCGCTGATCCGCGAGAAACAGCTCCCGGTCCTCCGGAAAAATGTACATGGCCGTCTCGTCGCAGGTGCAGCCGATCATATACTGGATCTGATGGTAATCCCCTTCCAGGATCATTTCCGCCATGGTCTTCGGGAAGACATAGCCGTCCGCCACCGGCATGGGCAGGTATGCGCCTGCGGCTTTCGGTGAAAAAATGCGGGAAATGATCTCGCTGCTGTCAAGCTTCCTGGCCTCTTCTATAGTGCTGACGCCGAGGGCGCGTTTCAGATCGACCGTCGCCTCAGCCTGCTGTAAGGTCAGAAAATCGTGCGAGGAAAACAGGGCAAAACCGCCGCCGCTCTGCATGATGGCGCGCTTTATCATGCCGCGCGTCAGCGGAGTGGTGCACAAAAGCTGGGTGCTGCTGGCTCCGGCGGACTGTCCGGCCACCGTGATGCAGTCGGGATCCCCGCCGAAGGCCGCGATATTTTCCCGTACCCAGGTGAGGGCGGCGATCTGATCCATCACGGCATAGTTGCCGGAAATATGGCGGTCGGATTCCGCGGAGAGCTCCGGGTGAACGAGCCAGCCGAAAATGTTGACCCGCCAGGTGAAGGTGACCAGGATGACGCCGCGCTTCGCGAAACCCTCCCCGTCAAAGGCGGACATATGTCCAAACCCTCCTACATTTGCACCGCCGTGGATCCAGAAGAGCACCGGGAGCTTTTCCTCCGGGGATTTCGCCGGGGTCCACACATTCAGATACAGACAGTCCTCACTGATTTCCTCAAAGGGAGGGGGATTGTCCGCCGCCAGCGGATGGTCCTCCGGAAGAATCAGCTGCGGGCAGATGCCGCGGAAGGTGTAAGCCCGCCGCACGCCCTCCCAGTCCGCTGCCGGCTGCGGCGGACGCCAGCGGAGCTCTCCCACGGGCGGGGCGGCGTAAGGGATGCCCTTAAAGACCGTGACCGCGGGATTGCCGCCCGGGACGCCCTCGAGAACGCCGTTTTTTACGGTTGCCTGATGCATTGCCATAATCAGATACCTCCTTGCTGTGTCTTTCTGTAAATATTTTCTTGCAGAAAAATGCGAAAAACAAATGGATTCTTTGGACGGAAAAAATAATTTCAGGATTTTTTTTCGGAAATGGTTTCTTTTCTGAAATTTCTGTTATAATATCTGAAAAAAATATGAATGTTTTTGCAGATGACGCGGGCGGAAGGGATTCTGACGTCTGGTATAAAAAGAAGAGGAGAGAAGTATGGAGGATTATTTGTTTCTGCCGTTTTTTATCAGGGTGAGTGAGGCGGGGGAGGAGATCCGGCTGCCGGCGGAAAGCCTCTGTCTGATGTTTGTTGTGCGGGGGCATCTGCGCGTGTGCCGGGAAGAAACATTCCTGCTGCATGAGATGGATCTGTTTTCCATGCAGACAGTGCAGGAGGAACAGCTGGAGCTTAAGGATACGAGGGAGGCGGTCTGTGCGTTCTGCTGTATCAGTATGGACTATGTGGGCAGCCAGTGCCAGTTCATGATGCCGCAGATCTGGGTCAATTCGGCCAGGCGGGGACAGTACAGCGATCAGAAGCTGTATCAGGAGATGATGCGGCTGCTTTCCGATTATTTTTCACCGGCGCTCTCCGAACGACGGCTGCGGGAGGACATTCGCCGGATCGTCCATGCGCTTCTTGCGCGGGCGGCGGAGTCTGAGACGGAACCGTATAAAATGCGGGAAAAGAAGCTGCGCTATCTGATGAATCAGGAATATCGCAGGGAGTGGACGCTTCAGCTGCTCTCACAGGAGCTTGCGCTGACGCAGCAGTATACGTCAGGCTATGTCCGGCAGGTGCTGGGACAGCCGATGAACCGTTACCTTTCGGGACGACGGCTGGCCGCGCTGGGAAAATACCTCATCCACACGCAGGATACGGTGACGTCTCTGACGGGGATCCTTGGGTTTTCCAATATTGTCTCCCTGAATCAGGCCTTCCGGGAACGGTACGGACAGACGCCGACGCAGTACAGAAAGGAACATGCGTCCTCTGCGCAGCCGGACATCCTGGTCAGCGATAATCCTTATTATACGGAATCATGCCGTCTGATCGGACAGCTGGACTCCTTTGGCGCGCCCTCCGGCAGGAAGAGCGGAAAAAAGGAGATCCGGTGCAAAAAACGGGACAGAAGCGACATGGCGCTTCCCGCGACGGATATTGCGTTCGTGGGGGAGGTAAGACATCTGTCGGATCGCGTGATCTGCGAACAGTTAAGAAGCGTGAGCCGGGAGCTTTCGCTGCGGTATGTGCGGATCAATACGGTGTTCTGGCCGCCGGATATGGAATACGATGAGAAGACGGGTTCGTACCGGTTTTACCGCTCGTTTCCTGCCATCGGGGTCATCCATGAGCTCGGCATGAATCCCATGATTCTTTTCCGCGTCGATCCGTCGGAGCCCACGGACCGGATGATGGAGGATTTTCTCGCGCAGGCGGCCCGGGAATTCGGGAAGGAGAGGATGGGGGGCTGGCGGTTCGAGTGCGTGCTGGCGGATTTTAACCGGCCGCTCTGGGGCCTGTCCGCGCAGGAGAAAAAGGCGATTGCCGTAAAGCTTGCGGCGGTGTCCGCCCTGATCCGGCGGTTCTGCGGGACGATAGAGGTGGGGCTCTACCTGTATCATGCGGAGCGGGTCCGGCCGGATGACGAGGAGCTTTTTGGGCTGCCCGGGGTAAAAGAGCTGACATGGGATTTTATCACGGTGGATCTGATTGCCGGATACACGACCAGGGAGGACCGCTATGTGTCGGATTCGGAAAAGGAATACCGGTTTTCTGCGAATCCGCATTTCCTGTCCCGGAGGATGAAAACCTTTCACCAGGTACTGGAGCGTGTGTATCCGGACAGGAAGGTGCCGGTCTATGGAAATCTGCTTTTGGATCTGCATGAAAATCTGGCCTTAAACGATACGCCCTATGCGGCGGTCTTTCTCCTGTATCAGCTGCAGAGCTGTGCCGGCCTGCTGTCGGGCCTGATCCTTCCGACCCTCTCAGAGCGGAACTGTATCCCCTTTGAGAGGCCGGATGACATGGTCCGTATGCAGCCGGACGGGAGGCTGACGCACGGGATCTTCAGCCTTCTGACCGACCGCGGAATTCCGAAGCCCGTGTTTTTTGCGCTGCGTTTTTTTCGCATGCTGCGGGAGACGGTGATCGGGACAGGGGATTTTTTTGTGCTGACCGGTGACCCGGAGGGAGAGCTCGTGCTGCTGCTGTTTCACTATGAGCATCCGACCTTATTTTTCTGCAACCATCCATATAATCTGCTGCCGGAGGATGTGGACGCGGTATTTCATGAGACGGAGCCGGATCAGGTGAGCGTGGCGCTGCCGGTGCGGGCCGGGAGCTGGCTTCTGGAGCGGTACACCCTCGATGAAAACCACGGCAGCGTCATGGCGCTCGAGCGCGGGCTCGATACGTCCGTGGCGCTGTCGGGTGAGATCGCGGCGCACATCAGAGCGCAGATTGGGCCGGGATACGAGCTCATGTCCATGACGGCCGGGGAGGGAGGGCTCTGCTTTGAGGTAACGCTCCCCGCGCATACGGCGGTGCTGATGCGGCTGATTCCCGTGTGAGGGAAGGGGAGTGTCTGGATGACGGGTATGGGAAACGTTTCATTCGGTAACATCAACCCCGGCTTTTTTCAGGAAACTGCAAATATCCCTCAATGCGGCGGATTTGCTCTTGTGTGTTTCGATGAAATAGTCACCAATCCTTAACGGATTGAAAAACGGAGTGCCGGAGAGGTGCCGGTTTTCCGTGTGAATCAGATACCGTTTCTGACCGGTGGCGTAAGGCACAAGATGTGAGAAGTCAATCTTATGCAGGGACAGATAAGAAAAGATATTTCTGTAAAATTCTTTGACAGTATCTGCCTGAATAACCTGTCCTTCGATTGTGATGGTCAGATCCGCAGTCGGTTTACGGGATCTGACGGTATCTGTCATCTGCCGCCCGTCAGGATCGGATTTCATCTTTAACAGCTCCCCAATTTTTCCATTGAAGAACCCCATCTGCCTGTTTTCATCCATAAACCAGTGTTCTTCAATGTGCCGCTCCAGATGCAGGCTTTCCTCGAAAATCCTGCTGTTTACATTTGTCTTTCTAATGCGCAGCTCTGCCGCATCAATATCATATTCGGAGAAAACAATCCCGGCTATGATATAGAGGGAATGATATTTCGTCTCCATGACAGAACAGCTGTTACCGGCAAGCTTCTGAATCGCAGTATCGACTGCATCCAGGATGATTCTGTTTAAGTCGTGTACAAAGCGGTTGATCTGATCCTGCTGCCCCGTGCGTTGAAAGATCAGGTCGACTGCATCTATAATTTTATTGGATGCGCCGCACAGGAGTGTGGACCAGATTTCGAATCCCACGCTGCCATTTTCATAATATTTCAACATCCCTTCGCCCACAGGGAGAGGGGAAATCTTTTTAAACGCCGCAAAACGGAAGAGGGTTTCGCTTTTCTCATTACAGCAGATCAGGTGGTTCAGGCCGACAATGTTTTTGAAAATATCAAATCTGCCGCGCTCTTTTACGGCCTGGATATCATAATCATCCTGAATTAATACAAGTTCCCGGTTAAACGCATCAAAGGTTTCGGGCAGCTTTGTTTCATCCAGAAAATAATCATTCCACACAGACTGGAGAATTTCGTACTGGGAGAGCGCCACACTTCCGGTATTGATATTTTTAAAGAGATCTGGCAGATCATTTTTATCTCCCTTGTAGATGATCAGTGCGATATCATCATGTGCGATCTCGATGGCGCTTTTTACGATCTCATGCAGCTCCTCCACCAGCGTCAGATCGGAAAAGGCAGAAGGCTTTTTCTGATCCTTTGGATTTAACACGCGGTAAAGCACGCTGATTTTTTCATATTCGTAGAGCTGTTTTAAATTTCCATACCACTGCTGAAGCTGTTTTTTCAGCCGGACAGACTGATCTGCAAGTCCCTTTTCCTGTAAAAAAGCAGTCACATCCGCCTCTGTTTTTTTATAAAACTCCGCAAATGGGATCACGGTATACGGACAGGAGAGATACTGGCTTAGCGTGTTGATCCTCTGTAGTCCGTCGATGATATAGTATGCGTTATCGTCCTGATATAAGGTGATGGCGCCGATTGGAAAACCGCGGAACAGAGATTCCAGGAGCTGTTCTTTTTTTCCCTTTTTCCAGACAAAATTCCGCTGAAAATCGGGGATTTTTAATTTGTATATGGTCAGTAATTTTTTGATGGTAGTCTGATCCAAGATGAATTCCTTACCTTCCCTGTTGTCCATAACGCTCTCTGCACCTCCTATAGTATGTAAAAACCGATAAAAATATTATATTCTGGCTGGAAGGATCCTGCTTTTCCAAAAAGGAGGAAAAGCTGTCGCTTTCCAGCAGGTTTTTAAAAAATTCCCTGCGTTCACATTCAAGGTCTTTCCGGTCCAGCCGGTACAGCCGGATCATATAGTCCGCTTTCTGCTGTTCTTCTGGCGGCAGGCTGTTATCCGGGTGAATCGTGCCGTCGGGGAGGAAGGAAAAGTATCGTTCGAGATCCGGGATTCTGGTCGGATCCAGATACTGCTTCCGATCCCGGGGAGTGGTACTTCGCTTGGTATTGCAGGTCTGGCATGCGCACAGCAGATTGCTCCACTGGAAAATTTTCTGCGGATGGTCGTGTTTGGTTTCGATATGTTCCACCGTCATGGCTGTGTCAAAATCGTCGATCACTTTGGTGCAGAAGGAACATCGTTTGAAATTCATGTTCCGGAAAATGCGCTTGGTTTCCGGGGTATTATAGCTGTAGTGTTTTTCGTGCTGTTTATAGTACTGCCAGGCATCCTTTGCGGACATTCCGCGGATGGCAGCTTTAAATGTACGGTTTGTGCCGGCGAGCTGCTTTGGCGCTTTGTTTTTATAGGTGCGTCTGATGCTTATCATGGGTTTCTCCTGCCTGTAGAGCTTTTACAATGAGTGTGTTGTATCTGGAGTGCAGATTGGGATAATCTCTGCCCATCCGTTCTGATATGGATCTGATTCGGGTGGAATCAGGAATTTCTATGCCAAGGGAAACCTGACCGAGATAATTGATATCCTCCCGGATCTGCCACGGATATTCGTCGACATCAAACCAGCTTTCATAGACCATATCCAGATCTTTATAATAGAGATCCCCCTCAATCGGATGCAGGACGCCGTCCCTGATATTGAACACGCACAGATCGCGGTATCTGGTCAGCAGAAGCGGGGAGTGGGTGGTCATGATAAAATGACAATTCGGAAATGTCTCTGTAAGACTTCTGATAAGTCTCGCCTGGACGTTTACATGCAGAAACATCTCAAGTTCATCGATCAGGACACAGACCTCTTTCTCTGAAATGAGCGCGGTAAATTGTTCTGCGGTCATGGAAGAAAGATCCGTATCCCAGGTCATTGCCCAGAGAATGCAGGAAAACAGGTTGATGATATTCTCGATCCCGTCGCTGTGCCGGATGGACAGATCCGTGACAGATTTCTCAAAAACAGACTGAAGAACCCGGCGGATCAGATCGCACGACTTTGCGTCTTCCTGCAGATAGTCCCGTATCCGCTTTAAATGCAGACTGAAATCCTCCTGGGCATCCTCCTGGTACTGTACAAATTCTTCGATATCCCGCGGGCGGAAATCATCGGTCCTGGTTTTGCTCACAATTAACCGGTTGGTCGGAATGTACACGGAGAGGACGGAGACTCCGCCAAAAATAAAGTCTTCCATTAATTTTTGGGAAAGTACCTGGCTGATTGCTTTTAAGATTGTGGTCTTTCCATGATCGTTATAACCGTAAATGATGGAAACGCTTTTGTCTGTGCAAAAAGTCTGCTCCTTCACAATTCCGGTTGCCGGAATCTGTATCTTCATATAAAAATCCTTTCTTTTTCTCTGAAATTATTATAAACGGGCAGCTGTTGCCGGTCAATGATAAATATAGTCTTAAGGGTGAATATTGAAAGAAATAAAACAGAAAACCGCGAAAACAGAAATCAGAAGGGAACAGGGAAGGACCTTTGCAGAAAAGTCCTTCCCACATCCCGGGATTTGTTATATCATGATTCAATTTACTTCGCCAGCATCATCATAATCTGATTGCTTCTCTCCACGAACTTCGCCATAGCCTCCACGGACAGCGGCTGGTTCGAGAGCATGGCAAGATCGTAAAGCTGCTCGCAGAACATCGGAACGTTCTCCGAATCCTTATTCTCGAAGATATATTTCACGAGCGCATGGTTCGCGTTTAAGGTCAGGGTCTGGTCTGCGGCGAACATATTCGGATCCATGCCGCCCATACCGCCCATGGCGTACATCTTCATCATATCCTGCATCCGGCGGCCCTCCTCGGAGAGTGTGATGACGGATGCGACGTTCTCATTTTTGAGCTTCTCAACCTTCACGGTCAGCTTCTCATTGTTTAATGTCTTCTTAAAGAGCTCCGTCAGGGCGTCGGTCTCGTCCTTTAAGTCCTCCGTGTCGTCCTCGTCTTTTAAGGATTCGGTCAGATCCGCGTCGATGCGCATGAACTTATAGTTCTCATTGCGCTGCTCTAACTGCGTGATGAAGGAGGTATCGATATTGTGGTCTAAGATCACCGCGTCCATCCCCTGCTCTTTGAACAGGTTGATGTACTGGCCCTGCTGCACGCGGTCGGTCACGTAGTAGATCACCTTGCGTTTGTCCTTCTCATCCTCCTCGTCGGCGTCCTCCACCGGGTTGCCGTCCGCATCGACGACCTCGGCATCTTCCGCCGCGGAGTCTGCGTCATCTGTCGTGATCGGGTTGCCGTCCGCGTCGACGACATCTGCCTCCTCTGTGGAGACTTCTGCCGCACTATCGGCGTTTTCCTCCGCAGCTTTTTCCTCCTCCTTCACGAGCAGCTCCGGAAGAGTCAGATACTTATCATCCAGGTTCTTAAACAGGATGTAGTCGTTGATCTTGTCGCAGAACTTTGTGTCCTTTAAGCAGCCAAACTTGATGAAGGGGCTGATATCGTCCCAGTATTTCTCGTAATTCTCCTTGTCGGTCTTGCACATGCCGATCAGCTTGTCCGCCACCTTCTTGGTGATGTACTCGGAGATCTTTTTCACAAAGCCGTCGTTCTGCAGCGCGGAGCGGGAAACGTTTAACGGCAGATCCGGACAGTCGATCACGCCCTTTAAGAGCATCAGAAACTCCGGGATGACCTCCTTGATATTGTCGGCGATAAATACCTGGTTGTTGTAGAGCTTGATCGTCCCCTCGATGGAATCATACTCGGTGTTGATCTTCGGGAAATACAGGATTCCCTTGAGGTTGAACGGGTAGTCCATGTTAAGGTGGATCCAGAACAGCGGCTCCTTGTAATCCAGAAATACCTTGCGGTAAAATGCCTTATAGTCCTCGTCGGTGCAGTCGTTCGGGTTTTTCAGCCACAGTGGGTTCGTATCGTTCAGCGGAACCGGCCGTTTTACGATCTTAAGCTTCTCCTTTGCCGGGGAAACCTCCACGATCTCCTTTTCGCCGTTCTCGTTTTCCTTCTCCTCGGTCTTTGCCTCCTCGTGGATTTCTTCTACAACCGTATCGGTGTCGAGCTTATCCGCGGCGTCGATCGTCTCGTACTGCGTCTCGGCGTTTGCCTTTGACAGGAAGATCGGGGTCGGCATAAACGAGCAGTACTTCTCGATGACCTCGCGTGCGCGGTACTCGTTTGCGAATTCCAGGCAGTCCTCGTTTAAGTAAAGCGTGATCTCCGTGCCGACGGTGTCCTTTGTGCCGTCCGTCAGCTCATAATCCGTGCCGCCGTCGCAGGTCCAGTGCACCGGCGTCGCATCCTTCTCATAGGATAAGGTATCGATCGAAACCTCGTCCGCCACCATGAAGGCGGAGTAGAAGCCGAGTCCGAAATGCCCGATGATCTGGTCGTCCGTGGACTTATCCTTGTATTTCTGAATAAAGTCGGTTGCGCCGGAAAACGCGATCTGGCAGATGTATTCCTCCACCTCGTCCGCCGTCATACCGAGACCGTTATCGATGAACTTTAAGGTCTTTTCCTCCGGGTTTACGATGACCTGGATCTGCGCCTTAAAATCAGCCGGCAGGGGGTACTCGCCCATCATGTCCAGTTTTTTTAATTTGGTGATGGCGTCACAGCCGTTGCTGATCAACTCGCGGTAAAAAATGTCGTGGTCGGAATACAGCCACTTCTTGATAATCGGAAACAGATTCTCGCTGTCAATTGAGAGACTTCCATGCTTGTTTGCCATAACAGAACACTCCTTCTCTGAAAAATGATTTTACTACAACTAAATAAGATCTTATATCCTCATTTCAGAAAAGTCAATAGAAAATTAGCACTCTTTTGAAATGAGTGCTAACAATAACGGCAAAAACAGCGGAAATACAGCGTTTTTCGCCATTTATTAAATGTTTATAAAATAGTCCTGCGCCGGCCGGAAACCGGGGAGAGGAGGCAGAGCAGGATCCCGGCCGCGATCAGCAGCGTGCCAGGGAAAAACAGCCGGGGCAGCGTTTCCTTAAAAAAGAGGATGCCAAGCAGCGCGGAGGTCAGCGGCTGGAGCGGGTAAAAGGCGCTGCAGGTGCCGGCGGGGAGTACGGCGAGGCTTTTGTTCCAGAGAATATAGGCGATTCCCGTGCTGCAGATCCCCATATAAAAGACGCCTGCCACGGTGAGCGGACGGATGGATGACCCATCGAAGCCGCCTCCGGTCAAAAGCTGCTCTGCGACGGCGAATATGAGATTGCAGGCAGCCGCCAGCCCGAGGGCGTTTCTCGTGACGATCAGCGGATCGCACACGGCCAGCCCTTTCCGGAGAAGGACAGAGACAAGGGACCAGCCGAGCACGGAGGCGACGGAGCAGATTACACCCGCAGGGTGGACGCTGCCTGCGGTGCCGACGATCATATAAACGCCGCAGACCGCGAGAAGCGTGCCGGTCACTTTCCGGTATGTCAGGCGTTCGCCGAGGATGAGGGCGGCCATCAGCGTGATCGTCACCGGATTTAACGCGTTGATCAGCGAGGCGGTGGTGGAGCCGGCGTACGCGGTGCCGATCAGCTGGAGCCCGACAAAGACGGCGTAGCCCGGGATCCCGAGGAGGAGGGAGTACCTGCGCGTCATCCGCCGGATGTCCGGGCCGGCCGCCTCCCCGCCGTCCGCCGTGTCGCCGGAAGCATTCGCGGTGCCTGCCGCCGGCACATGGCCAGCGGTTCCTGGCCTGCGCAGCACGGAGATCAGCAGCAGGAACAGGTATGCGATCAGAAACCGGCAGAAGGCCAGCAGAAAGACCGGCAGGTTTAAAAGCATTCGTTTGCTGACGACATAGAGGCTTCCCCACAGCAGAAACGTGAGAACAAGACTTCCGTACGCGCGCCATTTCATATGATGTACCATGATTTGATCTCCTTTATGATAAATTCGTTCCTTCCGCAGAGGATAGCGGAAGGAACGAATTTATCATAGGGCGGGGAGCATTACGAATCAATCAGGCGCGGTGGGAAAATCCATAGACAAAGCTGATGGATGCTACTATAATAAAAGAAAGAGATAGCAGGGAGGCCGGGATGAATCTGAAATATCTGGAATATTTTCAAACGCTGGCGAGATACGAGCATTACGGCCGTGCCGCGGAGGAGCTCGCGGTTGCGCAGTCAAGCTTAAGCCACGGGATCGACTGCCTCGAGAAGGAGCTTGGGGTATATCTGTTTGAAAAACAGGGGAGAAATGTCGCGCTGACACGCCAGGGAAGGCTTTACCTTTCCTATGTGCAGGGCGCGCTCGGCCTGCTCGCGGACGGCAGGCGCCAGCTGATGCGCTGTGCGTCCGGAAAGCTTAGCATCGGGTTTGTATCGTCGATGCGCTCGTATCTGCTCGGGCAGATTCAGCGGTTTGTCGGGGAATTTCCACAGTACGGGTGTATGTTCGAGCTCTATGAGGGGGTGACGGATCCGCTGATCGAAGATCTGAAGGGAGAGCGGATCGACCTTCTGCTGGCGTCGGAGCCGGGAGACGGACAGGGGCTTGTCTCCACGCGGCTGCTAAAGCAGGAGCTTGTGGTGGTTCAGTCCGCAGACAGACCGTTTTTTGCGGCGGAGCAGATTACGGTAAAAGAGCTTGCCGGGATCCCGCTGATCCTCCATACGCCGGATTCCGGGATGCGGCGTGTCACGGACGGACTGTTTGCCGCAAATGCGTGCAGGCCCCGGATTGCGGGGGAGGCGTCGGAGGACAGTGTGATCCTTCAGATGGCAGCCATGGGGATCGGCGCGGCGGTTGTGACGGAGTCGGAAGACCTTGACCGGGCGGATCTTGCAAAGGCAGCGCTTCTGGACGCGGAAAACTACCGGTATGTGTATATGATTCTCAAAAGGGGCAGATACCTGCCGCAGCCGCTCTCTGATTTTATCGAACAGCGGCTTCTGGCATCGGTTCCCATGAAAAAAGACAGTGAATACGGACAGGGACAGCGGAGGAGAACAGAATGATTTTACTGCGGGCAAATGACGAATTGAGACAGACCTTTGAGCGGATGATCGGGGCGATGAAAGCTCCGGTGGAGTGGAGCGGGATCTTTGCGGTGATTGACAATTATATCATCCTTCAGGGCGAGGTGCGCTCCCTGTTTTTCCATTTTGACACGAAAAAAGTGACGACAAACATCATTGACATTCCGGCCGCGGAGGAGCAGACGGCGCAGATCGGGGATAACGTGTGCCTTCAGAACGTGATCAACATGCTTCTCTATGTCTTCGGAAAATGGGGCGCGATCGAGGGGATTAAGGTCAATAAGGATTTTGAGGAGCTCGGGCGGCTGTTTTCCGGGATTCTGCGGGAGCTTTCGATCGAGCCGGATTATACCAGGGAGCATTTCCGTTTTTACCAGGACGGGATACGCGTCACCTATGAAGATGTGGTCGGCAGAGCGCTGATCCGGGAGCAGGAGCGTGTGGACGAGGAGGACGGGAAACCCGCCGGGGGCCTGTGGCGGCGGATGATCTGGAAGCGGCGTCCGGTCCTGATCCGGCGGCCGGATCAAAACCAGACGCAGGATCAGAACCGGACGCAGGATCAAAGTCGGCGGCCGGATCAGAACCGGCATGCGGAGGCGGCGGGAAGCGCGGGGAAGGCGGGACAAAGCGGCGCGGATGCGCCGGATGCAGCTTCTCGGCGCACAGGATGGGGCGGCGCGTCCCGTCTCGGGCACAATTTTTATGTGACGGGGAATCTCTGCCCGGTGTGCGGAAACCGCCTGCACATGGCAGTCTACCCAAAAGGGAGGGAAGTGCAGATCGAGACGGAGGAGGGCGGCGTGCTGCTCGCGCGTGCCTGTACCTGCCAGAACTGCCAGAGCTTCTATACGCCGGTTCCGGGGCGCCTGCTCGGCGAGGGTGAGGTGTATCTGCTGGAATTTGCGGACGATCAGGCGGCGTATGAGGATTACCTGGGACTGCTAGGGCGAAACGCGGAGAAAACGTCGAACTACAATTATAATGAATATGCGGATCCGAAGAAAAGAGCACAGCAGCAGCGGGAGAGAGAGCTTGAGACGCTCGAGGAGTCCGCGCTGGCGTTAAACGAGCTGCCGGAGGAGGAGCTGGAAAAGATCGTGGCGCGCATGGAAGAGGGCTTCTACCCGGAAGAAAGCGTGGCGCGGTACGAAGAACGGATCCGGGAACGGCTTGAGAGGATGCATGCGGGTGCGGACGGGAGTTTGGACGAGGATGCGGGGACAGAAGGGAACGGGGAAACTGCCGGGGAGAAAGCGCGAAGCCGGGAAAACCTGACCGCAGCCCGGTCCCATGATGCGGGCACGCCATCCGCGGATGGCGTTGCATCCGTTGACGGCGTTCATCCTGTTTCTTCAGGCAGAGAGACCGGGAGAAGCGAAGTGATCCGTGAAGCCGGCAGATCAGGAACTGCCGCATCCCCCGGGAAGTCTGACAGCCCAAAAAGCAGCGGAATCGCCGCATCCCCCGGGAAGTCCGACAGTCCCAAAAGCAGCGGGAACGCCGGGGAACGCGTCACGGAACAGGGCGGGATAGCGGACTCACCGGAAGCGGAGCACATCCGGCAGAAATACGAGGCGCGGATGCAGCTGCTCGACCGCTATTCCGACCGACAGCTGCGCGAGTTAAAGAATCAGCTCCAGAATGAGAAGCAGCTTAATCCCGCGCAGCGGGAAGACTTTTTATCCCGGGTGTCGCAGCGCCTGTCCGCGGGGCTCATCGAAGGGCTTTCAAAAAAGGCGGATGCCTGTGCGGACAAAAACTACACGGTGATAAAGCGCGTGTACGACGAGATCGTGGAAGCGGATCTGACCCCGGAGCAGAAGGCGCCGCTTCGGGAGCGCCTGGCGGAGCAGATGCAGCGGCAGGCGTCGCACGAGGTGGAGCAGCTGATTTATAAAATGCCTCCGAACCTGGACCGCGCCCGCTATCAGTCTTACCTGGACCGGATTCACTCCTATGAGGGCGTGGATCTCTCGCCGTATGAGGAGCGCCTGAACAAAAGCCGCGAGGCCGCGGAGCGCCAGGAGATCGCGAACCTGGTAAAACGCGCGCGAAAGGTCAGCAGAGAGGATCTGACCGGCCTGATCAGAACGCTCGAGGACGGGGATTTCCTGCCGCATCTCACGGCGCCTTATGTGGAAAAGGTGCGGGATAAACTAAAAGAGCTCGACAGGAAGCAGATTGAGGAATTCTGCCCGAACCCGATGCTGATGACATTCGAGGAGGGCATGGAAGCTTATGAGCGGATCAGAGAGGGGGATTTTCTGCCGGAATTAAAGGAGGATACGCTGCGTGCGCTGACAAAACGCCTTCAGAAGCTAAAAACCGACGAGTGTGAGCTGCTGGTGCAGAAGCTTTCCGCGGAGCTTTCCGATGCGGGGATCGCGGAGAATCCGAGACACCATTTCTATCCGGCGGGAAAAGTGATGCGAAAACAGGCCGCAGAGGAGGAGACCGGGATCTTTGACTACGCGATGGCCTGCTACGCGGCGGACCGCGGCCTCTTTGAATATCCGATCCTGCTGGTCGACACTGCCAGGAATCAGAGCGGGAAGGAGGGTATGATCTTAACGCCGGATCACCTGTTTTACAGCACGATGTTAAATGCCTACGGGATTCCCGTGGCGTCGATCGCACAGATTAAGGCCTCCACCGGGCTTTTAAATAAGGGTGTGACGGTGCAGGAGAAGAACGGGACGAAGACGAAGATCCCGTGCGCGGTGGAGACAAAGGAGCTGTCCGCCTACGCAAAGGTGCTGGACGAATTTGTCCGGTATCTCCAGGAAAAGCCGGATTCGAGGAAGCTTACCTATCTGGCAAAAGAGCACCACGAGAGGATCTGCTGCTTCCGGTGCGGGTATGAATATCAGGGCGGAAAAATCTGCCCGAAATGCGGGTATCAGAATAACGGGTAACAGAACAGAGCCTTCGGTAATAAACCGAAGGCTCTGTTCAAAGAAACAGATCATCATTCTGATTTGTTTACCTGCCGCTTTGCTTCCGCGATCACTTCGTTGATCAGCTCCAGAGCTTTGTCTTTATTGTCACTTTCAAGCAATACTTTTATGGAAAGCAATACGGTAAGAAGTTCTAAACGCGTTATATACTCACCACCTTTTCCAACGTGTCTGCTATATGGAATCGTCTGACAGTTACATTATAACAACAGGCAATTAAGGTGTAAAGTCTTTCTCTGCAATCATGGGACAAAAACCATCCCGCATATACTTAGTGCAAGTAAACTCTCTGGATGGAGCTATGAAAAATCGTTGTAAGAAAGGTCTGATGCTGGCGTTTGTCTTTTCGCTGATGTTTTTATCGGGCTGGGAGGTCGCAAAGGTAAAAACAGAGCGCACTGTCGGAGTCATGGCGGTATCGGGGCAGGCGGAAAACTGGGGGCTCGGCTTCGGCGCGGAGGGGACGCAGCCCACGGGAAATGCTTCGGCAAAGGAGTTAAAGCAGTACAATGCATACTACGTCGGAAGCCTGGACAAAAAAGTGATCTACCTGACCTTTGACTGCGGCTATGAGAACGGCAACACGGAGCCGATTCTGGACGCCCTGAAAAAACACAACGCGCCCGCCACGTTTTTTGTCGTGGGGCATTTCCTGGAGAGCGCGCCGGAGATCGCAAAGCGGATGGTGGCGGACGGACACGCGGTGGGCAATCATACCTATCACCACCCGGATATGTCTTCCATCTCCGATATCGGGTCGTTTCAGAAAGAGATGGACGATGTGGCGGCGCTGTTTAAAGAAACCACCGGAAGCGAGCTGTCGCCGTACTATCGCCCGCCCCAGGGAAAATACAGCAAAGAAAACCTTGCGATGGCAAAGGAGCTGGGCTACTCCACCTTCTTCTGGAGCCTCGCCTATGTGGACTGGAATGTCGACGATCAGCCGACAAAAGAGGAGGCCTTTGAGAAGCTGCTGGGCCGGATCCACCCCGGCGCCATCGTGCTGCTGCACAGCACGTCGCCGACAAACGCGGAGATTTTAGATGAGCTTCTGACAAAATGGGAGGAGATGGGATATGAATTCCGTCCCCTGTCTGATCTGACAGAGGTGTGATAATGATCGGATGCCGGCTGTTATGCAAATTATCCTTTTGTGCGCTGTAAATTTTGCTTTTGAATTTGACAGCAGATCAGGTTATACTAATGGCAGAAAGGAGCTGAATTTTATGCCAAACATTAAACCTGTTTCCGATCTGCGCAATTACAGCGAGGTGCTGCATGATGTAGCAGCAGGCGAGCCCGTTTTTCTGACGAAAAATGGCTGGGGGCGCTATGCAATCATTGACATACAGGACTATGAAAAGACACAGGCAGCCATCCGGCTGATGAATGAGCTTGAAAAAGGCCGGAAATCCGGGGAAGAGAAAGGCTGGCTGACATTGGAGGCCGTGGAGGAAAACCTCGGGCTTTCTCATGAATAATCTTCATTTGTAGAAACAGGTGCAAAATGACCTGGCTGAAATCAAAACCTGTATTCGTTTTCTTCTCTCACAGAGGCGGCGGATCAGCTGCCCTTTGACGCCTGCCTGATTGACATGCCGGTGGGGCTGCAGGGAAGGGAAAGTCAGATCAGACCGGACCCTTATGCCCGGAAAATCTTAAAGGGCAGAGCGTCAACGGTTTTTCCGGTTCCCTGCCGGAAGGCGGTGTATGGAGAGACAAAGGAAGAACGACAGCAGGCAAATATGGAAGTGCTGCATAAGAAGCTCACCCGTCAGACGGATGCCATCCTGCCGAAGATGAGAGAAGTGGATGAGTTTCTGCACGGGCATCCGCAATATAAAGATGGTAGATGATACCGGACTGAAGATGCAGATGGTGATCCCGAAGGAGAAAGAGATGCAGTGAAAGCAGACGGAGCGCCCGGGGGAGGCGGCGAAGATAACATGATGTAAGGCCTGGAAGATCAGACTCTTCCGGGTCTTATTTTTTGTTTTTTCCGGGTCACGTCCCTTTGGCAGAAAAAATTTCCTCTCAATGAGATTTTCCGCTGTTTTTTCCTGTCTAATGTATGTAGGATGAAAACAGAGGACGCTTTGTGAAATCCCACATGAAACTGTGCGCACAGGAGGTAGGACAGATATGGTCAGTGAGACGGAATATCTGGTAAAAAAAGCAAAGAGGCAGGATCCGGATGCTTTTACACAGCTGATGCAGATTCACATGAAGGAAATGTACCGGGTCGCTCTTTCCATTCTCATGAATGACGAGGATGCGGCGGATGCGATCGGGGATACCATCCTTGCCTGCTGGGAAAAGATCGGCAGTTTAAAGGAAACCGCGTATGTCCGTACCTGGATGATACGGATTCTGATGAACAAGTGCTATGATATCCGCAAAAAAAATAAGCGGTATATCAGCCTGGACGAGTGTGAGGAACCGTCAAAAGAGGATTCCTGTAACCTTGAGCTCAAAGAGGCGCTTGCGGTGCTGGATGAAAAATACCGTGTTATACTGGTGCTGTTTTACAGCGAGGGTTATCATATTGACGAGATTGCAAAGCTGCTGAAAATACCCAAAAGTACAGTTGCGACCAGGCTGTCACGCGGGCGCAAAAGGCTGAAGGAGTATCTGAGCGGGAATCAGGAGGTGTGACGGAGATGAGAAAAATGGAAACAGATCTTTTTACAGAGGAGATAGAAATTCCTTCTGTTGTGCAGAGCAGAGCGGATGCCGCCTTTTTGAAGATCAGAGAGGAAGGGACAGAAAGAATGAAAGGAACGGAAAAAAACAGAAAAAAGAGACGGATGGCAGGCCGCGTGATCGCGGCGGCAGCATGTGCGGCGCTTTTGCTTGCGACGGGCGAAGCCGTGAACGTCTTTTTGGGAAATGCGGGCGCCAGACATCAGAATCCGGATTCGGGGAGAAGCGGGCCGGCGCAGGCACATGGATTTTCTGTCACAGCGTACGCGGCGGAGGGGACGCTGGCGCAGATGGCGGAGGGAACGCTGGTTCTGACGGATTCCGGAGCCTCCGATGGCAGCTATACGGGGATGATGTTTCAGGTACAGGGGCAGGAAATATCAAATATTGATATAACAATTGATACCGGAGAGCTGTATTCCGCAACCGTAGATCAGGTGACGCAAGGAGAGATCAGTGACTGGCTGGCGCAGGGCGGACCGGATGAGGACCAGAACCCGGACACACATACGATTGTACATCTGGAGCAGAGACCTTTGGAGGAAAAGGTGGTTCCGCCGGACGCCATGCTCACCAGGTATCACTGCACGAGACTCGGAAGCCAGGTTACAGCGCCATATGAACAGGAGGTTTATTATGGATTTTATATTCCAGACTCTGTCTGGAGCGCGGCTGATGAAGGGGAAGACCTTGCGGCTGCCGGCAGAAGGGCGCTTGCGCTGTTTGACGGCGGTACGCTTACCGTTACCGTCACCTACACGGATGGCAGCAGCCAGACAAAGGAGTATGGGCTGTCCGTAAAAAAACTTGCACAGGACGCGGACGGAACCGTCACGCAGGAGGAATGGACCGGCGGCGCGGAAGGAATGTTTGTATATGGAATCCTCGTAAAAGAGCGCTGACGGATTGCTGCGCCGGCGTCTCTTCATAAAGTTCCTTCCATATATTAAAGAAATTTTAAAGAAGTGTTTAAGGTCGAATTAAGGATGTTCTGATACACTGTCAGGGTGGCAGAAGGCGGGGCCGTGTATTTTATATGCTGATACACGGCAGAATCCGCCATGACAGGATTTACAGCAGAAGAGACGGAGAAGGACATGGAGAGCAGTGTGAGAAAATACGAGGAGCCCTCGCTTCAGGTGATCGGCAGCTTAAAAAACGGGACGGACCGGGGACAGCAGTACCGCAGGGCGGAGGTGCGAAGCTGCAAAAGCAGCAGGAAGCAGGGGGAGCGGCGGCAAAGCCAAAGCGCCGGTCGGAGGCAGGGCGGTTACAGCAGTCTGGAGCTGCCGACGCCAGGAAGGACTGCGATGACTCCGGCGCAGCGAAGGAGAGCACGCCGCAGAAGAGAGCGGCGCCGCAGGGCAAGGATCCGCCGCCGGATTGTTTTCGCATTCTGTCAGGTTATCCTGATTGCCGGGATCGGATTTCTTTTTTATAATATTAAATCAGGATTTGAAAAAAATAACCTTTTTTCTTCGGGTCAGGATTCCCTGTCGCCGGCATCGTCTTCCATGCAGTCGTCGCCATCTGACGCGACAGATGGCGCGCAGGATGGTGCGTCGGTCGGAGGGGAAGATGGGGGTATGCCTTCGTTCTGGCAGCGGATTACGGACGGCTGGTCGGGGAACGGGGACCAGACCTACGCGGATTTTTGCGGCCTGGACGAGGTGGAAGCGCCGGTGAAGCGGGAACCGGAAGAAGTGCTGCGGCGGCTTGAGGAGCTGGGGCAGGAGAACGAGCAGATCGCGGCGATTATTCAGAATTATGAGGAATTTCCGGACAAGATGTTAGAGGCGCTGGCAAATAACCCGGAGATGACGGATTTTGTGGCCGGTTATCCGACCGCGTCACAGGAGGCGTCGGGCGGGCTGACCGATATGGAGAAAAATCAGGAGCATCCGCTGTTTTTGCAGTGGGATCCGCGCTGGGGCTATGCCTCCTACGGGGATGACAGCAACATCGGGCTGGCGGGCTGCGGTCCGGTGAGCCTGTCGATGGCGCTTTACTACCTGACCGGGGATGACTCCATGACGCCGGATGTGCTTGCGGACTATGCGATGAAAAACGGCTATTATATGGCGGGAACCGGAACCGCCTGGGCGCTGATGACGGACGTGCCGGGCCGTTACGGCGTGAGCGTTACCCAGCCCGGGATTGAAGAATTCTGTCTGAAGCAGGAGCTGGACGCGGGACACGTGATCATCTGCGCGATGCGGCCCGGAGATTTTACCGCGTCGGGACATTTTATTGTGATTTACGGATATGATGAGGAGGGATTCCGGATCAATGACCCGAACTGCGTCGCACGGAGCCGGAAAAGCTGGCCCTACGATCAGATCCGCTGGCAGATCAAACAGCTCTGGTCGCTCGGGAAGCGGGGAAATTCCTACGGCACGCAGACCGGAAACGATGATGCCGTGACAGGATCAGGAGAGACGGTCCGGGTACAGGACACGCGGGAGACCGGGGAAGGAGAGGAGGAAGACGCATCCTTCTGGGAGATTGTCGAATCGAAGATATGGACGGATGAGTGAGCACTGACGGATCTGATGTCGCGACCGGTTGAAAAGAGGAAAGGGGGATGGTATAATAGAGACGAGCTGTGAAGAGCAGCCGGACAGCAGTACAAAACGCTGGCAAACGCAGGAGGAAGATGCCATGTACGATATAGAGAAGGAAAAGAGGGAGGCCATCGCGGCGGGGGAGCGCGCGCTTTCAAGTCTTCGCCGGGCACAGACGGAGCTTTCGAGCGCAAAGAACTGGGGGCTTGCCGATCTGCTTGGCGGCGGGCTGATCACCACCATGGTAAAGCACTCTAAGATTGACAATGCCAATGGTTACATGGAGCAGGCAAAGCACGACCTGCAGAGCTTCCGGCGGGAGCTGGGGGATCTGCAGCAGACTCCGGAACTTCGGATTGATACCGGTGATTTTCTGCGGTTTGCCGACTATTTCTTTGACGGCCTTGTGGCGGACTGGCTGGTTCAGGATAAGATCAATCAGGCGCGCAGCCAGGTGGACGACGCAGTCCGCCGGGTGGAGCGTATCCTGACGCAGCTGAGGAACAGGTAGCGCTTGTTGTAAGAAGCAGACTCGTAAAGTGCGGCAGGAATGAGAAAGGGCCTGACATGGACATGCAGGAATATACAGAGGAGAAAACGACGCAGGTCGTCGCAGACGCGGCGGCGGGAATCACAGACGCGGAGCCAGATCTCTCAGAGATTGAGGTGAAGAATCCGAGGATCGGCAGAGTGCAGAGGCTAAAGGAAGAGGCGGAGCGCGAGCGGGAGATAGAACGGCAGCGCGCGAAGCGCATCCGTCAGGAACAGGAATACATTGATCAGATGAGTCTGGTCGTCGATGAGCACCTGCGGAATACAAAGGAAGAGCAGAAGTATAACGAGGAATTTGAGGCGCATATCCGCGGCGAGGTGTACCGGATGCACGGCATCAGCGCCGACAAGCTGCAGGGGATGACGGAATACCGCAGGGCCTGGTATCAGGGCGCTGCGTTTTCCCTGTTTTTCCTCTCGCTGCTGCTTTTTGTGCTCTGCGGGCTGCTGCACGGCTTCGGATCGGAGATCAGCCTTTTTATGGCGCTTTACACGGCGCTTTCCGGTGCGCTTCTCTCACACGGGCAGAAGAGGTCGGCCTTTCTGACCGTGCTGATCCGGGCGGTTTATCTGTGCCTGTTTCCGGTCATGATGGTGGTGTTTGTCTGTTATGAGCTGGGATATGAGGAATACAGTCTGCTTGTGCCGGTGTGCACAGTGGCCGCGGTGGCGGTTCTTCTGCTCGGCTCCGTCTCCTATTTTGTCTATGATCCGTACCGCGCGGACCGGAGGAGCCGCAGGAAGGCGAATCACTATCTGCGCGATATGGAAAAAGCGGCGGAGAAGGAGGTGCGCTTAAAGGAAAAGGCCTACGGGAAGCAGGAGAAAAAGGCGGCGAGGGCGGCGGCGTATAAAGAGAAGAAAGCAGCCAGGGCGGCGGAGCATACCGCGAGGAAGAACGCCCGCGTGGAAAAGAAAGCGGCGAGGAAAAACGCTCGCGAGGAGAAGAAAGCGGCCAGGGCGGCGGAGCGCAGCGCGGGAAAATCTGCCCTGGAAACGCTGCGGGCATGGCGGGATGCGCATTTCGGGCAAAAAGCGACAGACGGGGAAGAAGAAAAGATCGACAAGAAGGAGGAAAACAATGGAGAATTTCTTAAATCAGGAATTATTTTGGACGAGGAAGCCGGAGAATGTGATAGTGACAAAGGAGAAGGCTGAGATTGTGACGGAGCCGGGAACGGATCTCTGGCAGAGGACCTACTACAGCTTTCAGAATGATAACGCGCCGGTATTACAGACACGGACGACGGACGCTTATTTTTCCTTCACGGTCCGGACGCAGTTTGAGAGCAGCCACCGGTTTGACCAGTGCGGGGTTGCAGCTTATCTGAACAGCGAGAACTGGCTGAAGGCGTCGATCGAATACGAAAACGAGGAATATCAGCGGCTGGGCAGCGTGGTGACCAACCACGGGTATTCGGACTGGGCCACGACCGATATCCCGGCTTCCGTGAAAGAGATGTGGTACCGTCTCAGCCGCCGGGAGAGCGATTTCTGCATAGAATGCAGCCCGGACGGCATAGAATTTAAGCAGATGCGGATCTGCCATCTGTGGGACGGGGCGGGGGAGATCAGCTTCGGCATCTATGCCTGCAGCCCGGAGCAGTCTTCCTTCCGCGCCGTCTTTACGGAGATGAAGATCACGGAATGCCTGTGGAAGGCGCACAGCTGACGGGAGGTAATAGATGGAGGAACTGATTGAGCTGAATAAAAAACAGCTGCGCATGCAGAAAATCATTGCGCTGCTGCTTGCGCTGCTCCTGCTCGCGCTGGCTGCGGGCGGGATGGCGGCTGCAAAGGAGATCCGGGAGGTGTCTGCCGAACTGACGGCGGCGGTGGAACGCTTCGGGCAGATTGACGTGGAAGGCATCAACGAGACGCTCTCCGGGACACAGGAGATGATGCAGAGCATGAATGAGTTCACAGATGCGATCGACAGCGTCACGGAGCGCGTGCGCGACCTCGACGACTGGCTTGGCGGGATGTTCGGGAGGTAAAGGGTTTTATGGGAGTTTAACGGTTCCTGCCCCTTTTCTTTCCGTGGGTTTTTCTGACACTGTACCCGAAGGAGCCAAGGCGCTTCCCGAGGAGAAAGTATTCCCCGTGGGAGTAGGCGATGAGCCCGGCGTCATTTAAGCGGAAGGTTCCTTTTTCGTCTAAGTACTCTTCCGATACGGACACGGCGACGACGTCCGCGAGAAACAGATGATGGCTGCCGAGCGGGAGGAGCTGCCGGACGCGGCACTCGATATTGACCGGGCTCTCCGCGATGCCGGGTGCGGAGATTTCCCGGGAGGGGAGCGGGGTCAGACGCAGTTCTCTGAATTTATCCACGTCACGGCCGGAGCGGACGCCGCAGTAATCTGTGGCGCGCGCCAGAGCGTCTGTGGTGAGATTGACCACGAATTCCCCGGAAGCTTTGATCAAATGATAGGAATAGCGCTCCGGGCGCACGGAGATTCCCAGCATGGGCGGATTGGTACACACGGTTCCGGCCCATGCGACCGTGATGATATTGGGCGCCCCGTCAAGGGCTTTTTTCTGACATTGCGGATCGTGCGCGTCAGGGTACTGACAGCTGACCATCACCGCCGGGAGCGGATAGAGCATATTTCCGGGTTTAAAAGCCTGTTTTCCCATAAAATTCCTCATTTCTTAACGCATCAGGATATCCATCAGATAAGCGTAGACATCCTCATTTTGCTTCTTCCAGTTGTTACAGATGATTTCCGCCTGCTCCCTGCTGGCTGCAATCAGGGTGAGATCAATCCGTTTCCTGCCGCGGACCAGCAGCTGGCAGCGCACGGCATAATCGTCATCCGGGGTACGGCGGTAATCGGCCAGCAGGGAATTGCTGATGCGAAGCGTCTGGCCGTTTTTTTTGAGAAAGGCGATGGTATCGTGCTCGATGGCGTCGGTAAGCTTGCTGCGGAGCAAAAGGAGCGTCGAGCGCCCGGATTCCGTGATCGTGTAAACCGTGTTGCTGTGGGTGGATTCCGGGATAATCAGCCCCGCGTCCGTCAGCTCGTTTAACACCTGCTGTACCTTAAAATAATCCGTGTAATCCTGTTCCAGGAAAAAGTTTAAGATCTGGGTGCCGGTCAGCGGATAGTCTACCAGGTCGAGCATGTTCAGTATCGTAAGCTTGTAGATGGTAATTGGTTCTGCCATAATTTAATCCTCATATAATTTTCCCTGCCATAGATTGCGCTCGCGCAGCCGCCGCTGGATCGTATTTAACACGCGCTTTTTGTCAAGGCTCCAGAGCGGGGCGGTCAGCAGTGCGCGCGGGCCGTCGCCGGTCAGGCGGTGGATGACGATTTCGGGCGGGAGGATGGCAAGGGCGTCTGCGATCAGATCGCAGTATTCCTCCAGCGAGGGCAGCGGGAAGGGAGCGGCTTCATACTGCGCGCAAAGCTCCGTGCCTTTTAATAGGTGTAAAAGCTGCAGCTTGATTCCCGCGATCGGGAGTGCGGCGGCGCGTGAGACGGAGGCGAGCATCATATCCCTGGTCTCGCCCGGCAGTCCGAAAATGAGATGCGTGATGACATCGATTCCGCAGCCGCACAGGGAGCGGACGGCATTCTCATACTGGGAGAGCGTAAACCCGCTGCCAATTTTACGGTGCGTTTCCTCATGAATCGACTGTAAGCCAAGTTCAACCCACACCGGCTTAATCTGACGCAGCTCCTTTAACAGGGAGAGCACATCCGGCGGGAGGCAGTCGCACCGCGTTGCGATCGAGAGCGCGGCGATGTCGGGATGCAGGATCGCTTCCGTAAACAGCGCGCGCAGCCGCTCCACCGGGGCATAGGTGCCGGTGTAGGCCTGAAAATAGGCGATATACCTGCGGCAGTCGGATTTTGCCGCGATCCGCTGTTTTGCCTGCTCAATCTGCGCGGTGACAGAAGCTGTCGCCGCGGCGGCAAAATCGCCGGAGCCGCCCGCGCTGCAGAAGCTGCAGCCGCGGGTGCCAAGCGTGCCGTCACGGTTCGGGCAGGTCATACCGCCGTTTAAGGACAGACGGTAGACCTTTTCACCGAACGTTTTCTTTAAGGCATAATTCAGGGAGTGGTAGCGCTTTTCTCCCCAGAACGCCGGCCGGCGTTCTTCGTCAGGGCTAAGACCGGGCTTACTCATGAATGCAGGAGCGCACCGCCTGGCTGACGACATCCGCAACGCGCGGATCAAATGCCTCCGGCATGATAAAGTCGTCGTTAAGCTCCTCGTCGGAGACCAGGCCGGCGATCGCTTTTGCGGCGGCCAGCTTCATCTCTTCCGTGATCCTTGTGGCGTGTCCCTCGAGCGCGCCCTTAAAGATGCCGGGGAAGGCCACGACATTGTTGACCTGGTTCGGGAAGTCGCTCCGGCCGGTGCCAACGATCCGGGCGCCCGCTGCCTTTGCCTCGTCCGGCATGATTTCCGGAACCGGATTGGCCATCGCAAATAAGATGGAGTCCGGATTCATGGAGGCGACCATCTCTTTTGTGACGATGCCCGGCGCGGACACGCCGACAAAGATATCGGCGCCCTTTAAGGCGTCCGCCAGCGTCCCGGTCTGATTGCTTAAGTTGGTGACCTCCGTCATTTTCTTCTGCATCCAGTTCAGATCCGGGTAATCGGTTCCGATGATCCCGGCCCGGTCGCACATGGTGATGTCCGGGAAACCGTAGGAGAGCAGCAGCCGTGTGATGGCGATCCCGGCCGAGCCCGCGCCGTTTACGACGATGCGGCAGTCCTCCTTCTTTTTGCCGGTCACGCGCAGCGCGTTGATGATGCCTGAAAGAACTACGATTGCGGTTCCATGCTGGTCGTCGTGGAAGACCGGTATGTCGAGCATGTCGTTTAAGCGCTCCTCGATCTCAAAGCAGCGGGGAGCGGAGATGTCCTCGAGGTTGATCCCGCCGTAGGCCGGGGCGATATTTCTGATCGTGCGGATGATATCCTCCGTGTCCTGCGTGTCGAGACAGATCGGAACCGCATTGACGTTGCCGAATTCCTTAAAGAGGACGCATTTTCCTTCCATGACCGGCATGGCGGCATACGCGCCGATATTTCCGAGGCCGAGCACGGCGCTCCCGTCCGAGATCACCGCGACCGTATTCGCCTTCATCGTGTAGGTATATGCAGCGCTTTTGTCCTCCGCGATCACGCGGCAGGGAGCCGCGACGCCCGGCGTGTAGGCGATGGCGAGATCCTCTCTCGAGCTGACCTTTGCCTTTGCCGTGGTCTCAAGCTTGCCGTTCCATTCCCGGTGCATCTGCAGAGCTTTCTCATCATTGTTGTTCTGATTTTTCATCATGAAATCGTTCCCTTTCCATATTCTTTTGACGGTAGAATAAGTATGGCATCATCATAACATTAACAATTTCACAAATCAAGAAAATTAGGGCTTCCTATTTTAAAAAAAGTGTAGTATAATACGTTCATCATATGTTCGTTATGTCGTTTCAGACATGATTCCCAGAATAGGTTTGAAGGAGTAAACGCTGATCATAGATGTAGAAGAGTAAGAGGAGTAATGCATGAGAGAGAAGTATGAAAGCCTTTCGGCAATTGTGCTGAAAGATCTTGCGAAGGCAAGAGGATTGAAAAATGTGTCAAGCATGAGAAAGAAAGATCTCGTGGAGCTGATGCTTGCGGAGGATGAGCGCCTTGAGAAGGAGGAGCAGGAGCGTCAGACAAAGGACGCGCCGCAGCCGAAGGAGGAGCCGCAGGAGGAGCAGGAGCGCCAGACAAAGGACGCGCCGCAGCCGAGGGAGGAGCAGGAGCGTCAGACAAAGGACGCGCCGCGGAATACACAGGCGGGCAGGCCGCGCAGAGGAACCGCGCCGCGTGAGCAGGGCCGTGAGCCGTCGTCCCGCGACCGCGAGCAGGGCCAGGGCCGCGAGAATGCTTCCCGGGATGCGGGAAGTTCTTACCGCGACCGCGAGAATGCCTCACGTGAGACCGGGAGGGACGGGGCGGGCCGCGAGCCGTCGTCCCGTGACCGCGAGCAGGGCCAGGGCCGTGAGAACGCCTCACGTGAGCAGGGCCAGGGCAAGGAGAATCAGGGCGCAAGAGACAGTACGGCGCCGGATGAGACCCTGATGAACTTAGACAGCGGGATCTCCGCGAACGGGATTCTCGAGGTGATGCCGGACGGCTACGGCTTTATCCGCTGTGCGAATTATCTGCCGGGGGAGAACGACGTCTACGTCTCTCCGTCCCAGATCCGCAAGTTTAATTTAAAAACCGGGGATATCATCTGCGGAAATACCAGGGTGAAGACACAGCAGGAGAAGTTTTCCGCCCTTTTATATGTGACGACGGTAAACGGGTTCCACCCGAGTGTGGCGCAGCGCAGAAAGAGCTTTGAGGATCTGACGCCGATCTTCCCGAACCGGAGGATCCGCATGGAGCATCCGGGCTGCAGCGTGGCGATGCGCGTGGTGGATCTGGTCTCGCCGGTCGGAAAAGGGCAGCGCGGCATGATCGTCTCCCAGCCAAAGGCCGGTAAGACGACGCTGCTTAAGGAGATTGCAAAGGCGGTGACGAAGCAGGAGCCGCAGATGCACCTGATCATCCTGCTCATTGACGAGCGGCCGGAGGAAGTGACGGATATTAAGGAGGCGATCGAGGGCGACAATGTGGAGGTGATCTACTCTACGTTTGACGAACTTCCGGAGCACCACAAGCGTGTGTCCGAGATGGTGATCGAGCGCGCGAAGCGTCTGGTGGAGCACGGAAAGGACGTTATGATCCTGCTCGACAGCATCACGAGACTGGCGCGGGCCTACAATCTCACGGTTCCGCCCAGCGGCCGTACCTTATCCGGCGGCCTTGACCCGGCGGCGCTGCACATGCCGAAGCGTTTCTTCGGTGCGGCGAGAAATATGCGCGAGGGCGGCAGCCTCACGATTCTCGCGACGGCGCTGGTGGACACCGGCAGCAAGATGGACGACGTGGTCTATGAGGAATTTAAAGGAACCGGCAATATGGAGCTGGTGCTTGACCGCAAGCTTTCCGAGAAGCGTGTCTTTCCGGCCATCGATATCGTAAAATCCGGCACGAGAAGAGAGGATCTGCTGCTGGATCCCGAGGAGCAGGACGCGGTGGATATCATGCGCAAGGCGATCAACGGCATGCGCACGGATGACGCGGTGGAGAACATTCTGAATATCTTTGCGCGCACCCGGACGAATATGGATTATATTTATATGGTAAAAAAGACAAAATTAATGTAAAAACAGCTTGATTTTGCAAAGGTTATATGCTACAATGACAACGCTGTTTCATCGGGACTGGCTCTTGCATGAAGTATCATATACGAATCGGGTATACGGGTATAAAGAGACAGGGACAGGCGAATCATAGTAACGATAAGAACATAAAGAGGTGAGAATCATGAGAGAGGGAATCCATCCGGATTACTATCAGGCAACTGTTACATGCAACTGTGGCAATACATTTGTGACAGGTTCCACGAAGAAGGACATTCACGTTGAGATCTGCTCGAAGTGCCATCCGTTCTACACCGGCCAGCAGAAGACAGCGCAGGCCCGCGGACGTATTGACAAGTTCAACAGAAAGTATGGCATCACGCAGGAGTAGGCAGTGTGTCGTACACGTAAGTGAAGAGCGGTTACATGGAAGCCGATTGCGTGAGTGTGGCGCCAGTTATGGCGAGGCACAAAGCAATCGGCTTTTGTGCACAGGGGCGCAGCTGCGCAGCGGACATGTTACGCGGCACGCTCCGTCCGGTCTGTGATGCGGTAAGGTTGTGAGGAACAAAAAATGCGATATTCGGGAATTGGCGGACAGGCGGTCATGGAAGGCGTGATGATGAAGAATCAGGAAAAATACGCCGTGGCGGTCCGGACGCCGGATCAGGAAATTGTCGTGGAGGTGTCTGAATATCAGGGGCTGATACGAAATAAAAAAATACGGAATTTTCCGGTGCTGCGCGGGGTGTTTGCTTTTGTGGAATCCCTGACGCTCGGGATGCGGACGCTGACGTTTTCCGCTTCTTTTTTCGAGGAGGAAGAGGATCCGGCTGCCGCCGGAAGGAAAAGCGGTACGGCGGAAACTGCTGCCGCGGCGGAGACGAAGGACGCCGGGGCACGGGAAACGCGCGCCGGGCATGGGGAGGAGCTTGCAATGGGCGGTACGGTGGCGCTGTCGGTCCTTCTTGCGGTCGGGATTTTTATGATTCTCCCCTACGGGATTTCCCTGCTGTTTCAGAGAGTTGTGACCTCCGCCCTTCTGATCGCGCTTCTGGAAGGCGTGATCCGGCTGGCGATTTTTATCGGCTATGTCGCGCTGATTTCGCTGATGCCGGATATCAGGCGGGTCTATATGTATCACGGTGCGGAGCATAAATGCATCAACTGTATTGAGCACGGGATGGATCTGACGGTGGAGAATGTAAAGAAAAGCTCGAAGCATCACAAGCGCTGCGGGACCAGCTTTCTGCTGATCGTGATGCTGATCAGTATCCTGTTTTTTATGGTGATCCGGGTCGATCACGTGGTGGGAAGGCTGGCTTTGCGCATTCTGCTGATCCCCGTGATCGCGGGGGTTTCCTACGAATTTATCCGCGCGGCCGGGCGGAGCGACAATCCTCTGATCAATTTTCTCAGCAGGCCCGGCATGTGGCTGCAGCGGCTGACGACGCGGGAACCGGACGATGCGATGATTGAGGTGGGAATTGCCTCCGTCGAGGCTGTCTTTGACTGGCGCACCTATGTGGAGGAGATCAGGCAGGGGAGGTCGAACGGGCAATGACGTATCGGGAAGCATTTCACTACGGCAGTCAGATGCTGGCCATGGCGGATATTGCGGAGTCGATGACAGACGCCTGGTTTCTGCTTGAGATGGCCTGCCGGATCGACCGGAGCTTTTATTATCTGCATATGGAGGATGAGCTGCCGGAAGAGCAGTTCAGCGAATATGAGATTGCGCTGAAGAAAAGAGCCGAACATGTCCCGCTCCAGTATATTACCGGCGAGACGGAATTTATGGGCCTGAAATTTAAGGTGAATTCCAATGTTCTGATCCCGCGCCAGGATACGGAGACGCTTGTAGAGGAAGCGTTAAAGGCTGTGCGGCCCGGCATGCATGTGCTGGATCTGTGCACCGGCTCCGGCTGTATCATTGTGAGTATTCTGCACAATGTGGAGCAGGTACAGGGATTTGCGACCGACATTTCCAAGCAGGCGATCAATGTCGCGAAGGAAAATGCCAGGATGAACGATGTGTCCGTGCTGTTTGAGCGGAGCGACCTGTTTGACCATGTCACGGGGACCTATGATGTGATTGTCTCCAATCCGCCGTACATACCCACAGGGGAACTGCCGGACCTGATGCCGGAGGTGCGTCTGTTTGAGCCGGAGGAAGCGCTTGACGGCAGGGAGGACGGACTGTATTTTTACCGCCGGATCATCGCGGACTGCGGGGATTATCTGAAGCCGGGAGGCAGGATCCTGTTTGAGATCGGGTATGACCAGGGAGAAGCGGTGAGCGCGCTGCTGCGGGAGGCCGGTTTTACGGACGTGCAGGTGATAAAAGACCTGGCGAGGCATGACCGCGTGGTGAGCGGGATCCTGCCGCAGGATGCCGTAAAGCGGGACGAACGGCCAGAAGACGTGAAGAAAGGGTGATTTGACCATGTTTGATAAATTAGAGGATCTGCTGATCCGTTTTGAGGAATTGATGAGCGAGCTGAGCGAGCCGGACGTCGCGAACAATCCGGAGCGCTTCCGGAAGCTGATGAAGGAGCAGAGCGATCTTACGCCGATCGTGGAGGCTTACCGCGAGTATAAGCAGTGTAAGCAGAATATCGAGGATTCCCTTGCGATGTTAGAGGAGGAATCCGACGAGGAGATGCGCGAGCTCGCAAAGGAGGAGTTAAACGGCGCGCGTGCGCGCGTGGAGGAGCTTGAGCGCGAGCTGAAAATCCTTCTGCTGCCCAAAGATCCGAATGACGATAAGAACGTCATCGTCGAGATCCGCGCCGGTGCGGGAGGCGACGAGGCTGCGCTGTTTGCGGCGGAAATCTACCGGATGTACCAGCACTATGCGGAGAGCAGGAACTGGAGGACGGAGATCATGGAGGCGGACGAGACCGGGATCGGCGGGATGAAGAGCGTCACCTTTATGCTGAACGGTCAGGGGGCGTATTCCGTGATGAAATACGAGTCGGGCGTGCACCGGGTACAGCGTGTGCCGGAGACCGAGTCCGGCGGACGGATCCACACGTCGACGATCACGGTTGCCGTGATGCCGGAAGCGGAGGAGGTGGACGTGCAGATCGACGAGAAGGATATCCGCATCGATGTGATGCGCGCGTCCGGAAACGGCGGGCAGTGCGTCAATACGACGGATTCCGCGGTGCGTCTGACGCATTATCCGACCGGGATCGTGGTTTACAGCCAGACCGAGAAGTCGCAGCTGCAGAACAAGGCGAAGGCGTTTGCCCTGCTCCGCGCGAAGCTTTATGATATGGAGTGCCAGAAGGCGCATGACGCCGAGGCGGAGGCCCGGAGAAGCCAGATCGGGACAGGGGACCGGTCCGAGAAGATCCGCACCTACAATTTCCCGCAGGGGCGCGTGACGGATCACCGGATCAACCTGACGCTCTACAAGCTGGATAAGGTGATGAACGGGGAGATCCAGGAGATCATCGACGCCTGTATCGCCGCCGACCAGGCAGCGAAACTGGTGAAGATGGGAGAATAATTTCAGATTCCGGGTTATACTATACACGGAAACGAATGTGATCTGAGAGGGAGAATATGACAATGACAATGAAAAGGAAAATATGTATTCTGACAGTAATGATGCTGGCGCTGCTTTCTGTCGTGTCGGCCTGTGGAAAAAACGGAGACGGGAACGGCGGGTCAGGCAAAGAGTCGGCCTATGCGGAGGCGACGGATGTTTTTGACGCTGTGCTTGCGGTCTATGACGAGAACGAACGCTTTGCGATCGCCGGGGGTGATCAGGATCATATGGTGATGGACGGCCCGGGAAAATTTGACGTCACAAAGACGGAGGAGCTCGACCAGATCCTGGGGCTGCCGGCCGATCAGGCTTCCGCTGTCGAGGACGCCGCTTCGATGCTTCACATGATGAATGCCAATACGTTTACCGGCGCTGTCTACCGGCTGAAGGACGGCACGGATATGGATGCGTTCGGCGAGGCGGTAAAGAATCATATTAAGGACAGGCAGTGGATGTGCGGGTTTCCTGATACGTTTGTCGTAATCCGTGTGGACGGTTCCTATGTGATCACAGCGTTTGGCGAGGCGGAGATTATGGAGACGTTTCAGAAGAACGCGCTGTCCGCGCTGGACGGGGCTGAGGTGCTCCTCGAGGAGCCGCTTGTTTAGACGGGTGTAGGACATGGTTTTTTCAAGCATTGTTTTTCTGTTTTATTTTCTGCCTGTGATGGCAGCGCTGTATGCGATCGCTCCGCGGAAGCTCAGAAATGCGGCGCTTCTTCTGGGCAGCCTTTTCTTTTACGCATGGGGAGAGCCGAAGTATGTCCTCGTGATGGTGTGTCAGATCCTGCCGTGCTATGTGCTGGGACTTCTGGTGGAACGCTACAGAGAGAAGCGGGCCGGACAGCTGCTTTGCGCGCTGTCCGTGGCCGTCAGTCTCTCTTTTTTGATTTATTTTAAATATACGGATTTTTTTCTGGAAAATATCAATGCCGTAACCGGCCTCTCGCTGCCGCTGATCCGTGTGGCGCTTCCGATCGGAATCAGCTTTTATACGTTTCAGATGATCAGCTATACGGCGGATGTGTACCGCGGGGAGGCGGCGCAGCGGAATCTGCTGTCGCTCTCGCTTTATATCGCGATGTTCCCGCAGCTGGTCGCCGGGCCGATCGTCCGGTATGCGGATCTTTCCGGGCAGCTTTCGGAGAGGACGCATTCGTGGGATTCTGCCGCAATGGGAATCCGGCGTTTTGCGGCCGGACTGGCGAAAAAGATCCTGCTGGCAAACCAGCTGTGGGCGCTCTGCAGTGCATTCCGCGCCTCGGAGGAGAAGTCCGTCCTGTTTTACTGGCTGTATGCCGCAGCTTCCATGCTGTATATCTATTTTGATTTTTCGGGATACAGCGATATGGCGATCGGGCTTGGCGCAATCTTTGGATTCCGTATCCCGGAGAATTTCCGGTATCCTTTTATCTCCGCAAGCATCACGGAATTCTGGAGGCGCTGGCATATGTCGCTGGGATCGTGGTTCCGGGATTATGTCTATATCCCGCTGGGCGGAAGCCGCGCCGGGAGAGGACGGCAGATGCGTAACATTTTGGCGGTGTGGATGCTGACCGGGTTCTGGCACGGGGCCGCGTGGAATTTTATCGTGTGGGGACTTCTGTTCGCGGTTCTTTTGGTGATCGAAAAGCTGTGGCTTCTTGAACAATTAAAGAGGAGCAGGGTCCTTTCCCGCCTTTATGTCCTGTTTTTCGTGATGGCAAGCTTTGTGATCTTTCAGGCGGAGGGAATGGGACAGGCGCTTGCCGATCTGGCGGGGCTTTTTGGCGCGGGAGGAATACCGCTCGTGTCGGCGGAGGCGCTGTATGCGCTGCGCAGCTCTGCGGTTATCCTGACCGTCTCAGCGGTTGGGGCGACGCCGCTGCCAAAGATGGCGGCAGAGCGGATCCGGCGGGGGCTCACCGGGACGGCAAAGGAGCGGAGCCGGCGGGGGTTCGCCGGGACGGCGGGCAGCGTCATCGCGGGGCTCGCGGAGCCGGCGGCGATTCTTGTGCTGTTTCTTCTTGTGACGGCGTATCTTGCCGGCGGATCGTTTCAGCCGTTTTTATACTTCAGGTTTTAAGGAGAGAACGCTATGACGGAGAACCGGAAAAATAAAATCATCTGCATTCTGACGGCGCTTTTTTTTGCGGCGGGGTTTCTGCTGTGCGTCTTTCTGCCGAAGCCAGAATATCTTGCGGCCGAGCGGCGCAGGGCGGCGCTGCGGCCGGAGCTTTCTCTGGATGCCGTGATGAGCGGCAGGTTTATGGACGGCTTTGAGAGCTGGTCGACGGATACGTTTCCGATGCGCGATCAGCTGCGGACCGTGCAGGCGCTGACGGCCACGCGCGTTTTTCTGCAGAAGGACAACAACGGGATCTATGACCATAAGGGGATTCTGGCTGCGGTGGAATATCCGATGGATCCGGACTCTGTCAGACATGCGGCGGACCGGTTCCGCTATCTGTACGACACGTATCTGACGCCGGAAACAAAAGTGTATCTGGCGGTGATTCCGGATAAAGGCTGTTTTCTTGCAAAGGAGAGCGGACATCCGGCGATGGATTATGAGGCGTTTGAACGCCTGATGGCGGACCAGACGGAGTTTGCCACACTAATCCCGATCCGGGATCTGCTTTCGATCGACGATTATTACCGCACGGACACACACTGGCGGCAGGAGAAGATTACAGATGTCGCAGACAGGCTCACGGAGTATATGGGCGGCGTTCTGACTGCGGACCGTGCGGATTATGAGGTGCACACGCCCAATCAGGCGTTTTACGGAGTGTATTACGGACAGGCGGCGCTGCCGGTGGAGCCGGAGAACCTGTGTTATCTGACAGATGATGTGATCGACGGGTACCTGGTATATGACTGGCAGAACGGGAAGGAGATCCCGGTTTATGATCTGGAGCGCGCCGCGGGGAGGGATCCGTATGAGATGTTTTTATCAGGTTCCCTGTCCCTTGTCACGATTGAAAATAAGGCGGCGGAAGGCGGCAGGAGCCTTGTGATCTTTCGCGACTCGTTCGGCTCCTCGATTGCCCCTCTGCTCGCCCGCAGCTATGAGAGAGTAACGCTGATCGATATCCGGTATATTCAGCCGGATCTGCTCGGGCAGTTTGTCGATTTTTCGGACAGCGATGTGCTGTTTTTATACAGTACGCTGGTGCTTGGCCACAGTGAAACGCTCAAATAAGAAGTCAGTCTCCATTCCCGCTGCCTGGCGTCACGCCTAAGAATTTCTGGAGCAGCTCGTACAGCTGGTCCGGCTCGATCGGTTTTCCGAGATGCGCGTTCATCCCGCACTCGAGCGCCATGCGCTTATCCTCCTCGAAGGTATTTGCGGACAGCGCGATAATCGGGATGGCGGCATGCGCGGCATCACCGAGCTGCCGGACGGCCTTTGCGGCGTCGTAGCCGTTCATGACCGGCATCTGGATATCCATCAGAACCAGATCGTATTCCCCGGAAGCGGAGGCTTTTATCTTTTCATAGGCGATACTGCCGTCCGTGGCAATGTCCACCAGATAGCCGGCGTTTTTAAGCAGCTCTTTCCCGATCTCAAGATTGATCTCATTGTCATCCACGAGAAGGATTTTCTTTGAGGTCCTGGACGGGCAGCCGGAATCAGTTCTCTGGGGAGGCTGCATAGACGGCTGCCTGGATACGCGCAGCGCCAGTGTGATGGTAAAGCAGCTGCCCCTGCCGGGCGTGCTGTCGATCTCAATCGTTCCGCCCATCATTTCCACTATTTTATTTACGATTGTAAGACCGAGCCCGGTACCGTGGATGCCGCTTAAGGTGGTGTTTTTTTCGCGCTCAAAGGGCTCGTATATATGGGACAGGAAGTTCTGGCTGATCCCGATCCCGTTGTCGCGGATCGCGAACTGATAGACAAAGCGCCCGCTGTTTAAATCCTCGCGCTCCGTCGCCGTGACGCTGATCGCGCCGCCCGGCTGTGTGTAGCGGATGGCATTGTCCGTGATGCACAGCAGGATCTGGTTGAGGCGCTGATAATCGCTGAACACGACCGGATGCCGGATCCCGGCAGTATCCATGGAAAAGGAAATCCCTTTTGCGGCGGCATGCGGGAGCATCGCCATCTCAATGCCGCTTAAAATCTGCGGTAAGCTGCACTCGGCTTCCTGGATATGTACCTGATGCGATTCGATCCTCGAGATCTCAAGCACATCGTTTAACAGCGATAAAAGCTGGTCGCTGGCAGTGGAAATAATGTCTAAGTATCCCGAGAGCTTTTCCGGATCGTTCAGCTGGCTTCTGGCGAGCGCCGTATACCCCACGATCGCATTCATGGGAGTGCGTATGTCGTGCGACATATTGGAGAGAAAGACGTCTCTGGCCCTGCCGGCGCGCGTGGCCTGGTCTAAGGCATTTTCCAGCAGACGGTTCTGATTCATCTCCTGCATGATCTCCTCGTCGACATTCCGGTAGCCCATCACGATCTGCGAGATGTGGTCCGTGGCTCCGACGTTGACGACGCGAAGCTGCAGGTACGCAATCCGGCCGTCGCGGTAAATCCGGTAATTGGTGTGAAAATTATTTGTCCCGGCAAGACGCTCGCGGATATAGTCCGGGTTGGTGATCTGCGCGACCAGTTTGCGGTCGTCCGGATAAACCCAGGTGTTGACGTAATCAAGGTCAAAGCCGGTAAAACGGCATTCGCGGCAGCCTTTTTTGAACATGCCCTCAAAGCGGCAGCTCACACGGTACGCGTGCAGCCAGTCCGCATCCAGATCGACAAAAAAGATGGATTCATAGTCAATGCTTAAGCCCTCGATCATCTCGAGGCGTCTCAGATGCTCCTGATGGATGAGACGGAGCTCCTGTTCCTTCTGCATCTGTTCGTCGATCAGGGCTTTTTTCTCTGCGAGCTGGCGGGTTTTGCGCTCTGTCGCATCGCCCACGAACACATAGAAAATATCTCCCATGGATTCGCTGCGGATAAAATGGCCGTAATCGTCGAGCCAGCGGATGGTGCCGTCTTTTTGTATGATGCGGAATTCCACATAGTCAAGGTCATACTGGCTGTGCGCAATCTGCTGCCAGATGCTTTCCTCGACGGCGTCAAGATCGTCCGGATGGACGATGCCGCGAAAGGAATTGCGGGTCAGCGCCTGAAATTCAGACAGGGTCTCGCAGCCAAAGAGCCGGATCATGGCGTTGTTGGCATAGATGAGTTCTTCGGCCCCGTCTGCGTGGTAAATGAAAAAACCGCCGGGCATCTGATCGGTAAACCGTTTCAGCTGCCGCGCCATGTGGAGGTCCTGCTGCTGTGCCAGAGGAGATGGGGAGGAGTCCGAAGCGGATCCGGGCAGGGCGCTGCCATCCGAGCCGTCGTGTTCCGTCATGCGCAATGCTGACAGCAGATATTCTATTACATTTTGGTCAAGATTCGCCTGATCGTTCAAAAATCCATCCTCCTGCTTCCGTTTCTTACGCCTATCATAGCACTTTTTGACGCGTCTGTCATCACACTTCTTTTCCTGCGGGGAAAAAATATCTTTGCATTATGCACCGGATTCCGGTAGAATGGGATGCAGATGCGCATCAGTCGCAAAAATGCGCGGACGTCATATGATAGGAACAGAAGGGGTGAAAATATGCAACTGGTCACAGGCTTACTGATACCGTTTCTCGGGACAACGCTCGGGGCGGCATGTGTATTTTTTCTGAGAGATGAACTGCACCGGCTGGTGCAGAAGGGACTGTTAGGCTTCGCATCCGGCGTGATGGTGGCTGCCTCCGTGTGGTCGCTGATCATCCCGTCGATTGATATGGCGGAGCCGTCCATGGGAAAACTTTCTTTTGTGCCGGCAGCCGCCGGCTTTGTGGCAGGTATTTTTTTTCTGCTCGGGATGGACAGAGTCATCCCGCACCTGCATTTAAACGAGGATCAGCCGGAGGGCGTTCCGTCGCACCTTAAGAAGACGACGATGCTGGTGCTGGCGGTGACGCTGCACAATATCCCGGAGGGAATGGCGGTCGGCGTGGTGTTTGCGGGACTGCTTGCCGGGACAGGGGGAATTACGCTCTCCGGCGCGATTGCTCTCTCGGTGGGAATTGCGATCCAGAATTTCCCGGAGGGCGCGATTATTTCCCTGCCGCTAAAGAGCGAGGGCGGCAGCCGGAAAACGGCGTTCCTTTACGGGATGGCGTCGGGTATCGTGGAGCCGGTCGCTGCGGGGATCACGATCCTGCTGACCGGCATTATCACGCCGCTGCTCCCGTACCTGCTGTCGTTTGCCGCGGGCGCCATGATCTATGTGGTGGTGGAGGAGCTGCTGCCCGAAGCGTCGGAAGGGGAGCATTCCAATATCAGTACGCTCGGGTTTGCGGCCGGGTTTCTGATCATGATGGTGCTGGATGTTGCGCTTGGATAAAGCCTGCCGGTGTGAGGGGAGAGACGGATGGATAAAAGACAAAAAACAGGAAAAAATCAGCGTGCCGGAGATAAAAGCGCCTGGAAAAAGGCGCTGCGGCGCGCGTGGACGGAGGCAGGAATGACATACGGGTATCTGGCGGTTTTTCTGGCGGGGATTCTCTTCTTTTTGTGGTTTGCGGGACCGGTGGCCGCCGGGATTTTTAATATCGGGAATGTGACCGGGATGGTCCTCTCCCTGCTGCTGACCGGGTATGGATGGTTTCACGGGAGGGTGCATACGTTTGTCCGGGATCTGTGGCAGGGGCGGGGCGGTAAGATTCTGCTTGCTGCTGTCGCGGTGGCTGCTGCCGCTGTTTTTGTGACGGCAGCGGCGGAGACGGTCGGGATGATACGGTCGGCTGCAAACCGTCCGCCAGAGAACACGACAGCTGTCGTTCTCGGGTGCAGCGTAAAGGGGGAACGCCCGAGCACGATCCTGTGGGAGCGGATCCGTGCGGCGTACCGCTATCTGTCGGAGAATCCGGAAGCGGTCTGCGTCCTTTCCGGCGGACAGGGGAAAGGCGAGGCGATCAGTGAGGCGGAGTGTATGTACCGTTATCTGACGGACATGGGGATCGACGGGGAACGGCTGCTGATCGAGGACGCCTCGACGACGACGGAGGAGAATCTGCGGTTTTCCATGGAGCTGCTAAAGGAGCGCGGGATCGAGGGGGAGATTACGATTGTGACGAGCGAATTCCACGAGTATCGCGCGAACGCCATGGCGAAACGACTCGGGATTGTCAGCTACAGCACGCCGAGCCATACCTTCCTTTTGTACCTGCCGACCTACTATGTGCGGGAGCTGTACGGGATACTGTATTATATGCTGCGGTGAGCGGGGCGGACAAACAGACGAAACGGAGCGGAAGAGAAAGATGGGAAAATTTTATGCGGTAAAGATTGGAAAGACGCCGGGGATCTATGAGAGCTGGGATGCGTGCAGCGCGATGGTGCACGGGTATCCGGGCGCGGTGTATAAGAGTTTTCCGACCAGAGAGGAGGCTGTGCGGTTTCTGGGCGGCGTGCCGGCTGACGCAGAGGCCCGGAAAGACGCGCAGCCTGCGCTGCCGGACGTGTACGCGTTCGTGGACGGCTCATTTAACGCGGCGACGAAGGTCTACGGCTACGGCGGCTTTCTGATGCATCACGGGAAAAAGGAGATCTTACAGGGCAGCGGGGCGGACAAAGAGATGGCCGCGATGCGAAACGTGGCCGGGGAGATTTCAGGCTGTATGGCTGCGGTGAAAAAGGCGGTTGCGCTCGGGCTGCCGGAGATTACGATCTATTATGATTACATGGGGATCGAGATGTGGGCGACCGGGGCGTGGAAGCGCAATAAGGAGGGCACGGCGGCCTATCACGATTATATGGTGTCCGTGCGGGATCAGATTGATATTACGTTTGTAAAAGTAAAAGGGCATTCCGGCGTGGACGGAAACGAGGAGGCGGACGCGCTCGCGAAGGAGGCGGTGAAAAGCGCCGATTGAACCGCGGCGGGGGATGTGGTATGATATCTGTAAATATCATCTGTATTGATTTTGACAGATTATCTGACGGAACGGTAAAGGATGAATGAGAGGAGGAGGAGCATGGCAGACACAAAGACAGTGATTGAGAGCGGACAGGCGGTGCTTGGCATCGAGTTCGGCTCCACGCGGATCAAGGCGGTGCTGATCGACGCGGAGCATAAGCCGGTGGCGACCGGTGCGCACGACTGGGAGAACCGTCTTCTGGACGGGATCTGGACCTACAGCCCCGAGGATATCTGGGCGGGGCTTCAGGACTGCTACGGAAAGCTAAAGAAGGACGTGAGGGATCGCTATGGCACGGAGCTGACAAGCCTGGCTGCGATCGGTTTTTCCGGGATGATGCACGGCTATATGGCGTTTGACGGGGCGGGAAAGCTTCTTGTGCCGTTCCGCACCTGGAGAAATACGATGACGGGAGAGGCCGCGGCAGCGCTGACAAAGGCGTTTTCCTTTAACATTCCGCAGCGATGGAGCATTGCGCATCTTTACCAGGCGGTGTTAAACGGGGAGGAGCACGTAGCGGACGTGCGGTATCTCACGACGCTGGCGGGATATATCCACTGGACGCTGACCGGAAAAAAAGTGATCGGCGTCGGCGAGGCGTCGGGTATGTTTCCGATTGACGGCGAGACGAAGGATTTTAACCGGGACATGATTGCGACATTTGACGCGCTTGTGGCGGAAAAAGGATATCCGTGGACGCTTTCGGAGATTCTGCCGGAGGTACTCGTCGCGGGGGAGGATGCCGGGACGCTGACCGAAGCGGGGGCGAAGCTTCTGGATCCGGACGGGACGTTAAAAGCCGGGATCCCGTTATGCCCGCCGGAGGGGGACGCCGGAACGGGGATGGCCGCGACGAATTCGGTTGCCGTGGGCACCGGAAACGTGTCCGCCGGGACCTCGGTCTTTGCGATGGTGGTCTTAAAAGAGGAGCTGTCGGCAGTGCATGAGGAGCTCGATATGGTGACCACGCCCTCCGGGGAGGCGGTGGCGATGGTGCACTGCAACAACTGTACCTCGGACTTAAACGCCTGGGTGAACCTGTTCGGTGAATTTGCGGAGCTCTCCGGCCATCCGGCGGAGCGGGACGAGCTTTACGGTATGCTCTATCAGAATGCGCTTTCCGGGGAGAAGGACTGCGGCGGTCTGGTCGCGTACAATTATTTCTCCGGGGAGCCGGTGACGGGCTTAAATGAGGGCAGGCCGCTGTTTGTGCGCATGCCGGACGCGAGGTTTACGCTGGCGAATTTTATGAGATCTCATCTCTATGCTTCTCTGGCCGCCCTAAAGGTCGGGCTTGACATCCTCTTTAAGGAGGAGCACGTGCAGGTGGAGCGGATCTACGGCCATGGCGGCCTGTTTAAGACAAAGGGCGTCGGACAGGGGATCCTCGCCGCGGCCATGAACGCGCCGGTGGCGGTGATGGAGACGGCGGGCGAGGGCGGCCCCTGGGGCGTGGCGCTGCTGGCCGCCTACATGGTGAGAAAGGGAGAGCAGGAGACGCTCGGGGAATACCTGGCCAGCCGGGTCTTCGGGGATGAAGAGGGAAGCGTGATGCAGCCCGATCCGGCGGATGTGGCGGGATTTGACGCGTATCTCGCGGTCTATAAGGAGGCGCTCGCGGCGGAGCGGGCAGCGGTGCGCGCGATGCCGCTGTAAGGCGGAAGCGGTCCGCATCTTAAGCCGGCTGAACGTTACTTAAATTTAGTAAATCGGAGATGAATTCGAAAAAAAAACGGAAACCCTATTGATTTTACGGGAAGAACGCGATAGTATGGAAACAGCAACAACGTGCCCGGGCACGGAAAAGGATAAACAGCACAAAAAGGAGAGGAAGAGATGAAATTTTTTATTGACACGGCAAATGTAGACGACATCCGCAAAGCGAACGATATGGGTGTGATCTGTGGCGTTACCACAAATCCGTCCCTGATCGCGAAGGAGGGCAGAGACTTTAACGAGGTGATCCGCGAGATTACGACGATTGTCGACGGACCGATCAGCGGCGAGGTGAAGGCGACCACTGTGGACGCGGAGGGTATGATTAAGGAAGGGCGCGAGATCGCGGCGATCCATCCGAATATGGTCGTCAAGATCCCGATGACAGTAGAAGGCTTAAAGGCGGTAAAGGTGCTCTCCGCAGAGGGGATTAAGACGAACGTGACGTTAATCTTTTCCGCGAACCAGGCTCTGCTCGCGGCGCGCGCAGGCGCGACCTATGTCTCACCGTTCCTCGGCAGACTCGACGACATCAGCACGGTGGGCGTGGATTTAATCCGCGATATCGTTCAGATTTTCGACAATTACGGACTTGAGACCGAGATCATCTCCGCATCGGTCCGCAACCCGATTCATGTGACGGACTGCGCACTGGCAGGCGCGCACATCGCGACGGTACCCTACAGCGTGATCGTACAGATGACAAAGCATCCGCTGACCGATATCGGGATCGAGAAGTTCCAGGCGGATTATAAGGCAGTGTTCGGAGAGTAAAGGAGGATTCATGGACAAGTCAGCACTTTTGAAGACGGCCGTTGAGGTTCGGAAGGGCATTGTCTCTTCCGTGCACAGCGCAAAGGCCGGCCATCCGGGCGGATCGTTATCCGCAGCCGATATTTTTACCTATCTGTATTTTGAGGAGATGAACATCGATCCGAAGGATCCGAAGAAGGCGGACCGCGACCGTTTCGTGCTCTCAAAGGGACATACGGCGCCAGGACTTTATTCCGCGCTGGCGCACCGCGGGTATTTCCCGGTGGAGGATCTTCTTACTCTGCGTCACACCGGATCCTACCTGCAGGGCCATCCGGACATGAAGCACATCCCGGGCGTGGATATGTCGTCCGGCTCCCTGGGACAGGGGCTTTCCTGTGCGGCGGGCATGGCGCTGGCCGGAAAGATGAAAGGCATGGATTACCGCGTCTACGCGCTCTGCGGCGACGGCGAGATCGAGGAGGGCCAGATCTGGGAGGCGGCGATGTTTGCGGGCTTCCGTAAGCTGGACAATCTCTGCGTGATCGTGGATAACAACAATCTCCAGATCGACGGCGCGATCGATGAGGTCTGCTCGCCGTACCCGATCGATAAGAAGTTCGAGAGCTTCAATTTCCACGTGATCAATATCGACGGAAATGATTTTGACCAGATCAAAGCGGCGTTTGACGAGGCGCGGGCCACAAAGGGGATGCCGACGGCGATCATTGCCCACACGGTGAAGGGTAAGGGCGTTTCTTATATGGAGAACAGCGTCGGCTGGCACGGCAAGGCTCCGAACGACGAGGAGTACGCGGCCGCGATGGAGGAGCTCGGAAAGGCAGGTGAGGCATTATGTCAGAAGTAAAGAATGTTGCGACCAGGGACAGCTACGGCAACGCGCTGGTGGAGCTTGGAAAAGAGCACGAGGATCTTGTGGTGTTAGATGCCGATCTTGCGGCGGCCACCAAGACGGGTGTTTTTAAAAAGGCATTCCCGGAGCGTCACATCGACTGCGGAATCGCGGAGGCAAATATGACAAATGTCGCAGCCGGCATGTCGACCTGCGGATATGTGCCGTTTGTCAGCACATTCGCGATGTTTGCGGCGGGGCGTTCCTTTGAGCAGGTGCGCAATTCGATCGGCTATCCGCATCTGAATGTCAAGATCGGCGCGACCCACGCGGGGATTTCCGTGGGCGAGGACGGCGCGAGCCATCAGTGCAACGAGGATATCGCGCTCATGCGTGCGATCCCGGGCATGGTGGTCATCAACCCGTCCGACGACGTGGAGGCGCGCGCGGCCGTGAAGGCGGCGTATGAGTATGTGGGGCCGGTGTACCTGCGGTTTGGCAGGCTGGCGGTGCCGGTGATCAACGACCGGCCGGATTACCGGTTTGAAATCGGAAAGGGCGTAACGCTCCGCGACGGATCCGACTGCACGATCATCGCGACCGGACTCTGCGTATCGGAGGCGCTCGCTGCTGCGGAGACGCTCGCGGCGGAGGGAATCAGCGCGCAGGTGATCAATATCCACACGATCAAGCCGCTCGACGAAGCGCTGGTGATCGCGGCGGCGGAAAAGACCGGCCGGATCTTTACCGTGGAGGAGCACTCGATCATCGGCGGTCTGGGCGCTGCGGTAGCCGAGGTCTTAAGCGAGAAGCGTCCGACGAAGCTGACGCGTATCGGCGTGAAGGACACGTTCGGCGAGTCCGGGCCGGCGAAGGAGCTTCTGCACAAGTATGAGCTTGACGCGGAGGGGATTGCAAAGCGCGTCGCGGCGGAGATGAAATAAGAAAGCAGGGACGATGTTAGAAGAATTAAAACGACAGGTTTATGAGGCAAATATGGAGCTTCCGCGCCGCGGGCTGGTCACCTATACCTGGGGGAATGTCAGCGGGATCGACAGGGAGAGCGGGTGCTTTGTGATCAAGCCGAGCGGAGTGGAGTATGATTCCCTCGCACCGGAGGATATGGTGGTGGTGGATCTTGACGGCAGGCAGGTGGAAGGAAGGTACAAACCGTCCTCCGACACGCCGACGCACCTGGAGCTGTACCGTCGGTATGAGGAGATCGGGGGCATTGTGCACACCCATTCGCCGGAGGCGGTGGCCTGGGCGCAGGCCGGGCGGGATATCCCGCTCTATGGGACGACGCATGCCGACTATTTCTTTGAGCCGATTCCGTGCGCGAGGAATTTAACGCCGGAGGAGATCGACGAGGCGTATGAGAAGAATACCGGACTTGTCATTATCGAGACGTTTGAGGACCGCGGGATCGTGCCGGCCTACACGCCGGCAGTGCTCTGCGCGAACCACGGGCCGTTTACCTGGGGACGCGACGCGGCGGAGGCTGTGCACAACGCGGTGGTGCTCGAGGAGGTCGCGAAGATGGCCCGCAACACCGAGCAGATCAATCCGCGTGCAAAATCCGCGCCGAACTGTATCCGGGAAAAGCATTTCTACCGCAAACACGGCGCAAATGCCTATTACGGGCAGGACGCGTCCGTGCTGACGCTTTAACCGGCAAAGATATTCTGACGCGCGGACGGAGGATGCGGGAGCGGATGCCGGACAGACCAAAACCCCGGTGCAATCCGATTCGGATTGTCATCCGGGGTTTTGGTCTGTCCGGCAATACCGGCGTATGTTCTGTCTGCAAGTGAAAACACCTCTTTTCCTTCGGTATCTCTCTGTGTAACGCTTATGCGTAAGTGTTGAAAACGGAGGTATCCTCTCCCGGAGCCGGCCGCATCAGTGATGTCAGCAGCTCGTCGAAGGAGGAAGTCTGTTCCTGGCGGGAACGCTCCTGTCTTCGGTTCTGTGGCGCAGACCGTTCGATACGGCCTACAGGGTTAATGGGCAGCACCTTTGAGATACTTTGTACGTAGATTGCGATAATCACCTCCCGGCAGAATTCACAATGTGATCATGAAGCATCGTTCCTTTTCTTACTTTATATATCGGAAGAAGTGAGAAAAAATATAATGGAAAATCAAAATTTTCTGAATATTTTTCGGGATGATATTGACGGGGTCTTTGGGATGTATTACAATCAGAAGGACCGGCGGGGGCAGATCTGCGGCGCCGGTGTGCCGGGTCGGAAATGGTGGAAACAAAAGAGATTTTTGGAGGTATGAGGGATGATCAGAGGATTTAAGATGAACTTATATGGCGGATATTATGGGGACAGACCCGGACAACAGCCGGTGTCGGTGGATCTTGTCAATGTTTTTCACCTGGATTAGGCGTGATGGAACGAATCAGAAGGATCGCGGATCTGTCGGATCCGGAATTAAAGGTCTATGCAGGGCTCTCTGAGGTGCAGCTGCTGCGTTATTATGAACCGGATACGGGGCTCTTCATCGCGGAGAGCCCCAAAGTCATTATGAGAGCGCTGGACGCCGGATATGAGCCGGTCTCGTTTCTGGTGGAGACGGGGCAGATAAAGGGCGAGGCGGCGGGAATCCTTGCCCGCTGTGAGGATGTGCCGGTCTATGCGGCGGAGCTTACCGCGTTAAAGCGCCTGACCGGATTTCCGCTGACCAGGGGCGTTTTATGCGCCATGCGGCGGCGTCCGCTTCCGGCGGTGCGCAGTCTCTGCGCCGGGATGACGCGGGTTGCGGTGCTGGAGGATGTGGTAAATCCTACAAATATAGGCGCGATTTTCCGCTCCGCGGCGGCGCTGGGAATGGAGGCGGTGCTTTTGACGCCGGGATGCAGCGATCCTCTGTACCGGCGGGCGGCGCGGGTGAGCATGGGGACGGTATTTCAGATTCCGTGGACATTTTTTGACCGGAAATCAGAACCCTGGCCAGAAGCCGGCATGGAAGTATTGCGGGAACTGGGCTTTCGAACGGCGGCCATGGCGCTGGGAAGCGAGGCGGTTTCCCTTAAGGATCCGGCGCTTCTTATGGAGGAGAAGCTGGCCATCGTGCTTGGGACGGAGGGGGACGGTCTGGCAGCCCGGACGATCGCGGACTGTGATTATACCGTCCGCATCGATATGGCGGCGGGCGTCGACTCCTTAAATGTGGCGGCAGCGGGCGCGGTGGCGTTCTGGGAGCTGGGGAAGAGACGATAATTTGGCATTGTTTTTTGAAAAGGTTCGTGGTATTATTATGCAGATATACGGTATAAAAAAACAATTTCAGAACCTGAAGGAGGAAATGACATGAAAAAGACAATGGCAATGATGCTTGTATTTCTGATGGCTGCGACGATGCTCGCAGGCTGCGGCGGCAAGCGGACCGTAAAGGTGATCGACATCGAGCTCACAGACGAACAGTACGCGTTCGGCGTGGATAAGACGCAGCCCGAGCTGCTTGCATCCGTGAATGAGTTTACAAAAGAGATTAAGGAAAACGGGACGCTTGACGAGATCTGTGATCATTATTTCGGGGACGGCACGCCGGTGGCAGTGGCTTCCGCGGAGCTCGACGAGAGTAAGGATCAGCTCGTGGTGGCGACCAACGCGGCCTTTGAGCCGTTTGAGTACATGGAGGGTGACAGCTACTACGGCATCGATATGGAGATTGCGGCAAAGCTGGCGGAATACTTAGACAAAGAGCTTGTCATCTTAAACATGGAGTTCGACGCCGTCTGCCTCTCGGTGGGACAGCAGAAGTGTGATGTCGCCATGGCCGGGCTGACCGTGCGCGAGGACCGGATGGAGTACGTTGATTTCTCCGAGTCCTATTACGACGCGTCGCAGAAGCTGATCGTGCCCTCGGACAATAAGGAATTCGACGATTGTAAGGATGCGGCGGCAGTGGAGGCTGTTTTAAATGGAAAGAACGGTGCGATGAAAATCGGCGTGCAGAACGGGACGACGGGTCAGTTCTATGCGGAAGGCGATGCGGACTGGGGCTTTGACGGATTCGGATCAGAGGTGATCGGTTACCGGAACGGTTCGCTGGCAGTGCAGGATCTTTTAAATAATAATATCGATTATGTGATTATCGATTCCGCGCCGGCAGCCTGTATCACGGAGGCGATCAACGAGCTGCAGTAGGCACGGCGGACGGATGGAAAGGGAGACATGGGCAATTTTTCACAGAAGGTAGACAAATTTATCGAGAGTTTTATCACGCAGAACGGCTATGTCCGTGTGCTGGAAGGCTTGCAGAATACACTTCTGATCGCGATCACGGGCCTTCTGATCGGTATTCTGATCGGTACCCTGATCGCGACAGTCCGCGTGCTGCCGAAGTATAAGCGCCTGCCGCGGATCTTAAACGGATTCTGCAGCTTTTACGTGGCGCTGTTCCGCGGGACGCCGATCGTGGTGCAGCTGCTGGTATTTTATTACGTGCTTCTGCCGATGCTCGGGGGACGGATGACCGGAGTGCAGGTGTCTGTCCTTGTCTTCGGGTTAAACAGCGGGGCATACATATCGGAGATCATGCGCAGCGGTATCCTCTCCGTCGACCATGGGCAGATGGAGGCCGGGCGCGCGCTGGGCTTAAGCTTTGCCACGACGATGCGGCAGATTGTCATTCCACAGGCAGTGAAAAATATTCTTCCCACCCTGGGAAATGAATTTATCGCCCTGATTAAGGAGACATCTGTCGTCAGCTTTGTCGGCGCGGCGGATCTCTACGTCGCGTTCAATTACATCGGCAGCAACAGCTACGAATTCATGGTTCCGTATCTGGTGATGGCGGTGATTTATATCCTGCTCGTGCTGATCATCAGCGCCGGGATTAAAATGATGGAAAGGAGCCTGCGGAGAAGTGATAGACGTCATTAATTTGGAAAAGCGGTTTGGAGACAATCAGGTTCTGCGCGGGATCAGTATCACGATTGAAAAGGGAGATATCATCGTGGTGGTCGGTCCGTCCGGTTCCGGTAAGAGCACGTTTCTGCGCTGTTTAAACTGTATGGAGGATCCCACCGGCGGGCAGATTATCTTTAACGGCGCGGACATCGCGGATATGAAGGTGGACATCAATATTCACAGGCGCCATATGGGCATGGTGTTCCAGCACTTTAACCTGTTCAACAACAAGACCGTGATACAGAATATCATGCTGGCGCCGGTGCTCGTCCAGTGCCAGGATTTAAGGAAGGCAAAGCAAAAAAACGCCGTGACGCGGCTTGCCAATCTCTTCCGGAGCAGCTCCGCCAGAAAAGAGCTGATCCCGGTTCAGACCACAAAGGCGAAGATAAAGGAGGAGGCGCGCGCCCAGGCGCTCTCCCTGTTAAAGCGGATCGGGCTTGAGGACAAGGCGGACGTCTATCCGTCCACGCTCTCCGGCGGTCAGAAGCAGAGGGTGGCTATCATCCGCTCGCTGGCGATGAACCCTGATGTGATCCTGTTTGACGAGCCGACGAGCGCGCTCGACCCTGAGATGGTCGGGGAGGTGCTCGACCTGATGAAGGTGCTTGCAAAAGAGGGCATGACGATGATCATCGTGACGCATGAGATGGGATTTGCAAAGGAAGTCGCAAATAAAGTGCTGTTTATTGACGACGGCATGATTTTGGAGAGCGCGCCGCCGGAGGAGTTTTTCGGTGCGCCGAAGAATCCGAGGCTGAGGGAATTTTTATCCAAGGTGCTGGTGTAAGGGGGAGAGCATGGCTTACAGATATCTGGAAAACTGCGTGACAAAAGGGCAAAAGAATGCCGACGGGAACGGATTAAAGCCGACGGTCGCGCGCTTTCTCTGCGACCGGTGCGAGGATCTGCGCCATGACAGGGAAAAGGAGCGGATCGAGCAGGCGGAGGGAAGGTTTCTGGGCAGCAGCATAGGGGAGGGGCAGATCCCGTACAACATGCAGATGGATATCGACCGGCTCTGTCTGGAAAACGCCATGCTGCGCTTCCTTGACTCCGGCGCCGCGCAGGATGCCTTCGACGTGTATTACTGCTATCTGGAAATGTTTGTGGGGAGCTACGGGAGCACGAAGCGGATGGTCGAGATGCTCTCGGAGTTTGAGACAAACGGCAGCTCTCTTCTGATGAAGCACCGGGACCACTATTCGCATTCCGTCTATGTGTTTGCGCTGGGGCTTGCGATTTATGAGACGAGCAAAGCCTTCCGGAGCGCATATCAGAAATTTTACGGATTTGACGTGCCAAATGGCATGCCATGTGGCATGCCAAATGGCATGCCGTGCGGCGGGGACGTGGCGGATCACGCGGCTGCGCATCATTTCCTGCGCTACTGGGGACTGACGTCGCTGTTTCACGATATCGGGTATCCGTTTGAACTCCCGTTTGAGCAGGTGGAGGCATATTTTGAGGTAAACGGCGAGAAGCGGAGGAACAATCCGTTTGTCGCCTACGTCGGGCTGGAGCGTTTTGTGTCGATACCGCCGGATGCGGCGGAAGAGTTAAAGAGCCTGTACGGGGAGAAGTTTACGAGCACTGACGGGCTGTTTGCCGCTGACATTTCGGAGAAGCTTGGGAAGACCTACCGTTTTACCAGGGAGAGCCTCGAGACGATCCTGACGGCAAAGGCGGCGAATCCCAACCGGTTTGGCTATTTTATGGATCACGCGTATTTCAGCGCGTCCATTCTGTTCCAGGAGCTGTACGCTGCGGACAAAAGGGCCGGATATGGCGGGATAACAAAGGAGCGCATCGACGCGCTCACAGCGATCCTGCTGCACAACAGCCTCTACAAGTTTTCGGTGGCATTTTATAAGGAAGGATTAAATATCCCGCTCGGGATGGAGCTGCATCCTCTGGCGTATCTTCTGATGCTCTGCGACGAGCTGCAGTGCTGGGACCGGACGTCCTACGGCAGGAATTCGAGGACGGAGCTGCACCCGATGGACTGCGAATTCACATTCGGGCAGGATACCGTCCGCGCGGTCTATGTGTATGACGAGGCGGAGCGGGAAAAAATCGATTGCTATGAACAGCAGTATGCCGCCTGGGATAAAACGGATCCGGAGAAAAAGCCTGCGCTGAAGGCATATGCGTCGATGGTGCATGAAAATACATTTCTCGGGGATATTAAGAAGATCGTGGACATGCAGCCGCTGACGCTTACGGTTGAGACGAAGCTTTCCCCGGCGCAGTATGAGAAGAAGCACCGGTTTCTCTCGGACAGCAATTTCCTTCATCTCTATCAGTTTGCAGTCGCGTTAAACGGCAGATACGCGTATCAGGGCAGAGAGTTAAAGCCCGGGGTGGCGGAGCGGATGGAGGAGGAGTTCGCAGCGCTTTCGCTGGAATATCAGCTGTTCAATATCGGGCAGGCGAAGGCGTTCGCGCGCTATCTCGACGCGGTCGGCTGCTTTTATACCGACCAGCCGGTCGGGTTTGAGATGGTGAGGGAGTTTACGGAAGAGGACATGGCGGTGATCGGCCCGTTAGAGCACGAGAGATGGCTGAGGGAGCATCATGACATGGGCTGGCGATACGGAACGGATTACGCCACAAAGGCGGAGCGCGAGAGAAAGCGCATCCATGCCCTGATGTCTGACGGAGAGATCACAGCGGAGACGGCGGCGGCCCATTATGCCGGGCTGCCGGCGGAGGAGCAGGATAAGGATACCGCTCCGATGAACTGTATGCTCGGGCTGCTGCGGCAGTTTGAGGGGATCCGGATCTACCGGCTGTGAGCCGGGAGCCCGGCTCAGCATCGGAATGCGCGGCGCCGGGCTCCCGGGCCAGACGATGGCGGGCCGCATGCCCGCTGGCGCGAGAGGCGGGGAGGATCAGCAGGCCGGGCCGCAGGCATGGAGAGAGGATTGAGAAAAGGAGGCAGGCGCGTATGGAGATGCGGGAGATGACGGAACAGATGGAACGGCTCTACGAAGAAAAGCGTTTTACTGAGTTAAAGTCCATACTCGCCGAGGAAAATCCGGCGGATATCGCGGCGCTTTTAGAGGAATTTAAGGTGCGGCAGCAGGTGATGTTTTTCCGGCTGCTCCCGAAGGAGAAAGCGGCGGAGACGTTTGTCGAGTTTGACGCCGACACGCAGGAGGATATCATCCTGGCATTTTCTGACACCGAGCTTCGCGAGGTGCTCGATGAGCTCTATCTCGACGACGCGGTGGATATCATTGAGGAGATGCCGGCGACGATCGTGAAGCGTATTTTAAAAAATACGGATCCGCAGACCAGGGTGTCGATCAATAAGCTGCTGGAATATCCGGAGGACAGCGCGGGGTCGATCATGACGCCGGAGTTCGTGAATTTAAAGCGGGACAATACGGTTCAGGATGCGTTTAAGCGGATCCGCCGGACCGGTGTGGACAAGGAGACGATCTATACCTGTTATGTGACCGACGAGTCGAAGCGCTTAATCGGCGTGACGACGGTCCGGGAGCTTCTGCTGCACGATTATGAGGACCGGATCGAAGAATTTATGGAAACCAACCTGATCAGCGTAAGGACGCACGATGACAGGGAGGTCGCGGTCGGGCTGTTCGACAAATATAATTTCCTGGCGCTTCCGGTGGTCGATATGGAAAACCGGCTGGTCGGGATCATCACAGTCGACGACGCGATGGACGTCCTGCAGGAGGAGAACACTGAGGATATCCACAAGATGAACGCAATCGTCCATACCTCGGAGAAGCCGTATTTAAAGATCGGCGTGTTTGAGACCTACCGGTCGCGTATCCCGTGGCTTCTGCTCTTAATGATCAGCGCGACGCTGACGGGAATGATCATCACCTCGTTTGAGGACAAGCTCTCCGCGATGATCATCCTCACCTCCTTCATTCCGATGCTGATGGACACCGGCGGAAATACGGGCGGGCAGGCGAATGTCACGATCATCCGCGCGCTTTCCTTAAATGAGATCGAGCGGAACGATATTTTCCGCGTGGTGTTTAAGGAGATGCGGGTCGGGCTCTGCTGCGGCGGGACGCTCGCGCTGGTGAATTTTGCAAAAATGCTGCTTGTCGACCGGCTTCTCCTCGGGGTAAAAGGCGTCACGCTCGCGGTCAATGTCGTGATCAGCTTAACGCTGTTAATCGAGGTGGTGTTTGCGAAAATGGTGGGCTGTACCTTTCCGATCTTTGCAAAACGGCTGGGATTTGACCCCGCTGTGATGTCGTCGCCGTTTATCACGACGATTGTAGATGCGCTTTCGCTTCTGATCTACTTCGGGCTGGCGACAGCAATTCTGCATATCTGATTAAACTTTTTATATAAAAGTTCAGCCCGAGCCATTCGCAAAACCGCGCTTACAGCGCTCTTCGCTGCTGACGCAGCTTACTTTTGCTCATATACGAGCGCTCTGCTCATGCATCGCAGAACGTGCTCATTCGTGCGAGCACGATTCACCCGTTTTGCGATGCATGGCTGAACTTTTTGAAAAAAATATACAATTTGGTCTTGCATTCTGTGCGCAACGTGTTATAATGGAGAACATGGAAGCGGAAACATAGCTCAGCCGGGATGAGCGCTCGCCTCACACGCGAGAGGTCAGGGGTTCGAGCCCCCTTGTTTCCACTTTGGGGATATAGCTCAGCTGGGAGAGCGATGCGTTCGCAACGCATAGGTCAGGGGTTCGAGTCCCCCTATCTCCA
>CANRSX010000020.1 GCA_947642555.1 uncultured Roseburia sp. | reverse complement strand
TGAGCCATGAATACCGTATTAAGTAGCTACGGGCAGCTATGCGGCTGCCCGGAAACCCTCAAAAAAAGTTGTAAATTTTTTTGTCGTGGGCTTGACATACGGGTGACGCAGTGCGTGAAAATTTGCATCCGCAATCCCGCATGTTTTTACGATGGCCTTAAAGCGGTTTTCCATTGTCCGTGGTTCCACATAGATATCACGGGCTCCGGTAAGCACATAGGTATCCGCCGGCATTTCCATTTCCTTTAAAAGACCGAAGAGATCGGATGGAAGCGGGATCTCCCGGACAGAGCATGTGCTTTTGGGCGGCGTGGTGATCACCTTTGTCCTGCGGTCCGGATCGCCCTGTATCTGGATTCTTGTCATGGTTGCATGAATGTGCATCTTTCTGTTTTCGAATGAAATATCGCCCCATTTCAGGGCACACAGCTCGCCGAGCCGGATTCCCGTATAAAGGCAGAGCAGGATGCCCAGCCGGTCCGAACGCAGATCGGAGAGCAGACATGTCTCCAGCTGCTGCTGTTCCTTTACACTGAATACACGAAGCTGCTTTTTCTGTTCCCTGAGTGGAAATCTGCCGAATGTCACGACCCGGATATTCCTGGAGTCCCCGGCGTACTCTGTCACAGATTTAAAAACCGAAATCACGCTTCGGATCATCTTTGCGGACAGACCGTCCCCGTGCGCTCCCCCTTCTGTGAGCAGCCATGTGATATGCTGTGAGACGTCCTCCTTTGTGATTTCCGTCACATATTTTCCGCCAAACCATGGAAGCAGGTACCGGATTAAAATATTCCGGTATTTGGCGATGCTGCTTTCTTTTAAAAACAGTTCGCGTCCCTTCAGCCATTCCATGGACAGCGTGGAAAACAAAAGCCGCCCCTCCGGACCGGCCGCGGTCTCCTTTGCGCTTTCATATGCCATTGCCGCCGCGTCCCGTTTCTTCCTCGTCTCTTCATAAGTGCTTCCGGAAACATAGCCGTATCGTATTCTTCCGTCCGGCGCCCTTCCTTTGACATACCGTCCCTCCCACTTTCCGGTATTGCGCAGATAAATGTTATTTCCCTTTCTCGCCATGATGTTCCTCCTCGTCTTTTGTATCATTTACAGGCACACAGCCATTGTGTTCCAGAAATTTGGCTGTTGACAAGCTTGTAAAGTTGCTGTAGACTATAGCATGTGTTTACAGATAAAAGCACGGGTTTCGTGGAATATATAAACTCTACGAAACACCCCTGTGTTTCTAAAAAGATCGTTTTCCCTCCCGAAGGCGATCTTTTTTTCGTCTCCGTTTTTTCATCCCGCCCAATTAGTTGACAAATCAACTAATATGCCGTATACTCTTCTAAAATACTACTCAGACGGAGGAACGATACCATGACAAGACCAATCGGCAGACTGATCTCCATTCTGCACCGCCGGGCGCAGTCCCACTATACGAGGGCACTGAAAGAATTCGGCATCTCTTCCGCGGAATACCCGGTTCTGTTTTATCTGCAGCGGGAGGAAGGGCGCACACAGGACGAGATCGCAGCGGAGCTCTCCATCGACAAATCCGCCGTCACCCGGATCGTCCGGTCCCTCTGCGACAAAGGCCTGGTCATCCGCAGCCAGGATTCCGAAGACCGCAGATGCAACCGCGTATGGCTGACCGGACGCGGACATGACACCGCCGGTCCCATCCGGCAGGCAAAAAAAGAATGGAGCGCCATACTGCTCGATCACATTTCAGAAGAGGAACAGGACATCCTGGCCGGGCTTCTGGAGCGCATGGCGGCAAACGTAGAAGAAAAAACAGCAACGAAATGAGGTACCCTATGAATTCTCATACACAGACCACAGAACCAAAGACAGGCAGACCAAATCCGCTCGGCTTTGCATCCGTCGACCGGCTTTTGCTGCAGTTTACCATTCCCAGCATCGTCGCTATGCTGGTGAGCTCTCTTTACAACATCGTCGACCAGTTTTTTATCGGGAGAAGCGTCGGCGAGCTCGGAAACGCGGCCACCAATATTTCGTTTCCGCTTTCGATCTCCTGCTTAGCGCTCGCGCTGCTCTTCGGGGTGGGCGGCGCCTCCTCCTTTAACCTCAGCATGGGAAGAGGGGAGCACGAAAAAGCGGTCGGTTATCTCGGGAACGCGGCGGTTATGCTCTTTGGCTGCGGCGTCGTCCTCTGCGTGATTTCCCAGCTCTTTCTGGATCCGCTGCTGGCCGCCTTCGGATCGCCGGACGCCGTGCTCCCCTATGCGAGGGTCTATACGAGAATCGTTTCCTTCGGATTTCCATTCCTGATCCTAACCACCGGCAGCGCGCATCTGATCCGTGCGGACGGACGCCCGAAAATCGCCATGCTCTGCAATCTGACCGGCGCGGTGATCAACACGATTCTCGACGCCCTGTTCGTCTTTGTTTTTCAGTGGGGCATGGCCGGCGCAGCCGCCGCAACCGTAATCGGTCAGATGTTCTCCGCGGGACTTGCCCTGTGGTTTCTGTCGCATGCGAAGACCGTCACCATCCGGCGCGTCCATCTGATCCCCAGACGGGATACCCTGCTTACGATTCTTTCGCTCGGCGCCGCGCCCTTTTCCAATCAGGTCGCGATGATGCTCGTCCAGATCGTGATGAATCAGTCGCTAAAATACTACGGCTCGCTCTCCGTCTACGGCGAGTCTGTTCCGATCGCCTGCGCCGGTATCATCACAAAGGTAAACCAGGTGTTTCTATCCTTCATCATCGGGATTTCCCAGGGGCTGCAGCCGATCGTCAGCTTCAATTACGGCGCGAAAAAATACGACCGGGTCCGGACAGCTTACCTGCATGCAGCCGGCTGCGGGTTCGTGCTGGCGCTGACGGCGTTTTTCCTGTTCCAGTTTGCGCCGCGCCAGATTATCTCCATCTTCGGCAACGGCTCGGAGGAATACTACCTGTTTGCGGTCCGCTATTTTCACATATACCTGTTTTTTACGTTTTTAAATTTCCTGCAGCCGATCACCTCAAATTTCTTTACCGCGATCGGCAAACCAAAGCGCGGCGTCTTTCTCTCCCTGACCAGGCAGATCATTTTTCTGCTGCCCCTGCTTTTGCTCTTCCCGCTCTTTCTCGGGATTGACGGCATCATGTACGCCGGGCCGATCGCCGACCTCGCAGCGGGAATTACCGCCATCCTGATGGTTGCCGCAGAGCTTCGTCAGAAGGAGGTGTGAGCCGGCGGCCCCCGCCGTGCACGCCGGAATTAAGAAAAGAAATAGTTGCAGACAAAAGGCCGATATGTGATAATAAAGTTATCTTTCTGGATCACGAGGTCTTTTGATATCATGAGTGACAAATATAATTACAATAATATAGGCGATCAGATGAAGGATGCTCTGACGGACGCCCTTCAGAACGGGAATTTTCAGACGCTGAACCGCCTGGTCTCCCAGACGGTGAACGCCACCTTGGACGAGGTGGGGATACATATTCAGCCGGAGGGATCCGGCCCCTGGTCCTCTCACGCTCAAAGCGGCGGACAGGCTTCCGGCGGAACAGATCAGACGGATATCCCGCTGTGGCAGCAGGCGCTGGGGCCCGACATAAAAGGCAGAAAGACCGGCTGGACGGCGGACAGCAGACAGCAGACAAGATACGGATCCGCAGGGCCGCAGACCGGGAGCTCAGGACAGGCACAACGACAGGCCGGGAACACAGGTCAGGCGCAAGGACAGACACAACGACAGGCCGGGAGCTCAGGACAGGCACAACGACAGGCCGGGAACTCAGGACAGGCACAACGACAGGCCGGAACTCAGAACCGCACCGCCTGGCAGCAGCAAAACGGACAGGCGAAGCAGCAAAACACGGCATGGCAGCAAAGCGATGCCTGGCAGCAGCAGGAAGCAGAGCGGCAGGCCCGGTTCCAGCGACAGCAGGAGGCCGAGCGGCTGCGGCGGGAGGCTCAGCTGAAACAGCAGCAGGAGGCCGAGCGGCTGCGGCGGGAGGCTCAGCTGAAACAGCAGCAGGAAGCAGAGCGGCTCAGGCAGCAGCGGCAGCAGGAAGAAGCCAGCAGACGCCGGCAGGATGCGCAGATGCGGCGGCAGGCCGAGCAGACAAAGCGGCAGCAGCGGCAGATGCAGGAGGCTTCGCTCCGACAGCAGCGGCGGCAGCGGGAAATACAGCTGAAGCAGCAGCGGCAGATGCAGAAACAGCAGCAGGCAGGATACATGACCGCGGCCTCCTTTATTCCGATGCGGCAGGTCGGCCGGGTTTCCGGCGTTCTCTGGCAGATTTTCGGCGGGATCGGAGCCGGTTTTACAGCGCTTCTGCTTATGGGATCGACGGTAACACCGGATATCCCGCTCGCCATGTGTCTGTTTTTGGTGCTCTTTCTGGCAGTTTTTCTCGGTCTGTTCGGATTCGGCATCCGGCAGCAGCGCCTTCTGCGGCATGCGAAGCGCTATGCCAGCCTCTGTGACAGCCGGATGTTCGTACAGATCTCCGAACTTGCGCTCGGCACCGGAAAGCCCGAAGCCTTCGTCGCAAAGGAGCTGCAGAGAATCTTAAACGCCGGAATTTTCCCGGAAGGCCATCTGGACGAGCAGAAAACCTGCTTCATGTTTAACAACGTCGTCTTCCGGCAGTACCTGGCTGCGGAAAACGAGCGCAGACGGCGCGAGGAGGAAGCGCGGCTCTCAGGCGGCGGCAAAGGACACGTCGCGGGAGCCGTCGGAGCGGATCAGGCGGACGGCTCCGCAGAAAGTGACGCGGCGGTATCTTCCGAGCTGAATGCCATCATGGCCGAGGGGATGGAATATGTCCGCAGGCTGCGGGAATTAAACGATCAGATTGAAGGGGAGGTGATCTCCGCCAGACTCTTCCGGTTAGAGCATCTGCTGAAAGATATTTTTGACAATATCAGAGAGCATCCCGAGCAGATTCCCCGGATCCACAAGCTGATGGAATATTATCTGCCCACCACCTTAAAGCTCGTGGACGCCTATGCGGATTTTGATCAGATCAGCGCGCCGGGCGACGAGATTATAAAAGCCAAATCCGAGATCGAAAACACGCTTGACACAATCAATCAGGCGTTTACCGAGCTGTTAAACAACCTGTTCCAGGACGCGGTCTTTGACGCGACCACAGATGCGCAGGTTTTAAAAACCATGCTGGCCAGAGAGGGCCTGACAAGGGACATGGACTTTGCGGCACAGAAAACAGATACAGAAAAAGCAGATACAGAAAAAGCAGATATAGAGAATGCAGATGGAGGAAAAGCAGATGAGCAGTAATTTAGACGACATGTTAAAGGAATCCCCGACTCCGACACTGACGCTCGATCCCTTCGGGGGAGCGGCTGACGCACCGGCGGCAAAAGCCCCAAATCCGCCTGTGGAAGCGGCGCCGAAGGTGCCCGAGGTTGTGCTGACGCCGGAGGAACAGAAAATGGTGGACGATTTCGCCGCGCAGATCGATATCTCCGACACGCAGCTGGTCATGCGCTACGGCGCGGGCAGTCAGAAAAAGATCGCCGATTTTTCCGAAAATGCCTTAAACAATGTCCGCACCAAGGATATGGGCGAGATCGGACAGATGCTGACAGATGTCGTGACCGAGTTAAAGGAGTTTGACGAGGAAGAGGAAAAGGGCCTTTTCGGCTTTTTCAAAAAAACCGGCAACAAGCTGGATAACCTCAAAGTAAAATACGACAAGGCCGAAGCAAACATCAACCGGATCTGCAAAGTCATGGAAGATCACCAGGTGACCCTGTTAAAGGATGCCGCCATGTTAGACAAAATGTACGAGCTGAACCTGAATTACTTCAAGGAGCTCTCCATGTATATCCTCGCCGGCAAGCAAAAGCTTGCTGCGGCCAGGGGCACCGAGCTCCCCGCGCTGCTGCAGAAGGCGGAGCAGAGCGGCCTTCCCGAGGACACCCAGGCAGCCAATGATTTTGCCGCCATGTGCGAGCGCTTCGAGAAAAAGATCTACGACCTGGAGCTGACACGGACGATCTCGATGCAGATGGCGCCGCAGATCCGTCTGATCCAGAGCAACGACACGGCAATGTCAGAGAAGATTCAGTCTACACTTGTAAATACTATTCCTCTCTGGAAGAGCCAGATGGTGATCGCGATCGGGTTAAATCACTCCAGCGAGGCCGCAAAGGCACAGCGCGAGGTGACGGACATGACCAATGCGCTGCTGCGCAAAAACGCCGAGACCTTAAAGACCGCCACCATCGAGACTGCACGCGAGAGCGAGCGCGGCATCGTCGATATCGAGACACTGACCGCGACCAACAAGACGCTGATCTCCACCCTGGATGAAGTCTTAAAGATCCAGGAGGACGGCCGCGCGAAGCGGCGAAGCGCCGAGGAAGAGCTCGTCCGCATTGAAGACGAGATGCGTCAGAAGCTGCTCGCAGTGAGTCAGGCGTCAAGACAGCAGCCCGTCTGATTCGGATGCTGCCGTCTGACCTGCGCAGAATCCAAAAACCGCACACAAAAAGAGGGAGCGCGCTCCCTCTTTTTTCACGTCGTATTCAGCTGTCCTCTGATATAATCCTCCAGCTCGTCCTTTGGTACGCCAAGCGTCAGGGAAAGCTCACTGTAGAGCTCATTTTCCGCAGTCCTCATATACCGTTCATCCAGCGCAGTGATCTTCTTTCCCTGGGCAATCCGCTCCTTTTTACGAAGATGAAGCGTCTTTACGATGCTGACCCAGACACGGTAATCACAGGTATTTAACGCTTCCTTATACTTCGCTTCCCGCTGCTTGTCATCGGGCACCAGCAGAAGCTCGATCTTTGGCAGATCCCGGATCAGCTGGCTCGCCTCCTCCTTTGTGATCACTCTGCGCATCGTGATCTTCTGATTATCCGTCGGTGCATAAATCCTGCCTCCGCCGCCAAGCGGAGCAAGTACATAATATAAGCGGTCCTTATCTGCTCCGGAAATGTCTATATGGGTGATATCTTCAATCTGACAAACGCCTTTCACTCCATACACAATATACTCTCCAATTTCAAACATACTTCCGACTCTCCTTTCCTTACTGATGATCCAGTCAACCTGTAACTGATAGACATTTCCGCAGGATGTCAACACTTATTATTATTTTACCACGTTTTTTATCATTTTGTCCGTAAATTTTGCAACTTAATCATTTTTTGTAAAAATTATCACAGTATACGGAATGATTTTTTGTATATTATTACAATATGACCGCTGTATGCTCCGGTATATCCAAAAGGACGCTGTAATCCTAAGATCACAGCGCCCTCTTCTCTCATTCGTCTGTCTCCCTGTTCTCCGTCTCAGATTCCGCCGTGCCCGATCAGATCCGCCGGAGAATCCGCTATGTATCCCTATCTCTGCACGCGTCCGGATGCGTCTCCGCCGGCCAGCTTCTTCACCTCGTCGACGCCGACCATATTGAAATCGCCCTCGATCGAATGCTTCAGACAGCTTGCCGCCACCGCGAACTCGATGGTCGCCTGCGGATCATAGTCATTTAAGCAGGCATAGATCAGGCCGCCGCCAAAGGAATCGCCGCCGCCGACGCGGTCCACGATATGCATCAGATACTCCTTGGAGAAATAGCTCTCGCCGTCCTGATACAGCATCGCCGCCCAGCGGTTGTCATTTGCGGAAATCGAGGTCCGCAGCGTGATCGCAACGCGCTTAAAGCCAAAGCGGTCGGTCAGCTTCTGTGCAACCTCCCTGTAGCCTTCCTTGTTCAGCTCGCCTGCCGTCACCTCGGTACCCTCGGATTTGATACCGAAGACGTCGTTCGCATCCTCCTCGTTGGAGATGCACACATCCACGTATTTGCAGAGCTCACCCATCACCTGTCCGGCCTTCTCCTTTGACCACAGCTTGTTGCGGTAATTTAAGTCGCAGCTGACCGTGATGTTTCTCTCCTTTGCAGCCTTGCATGCCTCTAAGCAGATGGCAGCCACATTATCGCCGAGCGCCGGCGTGATCCCGGTAAAGTGGAACCAGTCCGCGCCCTCAAAAATCTTATTCCAGTCGAAATCCTCTGTCGTCGCCGTCGCGATCGAGGAGCCCGCACGGTCATAAACCACCTTCGACGGTCTCTGGCTCGCGCCCTTCTCCAGGAAATAGATACCGACCCGGTCTCCGCCGCGCACGATATCGGATGTATCCACCCCGTACTGACGCAGTGCATTCACACCTGCCTGCCCGATCTCATGCTTCGGCAGCTTCGTCACAAAGCTCACATCCAGCCCGTAATTCGCCAGCGACACCGCGACATTCGCCTCGCCGCCGCCGTAGGTCGCGCCGTAGCTCGTCGCCTGCACAAACCGGTAATATCCCTCCGGCGCAAGACGAAGCATGATCTCACCAAATGTAACAACTTTCTTTCCCATTGTCTGATTCCTCCTCCTTGAACTTGAGTTTCATAATATAAAACCGCGTTTCATTTTTACAGCATTATTATAACATGTCGACAAAGAATGTCAAACAGGTTTTTCACGATTTCCTAAAATAATCCATAAAAATGAGAAAAGACAGCCCCTTTTTCTCTTATTTATCTGCGTTATAGATCCCGGCAAACGCGTTGATCGGAGATACCCCCTTAAATTCGCTCTCTCCGACCAGCTTTTCGACCAGCGTATCGACGACGATCTCCTCCGAGGTGTACGCGTTGATGTAGGTCGCGATCCTCGGCGCATCGATCAGATGGTACGGATTGTCGATCGACACCATCAGCGTCGGCAGCTCGCGTATCAGATTCGGCATCGTGACGCGAAGTCCCGGCCAGGTGATCCGCGCCGCGCTGTCCGACCCGCTCGTCGAGACATTGCAGAAGTACAGCAGCGCGTCGTATTTCTGTGTAAACTCGCTGATCTTACTCTTGCCGATCTCCTGCTTCATCTCATCGCTGCCGTCATAGCAGGTCACGACAAAGCCCTTTTCTTCCATCTTCTTCTTAAAATATTCCGCAAATCCGCCGCGCGCATTGTGGTAATTCGGCGTATCCCCGATCGGAACCATAAAGATATGCTTATGCTTCTCCACGGAGAGCGGCAGCAGGTTCTGGGTATCCTTCACCAGCGTGATCCCCTTGTCCGCGATCTCCTTCGCGAGCTTCTGGCCTTCTTTTTTCTCAAAGATCTCCAGCGCGCTCTCCGGCGGTACCAGCGTGCCGTCCGCCTTCTTTGCATGGAGGTTCATCTTTGCTTTTAATCCCAGGATCCTGGTGAGCGCCTCGTCCACGCGCTCCATCGTAAGAATGCCGTCCTCGACGCCCTTCTTCATGTATGTAAAATCTTCCTCCATATCGCGCGTGAACAGGAAAATATCAGCGCCGTTCGCGATCGACATCGGAACCGCCAGTCTTCTCGGCAGCACCTCGGTAAAACCGACCATGCTCGTCGCATCCGTGATGATCAGCCCGTTAAAGCCCATCTTTTCCCGCAGAAGCTTCTGATTGAGCTCCACGCTTAAGGACGCCGGCAGAATGTCCTCATCCTTTACATCCGGGCTGAAATACCTGGTGTAGGCCGGCTGCATGATATGCGCCGTCATGACCGTCTCGATGCCGTCGTCGATCATGCCCTGATATACCATACCGTAGGTCTTATCCCACTCCTCCACGCTTAAGCTGTTCACGGAGGAAAGGAAATGCTGGTCGCGCCCGTCCACACCGTCACCCGGCCAGTGCTTGATGCACGGAATCAGACCGCCGTCCCGCATCCCCTGTGCCGCCCGGCGTGCAAATGTCAGGACATGCTCCGGATTGGAACCAAAGGTACGCACATTTGTGACCGGATTATACGGATTATAATCGATATCGATCACCGGGCCGAAATTCCAGTTCGTTCCGACCGCAGCACACTCCTTCGCACAGCAGAGCCCCTCCTGATAGGCCAGCTCCGGGTCATTCGTCGCGCTGATCTCGAGCTCATGGCCGCAGGCCGTGCCGTCCTCGATCATATTCGACGCGCCGCGCTCCAGATCACCTGCGATAAACAGCGGAATCGGATAAAAATTCTGAAAATCCGCAATCTTTTCCCGGATATTCTTCGAGGATGCGCCGCGCAGCAGCAGCCCGCACGGACGCAGCCCGATCTTCTCCATCGCGTCAATGCGGACGGACGCCGGCTCCGTACCCATTGACATAAACAAAAACAGCTGTCCGATCTTCTCGTCGAACGTCATTCCCTCAATCGTTTCCTTCACCCAGCCAATCTGTTCGTCATTCAGATAAAATGGCTTTGCCTTCAGATCGACACGTAACTCCATACCGTTCCTCCTTCTTTCCTTATGATAAATTCCCTGTCCCGGACCAGGCCGGAACAGGGAATCTTCCCGTACTTCTATCCTACTGTATCCACAGCGTTCCGTCAAGAAATATCAGCTCTTAATGCTGTACATTCCCCATCATCCGCTGCATATTTTTCATGAAAATCGGTCCCATGTACTTCGTAAACAGAGGCATCAGCTCCTTGTCAAAATCAGGGCGCAGCTTCGTATCCGCGTCAAATACCATCGTATTCTCCACATCCGCGCTGCTTGCCGGCCAGTGCGGGATCGCATCGTTGTCCGGGCATCCGGTACGCGCAAACGCCATCACGCTCTGGAAGATCTGATTCTCAAGCTTCTCCGTCACTCCCGGCTCCTGCGTCACCGGCACAAGCTCCGTATTGTGGAAGAAATACGGGATATCCGAGCAGTGCCACGGCGTCCGGCCGCCGTCTACCGGCAGATCCTGGTTGAACAGGTACGCGTATGTACACTCGTTTAATGCGCTGCGCTTCTCAATGTAGTCCTTCTCCGGTGAGCGGAAGACAAAGTCAAGCACCAGCAGGTCCACCGGATTGCGCTCCGGGTAAGCGGCTTTAAACAGCGGTAACAGCTCCGCCGCCTGCTCTTCCCCGAAGAACTCCTTCACCATCGCCTCGCCTTCCTCTGCGGTCAGCTGATCCCTGCGGTAGGAGGTCGGCGCAAAGGAGGTAAATTCCCCGAACACGCTTCCGATCATCATCGGAATGTGTGCGCTCTCTGCGCGGAAGCCGTGCTTCTCCGGCGTTCCCACATAATATGCATTCGGGAACGGCTTGCAGCCCACGTTTTTCCCATCTGCCATCAGCTGCGGTTTTACCTTCTTGTAAGCGTCCGCCAACGCTGCATACGGAACCTTCTCGAGCTCCTTCACATCGTCGATCTTAAGCTCCGCCATCATCGCGCGCACCATGTCCTCGCCGCTGCCTTCCGCGTCCGCGAGCACCGGGCCGATCACGCCGCTCATGTTGATCCCCTTCGCGAACAGGCCGTCCGCTGCCGGCGTCTGTAAGAGCGTCGTCACCTTCGCGCCGCCGCCAGACTGTCCGAAGACCGTCACATTCGCCGGGTCGCCGCCGAAGGCCGCGATATTGTCCTTTACCCACTGCAGCGCCGCCACGATATCCGCGGTACCCGCGTTGCCGGAATTCTCGTACTCCGCCCCGAACGCGGAAAGATCACAGTATCCTAAGATATTCAGTCTGTGATTGACGGACACGACGACAACCTGCCCGATCCGGCACATGTTCTCGCCTTCATAAGCGATCTGCTCGATCGCGGATCCCGCCTCATAGCCGCCGCCGTGCAGCCATACCAGCACCGGGCGCTTTGTATCGTCGCAGGCCGGCGTCCACACGTTTAAGTTCTGGCAGTTCTCATTCATCACCCAGTAGCGGTGCGGTACCATCAGCTCCCCGTTCGGCTTTGACTCCGAATCTAAAAGCGGGCAGACAAACCCATAGCTCGTCGCCTCGAGCACATTGTCCCACGGATCCATGGGCTCCGGCGCGTGGAAACGCTCCGCCTTCGCGTAAGGGATTCCCTTAAAGATAGAAATATTGTCATAGACATATCCCCGCACCTTACCTTTTGTGGTGGTCACCACCGCGCTCTCCGGATTGTAACAAAATGTGTGTTCCATCTTCTCTTCCTCCATCGTCATTTTAATATCTTTATTATAGCATTTTTTTCCGGCACGCATAGTCACATTTTTCCGGTTTCCATGTCACTTTTGTCTCATTTCTCAGATCTGCCGCTTTCCCTGAGCCGCATAGCCGTCCGTCCGGGGGATCCAGTCCAGGAATGCCTCGATCTGCTGGTTCCAGAATCGCCACTCGTGCATAAATCCGGGCACCGGAACCCAGGTCACATCCGCGTGATGCTCTTTTAACATATTGACAAACTCTGTGTTCAGCTGGATCAGGAAATCATCCTCCCCGCAGGAGATATAGAGCGGCGGGACCTTCTTTCCGCCGTCAAGCGCCGCCTTTGCCAGGCAGGTGACGTCGATGTCCGGATTCACCGCGCCGTTTACCTCCGCCGGCATCACCGCGCCGGAGAAGGATCCGATGGCCGCGAAGCGCTCCGGGTGGGAAAATCCGTGCAGCAGCGCGCCGTAGCCGCCCATGGAGAGCCCCGCGATATAGCTGTGCTCCGGCGCGTCGGAGATCGGGAAGTAATTCGTCACAAACTCCGGCACTTCCTTTGCGACAAAATCAAAGAATTTGTCTCCGTCCGGCGCATCCCGGTAAAATTTGTTTTCCCCGGAAATCATGACCACCGCGATGTTGCGCTCCTCCGCAAACAGCTCTACATTTGTATATCCGCGCCACTGCGCATGATTATTTCCCATGCCGTGCAGCAGATAGAGCACCGGATATTTTTCCTTCACCACATGGCTCGGCGCCGGGGCGTCCGTATTTCCCATCATGGTCGCCATGGACTCCGGGATCGTGGTGCTCGGGATGATCACGGTGATGTCCACCGTTCTTGTCAGTACATACGAGATTACATTACACTGAAAAACTGCCATATTCTTTTTCTCCTTCCTGAGAACGCCGTCTTAGCGCTCCGCTCATGTATGGGATGATACCCCATACCGTTTAGCCCTTCACAGCCCCCATCGCGATACCTTCCGCAAAGTATTTCTGCAGGAACGGGTAGATTATAAGGATCGGCGCCAGCGCCACGAAGGCGATGGCCATACGCACGCTGACGGTCGGGATCTGCATTGCCGCGCCGCTTGACGCCGCCGTCGCATTGGCCTGCAGCGCCTGGATATCCTGGATCATCTTATTCAGCAGCGTCTGGATGCTGTAAAGCTTCGCATCATTGATATAGTATAAACCATTGGTCCAGTCATTCCAATACCCAAGTCCGGAAAACAGTCCCACGGTCACGAAGATCGGCACGCCCATGGGCACCGCGATCTTGCGGAATATGTACAGGTAGGAGGCCCCGTCGATCTTCGCCGCCTCATAGAGCGCCTCCGGGATGCTGGTCATAAAGTAGGTACGGATCAGGATAATGTTCATCGCGCCGCACAAAAAGTTTGGCACGATCAGCGCCCAGATCGTATTTTTAATATGGAAGGTGCTGGTCCACATCAGGTAAGACGGGACAAGACCGCCGTTGAACAGCATGGTAAAGAAGATAAAAAAGCTGATGATATTCCGGAACGGCAGCTTCTGGATCGACAGCGAGTAGGCTGCCATGGAGCAGAGCAGCAGGTTGATCACCGTTCCCACGACCGTCACAACCACCGTCACGCCGTATGCCCGGAAAATCGTCTGTCCGTTTGCCAGGATATACTGATAGGCCGCCATACTGAATTCCTCCGGCCAGAAGGAATATCCGTTATTTAACAGTGATGCCTCCGATGAGACGGAAGACATAAACAAAAGCACCAGCGGCGCGATCATGATCACGGTCACCAGCAGCAGAACAATATTGATAATAACCTGATATCTTCGATTTGCTTTTGAGTGTATCATAGTATCCTCCCTCCCTAGAACATCGCGTTTTCGCGGCTGATCTTACGCACCAGCGCGTTCGCACCCATTACCAGCGCAAATCCCACCACAGACTGGAAAAAACCAGCCGCCGCGGAACGTCCGATTCCGCCGGAGGAGATCAGGGCGCGGTACACGTAGGTATCGATGGTCTGCGTCACGGAAAACAGCGCGCCGGAGTTCTGGGGCACCTGGTAGAACAGACCGAAATCCGAAGCGAAGATACGCCCGAGGCTTAACATCGTCATCGTGATCAGGGACGGGACGAGACATGGGATCGTGATCTTTGTGATCTGCTGCCATCTGGTAGCGCCGTCCAGCCTTGCCGCCTCATAGAAGGAGGGATCGATGCCCACGATTCCCGCGATATAGATCAGGGTTCCGTAGCCGCATCCCTTCCAGATATTTACAAACGTCAGAATAAAAGGCCAGTATTTCGGTTCCGCATACCATTGTACCGGCGATAGCCCCAGAGGCTTTAAGAGACTGTTGTTGATCATACCGTTTTCCACGCTTAAGAAGGCGAACACGATATAGCTGACAATCACGATCGAAATCAGAAACGGAAGCATGATCGCGCTCTGATACAGCTTCTTTAACCGCTTCGATAAAACATCCGTGATCAGGATGGCAAGCGTCACGCCGACCACCATGCCGAGCACGATAAATACGATATTGTACAGCAGGGTGTTCCGGATGATCAGACCCGCGTCATTTTTAAACAGGTACTCGAAATTCTCCAGCCCGTTCCAGTCGCTGCCGTAGATTCCCTTTTTCTTACTGTACTTTTTAAAGGCGACCACAATCCCCGTCATCGGGATATAGTTATTGATAAATAAGTAGATCAGTGCAGGAAGCAGCATCAGATAAAGCGGGATATACTGCTTAAACTGCACCCAGGTCAGTTTTTCTTTTTTCTTATTCTTCTTCAAACCTGTCACCATTCCTTTCCTTCATTTTCATTCACTTTAATGGCTTACTGCTCCGCCAGCCACGCGTCCAGCTGCGCCTGCTTCTCGTCCATGACGGTCTGAAGACCCGCGCTATAGAGCTTTTCGTTGAACTCCGCGATGGCCGTCTCCGGATCCACCGAGCCGCTGGTGATCGTAAATAAATACTCGTCGCTGACCGATGTCAGAGCCGCGATCTCATTAAGCACCGGCGTCGTATCAAAGAAGAAGCCGTATGCTTTTGACACGGTCGCGCCGTCACGGATCTGCTGATACTGCTCCCACACATCCGGGGCGTTTCCGGTCCAGACATAGCTGTTGTACTGATTCATCTGCGCCCAGCCGTAATCCTGATGGTATCCGGCGGTCTCAGCTGTCACGCCTTCCGGATAATCGATCGTTCCGTCCTCCTGCACAACATAATCCTTGCCCTCGATTCCCCAGTTCAACAGGTCGTTCGCTTCCTTTGTCGCATAGATCCAGTTCAACAGGATCATGGCCTTCTCCGGATCCTCGGAGTTGCTGGAAATACCATAGAGAAGCGCATTGGTGGTCTGTGTGTAGCAGACATCCGGCGTCACCTTGATGCAGGTCGTGTCGTAGCCGGTCATGGCGTCCTTCTCCGCCTTACTGTTCGGTTTGCCGTAGGTGATAAAGGAAAACAGATTGCCCGCGCGCATCAGGGACTCGCCGGGATCCGTACAGGTTGCAAAGTCCGCGGACACATAGCCTGCCTCATACCACTCGTGCATCAGCTTACAGGCGTCCATAAAGGTGTCGGTCTCATACCAGTTCACCACCGTGGTATCCTGACCCATGTTCGGCAGTACGCCAAAGTTCTTGCCGTCTAACGCATCCACCAGCGCTCCACTGATGGCGCCCGCATAGGAGGATGAATTCGCTCCGCCGAAAATCGTGATCTCCGGATGCTTCTCCTTCACCGCTGCAAAGACCGGCGTCAGGTCCTCCGCCGTTTTGATATCCTCCGCCGTAAAGCCGGCTTCCTCGAGAAGATCCGTCCTTAAGACGAACATCGTCGGGTTGGTCCGCTCATGCATGTTCGGTACACCGGCCTGGAAGCCGTTCATCTTACCGCACTCAACATCCTCCGCCCCGATCACACGGATCAGATCCTGCCCGCAGGTATCCATGTACTCGCTCATATCCACGATGTAGTCCGCATCAATGTAACTTCCCATGTTGCCGCCGTAAAATGGGAAGATATCCAGATCGTCGTCCGAGGAGAGCACCATCTGAATCTGCTGTGCATGGGTTCCCAGCGTTACCGGCATCAGGTTGACCTTGATATTCAGCTGGGAGAGTGTCAGCTCGTTAAATGCCTCCTCCACGGAATCCACGTCACGGGCATCGTTTCCGACCCAGTACATTAAGGTCGCTTCGTACGGCTCCTCGTCAAAATCAATCTCCACACCAGTGGAACCGGTGTTGCCGGATGCCGCATCGCCGCCGGTACTGCCGTCCGCTTCTGTGGAAGCCGCGCCACCAGAAGTGCTGCCGCCCTCACCGCTTCCGTCTGTCCCGGTGTCACCGCCGGTCCCGGCGTTGCCGCCACAGCCTGCCAGTACACTCATGCCCATTGCCAGGGTAAGTAAAAGTGCAAGTCGTCTCTTCATCTTCATCTTCTTCCTCCTCATTCTCTTCAGAAATGATTTTATGGGATTATTTTATCCAATCAGAGGAAAATTTTCTTTCACAATCTGGATGACGACTTGCACTTTTTGCATCACTTATTTATATCGGAGTTCTGTGTCTGTTACTGCTCTGCCAGCCACGCGTCAAGCTGCGCCTGCTTCTCGTCCATCACCGCCTGTAATCCGGCGTCATACAGCTTCTGATTGAACTCTGCGATCGCTGTCTCCGGATCCACTGCGCCTGTACCGATCGAATTCAGGTACTCGTCGCTGACTGCCGTGAGCGCGGAAACCTCATTGACCACCGGTGCGGTATCAAAGAAGAATCCATATGCCTTGGATATCTCTGCGGAATCACGAATCGCCTGGTACTGATCCCATACATCCGGGTCGTTTCCGGTCCACACATAGCTGCAATACTGATTCATCAGCGCCCAGCCGTAATCCTGATGATATCCGACGTTATCCGCTGTCACGCCCTCCGGATAGTCGAGGGTTCCGTCGTCCTTCACGACATAATCCTTGCCTTCGATCCCCCAGTTAAGCAGATCATTTGCCTCCTTGGACGCATAGAGCCAGTTTAACAGAATCATCGCCTTCTCCGGATCCTCGGAGTTGCTGGAAATACCGTAAAGAATACCGTTGGTGGTCTGCGTATAGCACACGTTCGGGCTTACGATCACACAGGTCGTGTCATATCCGGTCTGTGCATCCTTCTCCGCCTTGGTATTCGGCTTGCCGGGCGCCGTAAAGCAGAACAGCTTACCGGCACGCATCAGGGATTCCCCGGAATCCGTACAGGTCGCAAAGTCCGCCGAGGTATAACCCGCCTCATACCAGCTTCTCACCAGCTTGCAGGCGTCCATGAAGGTCTCGCTCTCATACCAGTTCTCCACCGTCGTGGACTGTCCGTTATCCGGCAGCACGCCGAAGTTACCGCCGCCCATCGGATCGATGATGGAAAGGCTGATTCCGATCGGGTAGGAGGAGCTGTTGGAACCGCCGTATACCGTCATATCCGGATGCTTCTCATGCACTGCCGCAAAGATCTGCGTCATATCCTCCGCGGTCTTGATGTCGTCCGCGGTAAAGCCGGTCTCCTCCAGAAGGTCTGTCCGCATGATAAAGCACATCGGATTGGTCCGCTCATGCATATTCGGCACACCCCCGAGGAATCCGTTTAAGCTTCCGCATGAGATATCCTCTTCCCCGATGACGCTGATGAGATCCTGGCCGTAAGTGTCCATGTACTCACTCATATCCACCAGATAGTCGGCGTCAATGTAGTTCCCCAGATTTGATCCCCAGTACGGGAACACATCCAGCGCATCGTCCGAGGAAAGGATCATCTGAATCTGCTGCGTATAGGTACCGAAGGTCAGCGGCATCAGGTTTACCTTCATATTCAGCTCTGCGAGCGTCAGCTCGTTAAAGGCTGCCGATACGGACTCTAAGTCACGCGGATCGTTCGCCGACCAGTACATTAAGGTCGCCTCGTACGGCTCTTCATCGAAATCGATCTCAGGACCGGCAGCCCCGCCGCCGACGCTGCCGCCCGCCTCCGTGGAAGCCGCGCCGCCAGAGGTGGCGCTGCCGCCCTCGCCGCTTCCGCCTGTCTCGGCGTCACCGCCGGTCCCGGCGTTGCCGCCACAGCCTGCCAGTACACTCGCGCCCATTGCCAGGGCAAGTAAAAGTGCAAGTCGTTTTTTCATGTTTTTCCTCCTCATTCTCTTCAGAAATGATTTTTGATGGGATCATTCTATCCGATCAGAGAAAAAAATTCTTTCACAATCCGAATGATGACTTGCACTATCTGTAGATTTTTTTACAAAAGAAAAGGCTTCCGGCAAATTATTGAATCTGCCGAAAGCCTTTATTACAAGTTACTATTTCTTTTACTGCTGTCCGTACCACGCGTCAAACTGCGCCTGCTTCTCGTCGATCACGGTCTGCAGTCCCGCGCCGTACAGCTTCTCGTTGAATTCCGCGAGTGCGGGCTCCGGATCCACCGAGCCGCTTCCGATGGTGGTTAAGTATTCCTCGCTGACTGCCGTGAGTGCGGAAAGCTCGTTGAGCACCGGCGTGGTATCAAAGATGAATCCGTACGCCTTCGACATGATCGCGTTATCACGAACCGCCTGGTACTGATCCCACACATCCGCGTCGTTTCCGGTCCACACATAGCTGTTGTACTGGTTCATCATCGACCACCCGGAATCCTGGTGATAGCCGACGTTGTCCATCGTCACGCCCTCCGGATAATCCAGGGTTCCGTCTTCTTTTACAATATAATCCTTGCCCTCGACTCCCCAGTTTAACAGATCGTTCGCCTCTTTCGTCGCATAGATCCAGTTTAACAGGAGCATCGCCTTCTCCGGATCCTCGGAGTTGCTGGAAATACTGTAAAGCAGCGCGTTGGTCGTCTGCGTGTAGCACACATCCGGCGTCACCTGAATGATCGTGGTGTCAAATCCGGTCTGCGCGTCCTTTTCCACCTTTGAATTCGGCTTGCCTGCCGTCGAGAAGCAGAACAGGTTGCCCGCGCGCATTAACGCCTCGCCGGTATCCGTGCAGGTCGCAAAGTCCGCGGATACATAACCCGCCTCATTCCAGGAACGCACCAGCTTACACGCCTCAACAAACGTTTCATCCTCATACCAGTTTACTACCGTCTCAGACTGTCCGTTGTCCGGCAGGACCCCGAAGTTACCGCCACCAAGCGGATCCACGGTCACCGCGATCTGAAGCGGGTAGGAAAGCGTATTCTGTCCGCCGTAGATCGTCATCTCCGGGTGCTTCTCATGCACCGCAGCAAACACCTGGGTCAGATCCTCCGCGCTTTTAAGGTCCTCCGCCTTAAAGCCGGTCTCCTCCAGAAGATCCGTCCGAAGGACAAAGATAATCGGGTTGGTGCGCTCATGCATATTCGGCACACCAGCCAGGAATCCATTGAGCCTTCCGCATTCGATATCCTCCTCGCCGATGACCTCCACCAGATCCTGTCCGTAAGTATCCATGTACTCACTCATATCCACCAGGAAGTCGGAATCGATATAGCTTCCGATATTCCCGCCGAAGATCGGAACAATGTCCAGGTCATCATCGGAGGAGAGCACCATCTGAATCTGCTGCATGTAGGTTCCCATCGTCACCGGCAGCAGGTTTACTTTGATGTTCAGCTGGGAGAGCGTCAGCTCGTTAAAGGCCTCCTCCACAGAGTCCACGTCACGGGCATCGTTCCCGACCCAGTACATTAAGGTCGCCTCGTAGGGCTCCTCGTCAAAGTTAATCTCCACGCCAGTGGAACTGGCGTTGCCTGCCGTCTCGCCGTTTCCGGCATCCGCGCCGGCGTCTGCCTCTGTGGATGCGCCTGCTCCACCGGCGCTGCCGCCCGCAGATGCGCCTGCGTCATCGGCGTCACCGCCACCGCAGCCTGCCAGTACACTGGCGCTCATTGCCAGAGTAAGTAAAAGTGCAAGTCTTTTTTTCATTTTTCCCTCCTTAACTTTTTCTTTACAGGATTTTTTCCATGGAAACATTTTAACGGACTGGCAGAAAATATGCTTGCACTTTCCGTAGAAAAATTTGCACTTTTCGAAGATCTTATGAAACACAGACAGAGGAGACCAAAAATTCTTTACACACAGATTTGCCATATGGTATATTAACAATGTACAAAGTGACAATAAATCAAAAGGCAGGGTGATGAAATGAGCAATAAAGAACGTGTCATACAGCTGATAGATGATGTTCCAGAAAGTAAGCTGATGTTTGTGATTCATATGCTGGAAACGATGAAAGCATATGCAGGAGAAGCGATTGAGCCGGACGAATGGGATCTGAACATGATTTCAGCCGCAAAGCAGGAAAACGATGGAGAAACACTGACTTTTGATGAAGTTGCAGAAGAGCTCGGTATAACGTTATGAGTGAATATACCGTGACATTTGAAAAAGCAGCCCTGAAATTTTTGCGCAGGCAGGATCGGGGAACACAGGAAAGAATAATGAAAGCGATCCGACAACTTCCAAATGGTACTGATATTAAAAGGCTTCAGGGATACCACAGCCTGTACCGTATGAGAATAGGGACTGTGAGGATTATTTATTCCATTGAGGAAGTTTTAAAAATCATCAATATTGAAAATATTGATAACCGGGGCGATATCTATAAGAGATATTAGGCTTTCAGGAAGTCTCCATCATTTAATAAGTATTTTCCCGGCACGGCGGGGAATCCTCCCCGCCGTGCCATTTCACCGGTCCGCTTACTTCTTTTTTGTCTTCTTATATTCCTTCGGCATGATCCCGACCTTATTTTTAAACAGCCGTGAAAAATAGGTAAAATTGTCATACCCGACCGCAAACGCCACCTCGGACACCGTCAGACTACCCTCGGACAGCAGCTCCTTCGCCCGTTCCACGCGCTTCTCGATGATATAGCTGCCGAGGGAGCTGCCCGTGATCTTCTTAAACGTTGCCGCGAGATAGCCCGGACTTAAATATACGATCTCCCCCAGCGTATCGCGCGTGATATTTTCACAGAAATGCTCATCGATATACTGCTTTACCTTAGAGACCGCGTTCTCCGCCTTCTGCGCCTCCCCCGGTTCTCCCGTCTCGTACATCCGCTCTGCGAAGCGGTCGATGTCCACCACACAGCTCTCCTTCGGCGCATACTCCCTGCAGTAATCCTCCAGCAGCATATAGCGCCCGCGGACGTCCTGAAACGTACAGCCGTATGCATAGCAGACAAAGACGCTGCACTGCAGCACTCCCTCCAGATTGCGGACCAGCATCCGAAATACCTGATCCATCCTCTCGCGGTCCATCTCCTCCCCGTGGGAAAATACAAGCGCCCAGGTATCTCTGCGGCATTTTAAAAACATCTCCATCCGGATCCCGGCGTGTTCGCACAGCTCCGCCATGATATTGCCCGTCACAAACCGCTCCAGATTGCCCGGAAAATCGCTCATCCGCGATTTTTCTTTTTCAAAGCGCAGAATGCCCGGTGTAAACCGGTCCTCCCTGGAATACGGCAGATGGCGGCTCTCAGCCAGAAACTCCAGCTCCTCCTCGTCATAGCTGTCCACCCAGAAAAGCGCGTCCTCCCAAAAATGGCTTTTGTAGGTGCGCAGGTTGTCATGCCAGTATGCCTCGTACTGCTCCTTTTCTTTTGCACGCGCCCGCTTTTTCACCTCCTCCACCGCCTTTTCCAGCAGCTTCTGGAGGTCCTCATACTGAATCGGTTTTAAATAATAGTCAAAGCTGTGCAGCTCTACCGCTTTCTTCGCGTAATCAAAATTGGCAAAGCTGGTGCAGAACAGCGTCACTGTCCCCGGCTTATGCTCGTTAATCCATTCCAAAAGCTGCAGTCCGGTACCGTTCGGCATCTCGATATCGGTGAGTACCAGCGGAATATCCTCCTGCGTCAGCCATTCCACCGCCTTTTCCATATTCCGCGCCGTATAGACGCCGTTTATCCCCAGCGCGCTGTAATTGATGCCGCTCTGCAGCGCCCGGATCGTATATACGTTATCATCCACCAGCAGGATATTCATGATGTCTCCTCCTTCTGCGGGATTAAAATGTCCACGCGCGCGCCGCCGTCCTCTGGATTGGAAAACCCGACATACGCGTCTTCCCCGTAAATCATCTTCATACGTGCCACCGCATTGCGGATCCCGATGTGATAGCCGCTCCCGTCCGTCCCGAAATCGCCGGTGCGCAGACGTTCCAGCGCCGCCTCCTCAAACCCGCAGCCGTTGTCCCACACCTGGATTTTCAGCCATTCCCTGACGTCCCTGCTCTGTCCGTCAGGAGAATCTTCCGGCCCGGTCTCACGCCTCCCGACGTCCTCATCCCCGCCAGGCGCCGCCCCGGCCTCACGTCTGAACAGACGCTCCACCTGCACGCGGATCAGGCAGTCCTCCGCATCGTCCAGATTATGCTTTACCGCATTCTCTACAAACGTCTGTATGATCAGCGGCGAAATCTCTGTCTCCGATACATCCGGATCGCAGGATACCTCATACCGGTATTCCGTATCGTTCATGCATTCCAGGATCCTTAAGTAGGTCTCGGTAAATTCCAGCTCCTTTCCCACCGTAACAGGCTCCATCCCCTTCTTAAAAATATAGCGGAAATACCGCGAGATGTGAACGACAAATTCCTGGATCTCTCTGGTCAGCCTCTCCTGCGCCATGCTGTGGATGATATTGAGGCAGTTAATATAAAAATGCGGCCGGATCTGTAACTGCGCGTAATCGAGCTCCACCCTCTGGCGGCAGATCTGCTCCTCGTAGATACTGATCTTTAACTGGCTGATCTCCTCCGAACGCTGGTTTAACACCTTTCCCGCCTCAGCGAATTCCTCGATGCCCGTCTCCACGTCAAAGCGTTCCGTCTCCTTATACTCGATCAGATTATTATAAAACGCATTGACCTGTCCTAACACATGCCGTCTCGTATAGAGCAGCACGACGGTCATCACCACCAGATACACGCCCAGCAGCCCAAGAAACAGCACCGGCAGGATCACGGCATTCTCATAATCGCTCGTGTCCATCGCAAAACGGCACACCACCCCCGCATGGTCCAGCCGGTAAAAATCCTCTGGCAGATCCGCGTCCGTGATCCGTCTGCCGTCCGACAGCAGTCCGTTCTCCAGCTTTTCGTAAACCAGCGAGCACTGCTCCGTGAGATCATAAATGTCGATGCTCGAGCACTCTGTGGGCGACATTCTAAGGATACTCGCGGCAAAATCCCCCGCCCAGATATACGCGCCGCCGATCCCGTCCGGCCCCTTATAAATCGTACAGAGATAATCCTCCATCAGAAACCATTTTCCGTTCGATGTATAACAGATTTCTCCCTCTTCAAGCTTTTGCTCCAGCATCTCGCAGAAGAGCATCCGGCGCATATACTCGCTCCCCCCGTTCTCCACCAGCAGCTTATTTTCCGGATCAATGTAGAAGAAATTGAACCTGCTCCCGTAATAGAGCGCCATATCTGCAAAGTTTTCCTTCAGCTGCCGGATCGAATGGTTCCGTTCCAGTATATACGCCAGCTTTTCCGTCTCCTCCGCATATTCCGCAGGGATCTGATGCGTCGCCAGCACCTGCCGGACCTCTTCCCCGCCGTAGACCATGCTCTGAATGCTGACATTGATCAGATTAAAATTCTGATCGATCTCCGAGAGATAAATATCACTGATCGTATATTCCAGCTCCGCCACCTGGTCATGATACCACTCCAGCATCGTGTAGGCAGCACCTGCCTCCAGCAGACCGACCAGAATCAGGATCAGCACAATCCGGCTGATCTGTCCTGTCAGCGTCCGTTTCTTCCCGGTTCTTTCCCTGCCTGGCCTCATCTGTCCCTCCTCCGCAGATTTCCACGTGGAAAAGAAGGGAGCACACTTTGCAAATGCACTCCCTTCCCGCAATCCCTGTATTATTCCGGCTCCTTTACCAGCTCATCCTTCATCTTCCGGAAGCACTCAAGAAGCTTCGGCGAAAACATACCGCATTCTCCCGAAAGAACCATGTGATACGCCTCCTCCGGGGATATCGCCCCCTTTGACACACGCTCGGTGCACAGCTGGTCGTACGCATCTGCAATCGAGACGATCTGCGCGCCGATCGGCGTCTCATCGCCCTTCAGACCGTCCGGATATCCGCCTCCGTCATACCTCTCGTGATGATGCCTGCAGATCTCGTAACAGATCCGGCTGTACTCCCTGCTCCACACACCGCGGATCTGGAGCACGATCTCACCGCCGCGCGAAGCGTGCGACCGCAGGTACCGCTCCTCATCCTCCGTCAGAAGCCCCGGCTTTAACAGAATGCTGTCCGGTATCGCAATCTTTCCGATATCGTGAAGCGCGCTTGCGGAGGTGATCATCTCAACCTGCTCCTCCGTCAGCCCGTACTCCGGGTAATCCTTCGCCATCTGGCCGGCAAGGATCCTGGTGTACTCCTTTACATGCCGGATGTGATCACTGTTTCCGAGATTCCGGTACTCCACAACCGATCCTAAAATATCAATGATGCGGCTGTTGCTCTCCCGGATCCGCTCGGCCTGCAGCTGTAAGATCCCGTACTGTTTTCTGAGCGCCTCCGTCTGCTTGGCCACGCGCTTTTCCAGCGATCTCCGGTAGCTGTAGAGATCCGCAATATTTTTTACCCTGCGCCGCACCAAATAGTTGTCGAGCGGCTTCCGCAGAAAATCGGACGCGCCCATCGCGAGGCTCTTGCGCTCTGTCTCGCTGGAATTCTGCCCGCTCATGACGATCACCGGCGTCACGTCCAGCCATTTATACCGTCTCATAACCTCTAAGACAGCAAACCCGTCCACGTCGGACATCACCAGATCCAGAATCACGAGCACGATCTCCTGATACTGCTGCTTTAAAATCAGCAGCGCCTCCTTGCCGTTCTGGGCCTGGATCACCTCATATTCGTCCTCCAGAATCCCTTTTAAGAACTCCCTGTTCAATCTTGTATCGTCAACAACCAGTATCTTTTCCTTCATCTTTTCCCCACTCTGCTCTGTTTTTTATGCCTGATTTTTATGGTGATATCTTACTATACGTTCAGCTTGCTCACTTCGATACCGTTCTCCGAGCTCTTCACCCGGACATACTGGTAATCCTTGGATGTCCACTTCTGCCTGTTGATCCGGAATTCCACCCCGCTGTAGAGATTTCCCGTGATGGACGCGGAAGCCTGCATGGCTCCCCTGTCGGTATTTCCGAGCTGCTGTTTTTCTCTCTTCAGCTGCTTTAACTGCTCTTTCTTCCGGTAGAGCGCATCCTCCGCCTTCAGATAAACGTCCATCGAATTGCGCGCCTCCGGCGAATACGTCTGCTGCATATCATCGTAGGCTTCCTGATATACCTCGATCTCCTTGGCGACATCCGCGATCTTTTTCTCGAGCTCGCGCATCTTATCGACATTCTCCTCGCCTGCGCCGATCTCGATCACGGTCTTAAGTCCGATCCGGTTGCCGACATTGCGGGCGCTTAACCCTTTTGCCGCATAAGCCGTCCCGCCGATCAGCGAGCCGCCCGAAATGATGAGCTGCCCGTCCGTGTGCAGCTGGCACTCCATGCAGGAATTCGCGCGGATATCTCCCTTCGCCTGTACCCGGACCTTCTCGAAAAACTTCGCGGTCACATTTTGTCCGGCGTTTACCACGCCGCGGCCGTCCGACGCGTTCATTCCTTTCTTGATGATGACATTGCCCCCGCAGTCAAGCGTGGCGGATTCGATATAGCCGTCTACCATGATATCGCCCGTCGCTCTGATGGTCGTCCCGCTGCCCACGTTATTTTTGATGTAGACATTTCCGTCGACATTGACGTCCCCGGTCGCCATCGTGACCTCGTCAAACACAAAGACATTTGTCACGGAAAGCTGCGTCCCTTTCAGATCCACACGGCCGCTCAATGCCGCCACATAGGTATTGCCGTCTCCCAGAACCGTGAATCCCTCGCCGGTCAGCCTGCTCTTTTCCTTTCCTTTCGGCGACGGAAGCTCCTTTCCGCGCACCGTATATCCGGAGACGCCCGCCTCCGCTTCATGGTAGAGTGCAAGCTTCTGATCCTTTTCCACCACCTCGAACCAGTCCACGTTTTTAAAATCGACCGACCCGTCCTCTAACTGCTTCGGGCTTCTCGTCACCGACGTGCGGAAGAAATACTCAAACCATCCGTCTTTTCCTTTCTCCGCCGGTTTGCCGTGAGCGATCAGCACTCCCTCGCCGTCTTTCGCACCGTCCGTAAAGATGCGGTTGATCTCATCCTCGTCAATCCCCTTCACCACGCCCTGCTGCTTTAATGCGGCGAACAGTGATTCTCTCGAATATCTGCCGATCTCCGGCGTATAGGTGAGATACGCCTCCATATCGTTTGCCTTAAAGGATACCTTAATCCCCTCCGCGGGCTTCGCATCTCCTGTATCCGGGACAGAGCCGCTGTCGGAGCGCATTCCGGTCTGCCCTGCATCCGGCGCCGCAGACGCCGTCTGTCTCTCTCCTGCCAAAATCCCGTCTGTACCGCCGGCGGGCTGTCTGGGCTCCGCCGTATGTAATACGTCCGTCCCGTCCGGCGTCCGGCCTTCCGCCAGCGCCTCCGCACCGGCGGCCGGCGTCTGCCCCTTCGCCCCTGCGGACGTGTTTACCGAAGCATGGACAACCCTCTGCACCGCACGGCCCGGAGCATGCATCCGGCCGGCAACGCCGTTTTTCATGCCGTGCCGCATCCGCTTCATATCCTTCGCGGTATACATCAGATCCGCGTACCGCCTGACATCCACTCCCTGCTCAAGCCCTAAGCGGATCTCCCGCATCTGCTCCCAGACAAAAAACGGCTTCAGATAAAAATTGACATCCACGCGGTTTTCAAGCCCCAGGCGGATCTCCCGCATCTGCTGCCAGCGGAATTCCGGCTTCGCGTACAGCGACACGTCGACGCCGGCCTCTAAGCCCATCCAGATCTCCTGGATCGCAGCGCCGCGCAGATCCTTCGCCAGATATGGCCCGATCTCGAGCTTCTTCTCCAGCGCAATGCGGATCTCCTCGAGCTGCTCCGCCTGATATCCGGCCTCGATGTAATCCATGATATCCACATTCGCGACCACCGCTTTCCTCAGCTGCCGCAGCACGCCCGGCTCAAGGGCAAGATAGGGCGTGAGCACCACGCCCGCCACAAGTCCTTTGCGGATCTGCCGCATCTTCTCATAGGGGATCTCGGGCGACGCATAACATCCGATGTCCACGCCCTCCTCCATCCCGAGACGAATCTCCTCCATCTGAAACCAGTCGTAATCGGCAGTCGCATAGCGCTCCACGGCAAGCCCTTCCAGCAGCCCCAGGCGGATCTGCCGCATATGCATCGCCGCAAACTCCTTCTTCGCATATACCGATACGTCCAGACCGGCTTCCCGGCCTTCCTCGATCTGCTTTATCTGGCTCTGTGAAAAAATACCCTCTTCTGTCATGACTCCCCGTCCCCTTCACATTGATATCTTTATTTTAACATAGAGTGGCCCGGAAGCAAAATAGTTTTTTCAGGAAACGAAGTAATTTTATCTATTACAAACGCCGCAGGGGGAGACCGCCGCCAGAGCCGCTGTCTCCCCCCGTATTTTTTATTCCTCTTCCGGTAAACGCACCTCGATCTTATCCAGATGCCAGATATCGTCCACATACTCCTGAATCGTCCGGTCAGATGAGAACTTCCCGGAATGCGCGACATTTAAGATCGCGCTCCTCGCCCATGCGGCCTCATCCAGGTAATACGCCTCCACACGCTTCTGCGCCTCTGCGTATGCGCGGAAATCCTTCAGACTGAAGTACGTGTCCGCGTAGCGCGTACTGCGCGTATTTAACAGTGAATTGTAAAGCTCGCGGAACAGCTCCGGATCCTTCGGAGAATAAAAGCCGTTCACCATCTGCATCAGCACCTTGCGGATATCGCCGTCACTGTTGAAAATCTGCATGGGGTCATAATCCCGCTTGTGCTCGTGCTCGATCACCTCGTCCGAGCTCATGCCGAAGATGAAGATATTGTCCATACCCACTTCTTCCGCCATCTCCACGTTCGCTCCGTCCATGGTGCCGATCGTCAGCGCGCCGTTTAACATAAATTTCATATTACCGGTTCCGGACGCCTCCTTGCTCGCCGTCGAGATCTGCTCGCTGACGTCCGCCGCCGCGAAGATGATCTCCGCGTTCGAGACACGGTAATCCTCGATAAAGACGACCTTAATCCTGCCGTCAATGCTCCGGTCGTTGTTGACCACATCGGCCACGCTGTTGATCAGCTTGATCGTCTGTTTTGCGGTCTTATAACCGGCCGCTGCCTTCGCGCCGAAGATAAAGGTCCGCGGCACAAATTCCATCGACGGATTCTCTTTTAACTGATTGTACAGATACATCACATGCAGGATATTGAGCAGCTGGCGCTTGTACTCATGCAGCCGCTTGACCTGCACGTCAAAGATCGACCGCGGATCCACGTCGATGCCGTTGTGCTCCTTGATGTACTTCGCCAGGCGCACCTTGTTGCGGTACTTGATATTCATGAATTCCTGCTGTGCCTTCATGTCGTCGGCATAGATCGCCAGCTTCTCAATGTGCGCGAGGTTCGTGATCCAGTCGTCGCCGATGTGCTCGGTCACCCATTCCGCGAGAAGCGGGTTGCCGTGTAAGAGGAAGCGGCGCTGCGTGATGCCGTTCGTCTTATTATTAAACTTCTGCGGGTACATCTGGTAAAAGTCATGCAGCTGCTCATTCTTTAAAATCTCTGTGTGCAGCGCGGCCACGCCGTTCACGGAATGCCCGGCAGCAACCGCCAGATGCGCCATCTTCACCTGTCCGTCGTAGACGATCGACATGCGCGCAATCCTGCTATTGTCCCCCGGAAAGCTCGCCTGGATCTGTAAGAGGAACCGGCGGTTGATCTCCTCTATAATCTGATAGATTCTCGGAAGCAGCCGGGAGAAGATCTCGATCGGCCACTTCTCAAGGGCCTCCGCCATGAGGGTGTGGTTTGTGTACGCACAGGTACGGCAGGTGATATCCCACGCCTCCTCCCAGCCGAGATCCTCCTCGTCTAAGAGAATGCGCATCAGCTCCGCCACCGCGACGGTGGGATGCGTGTCATTTAAATGGAACGCCACCTTCTCCGGCAGCCCGTGAATATCACTGTGGTTCTTCTTATACCGCGCGAGGGCGCGCTGCACGCTCGCCGACACAAAGAAATACTGCTGTTTTAAGCGCAGCTCCTTGCCCGCCACATGATTGTCATTCGGGTAGAGCACCTCCACCAGGTTTTTCGCGAGGTTCTCCTGCTCCACCGCCTTGCGGTAATCCCCCTTGTCAAAGGAATCAAGCTCAAAGGCCTCGATCGCCTCCGCGTCCCAAATCATCAGGGTATTTACCATATTATTGCCGTAGCCGACGATCGGCATATCGTACGGAACCGCGAGCACCGACTGATACCCCTCCTGAATAAAGCGGGTCTTGCCGTCCTCACAGTTCACCGCACGGACATAGCCGCCGAATTTTACCTCGTAGGTGTACTCCGGCCGGCGCAGCTCAAAGGGATAGCCGTCCTTTAACCAGTTGTCCGGCGCCTCCACCTGAAAGCCGTCTTCAATCTTCTGCTTGAACAGACCGTAGCGGTAACGGATCCCGCAGCCGTAGGCCGCGTAGCCGAGGGTGGCCAGAGACTCCATAAAGCAGGCCGCAAGACGCCCCAGACCGCCGTTTCCGAGCGCCGGATCGCGCTCCTGATCCTCGATCACGTCCAGGTTTAAGCCGATCTCCTCAAGCGCCTCCCGCACTTCCTTATAACACTTTAAGTTGATCAGATTGTTGCCGAGCGCACGGCCCATCAGAAACTCCATGGACATATAGTAAACGATCTTCGGATCCTGCTCGTCAAATGCCTTGTGCGTGGCCAGCCACCGGTCGATGATCCCGTCCTTTACCGTATAGGACACCGCCTGAAAAATCTCCTGCTGGCTTGCCTCGTCCAGTGTCTTCCGATACAGATTCTTTACGTTGTCGCGCACCTCATGAATAAATGCCTTCTTGTCAAAAAGCTTTGCATTCACTGGTTTATCCCTCCTTTTTTACTCCCAGTCGTACCTGTTCCCCGTTGATATTCCATTCCTTCTGATAAATGCCCGTATCCGCCGCGTCGTTTTCCGGCAGCGCAGCGGTAAGATCCAGCGCGAGCACCTCTTTTCTGATTATATCACCATGTGCGGCAAAAATACCAGCCACTTTTTCATCCGCCTCATAGAAGACGTGGATCTGGTCCATGACCTCAAAGCCGGCTTCCTTGCGCATGGTCTGTAATTTGCTTGTAAGCTCCCGCACAAAGCCTTCCTCGATCAGCTCCGGCGTGAGATTCGTGTCAAGGACGACGGTCACGGTGTTGTCCCCCTCGGTCACATAGCCCTCCATCTGCGTCATGGTGATCAGCAGATCCTCCTCGGCGAGACGGATCTCATCGCTGATCTCTGAGAGCACCAGCACGCCGTCCGCCTTCAGCTGCGCCATCGCCGCGTTGCCGTCAAGCTCCGATAAGCTCTGCTGGATCTGCTTTAAATATTTCCCGTATTTCGGTCCCACGGTCCGAAGCTGCGGCTTGAAGGTGTAGCTCGTGTAGGCGCTCACATCCTCCGTGAAACGCACCTGCTTTACATTCAGCTCATCCGCAATGATCTCCGTATAATATTCCCCGAGCACCTCCGGCGCTTTTACAAACATCGTGCCGATCGGCTGACGGTTCTTGATATTCGCGGCATTGCGGCACGCACGGCCCATCACCACGATCTTTAAGACCTCCTTCATGGCCGCTTCCAGATCCTTATCGACAAACATCTCGTCCGCCTCCGGGAAATCGCACAGGTGAATGCTCTCCGGCGCATTTTTGTCCACGGAGCACACCAGGTTCTGATAGATCTCCTCGGTCATAAACGGGATCATCGGAGCCGCGCATTTACAGATCGTCACCAGCGCCGTATACAGCGTCATGTAGGCGTTGATCTTATCCTGCTCCATGCCCTTCGCCCAGAAACGCTCCCGGCTTCTTCTGACATACCAGTTGCTCATGTCGTCCACAAAATCGTCGAGCGCTCTCGCCGCCTCCGGGATCCGGTAGCCTCCCAGGTGTCCGTCCACCTCGCGGATCACGGTATTTAGCCGCGACAGCAGCCATTTATCCATCACGGAAAGCTTCTCATAGTCAAGCGTGTACTTCGTCGCGTCAAAGCCGTCGATATTCGCGTAGAGCACGAAAAACGCGTAGGTGTTCCAGAGCGTGCCCATAAACTTGCGCTGTCCCTCCTGCACGGCCTTTCCGTGGAACCGGTTCGGCAGCCAGGGCGCGCTGTTGATGTAAAAATACCAGCGGATCGCGTCCGCGCCGTACTGCTCTAACGCCTCAAACGGGTCGACGGCGTTTCCTTTCGACTTGCTCATCTTCTGGCCGTTCTCATCCTGCACGTGTCCCAGCACGATGACGTTCTCATACGGCGATTTGTGGAACAGCAGCGTCGATTCCGCCATCAGGGAATAAAACCAGCCTCTCGTCTGGTCGACCGCCTCGGAGATAAACTGCGCCGGGAACTGCTGCTCAAACAGGTCTTTATTTTCAAACGGATAGTGGTGCTGCGCAAACGGCATCGCGCCGGAATCAAACCAGCAGTCGATCACCTCCGGCACGCGGCGCATCGTCTTCCCGCAGTCCGGGCAGGTGAAGGTCACCTCGTCGATGTAGGGGCGGTGCAGCTCCACCTTCGTGTCCTCCGGGTTCCCGGTACGCTTCGCCAGCTCCTCCCTTCCCCCGATGGATTCCTGACGGCCGCAGCCCTCGCATTCCCAGATATTAAGGGGCGTGCCCCAGTAACGGTTCCTCGAGATGCCCCAGTCCTGGATATTTTCCAGCCAGTCGCCGAACCGCCCTTTCCCGATGGACTCCGGGATCCAGTTGACCGTGTTGTTGTTGCGGATCAGCTCATCCTTCACCTCGGTCATTTTGATGAACCAGGACTCGCGCGCATAGTAGATGAGCGGCGTATCACAGCGCCAGCAATGCGGGTAATCGTGCTCAAACTTCGGCGCGTCAAAGAGAAGCCCTCTTTTCTCCAGATCCGTTAAGATCATCGGGTCCGCCTTTTTCACAAACACGCCCGCCCAGGTGGTCTCCGCCGTCATCTCCCCCTTGCCGTCCACGAGCTGTACAAACGGCAGGTCGTATTTTCTCCCGACATTCGCATCGTCCTCACCGAACGCAGGCGCGATGTGGACGATACCGGTACCGTCCGTCATCGTGACGTAATGGTCGCAGGTGATATAATGGCCCTTTTTGTGCTGTCTTGCGATGATCTCGTCCGCAAAATCAAAAAGTGGCTCGTATTCTCTGTGCTCAAGATCCGTTCCCCTGTATGTCTCCAGGATCTCGTACGCCGGCGTCTGCCCTGCCGCCTCTCCCGCCTGATCTGCGGTATCCGCTTCCTTCTCCCCGTGACCTTTCTTCCCGGCAGCTTCCACTCCCACAGCTTTTCCGAGTACGGTATCCAGCAGAGCCTCCGCCATATAATAGGTATAGCCGTCCGCTGCCTTTACCTTACAGTAGGTCTCGTCCGGGTTTACGCAGAGCGCGACATTTGACGGAAGCGTCCAGGGCGTTGTCGTCCAGGCGAGGAAGTATGCGTCCTCCCCCTTCACTTTGAAACGCACGATGGCGGAGCGCTCTTTTACGGTCTTATACCCCTGCGCCACCTCCTGGCTCGAGAGCGGCGTACCGCAGCGCGGGCAGTACGGGACGATCTTAAAGCCCTTGTATAACAGCTTCCTGTCCCAGATCTCCTTAAGCGCCCACCACTCGGACTCGATAAAATTGTCGTCGTAGGTCACATACGGATCGTCCATGTCCGCCCAGAATCCGACCGTGCCGGAGAAATCCTCCCACATGCCCTTGTACTTCCACACGGATTCCTTACACTGCTTAATAAACGGCTCCATGCCGTATTCCTCGATCTGGTCCTTGCCGTTTAGCCCAAGCTTTTTTTCCACCTCAAGCTCCACCGGAAGCCCGTGGGTATCCCAGCCAGCCTTGCGGGGCACATACTTCCCCTTCATCGTCTGATAGCGCGGAATCATATCCTTGATCACGCGCGTGAGCACATGGCCGATATGCGGCTTGCCGTTCGCGGTCGGCGGCCCGTCATAAAACGTGTAGGTCTCGCCCTCTTTGCGGTTCTCCATACTTTTCCGGAAGATGTCATGCTCCTTCCAAAACTGCTCCACCTGCTTTTCCCTGTCCACAAAATTCAGATTTGTGTCAACCTTGTTATACATCCAAAACCTCCTGTCCGTGCGGTGGTGTGCGCTGTCGTGATGAAAGCCCTCAGGTCTGGCTGAACTTTCATCAGAAAAAAAGATGAGCTCCCGTCCTGTAAATAGGACGAAAGTCTCATCGTTCACCACCTAATTACAAATGTACCCATGATACACGTTCCCTGTAACGTAGGAAATACGTCAGCTCCTACTCTGCACCGGAATCCATTGTCACCGGCTCTGCGGTAATCCGCCGCATTTCGGGCTGCGACTTGGAAGTGATCTTCCCCCTCAGGCTACTCGTGCCGGCTTCCACCTGCCCCGGCTCTCTGTCCCTTTCCCCTGCGGGCTACTGTCTTCGTCATCGTCTTTGCATGGCAGGAAATCCTGCCCTCTTTGTCTGCTGATAGTATAGCTTCATCTATAGTGGTTGTCAAGGCTGTTTTTGCGGCGCTGCCGCTGTCCCCGTTTCGCGCTTCACCCCCAGCACGGACATAAAGCGTTCCTTGACCTCGTCCAAAAGAACCGCCTCCTCGCGCTCGCTCCCCGTAAACGGGATAAAGCCGCCCGCCATGGACGCATGTCCGCCCCCGCTTCCGATCCCGTCAAGCGCCTCGTCCACGATCTTTCCGGCGTGCAGATCCGCCCTCTCGCTGCGCACCGACAGGTTGATGCCGTTTTCCTTTCTTCCGTACACCACGGAAAACACAACCTCTTTGAGCGCCAGCATAAAATCCGAGATGCTCGAGATCACCGGGCAATCCCGCCCCGAATCGGCAAAGCTGACGTCATCGTAGACCTCGATGCTCGAGATGGCCTCCGCATAGCCGATCAGATCGTCGAAGCAGAGGTTGCTGTTTTCCAGCATGTGGATGGTTCCATAGTCGCACAGATCAAAAATTTTATACACGATCTCAAGATCGAGCTTTGAGACTCCCCTGGAAAGATTGCTGGTGTCAATCCGGATGCCGAAGGTCAGCGAGGTCGCGATCTTTTCATCCACCGGCACCTCATTTTCCATAAAATATTCGCCGATCATGGACGCGCAGGCCCCGATCTGGGACCGGATATCCTCAAACGGGTACTCGCAGTGATCGTTGTCCGGGTGATGGTCAATACAGGCAATCACCTTCCCCGGGATCATGGCGATATTGGAATTGCCGCGCTGCGCGTCCACAAGGATCACCTCGTCCTCATCCGTGATTTCGGACGCCATCTCATCCGTGTCAAAAAGCCGGATCCCCATGATCTCCCGCAGCTTCTGCGTGCTGTAGCGGTCAATCTTTCCCCGGTAGCAGATCGACGAGCGGATGCCGCGCTGTTCTAACAGGCGCTGCAGCCCGTATGCGCTGGCGATCGCGTCCGGATCCGGGAAATTGTGTGTCTGAATGTAAACGTGTTCCCTGCTGATCACCTTCTGCAGTTCATCTAATCTTGTCATGTTCCTGTTCTCCTCTCCTGCCCTTTTTTCTCACACCCCGGACGGTCCCATACGTCTCATACAGGCGTCCACATCGTACTCCGCAAGCTCCATGAGGCTTCCGATGGCAGGAACCTCCTGCCGGATCGTCCCAAAGCCATACGCTGCATGAAGGAACCCGACGCCCGCCTGCGTGCTCGCGTCATAATCCCCCTGGATGTCCCCCACATATACCGCCGCGTCCAGCCCGTTTCGCTCCGCGGCGATACGGATATTCTCTCCTTTTCCCCGCAGATTATCCCCGTAGCAGAGGGTGTCGTCAATATAATCCCACAGTTTATAATAATCCAGAAACGCCTCAATGTACCCGGCCTGGCAGTTGCTGACAATCAGAAGGTGATACCCTCTTTCCCTGAGCCGGCCAAAGACCTCCTCCACCCCCTCGTAGAGCTCTCCGCCATGCTCCCGCAGGTAGTCGTTTTCACGTTTACAGCACACATCCATCAGCTGCGTGCGCGTCTCTTTGTCCAGCTCCCCGAAGAGGAGATCGCCGATGACGTCCATCGTCTTTCCCATCACGCCCTGGATATCCGTCTTTGTCAGCTCTTTCTGGATCAGCCCGGATTCCTTCAGGACAAGATTCCAGGACACCGCCACATTTTCTGCGGAATCCCACAGCGTCCCGTCCATATCAAAAATGATGCCCTTTTTCATGACAGTCCATAAACCTCCTTCTTCCTTTCCTAACGCACATTATAGCAGGAACGATGGATTTCATGCAACCGGTTTGCGATAAAATATCACGAATCCGGTTGACAAGCGTCTCTGAAATGATATAATAACATTGTACCATTTTGCGAAACATTGTTTTGCAATGTGAAACTGTGTTTTAATCCACGCAACGGAAACAGATGGGGGTTCCGCTGCAAAAGAAAGTAAAGGAGAAGAGCTATGAACAAAGTATTAGAAGAGTTTCAGAAAATCGGCATTATCCCGGTGATCGCGCTCGACCACGTCGAGGATGCCGCACCGCTGGCGAAGGCGCTCTGCGACGGCGGGCTGCCCTGCGCGGAGGTCACGTTCCGCACGGACGCGGCGGAGGAATCGATCCGCATCATGTCGGAGCAGTTTCCGGAGATGCTCGTCGGGGCCGGCACCGTGCTGACGACGGAGCAGGTGGACCGCGCGGTGAATGCAGGCGCGAAGTTTATCGTGAGCCCGGGCTTAAATCCGAAGGTCGTGAAATACTGCGTGGAGAAGAATATCCCGATCACCCCTGGCTGCTCGAATCCGAGCGACGTCGAGGTCGCGATCGAGCTTGGTCTTGACGTTGTCAAATTTTTCCCGGCAGAGGCGGCAGGCGGCTTAAATATGATCAAATCCATGGCGGCGCCCTACACGAAGATGAAATTCATGCCGACCGGCGGTATCAATGCGAAGAATCTGACCAGTTATCTTGATTTTAAGAAGATCATCGCATGCGGCGGTTCCTGGATGGTGAACAAGGACATGATCGCGGCAAAGGACTGGGACGGCATCACGGCGCTCACAAAAGAGGCAGTCTCCACGATGCTCGGCATAAAACTGCTGCATGTCGGTTTAAATACAGAGACCGGCGACGTTGCGCTTCCGGCTGCGGAGAAGTTCGCGGCGCTGCTCGGCTCGGATGTGCGCGACGGCAACAGCTCCACGTTTGTCGGTACGATGCTTGAGCTGATGAAGATCCCGGGACGCGGCACGCACGGCCATATCTGCTTCCAGACCAATTACCTGGACCGTGCGATCTATCACCTTGAGAAACGCGGCTTTGCTTTTGACGAGAGCTCCTTTAAATACAATGCAAAGGGCGAGCTGACCGTGGCTTATATGAAGGATGAAATTGCTGGTTTCGCGGTACACTTTAATCAGAAATAAAAAATGGAGGAAATCATGACAGATCAGAACTGCGCATACTGTATGGAGGGTGAGCTGGTCGACGCGTTCGGCATCAAAATCTGTGAGCTTCCCGCCTCCAAACTGTATTTATTCAAAGAGCAGAGCCATAAGGGACGCGTGATCGTCGCGCACAAAAAGCATGTGAGCGAGATGACGGAGCTGACCGCGGAGGAGCGGGCCGCTTACTTTGAGGACGTTAACCACGTCGCAGAAGCGCTTCACGCGGCGTTCCATCCGCAGAAGGTCAATTACGGCGCCTACGGCGATACCGGGCATCACCTGCACTTCCATCTCGTGCCAAAGTACACGGACGAATACGAGTGGGGCGGCGTGTTCGCGATGAATCCGGGCGAAACATTTTTAACGGATGCGGAATATGATGCATTAATCGCGGAAATTCGGAAATACTTATAAACAGAACCGGCTGGTACCGGCCGGTTCATCAAATTCTTTCCTAAAATTTTATCCCAGCCCGGGCAGGACGAAACGTCCTGCCCGGGTTTTTCATTTCAGATTCCGATACTCCTTGGGCGTATACCCGGTCCGGTCCTTAAACAGTCTTGAGAAATAGGAAAAGTTATCATACCCCACCGTCTGCGCGATCTCCGAGATACTGTATTTTCCCTCCTTAAGCATCGAAGCCGCCTGGTCGATCCGCACCGCCATCTGATAGCTGTGAAGCGATTTTCCCGTCTCCTGCTTAAAAAGCTTTGAGATCTGATTCAGATTCATATAGGAAATGCTCTCAATCTCATCCCTGGTAATATTCCTGTTGTAGTTTTGTTCGATAAACCGTCTGACCCGCTCTGTCACCGTCTGTGACTTTTCGAGTTCGCTGATGCAGGCTGTGGTTCTTTTTATCACATATTCCGCAAAATCCAGCGTATTTGAGACAGATGTCGCAGCCTTTCCGGACAGCTCGTCATACGCTGCGTCGTCGAACAGCCGGTACGCCTCGATCTGATATTCCCGCAGAATCGTCCCGCTTAACTGTACGAGATAAGACCGGACCTCTCGCAGCGACTGCCCGGACATGCGCTTCCCGCTCACACGTTCCGAGAGATCATCCCGGATCTTCTCCATGAGCCGCTCCGTCTGCCGGCCGCGGAACAGGGACTCCCACCCCGTAAAATCCGTCTCCGGCTCCTCCCTTTTTTCCCGGATGTACCGTTCATAATCGATCACCCGCCTCCGGTTCGAGACGTCGTCCAGGGCCACCTCCTCTAACTGCTCCAACGCCTCCTGCGCCCTCCCCACCGGGATATGCTCTCTGTAATAGCAGTTGCTCTCCTCCGAGACATATCTGCACAGGCTCTCCAAAAGCTCTGTGCACAGCGGTTTAAACGGTCGGCCGCCCTTCTGTCCGGTTTCCTGAACAATGATCGTCAGCGTATGGCTCGCCGTGACCAGAAGCCCTTCCAGCGTATACCCTTCCTTCTGAAAAATCTCCTCGGAAATATTCCGAAAGATAAAATCCCTGGTCTCCGCCGTCATCTCTTCCATTTTTGTAGTTTTCCCGACCTTGACGATGCAGAAGGAAATCTCATCCTCCAGCGTGTACCCAAGCTTCCGGTTCCGGATCTCCTCGGCGATCTCCGGTTCCGACGCCCGGGAAAGACGGTACAGGTATTTGTACCAGAAATCCACCTTATTGTTCCACTGGCTGTCGATCCAGTACTGCCCGTAGGTCTCGATCTTACGTTTTTCCTCCGTGCGTCTCACCTCGTCCATGGCCCGCTTCACATGTTCCGTAAAATCCGCGTACCGGATGGGTTTGACATAATAGTCAAAGCAGTGCAGTCTGAGCGCCTCCTGCGCGTAATTAAAATCCGCGTAGCTCGTGCAGAACAGCGTGACAAGCCCCGGGTGATGCTCGTTGGCCCACTCCAGGAGGCTTAATCCCGATCCGTTGGGCATCTCGATATCAGTGATCAGGATCCCGATTTTTACCTGGTCCAGAATCTCCTTCGCCTTCCTGGCATTCTGCGCCGTAAACACCTCTTCAAACCCCAGCGCTTTAAAATCAATGCCGTCCAAAAGTCCGCTTAACACATATGGATTGTCGTCTACGATCAGTATCTTCATCTCATCCGCTCCCCGGTACTCTCCTGTCAGGAATGCGAACCCTCACCTTCGCCCCCTGGCTGTTATTGCAGAACACAAGCTCCCAGTCATCGCCGTAGAGCAGCTTTAGTCTCTGAATCACATTGGAGATCCCGATCTGATACCCCGCCCTTTTGTGCAGCGGCTCACCCCGCTTCAGCTTCTCCAGCACCTCGTCGGAAAATCCGACGCCGGAATCCTGGATCTCAATGGTCAGCGCTCCCTGCTCTTTTACGGCATCAATCGTCACGCAGATCCTGGTCTCCTCCTCCTGCTCCCCGTGCTTTATGGAATTCTCTACAAACGTCTGAATCAGTAACGGAGGCATGACAGCCCCCTCCAGGCTGCAGTTCTTCTGCAGGGTATAGGTAAGCTTCTGCCCCTGCACCCTGCCCATCACGCTTAAATATTTGTCGATCATATCAAGCTCCTGGGACATGGAGACAAGATCCTTATTTTCCGCAAACAGGATCCGCATATAGTCCGAGATGTCGACACAGAGCTCCTGGATATTTTCCTTCTGATTTAACTGTGCCATACCGTATATGACATTGAGGCAGTTGATAAAAAAATGCGGCCGGATCTGCTGCTGCGCAAATCCAAGCTCCGCCTCCTGGCGTTTTGTCTTCTGCTCGTAATTATCCAGCTCCAGCTTGTGCACCTCGTCCAGAAGATTATTTAACATCCCGGCCACGCTGTCAAGCTCCGCCACGTCCTCCGTCACGCTGATTTTCGTAAGGCCGGTGTAGGATGTGATCTCATGATAAAAATTCAGAATGGGCCGCAGCACTTTTTTCCGCAGATAAACGGAATAGAAAATAATGACGGACAGAATCACCAGCGACGCGGCAATCACCGCCATCTGGAGAATGTTTGCGTTTTCGTACCACTTCTGCTGAATCCGGAACAGGATGGTAAAATTGCTCTTTTCCCCCTGCTCCCGGATGGTCAGCTGGTAGCGCACACCATCTCCCTCCATATTTTCGACATCCGTAATCAATCCGTGGTCATACTGTTTCGCGCAGACCACCCGGCCATCCTCATCCAGGATCCCGGCCAGATAGCAGGGCGTCATTTTCATCTTCATAATGCTGTTTAAATATGCGTCAGTCTCCACTTTTGTCCCGATATAGACATTGGCAAAGCGCAGGGAGGTACAGATATATTTTCCATCCATGATAAACCATTTTCCGTTTTGGGAGAGTGGGATGGCCTCCTCCTTCGTCTGCTGCCCGATCAGCTCCCGAAATTCCGTCTTTTCCGCAAAATCGCCGGCCCCGAAGTCGATAAACGTCCCGGTCCGCGCCTCATACAGCCACACATAGTATTCGCTCCCGTACACGGAAACCACGTTCTGAAGGCGGGATTTGACCTGTGACAGATTGATATTATAATTCAGAAGCTCCCGGTAATCCGGGTTCTCGTTTTCCGCCATTGCGGCGATCGCCTTCACATTCGAGTCGTTCGCCGCAATGTACAAAAGCTCCTGGTTTAACTGACGGTACTTGTTGTCGTTCAGCTCAATAAACCGGTGGATATTTCCCCGGATCGTCTCCTGCTCCCGATCCAGATAAAATCGCATCAGCCACTGGCCTAACAGGAAGCCGATCACAGAAATCATGACCAGCATCCAGATCATGAGCTGAATCGACCTGGTAAACACAGCCTTCTTTTTCATGGCTCCCTCGTTTTGATACAAAGTAATCGTTCAGCCCGCGACATTCAGGTCATAATGCAGCTTTATAAACGCGTCGTCATACTGATGCCGCACCTCGCACTCCCGGTCAAACACCATGGTGGCCTCGTCATCCACCGTGCAGGCCGGCCATTCTGGCAGAAGCTTCGTGTCCGGTTTCCCGGTGCGCACAAACTGCATAAACGCGTCAAAGATCTGATCCCGCAGCCGGTCCGACACGCCCTCTATGTTAACGACAGGCGCCTTGTCCAGGTTGTGGAAAAAGAAGGGGATGTCGCTGCAGTGCCAGGCCGGCGTCCCGCCGTTGAAGGGGAATTCCAGCGTAAACAGATACTCGTAGGTACCGGCCGCCCCCGCCTTTGCCCGCTCATGCACCCATTTTTTCACCTCATACCGGAAGGCCGCGGAATCCGCCGCGTAGATGTCGCACAGCGGTTTTCCGGGGTAAGCCTGGCGGAAGGCTTCGATTAACTGCACGCCCTGCGCTTCGCCGAACTGCTCCTTTATGATCCCCGTCATCTCCTCATCCGTCTTCTGTTCCTCCTTATACTGCGAATGGAAAAACTCGGAATAGGTGGAACCGATCATCACCGGGATCGTTTTCGCGTGCTCCGTAAAACCCGCCTTCACCGGATCTCCGGCGTAATCCTGGTTTTTTATCGGGCCAAAGAAGGGGATTCCTTTATCGGAGATCAGCTCACGGTATGCCGTTAAGTATGCCGATACCAGCTCCCGATACGGCACCGTCTCCAGCTTTTCCACCTCATCCTCCCCAAAGCCCAGGCCGCTTAAGGTCTTTTTTATCACAGGCCGCATGTCGTAATCGTGGTCTGTCATCAGCGTTCCCAGGGTTCCGCTCATGATCAGCGCCCTGTGGAACAGGCCGTCGGCCTCGTGCATCTGCAGCAGGGAGATCACCTTGCCGCCGCCCCCGGACTGCCCGAAGATCGTCACCTGATCCGCATCCCCGCCAAAGCCGGCGATATTGTTCCGAATCCACCGGAGCGCGGCGATCAGATCAAAGGTCCCGGCATTGCAGGAGCGCTCGTATTTCTCCCCGAAGCCCCGCAGATCCAGAAATCCCAGCACGTTCAGCCGGTGGTTGACCGTGACCACGACGACATTGCCCTGTCTGCTCATATTTTCCCCGTCATAGGCATACTGCTCGATGGCGGAACCGGCGAAAAAGCCTCCCCCGTGGAACCATACCACCACCGGCAGCTTCTGATCCGGCGAAAGGGACGGCGTCCAGATATTTAAGTTCAGGCAGTTCTCGTCCTGAAACCACACTCTGTGGGGCGACATGATGTCACCCGCCGGCGAGTCCGGGAACATGGTCGGACAGACCGATCCGTAGTTTAAGGCATCCCGCACTCCCTCAAAGGCGTCGATCTCCTCCGGCAGTCCGAACCGCTTCGCCTTCGCGTAGTCCACGCCGCGGAACTGATAAATGCCGTTAAACAGGTATCCCCGAAGAGCTCCCTTGTCCGTCTGTACGATGGGGCCCTCCTTATCACAATAAAAGTTCATCTTTCTCCTCCTGTCAGATCTTCCGCTTCCCAAGGGTATAGAAATCGTCTGTCCGGGGAATCCAGTCCATAAACTGCTCCACCAGCTGGTTCCAGAGACGCCACTCATGAGCATACCCGGATACCGGCACCCAGGTCACATCCTGTCCGCCCTCCTTCAGGATCTGCGCGGACTTCTCACAGCCGTCAAAAAGCGGATCCAGATCGCCGCAGCCCATAAAGATCTTCATGTTCTTTATCCCGTTCTCCGTGAGGCGCTTCGCCAGCACCATGGGATCATACTCCGGGTCCCAGTCATCCGCCTCGGTGGGCGGCAGATACAGCCCGGCGGAAAACGCACCGATGGCCCTGTATTTTTCCGGATATTTCAGCCCGTGCACCAGTGTCCCCATGGCTCCCATGGACAGGCCGGCGAGATAGGTATCCTCCGGGCGTCTGGACACCGGGAAGGTGCCGCAGATGAAGTCCGGCAGCTCCTCCTCGATAAAATCGTAGAAGAGATCTCCCATAAAGGCGTTTTTCCTGTGGTTGACATACATTTTGTTTTCCCCGGAGATCATGACCACCGCGAGATTGCGCTCCTCCGCGTAAAGCTCGACATCTGTATACGCATTCCAGGTTCCATGGTCGTTCCCCACCCCGTGCAGCAGATACAGCACCGGATATTTTTCCTCCTTCGTGTGCTTCGGGATCACGCCCTTCACATTTCCGTCCCCGCACGCCTCGGGAAAGGTCACCGACGGCAGCACCACCGTGATATCCACCGCCCGTTTTAAGGTGTACGAAATAAAATTACAGGTTAATTTTGCCATTTCTTCTCCTCCTTTTTCTGTGTTCCCTTCTCATTGTCTCTTTATGCTTCATCCGGATAAATAGCCGCATGCCGGATCGGAAGCCATTCCTTTAACGCAATCCGAAGGCTCTCATCCCACAGATCCCACTCGTGGCCCATGCCCTTTACCACCTCAAATTTTGTCTCATATCCCCAGGAGCGCAGATCCTCCTCGGCCTTCTGCGCGCGGTAATAGGCGTGATCGCAGTCTCCCACCCGGAAAAACAGTTTCGGAAGCTCTTTTCCCTCCTCCGCGTTTTTCTTCGCGATGGCATACACATCGTTCACCGTGCCCTCGACAAAAGACGGATCCTGGAATTTATTCCCCACTCCCCCGAAGGGCGGCGTCGTCTGTTTTGCCGTCAGGTCAAAGACACCGTCCTTCGCCGGCACAAAGGTCGGAACCCCCGGCCGGAAGGTCGCCCCGGACATCAGAAGCGCCGCCGCATACCGGTCCGGGTGATTGATGGCGATCTTCATGGCCCCGTGGGAGCCCATGGAGAGTCCGCCTACAAACGTATCCTCCCGTCTGCCCGAAATCGGGAACATTGCCTGACAAACCCTGGGCAGTTCCTCCGTGAGATAGGTATAATAGTTCCCGTGCTCCGGGTCATCCGTATAACATGCATTATAATCGCAGGGCATGACCACCGCAATCTTATTTACATCCGCATAGCGGACAATATTGCTGAAATGAATATAATCGCTGTCATCCCCGCTGCCGCCGTGCAGAAGGTAGAGCACCTGAAATTTCATTCCCGGCACATATACCTCTTTTCTCCCGCTGTACATGTCCGCAAAGCTGAAGGAGGGCAGACAGATGGAGACATTTGTCTGCATTCCCAGCTCCTGAGACAGAAAATTAAACCGAATTACTCCCATATTTTTTCTCCTTTTTCTGCTACTTACTTGTTAAAGCCATCTGATTTACGAGTTTGTGGCAAGCCATGCAAGACTTTGCAGGGCGCAGACACAAATCTCGCGATTGAAAATTTCAATTTTCAATCTGTTAACCCTTCACCGCCCCCAGCGCGATCCCTTCCGCAAAGTATTTCTGTAGGAACGGGTAGATCGCCAGAATCGGAAGCAGCGCCACAAAGGCGATGGCCATCCGGATCGATATCTGGGGCACCCGCATGGCAGCCCCGGAGGAGGCCGTCACGGCATTCGCCTGGATCGCCTGGATATCCTGAATCATTTTGTTTAACAGCACCTGGATGCTGTAGAGCTTCGGGTCCGTCAGGTAATAAAGGCCGTTGGTCCAGTCATTCCAGTACGCCAGCCCCGAGAACAGCCCCATGGTCACCAGGATCGGCTTGCCCAGGGGCAGCGCCACCCGCAGATACCGGATCAGATGGCCCCCGCCGTCGATCTCCGCCGCTTCATACAGCGATTCCGGAATGGAATTCATCATGTAGGTCCGGATCAGGATCACATTCATGGGGCTTAAGAGCAGATTCGGAACCAGCAGCGCCCAGACCGTATTCTTGATGTGAAAGGTGCTGGTCCACATGATATAGGACGGCACCAGTCCCCCACTGAAGAGCATCGTGAAAAAAATCACAAAGTTAAAGATGCTTCGTCCCGGCAGTTTCCGGTCCGAGAGGGCGTAGGCCATCATGGAGGACAGAATCACATTACAGACCGTCCCCACCGCCGTCACCAGGATCGTCATCCCGTACGCGCGAAATACCGTTCCCCGGTTCAGCCAGATATAGCGGTATCCCTCAAGGCTCAGTTCGGAGGGGAAGAAGGAATACCCGTTCACGATCAGGGACGCCTCCGACGAGACCGAGGAAATAAACAGCAGGATCAGCGGGACGATAATGATAATGGCTGTGACTGCCAGAATCAGATTGATCAGAATCTGATATCCGTAAAATTTCCTTGATTTTATCATAACACCCTCCTGCTAAAAAATCGCATTTTCTTTGCTGAATTTCCGGACGATTGCATTGGAAAGCATCACCAGCACAAACCCGACCACGGACTGGAAGACGCCGGCTGCCGAGGATTTTCCGATCCCCCCTGCGGAGATCAGCGCCCGGTATACATAGGTATCGATCGTGTTCGTCACACTGTAGAGCGCCCCGGAATTCTGGGGGACCTGGTAAAACAATCCGAAATCGGAGTTAAAAATATGTCCCACATTTAAGAGCAGCAGCGTGATCACGGAGGGCACCAGCTCCGGCAGCGTCACGTAACGGATCTGTTTCCATTTCGAGGCCCCGTCCAGCTTTGCCGATTCGTACAGCGCCGGATCGATCCCCGCAATCCCTGCAATATAGATCAGGCACCCGTACCCCACACCCTTCCACACGTGCACAAAGCACAGGATAAAGGGCCAGTACTGCGGCGACGAATACCACTGGATCTCCTCCCGCCCCATGGCGCCGAGAATCGAATTAAACATGCCGTTCTCCACGGACAGAAACGCATACACGATGTAGCTGACGATGACGATGGAGATCAGAAACGGCAGCAGAATGGCACTCTGGTACAGCTTTTTTAATTTTTTATGATACACGTCCGTGATCAGGATCGCCAGCACAATACCAAAGAACATATCCAGAAAAAGAAACGCGATATTGTAAAGCAGCGTATTCCGGATCAGGATCGACGCGTCGTTGCGGAACAGGTAGACAAAATTGGACAGCCCGGTCCACTCGCTCCCCCAAATCCCCTTCTGTGCCGAATATTTTTTAAATGCCACGATGATCCCTGTCATGGGAATGTAATTGTTGATCAGAATATATACCATTCCCGGCAGAAGCATCGCATACAGCGGCAGGGAACGTATGATCCGCTTTCGCATCTGAGTTTTGTTTTTCAATGCCGTCTCCCACCTTTCTTTTAACACTGTTTCTCATTTTTGCCCGACATTTTTAACAGCACCGATAAAATATGGCACGCACACTGCTGCAAGTCTCCCCGGCAGATCGAAGTCTCGTTGCGGTACTGCCCGCGGTAGACAATTGTCTTACCTTCTTCCGCCACCTCAGCTGTCTCTGTGGTCAGCGGCCGGTCAAAGGGACAGGCGTCCTTATTTTTCAGAAATACGAACCGGTCTGCCGCCGCCGTATAGACCGGCTGGCCGTCCACCAGGATCTTCCCGTCTTCCGCTGCCCTGGCCAGATGGCCTTCCCCGAGGCTTACCGCTATGCGCTCCTCCCCGGCTCCCGGCAGGAAGGAATTCCAGTGATCCTCGTAAAAAGGCAGCTGCTCAAAGACTTTTGTCAGCAGGATCTGTCCTCTTTCGTCAAACTCCGGCTCAATCCGCTTCATCGCCAGCAGAATCTCCCGGACTTTGCTGCCGCCTCCCGGCATGATCAGGTCGTTTCCCGCATGCATGGAAATGCTGGCCGTGCTGCTTCCTCCGTTCCAGTCCGTCATGATCAGCCCGTCAAATCCCCACTCGCCTCTCGCAAGTCTGGTGCACAGATCGTAGCTGTCCGCCGTGGGAACCCCGTTGATTTTATTGTAGGAGGTCATGACCGCCCAGGGCTTTCCGCGCTTTACGGCGATCTCAAAGCCTTTTAAGTAGAGCTCCCGCAGCGCTCTCTGATCGATCCACTCGTCCACCCTCGACCGGTTCGTCTCCTGATTGTTTGCCGCAAAATGCTTGATGCAGGCTCCCACCGGGATGCCGGTATCCTGCACTCCTTCTACAAATGCCGCAGCCATCACACCGGACACGAGGGGATCCTCGGAATAATATTCAAAATTTCTCCCGCACAATGGATCCCGGTGTATGTTCATTCCGGGCGCCAGCAGCAGATGAACGCCGGTCTCCTCAAGCTCCACAGCCGTCGCCCATCCGACCTCTCTTAAAACTTCCGGATCAAAGCTCTGGGCCAGAAGCGTCCCGGAGGGCCATGCCGTGCAGTACCTCGTCCGTTCCACCATATTCCCGGAGGTTAGATCCAGCGCTTCGTAGCGCTGTCGCACCCGGATGCCTCCCGGGCCGTCCGCCATCACCATGGAGGGGACATGATAGCGCTCCGTCAGGATCTTCGTCGTCTCCCCCGCAGCCCCGGGCACGCTCTCGGAATTTTCTCCGATCACAGGGTGATTCTCGTCCGCGACGCCCCAGCCGCTGCCGCAGTTTAACGCCGCCAGCTCCTCATCTGTAAGCTGTGCTGTAAATTCTTCCACCGTGGCCCGGCCTGCCATAAGATCCTCCCAGCAGATCGTCTCTCTTTCCGTCCGTTTTACCGTCTCGTAGGGCTGTGTGGGCCGGTAGCCCTCCTCCCGGACATATGTAACCACTTCCTCTTTTAAGAACTGTTCCCCGGGTCCCTTCAGGGCCTCGGGAAGCGCCGGCGCATCAAAAACCAAAAGCCCGGAGAGCTCCTCCTGCGGCATCGGGCGGTTGATGTGGGACAGGGTCTTTAATGGTTCGGGCAGCGGCAGAATCGGCGGCGCATATTCTCTGACCTGATCCTCCTTCACCCGGATGATGGCCACCGGCTTTTTATCCTTCGAGGAGGTTCCGGTCCATACGAGATAATCCCCCTGTGTTACGATCCAGGCCCCTTTCTTTTCGTCATAGACCGCCAGATCCGCCACCGTAAATTCCAGCCTCAGCTTCTGTGTCTCCCCGGGGGCAAGCTCCCTCGTCTTCCGAAACGCCTTAAGCTCCCAGGCCGGCATATCCACTCTTTCCAGATATGCGGTCACATACAGCTGCAGCACTTCCGCCCCGGGGTATTTCCCGCTGTTTTGTACGGTTTCCTCCGCCCAGAATAAGGCACCCTTAAAACCGCAGCCCTCAGGGGTCAGAGTGAATGTTGTATAGCTTTTTCCGTACCCGAATTCATAGTACGGTTCCGTTCCGAAGCTGCCAAAATACCGGTATCCGACAAAGATTCCCTCCTCATATTTTTCCAGATCCGCCTGTCCGTCATTCATGGCAAATGTGGCGGATGCCGGGTAATCCTCATATCGTTTTGCCCAGGTATCCGTGAGTTTCCCGGCGGGCGTGACGGTTCCATTCAGCACATCCCGCACCGCGCGGCCGCCTTCCTGTCCCGCCAGCCCCATCAGAAGAACCGCGTCCGGGCCAGCTTCTTTTACATCTGTAAGGTCAATGATCCCGCCCACATTCAGCACCACGATCAGCTTCTGATAGCAGTCCCGCAAAAGGGCAAGCCATCTGCACTCCCGCTCCGTGAGCCTGTAGTCTCCGATCTCTCCCACCGCGCTCTGCCGCGTCTGACAGCGGTCCGATCCCTCCCCGGAATTTCTCGACAGCACATAGATACCGGTATCGCAGCATTCTGCCGCCCGCCTTACCGCTGTCTCATCCGGTTCTGGCTCCGGGAAAGCAAAAGTCTGCATCACCTGATCCTGCTGCCTTTCCTTCGCCCGGTCGTAGCGTTCCGCCAGCCCACGCAGTTCCTCCTCATTCACCACCTCATACCCGCCGGCAAGAAAGGCGTCCAGGATATGAATGTGATATCTGGGGGACTGGTCAACGTGAATGTCCCCGCCGCCGCTTAAGCCCCCGTTAAAGGGATCTCCGGAACCCGTTCCGCCGCGCACCGTCCGCACCGCGCCGATTCCGTACAGGGCGATTTGTCCTGTCTTCTGGATCGGCAGCGCACCGTTATTTTCCAGCAGAACCATACCGGCCATTGCTGACCGGTATGAAATTTCCGCATTTCGTAATTCTCTCTCACTCATCGGAATCATGTTTGTTCTCCTTATTGCTGCTCCGCCAGCCAGGCATCCAGCTGCTCCTGCTTCGCGTCGATGATATCCTGGAGGCCCGCGTCATACAGCGCTTTGTTGAACTCTTCGATGGCCGGCCCCGGCTCCACGGATCCCGTGGTGATCTGCCCGATATACTGGCTTAATACATCCGTCGTGGCCGCCACCTGATCCGCAACCACCGTCAGGTCCGCATTAAACCCAAATGCCTTTGACACAATGGCATTTCCGTCCACCTCGGCGTATACATCAAAAATATCCGCGTCGTTTCCTGCCCACACATGGCTGTTAAACTGGTTCGGCATGATATATCCCATATTATGGTGATAACCGCAGCTCTCCGCCGTCATCCCCTCCGGGAAATCCGCCGTGCCGTCCTCCTGCTCCACCCAGTGAACGCCTTCCACGCCCCAGTTTAACAGGTCGTTGGCTTCCTTCGTCTCATGGATCCAGTTTAACAGCGTCATGGCCTTCTCCGGGTTCGGGCATCCGGATCCGATGCAGTAATTGATGGCATTGATGCCGCCCGATGTCATGACATTTGTATTTACCGGTACGATCGTGGTATCATATCCGGTCTGGTCGTCCTTCTCCTGCTTGGTGTTCGGCTTGCTGTTCACCATATAGGAAAACAGGTTACCGGCTCTCATCTGCGCCTCCCCGCTGTCCGAACAGGTCGCCATGTCCTTCGCCACATATCCCTTCTGATACCACTCGCGGGTCATCTCCACCAGCTCACGGAACTCGTCCGACTCATAGTAATTCGTCACCGTGGTGGTCTGTCCGTAATCCTCCAGCACACCCGTCCCGGCAATCTGCCCAAGCCCGTCATAGCTCACCGACTGGCCCGCCGGCGTCGCCGCACTTGACCCGCTGCAGCTTCCGCCAAACATGATCATATCCGGGTAAAGCGCCTGTACCTTCTCATAGGCTGCCGTAATATCCTCATAGCTTTTGATGCTCGCCGGGTCGATCCCCGCCGCCTCCAGACAGTCGGTCCGCATCACCATCGAGTTCGGCATGGTGCGCTCCTTCATGGTCGGAATCCCATAGATGAAATCCCCGATGGAGCAGCAGGCGATGGTATCATCCCCGATGGTTTCCCTGATGTAAGGGGCATATTCCAGGTACGGCGTGAGGTCGATCAGATAATCCGACGCCACATAGGTACCGGCGTTGCCGCCGAACATCGGGAACAGATCCACCTGCTCGCCCCCCGCCAGCATCAGCGGAAGCTGGCTGCCCCAGGTGCTGAAGGTCATGGGCATCAGGGTCACTTCCATATTCAGCTGCTCCCTGGTCAGCTCATTGAACCGCTCATTAATAAGCTCCTGATCCTGGGAATCGGCTGAGACCACATAGACCAGCACCGCGTGGTACATCTCCCCGTCATCAGCGTCAGATCCGCCCTGGTCCTCATTTCCCGCCGCGGCATCCTCCGTCGCGCCGCCGGCCGTCTGGCCCCCTGTGCCGCCGCCCTGGGTCTTCTCCGTCGTCCCGCTGTCTCCGCCGCATCCCGCCAGCATGCCAAGCGCAAGGATTCCTGACAATAACGCTGCCAATACTCTCCGTTTCATAAGTTACCTCCCTCATAGATTTGATACTGCTATTATCATCTCTTCGTCCGATTATTTCTTGCACTTTTTTCATTTTTTCTGTCACTTTTTCAAAAAAGTTCCGTCAATATAAAAGAAGCCCCGACCGTTCCTCTCAGTCACAAACGGTCGGGGCTTTTCAGCCACTTAAATTCTCATATTCTGTTTCCGTTCTCCGCCTACCGGTGCGTATCCCAGAGCCCGCAGTACGAATCCACGGGATCCTCGCCCTTAAAGGCGTCTTTTCCTGCCATCAGCTTCTCCACCAGGGCGTCTAACGTCTGATCCGCGCTGTCGTAGGTGTTGATGTAGGTTCTCGCCTGCGGGATATCCGCCAGCACAAAGGGCTGTGCGCATCCAACTACAATTACCGGAAGTTCAAAGACATACCACGGGATCTCTCCGCCGCCCTTGCTCATGCCAAAGCCCGGCCTTGCCACCGGCTGGAACCCGCCCGGGATATCCACCAGGGTGATGATCAGATCCTGGTTGCCCACAAACTCTTTGATCTCGGTCTTTCCGGCAAAATACATATTGATGTCCATCTTGCCGCCCTCTTTTGCCTGCTTCGCCATCTTATCGAGCGGGCTCTCATAGATAAAGGCGTCAAAGCCCTTCGCGATCAGTTTATCGCGCAGCGACTCCGCCGGACTCTTCTTTCCGCCCATCATGGACTTCATCATCGCGCCAAGCCCGCCTGCGGACAGTCCGCCGACTGAGACGATCATGATCCTCTTATAGCGGTCCGGGATCATCGGAAGGACATCCTCATCCTTATATTTTACAAGTGTGATTCCCTTGTCGGAAATCTCCTTTGCCATGGCCTTGTGCTCCTCGCAGCCCACGACCTCCTGCATCACGGATACCGGCGGCACGATCTCGGTCTTCGCCTTTTTGTGAAGCCCCATGTGAGCCTTCAGCGCCAGAATGCGGTGCAGCGCGTCGCTTAAGCGCTCCTCGGTGATCACGCCGTTCTCATAGCCCGCCATCATGCTCGCAAAGTCCTCGTCCATCTCGTTGAAGAACAGGAACATATCGACGCCGGCCGCGATGGTCCGCGGAAGCATCTCGCTGCGCTTCATGCAGCAGGTCAGACCTACCATGTGGGAAGCGTCGGTGAGCACCATACCGTTAAACCCAAGCTTTTTGCGAAGCAGACCCTCGATCAGCTCCGGGGAAAGCGTTGCCGGCATGATATCCTCATCCTTAATATCCGGGTTGAAATGACGCGTGTAGGCCGGCTGCATGATGTGGCCCGCCATGATCGCCTCAAGCCCGTTGTCAATCAGATTCTGATATACCTTTCCAAAGGAAGCGTCCCACTCCTCACAGCTCATGTCATTTACGCTGTTGGCCACGTGCTGATCACGGAAATCAAGACCGTCGCCCGGGAAATGCTTCGCCGCACAGCAGAAGCCCGGATTCTCATGGGCGCCGTCCATATAAGCCTTTGTCATCTCGCAGACCCGGTCCACGTCGTTGCCGTAGGTACGCGTGCCGATGACCGGATTCTCCCAGTTATACAGGATATCGCTGACCGGTGCAAAGGAAAGGTTACAGCCAATGGCAGCGGCTTCCTTATTCGACATGCGGCCCAGCTCATAGGCGTATTTCTTATCCCTCGTCGCGCCGATCTTTACCTGCGGCGCGATCATGGTGCCGTCCACACAGGCCCCGTTACCGCCGTTCTCGGTGTTGCAGGCGATGATCAGCGGGATCTTGCTGTTCTCCTGTAAGATGCGGTTCTGCTCGTGAACCTCCGCGCCGGGCGCCGGATTGTAGCGGATCCCGCCGATGTGGTACTGGTTCACGGTCATCTTTAAGTAATCCTCTTCCCTTGAGGAACCCATGTTAAAAAACAGCTGGCCGATCTTCTCTTCCTTCGTCATGCCCGCAATGGTGTCCTCCACCCATTTGCAGTCCTCGTCAGACAGATAAAACGGCCTTGCTTTCATATCAACCATAAAATATATCCCCCTTCTTATTCATTTTCTAAAAAGTTCAGCCCGCGCCATTCGCAATGCATGGCTGAACTTTTTCCCCAAAAATTTTACCCTCAGCCTAAAAATAGCGGAAAGCCACAGCCCCCTGCAGCTTCCCGCCGGCTTCGACATTCTTCTTCCTTATCTTCTTTTTCGTCCCGTCCGGTTCCCCCAAACCGTACAGAACCTTCGTGATCCGCTCCGCCTCTCCGGCAAAGCGCCTGACCTACACCCCGAGATTCTTCTCAAAGGCTGCGATCAGTTCCTTCTGATAGGCATCGTCAAAGCTTCCCCCCAGAAGCTTCGGAAACGCCTCATCCAGAAGACGCTGCCAGCTCTCTCCTTCCTTCCCCACAAGGATCGGATAATAGCGGACACCGTTCTTTACCGCAGCGTCGCGGTCGCCGGGCGCATCGCCCACCATCAGTACATGATCAGGCTTATAGCCCTTCTTTACCAGCTCGCCGATGCAGTACGCCTTCGATCCGGCTTCCTGCGTGAGCAGCGCCTGGCAGTCCTCCTTTAATCCGTGCTTCTGCCATTCGGCCTCGACCGCCTCCTTATTCGCAGAAGACACGGCCACGAGATCCGCCTTTTTACACATCTCATCCATCGTCTGCTTTGCGTTCGGAAACGGCTGATCATCCGCAGGCAGCCCGTGGATCGCACGGTTCGTGCGGACGCTCCAAAGCAGCGCCTGCTCGATGCACAGACTTTCGCTCTTCTGTGTCAGCGCCATCAGCGCCGGATTGGAAAGCTCCGCGGCCTCCTTCGTCCACGTCACGAACTCGTCTAACCCTTCGGTGTGGCAAAGCCCCCTCTTTTCCACCTCCAGAAGCGCCATCGCAAGTCCTTTGAAGCGGTTGATCCCGCGCGTGATCGAGTAGAGGTTAATGTCAAGCCAGAGCTTCATGCACTCGTCAAAATGATCCTCAAGCCCGTAGGTCTTAATCCACTGCGGCCCGAAGCACTCCCGGTGCTTTACCTCCATCGTGTCCATCGCGCAGCCGTCGCTGTCGATACAGACTGCAAACTCCTTCGTCTTATCAAAATCGAAGTAATTCATTCCATGCCCTCCATGCGGCAAATGCCTGTTCCGGTGCTTAAACTCCCGAATATGCCGCAAACGCGCCGTCGATCGGGATACATGCGCCGTTTACAAATCCGCTGGCTTCCTCACATGCCAGGAACAGCACGGAGCCGACCAGCTCCTCTACCTCCCCGAAACGATCCATCGGCGTGCCGGCTAAGATCTTGCCGGTTCTCGCGGTCGGCGTGCCGTCGTCGTTGAACAGAAGCTTCGCGTTCTGCTTGGTCGAGAAGAAACCCGGCGCGATCGCATTGCAGCGGATCCCGACTTTCGAGAAATGAACGGCAAGCCACTCGGTAAAGTTCGTGATCGCAGCCTTCGCCCCAGAATAGGCCGGGATCTTCGTCAGCGGCGTGTACGCGTTCATGGAAGAGATGTTGATAATGCTCGCACCTTTCTTGTTGATCATATCGAGCGCAAATACCTGCGTCGGGATCAGGGTCCCCATGAAATTTAAGCTGAACACAAAGGATACGCCGTCCGCGTCCAGGTCGAAGAACGTCTTCATCTGTCCCAGGTCCTCCGGGATGAAATACTCGTCATCTGTCGTAGCTTTCGGATTATTGCCGCCCGCTCCGTTGATTAAGATATCGCAGGTGCCGAAATCCTTTGCGATCTCATCTCTCGCCGCCTTCACGCTGTCCTTCTCGAGCACGTTGCACTTGTAGCCCTTCGCGATAAATCCCTTCTCCACGATGGCGTCCGCATTCTTCTGCGCCGCCTCTTCGTTCAGATCCAGAAGCGCCACCTTCGCGCCCGTCATGGCCATCGCCTCCGCGAGCACGGAGCAGATCACGCCGCCTGCGCCCGTCACAACTACAACTTTCTCCTTCAAATCAATCTGAAATGGTAATTTCATCGTTTTCCCTCCTGAACTTTTATTCTAAAAACTTATTTCGAAGCCTTCTCCACTGCCTCCCAGAGACCGTTGATATAGGTCGCTCCGAGCGCGCGGTCGTATAAGCCGTAGCCGGCTCTTCCGGTCTCGCCCCAGATCATACGTCCGTGATCCGGTCTGACATATCCGGTAAACCCGTTGTCGTGCAGCGCCTTTACGATCTCATACATATCCAGGGAACCGCAGCAGGAAAGATGCGCCCTCTCCTCAAAGCCGTTCTCCAGCACCGCCACATTCCGAAGATGCGCGAAATGGATCCTGCCCATGGCCGCGTACTTCGCCGCCATCTTCACCACATCGTTCTTATTCGAGCAGCCGAGCGATCCGGTACACAGCGTGATGCCGTTGTGCTTATCATCCACCAGCTTTAAGAAGCGGTCGATATTCTCCTCGCAGGTGATGATGCGCGGAAGGCCGAAGATGCTCCAGCAGGGATCGTCCTCGTGGATCGCCATATTCACATCGCACTCCGCCGCCACCGGGATCACCTTCTGAAGGAAATACTGAAGGTTATTCCACAGATCATCCTCGGACATCGCATTGTACTCCGCCACGACGCTCTTTAACTCTTCTCTCGTGTAGCTCGAATCCCAGCCCGGAAGCGTCAGATCGCTGTCGCTCTCAAGCGGATTTACCGCGTCCACCTGCTCCTGATAATAAACCAGCGAAGTGGAGCCGTCCGGCAGCACATGATCCAGCTGCGTCCTCGTCCAGTCAAATACCGGCATAAAATTGTAGCAGATACACTTTACGCCCGCTGCCGCCACACGGCGGATATTCTCGCAGTAGTTCGCAATGTACTGATCTCTGGTCGGCTTGCCGAGCTTGATATCCTCATGCACCGGGATACTCTCGATCACCTCAAAATGAAGCCCGGATTCCTCCACCAGTTTTTTTAACCTGGCAATGCTGTCCTCGCCCCATACCTCACCGACCGGTACGTCATACACTGCGGTCACGATGGAATGCATACCCGGAATCTGGCGGATATTCTCCAGCGTCACCTTGTCGTCCTCCCCATACCAGCGAAACGATAATTTCATCTTCTCCTCCATTCCGGCAGGTCCCCCCGCCTGATACTCTCCCTGCGGACATGCCATCCGGCCCATCCGCTTGCATACATGAATCCGTCCTGATATCATTCGGTTTCACGTTCATACTATAGTTTGACTATAGCACGCTTGTATACAAGTGTCAACACCTATTCTGCTTTCTATGTTTTGCACATATTTCAGTTTTATTTTTGTGCATTCTATACAATGGTCTGACATCTGTTTTTCTTCTCCTTCTCCTCACATCCTGTATACAAGCTGCTGTATTTCGCCTTTTTTCTGCGGGCGCAGGGAATCCGCTTTCTTTTCTTCTTCTTTTCTTCCTGCAAAAAACTGATTGAAATTCTTCCCGTAACGCGATATAGTAAGAGATATCACAGACGCTGCGAGGTTTTATTATGTACTTAAACAGACGCCCCGGCACATCCGAGACCGTTTACGACAAATTAAAAGAGCAGATCCTGCATCTGGAGCTTCCGCCCGGATCCGCGATCAGCGAGATTGAGACAGCCGCAAGGTATGAGATCTCAAGGACTCCCGTGCGGGACGCCTTTAAGATGCTCGAGCGCGAGGGGCTGCTTGAGATCCGCCCGCACATCGGCACCTTTGTATCCCTGATTGATCTCGATATGATCGCCGATACACTCTACATCCGGGAAGTGTTAGAGCAGGCCGTCTTCCGGGACCTCGCAACCAGCCATGACAATTCCCAGGAATTTGCGGTGCGGCTGATCTTGCAGCAGCAGAAGGATCTGCTCGATTCCGATCTTCCCCCGGAAGAGTTAAGCCGCGCGTTCGTCATCAGCGACAACGCGTTTCACGACATGCTCTATGAGCTCGCGGGCAAGCAGAATGTCATGCGCTACTGGCAGACGATCAATTCGCAGTACGAGCGGTTCCGCACCTTTTTAAATCTCGGGGAGCGCGACAATCTCCAGCGCCTTTACCAGGATCACATCCTGATCTGGGATTATATCTCCGGACGCGAATATAACCGTCTCGCCGAGCGGATCTCGCACCATCTGTACGACGGTTTTAACGCGAGCGCCGAGGTGGTGTATAAATGCCCGGAATATTTTGTCTACACAAAGGGATATCCCATCCATCAGATTACGACGACAGACGTCTCGTCAGAGTAGATGAGAACGCTGCGGACCGCAAAAGAAGCGGGCCGCAGCGCTTTTTTATCAGCAGGCCGGCACGCGAAGCGCAGCCGCGTTCGCCTACACCTTCATCTTCGGCTGGAAGATCAGGCTGGCGATATATCCGAAGATCAGCGCCGCCGAGATTCCGACTGCGCTCGCTTTAAATCCTCCCATGAAGATCCCTAAAAAGCCGTTCTGGTCCACAGCCTCCTTTATGCCTTTCCACAGCACATTTCCAAATCCCAGCAACGGGACGCTCGCCCCCGCGCCGGCATATTCCAAAAACGGCTCATAAATCTGTACTGCCCCGAGCAGCGCCCCAAGGCACACCAGCATCACCATGATCCGCCCCGGAAGCAGCTTTGTCTTTTCCATCAGAATCTGGACAAGAGCGCAGATCAGCCCTCCGACCCAGAATGCATTTACATAGTCCATCGTTCTCCTCCTCTTTTACGATGCGTGCTCAATCACGACCGCATGCGCGATCCCCGGCACCGTCATTCCCTCGTTAAACGATACCGTGGAGAGCAGCGCACCGGTGGGCACAAACAGAATTTTGTGAAAATGTCCTTCCTCCACTTTTTTCAGGAAATGCGCGCTTAAGGTCACCGCCGAACAGCCGCAGCCAGAGCCCCCTGCCCCGGTATTCTGCTTCTCCCCGTCATAAATCTCGATCCCGCAGTCCGCGTGCACGCTGCTGATGTCATACCCGCCCTGTCTCACGAGATCCCAGAGAATCTCCTGTCCCACGGTGCCCAGGTCCCCTGTGATGATCCGGTCATACTCCTTTGGCGCGATCCCGAAATCCGACAGATGACGACAGATCACATCCGCTGCCGCAGGCGCCATCGCGGCCCCCATATTCATCGAATCCTTAATCCCGTAATCCACGATTTTCCCGGTGGTAATCCCGGTGATCCGCGCTTTGCTCCGCCGCTTCCCCAGCACAAACGCGCCGCTGCCCGTCACGGTCCAGGTCGCGGACGCCGGGCGCTGGTTCGCGTATTCCAGCGGAAACCGGAACTGCTTTTCCGCGCTGGCAAAATGGCTTGACGTCATGGACACCACATAATCCGCATACCCCGCCGCCACGCACATCGCGCCGAGCGACAGCGCCTCCCCGCAGGTACTGCACGCCCCGTACAGCCCGAACAGCGGCACCTGATAGTCCATCAGGCCGAATGAGGTCGCGATGTTCTGCCCTAACAGATCCCCGGAAAACAGATAGCGGATCTCCTCTGTCTTTAACCCGGCTTTTCCCACCGCCATGGAAAACGCCTCCTTCTGCAGGGTGCTCTCCGCCTCCTCCCAGGTATTCTGGCCGAACTTATCGTCCTCGCCCACCACATCAAAACAGTTTCCAAGCGGGCCCTCGCCCTCCTTTTTTCCGACAATGCTCGCGCTGCTGATAATATAAGGAGCCTCCGCAAATTTCAGGCTCTGTTTTCCTGTCTGTGCACTCATACGTTTCCTCCTGGTTCCACATGAATTCTTCTTTTAGTATGAAACACAAATCATTTTCTTATACATTTCCACCCTATAATCTGTTATATATAAAAAATTCTTTAAATTAAGGAATTATATCACCATTTTTCTCTAATTAACAGAATATATTGACGCTCCCAAAAGAGGTAAGCTATGATACCGTTGTGAGGTAAAGGAGATGAGAAATTCACAAATTCCACAGGTCTTAAAAGAATATCGAAGAAAAAATCATTTTTCTGTCAACGATGTTTCCCTCATGCTGCACGAGCGTTCCATCCATGTTGCGCCAAAGACGATTTACGGCTGGGAAAGCGGTCAGGCCAATCCCAGCGCAGACACTCTGTTAGTCCTTTGTGAGCTTTATAATATCAGCGATATTTTGTCCGTTTTCGGCTATAAAGAAGACGCCTCTGTCTTCCGTGTCACTCCTTCGGAACGCGCTCTGATCGAATCCTATCGGAGACATCCCGAGCTGCAGAAAGCAGTCAACAAGCTGCTTGATTTAAACGTTGTCCGCAAATCAGACGAAGAAAAAATCCAGAGGGAATGAACCGCGGAAACGGCCGGCCCCAGAACACAGGGGCCGGCCGTTTTCTTTACAGATGCCAGATATCCTCATTGTACTGCCGGATCGTCCGGTCGGAAGAGAAAAATCCCGCTTTGCTGATATTGATCAGCATCTTTTTCGCCCACGCGCGGCGATCCTCATAATCCGCGTAAATGCGGTCCTTTATCTCCACATACTCCTTAAAATCGGGCAGCGTCATGAACCAGTCTTTGTTCAGAAGCTCGTTGTAAAGCCGCGTCAGATTCTCCTTACAGCCGACTGCCATCATCTCGTCGCTGACGATAAAGTCAACCGCCTTTTTGATGTCCGCATCCCTTTCATAATAATCCCGCGAGACGTAGTCCGCCTTCTCGTAATGCCGGATCACAGCCTCGGAGGACTCGCCGAAGATATAGATATTGTCGGCCCCCACAAACTGGTGCATCTCGACGTTCGCGCCGTCCATCGTCCCGACGGCCACCGCGCCGTTTAACATAAATTTCATATTCGAGGTGCCGGACGCCTCCTTCGACGCAAGCGAAATCTGCTCGTGGATATCCGCCGCCGGGATCAGCTTCTCCGCCAGCGTGACATTGTAATTCTCCACCATCACGACCTTCAGATACGGCGCGACTGCCGGATCCTTTGCGATGATCTCCTGTAAGCAGAGGATCAGGTGAATGATATCCTTTGCGATCACGTACGCCGGGGCCGCCTTCGCGCCAAAGATCACCGTGACCGGGCGGACGGGCTTCTTCCCTGCCTTAATCTCAAAATATTTGTGAATCACATACAGGGCGTTCATCTGCTGGCGCTTGTACTCGTGCAGCCGCTTGATCTGGATGTCGTAGATCGAATGCTCATCCAGTTCGATCCCCTGTGTCCGCTTCAGATACGCTTTTAGCTGCGCCTTCTTCTCATCCTTGACCGCGAGCAGCTTATCCTGCACCGCCGCGTCATCCGCATATGCCGCCAGTTTTTCCAGCTCCTCCGCGTCCGTCTTAAAGCCGTCCCCGATCAGGGATTCGATCAGCGCGGTCAGCTCGTGGTTGCAGTGCAGCAGCCAGCGGCGGAAGGTGATGCCGTTCGTCTTATTGTTGAACTTCTCCGGGTAGAGCTTATAAAAATTGTGCAGCTCCGTGTCCTTTAAAATCTCCGTGTGCAGATACGCGACGCCGTTGACGCTGTAGCCGTAATGAATATCCATATGCGCCATGTGCACCCGGTTCTCATCGTCAATGATCGCGACCGTCGGATCCGCGCACTTCGCCACGACACGGTTATTCAGCTCATAGAAAATCGGCATCAGCTGCGGCACCGCCTTCTCCAGGAAGTGGATGGGCCATTTCTCCAGCGCCTCCGCGAGGATCGTGTGGTTCGTGTAGGCGCAGGTCTTTTCGACGATGGAGATCGCCTCGTCGATCCGGATGCCGCGCTCCATCAGAAGCCGGATCAGCTCCGGGATCACCATGCTCGGATGCGTGTCGTTGATCTGAACCGCCGCGTACTGGTGCAGCCGGTGCAGATCGCCGCCCCGCGCGAGCGTCTCGTCGATGATCAGCTGCGCGGCGTTGCTCACCATAAAATACTGCTGGTATACACGCAGGATACGACCTTTGTCGTCCGAGTCGTCCGGGTATAAAAACAGGGTCAGGTTCTTTTCGATATCCTCCTTGTCAAATTCGATCCCGTCCTTTACGATACTCTCGTCCACCGTCTCCACGTCAAACAGATGCAGCTTTGTCGTGCGGTTGTTGTAGCCGATCACATCGATGTCGTACATCCGGGACTGCAGCTTAAATCCGCCGAAGAGCACCGGATATGAGACGTCTGTCTTGTGCAGCCAGCTCTCTTTCTCAATCCACGGGTTCGGCTCCTCCTGCTGCAGATTCTTCTCAAAGACCTGGCGGAACAGCCCGTAGTGGTAATTTAACCCCACACCGTCGCCGTTGAGTCCCAGGCTTGCGATCGAATCCAAAAAGCACGCCGCCAGACGTCCCAGACCGCCGTTTCCGAGCGACGGCTCCGGCTCTGTCTCCTCCACCGCGGCAAGGTCTTTTCCGTTTTTCGCAAGAAGCTCCTTTACCTCCTCGTAAATCCCCAGGTTGATCAGGTTGTTTGACAGCAGCTTTCCGATCAGGAACTCCGCGGAAATATAATATAATTTCCGTTTACCCGCATTGCTCTCCTTCTCCTTTGCCATCTCCTTTGTCACCGCGAGCAGTGCGTGGTAAAGCTCCTCCTCCTTACACTGCGCGATCGGTTTTTTGCAGTTCTTCTCCAGCATCTCCTGCAGTTTTGTCATACTTCTCTCTCCCTCCGTTTTCTTTTCTGTCAGCATTACCCTTATTTCTATATTATATGAATTCCTTTCTGATTTTTCTTGCAGTATCACTTCCAAAAGTGGTACAATTCTATCATGAATATCTTAGAATATGAAAATTACCAGGAAAAAACTTCACACGGGGACCTGCTGTTTCCCTATATCACCTATCCCTGCACGATCCCGCTTGACTTCGCGCAGGTGCCGCTGCACTGGCATGACGAGGCCGAACTGATCTATGTCAAAAAGGGCCGCGGCACCGTCACCGTCGATGTGACGCCGCACACGGTATCCGCGGGAACGATCGCGCTGATCCTGCCGGGACAGCTGCATGCCATCGGACCCTGTGAAAAGGAATCCATGGAGTACGAAAATATTATCTTTCATCCGGACATCCTGCTCTCGAGAAAAGCGGACACGGGGAATACCGACCTTCTTGACCCGCTCTTCTCCGGCCGTCTGCCCGTACCGTCCTTTTACACGCCGGACGATCCGTGCTATCCGGCGCTCAGCGCCTGCGTGGACGCAAACGATGCGATCAGCCGCACAAACCCGTTCGGGTATCAGCTTTATATCAAAAGCCAGCTCTGCATGTTCTTCTACCTTCTGGTGAGCCGCTGCCGGCAGGATCCTCTGCCAGAACGACATGCCCCGCTGGAAAAAATGAAGCTGATTTTAAAGTACATCGAGACACGCTACATGGACAAAATCACCGTCGCGGAGATCGCCCGCGCCTGCGGCATCAGCGCGTCCCATTTTATGCGCTATTTCAAAGAGACGACGGGCACGACCTTCACCGCCTATTTAAACGATTACCGTCTCACCATCGCCGCGCGCCTGCTCGCCGCCTCCGACGCCCAGATCCTCACGGTCGCCGCGGAATGCGGGTATGACAACCTCTCCTATTTTAACCGCACCTTTAAGGCGCGCTTTTCCATGACGCCGCGGGAATACCGGAAACAGCACCCCGCGGAAGCGCAGTCCGGCGTCCCTGTAAAATAACCGCTTCCTATTTATGTGAAACAGATGTATACTGTAAGAAAGGGAGGTTCCTTATGATCTATCTGTTCCTGACAGCCGGCGTATTCCTTCTGGATTTTTTCATCAAACGCCGCATTGACCAGAAATACGCGAGATATGTCCGCCATCCGCGCCTCGGCGGGCGGATCATTCTCGAAAAATATTACAACGACGGCGCTGCGCTCAATTTTCTCGCGAAGCAGCCAAAGCTGATGCGCGCGCTGCACACAGCCGTGATCCTCGTGGCCGGAACCGCATATTTTATCGCCTTACGATCCTCCGGGAAGCCTTTGGAAAAGGCCGGCCTGGCCCTGCTGGTCGGCGGCGGCGCGAACAATCTTTATGACCGGTACGCAAAAGGCCATGTCGTGGATTATTTCCGCATCCACATCGGCTCCCCGCGCCTGGAACGGATTATTTTTAACCTGTCGGACTTTTTTATCTTTATCGGGGCCCTGCTTGCCGCCGTCGGCTCAGAGCAGGCATAGCAGCGCAGGCACTACACCCGTAGAACGGAGATGCACATGAGCAGAGAAACCTATCAGAAAATGACAGATTATATCCGCGAGGAGCCAAAACGGGTTCAGATGCTTCGGTCGGTCAACCATCTGCTGACCGGTTTTATCTTCATGCTCTACCCGCTGTTTCTCCTGGTCTTATTTTCCCGCCATAATCCGTTTCTCCTGCGGGCCATCCTCGTCCCCGCGGTCTGCTTTGCCGCTGTCACCGTCTTTCGCAAAATCTACAACGCCCCGCGGCCGTATGAGCGCTATGACATTCCCCCGATCCTCGAAAAGGACACCCTGGGGATGTCCTTTCCAAGCCGTCATGTCTTTTCCGTCTTCATGATCGCCATGACCGTTTTCTACGTGCACACCGACGCCGGCGTCATGCTTTGCGTCTTAGGCGCCGCGCTTGCCCTGATCCGCGTGATCGGGGGCGTCCATGATCCCCGCGACGTCATCGCGGGCGCCCTGACCGGCATCATAGGCGGAGTGATCGGCTATTATATCCTCTAAACCGTCCGCCGCCTTCGGCCCATCGGTTTAATCCAGCACCCGCTCAAGCTCCCTGATCACGATTTTTAACGCTTTGATCCTGGCATATTTCTTGTCCACGGATTCCAGCACATACCAGGGCGCATACGTGGTGCTGGTCTTCTGGAGCATCTCGTTTACCGCCTGCTCGTAGAGATCCCATTTTTCCCGGTTTCTCCAGTCTTCCTCCGTGATCTTCCACTGCTTCTCCGGCGTGGCCGCGCGCTCGTTAAAGCGCACAAGCTGCGTATCCTTATCGATCTGCACCCAGAATTTGATGATCACCATCCCCGCGTCGGAAAGCTCCTTCTCAAACTCATTGATCTCGTTGTAAGCGCGCATCCAGTCATTCTCGCTGCAGAACCCTTCCAGCCGCTCCACCATCACCCGGCCGTACCAGGTGCGGTCAAAGATCGCGATGTGCCCGGTCTTCGGCAGCCTGGTCCAGAACCGCCACAGATAATGGCGCGCCTTCTCATACGGCTCCGGGCTTGCGATCGGGTGCACCTCATACCCCCGCGGGTCCAGCGCTCCTGTGATGCGCTTGATATTGCCGCCCTTTCCTGCCGCATCCCAGCCCTCGTAGGCGATCACCACCGGCACCTTCTTGCGGTAAAGACGGTTGTGAAGCTCCCCTAAGCGCTGCTGGAGACGCTTTAATTCTTTTTTGTATTCCTCTCCGTCAATTGTCTTGTCCAGCGGAATCTCCGAGAGCAGCGGCTGCTTTGCCAGCGGAAATACGTTCTGAAGCAGCGGAACCGCCATCGAGCTGTTGTTTAAGGCGATCTCGATCCCCTGCGTGAGCGTCTCCAGAAGCTGGAGCTGCGCCCACTTTTTTGACTTCGCGTCAATGATGTACCACGGTGCGGACGGCATGTTCGTGTTCTTTAAATAACCGTCAAACGCTTCCAGACATTTTGTATAATGACGGTTCTGCCACAGGTCGTTCTGACTGACCCGCCATTTCGTATCCTTTTTGCTCAAAAGCTCCTCAATCCGTTTTGTCTGCTCTTTGTGTGAAATGTGCAGGAAAAACTTCATGACCAGATAGCCGTTGTCCGTGAGCTGCCGCTCAAAACGCCGCACGCTCTCGATCCGCGACGCGTACACCTCGTCGGAGAGCTCTCCCCGCAGGCGTCCCTTCATGATCTCGTCCATCCAGCCGGAATCCAGAAAAGTAAACTTTCCCGCCTCCGGAATCTTCGCAAAATGGCGGCACAGAAACGGTTTGCGCTTCTCCTCCGGCGTCGGCTCCTCCATGGAAGCCACCTTAAAAAAGCGCGGGTCAATATTTCTGATCAGCTGCCCGATCGACGACCCCTTGCCCGATGTGCCCCAGCCCTCCACGAGCACCAGCACCGGGAGCTTTTTCTCCTTGACCTGCATCTGCTGCCGGACGAGCTTCTCCCTCGCCGCCGCAAGCCTTGCGGTCAGCTCTTCCTCCGCCGGTTTTTCGGTTCCCTTCCACTCTTTTAACATGACGATACCCTCCTTCTGATGTTGCCGTTCAGCCGCTTCGCAGAGGATCGCTGAACGTTTTTATATAGTTTACCACATTTTCGTCAAAAAGTTCAGCCATGGTTCACAAAATGGGCGAATCATGCTCGCATGAATGAGCACATTCTGTGAACCATGAGCGGAGCGCCCGATTATGAGCAAAAATGAGTCGCGAAGCGACGGAGAGTGCCGCGGGGCACGATTTTGCGAATGGCGCGGGCTGAACTTTTTTCTTAAATAAAAATCTCCGGCTTCCCCGGCAGCTTTTACACCGGAGAAGCCGGAGCTCCTCATTCTTTTCTCTATCTGCTGTACAGCTATGGGCTTATATGGCTATATCCCTGCAAAATCATCCAGCCTGGCCGTAATCTCCTGCACCTCCGCCATGATCGCTCCGTACATCTCGTACTCAAGTCCGACCGGTGACATATGCGGACATTCCTGTTTCATCCGATATGCCTGGCGCAGCAGACTGCGTTTGTTCTCCTCAAGTTCCCATATCTGTTCTCTGCTCATGTTGCTTTCTGCCCTCCACACAGGTTTTTTGCGTACCGACCGGGGCCTTCTCCCAAAAGCGCAATCTCAGAGACGCACTCCTGTCACGACCCCCGTAGTCATAGATCTTGTACACGCACCTCAACTATCATAGCATATCTTGTGGAAAATAGGGCAAAAACTTGTTCGGCAATTTCACCAGATTTTGGCAGTGTTTTTTAAGAAGACTCGCTATTTACAAACGGGCTCTTCTATGCTATAGCTACAACTGCTGTAACAGATCAATGGCTCCGTCCTTCACGATACAGCTGCCGTGCTCCCTGATATGCGCGATCTGCGCCGGATCGGAGCAGTGTCCGTCATCGTACTCTACCGTGCCGAACGCGAACGGGCGCATCTCGTCCTTGGTGAATCCGGTAAAATCGAGCACCAGGTAATAGCGCGCCTCCAGCTTGTAAATGCTGCTCACCGGCGCCCTGCCCGGAAAACACACGCGGCTCATCCTGGCCATGGCGTCGAGAGAGACAAAGCACAGCGCACAGACCATGGCCTCCGCCTTCCTGTCCGCTTTTGCGGCGTCCGCTTCCTTTCGCTTCAGCTCCTCTAACCTGCCCGACTCCATCTGGCTCATGATATGGCTCACCGTATTCATCAGATTCTTAAACGAGAGCTCCGAATCTCCGCCAAAGGTGATCGCCATGCTGTGATTCTGCAGCAGCTCCGCCTTCACCATCGGGGAAATATTTTCCATATCGATATCCTCATGCTCCTCGACAAGTCCGAGCACCACGCGCATAAACTGCTGGGTCGTCTCGCTGTTCGCGATAATCTCATCGATATCAAATCCCAGGCTGTGAATCTCATCCTCCGTCAGGGCACATCTGATCTGATTTTCTCCAATTCGTCTGATTTCCATATGTAATCCTCACCCAAGCATCTGCACGGCGGCCGGCAGTTCTGGCCATGCCTCCTGTACACATCATGTTATCGTTTACATTATCCTATGTTTTTCGGAATTTGTAAAGCCTTAAACCCGCGTAAAATGCCGGAAAATCGATAAATATATGGAAATTCGTCCTTAAAACTGCTTTTTTTCAACAATATGGATGCTCACAAAGGCAGAAATTCCCATTGCCAGCACAGCGAACACAAAAGCGACGCCGGACAGCGCGGGACCGCTAAGTCCGTTTACCGCTCTCACAGCCTGCTTTAACACCGGGAAGCTGTCCGCGGCTTTTGCGACCAGAAAAATCAGGCCGAACAGCAGCGCAGTAACGATCATCATCACAATTCTGCCCCGGTCAGCACCGAATTTCAGACGAAACGGGATCATGACGGCAAGGGGAACAAACAGCACCAGACCGCTGATCGCCGTAATCAGCACCTGCTCCGCAGGATCAGACGCCGGACGTACGATCTGTTCATAAATCCCGCAGCATACGACCGAAAGAAGCCAGGTAATTCCGGTGCACAGGATCCCGAACAGATATTTTTCGGCGACATACCCCCTGCGGCTGACCGGAAGCGTAAACAGGAACGCATAGCCGTTTTCAAATTCATCATAGGCGATCGAGCTCACGGAGAAAAACATTCCCATCGCCGTGCAATACGTGACGATAAATGATGTATTCTGTCCTGACGCGATCATAAAAACCGAAACCGCCACGATCACGACGAAAAACTGCTTCTGCATCAGCAGCAGCCTGAAATCCTTTACCAGCATTCCTCTCATAACCGTTCCCCCTTTATCGCCATCAGCAGGATATCGTCGATCCCGCTCTTTTCTGTCACCACGTCCGGATAATTTTCCAGATAAAAGCTTCTCTGATCCGTCAGGACGCTGTAGCCGAAGCTTTCTTTTCTCCGCCACTTAAAATATGTCTGGTCAAGCGCGTGATACTGCGTCTCATCCACCTTTAAAATCCCGTACTCATCCAGAAGGACTCCGGTCTCCTCGTGCAGAATCGTCTTCCCGTCACTGATCATATAAATATCGTCGCAGAATTTTTCGAGATCGCCTGAGATGTGCGAGCTGATCAGGACCGATCGCTCCTCCTGCTCCTCTAAGTAGTCCTGCAGCAGCGCGAGCAGCTCCTCCCTGGCCGCCACATCAAGCCCGGACGTCGGCTCATCTAAGACCAGCAGTCTTGCGCCGTGGGACATCGCCGCGATCAGCTTTAGCTTTGCGCGCATTCCGGTGGAAAATTCCTTTATCTTTTTCTTTTCCGGGATCCCGAACTGACGGCAGCGCTCCATAAAGTCCGCCCGGTCAAACAGCGGGTACATCTGCCGCATCACGGCGGCCACATCATTCACGGTCAGATATCCGCTGAACCCGGAATCCGAGAGCACCACGCCGATCATTTCCCTGTCCTTCGCCGTGATCTGTGTGTGCGGCTTTCCAAAGACCGTGATCTCACCGCCATCGATCCGGATCAGATTCAGTATGGCCTTAAAGGTCGTGCTCTTCCCGGCTCCGTTCGCACCGATGAAACCGGTGATCATCCCCGGCTTCACCTCCAGGGAACAGTCGAGATCAAACGTGTCATAATGTTTTCTGACTGATTGTAAACGTAACATTTTTCCTCCTAACTACGGCCCCGGCTCCTCCAGCAGCAGCTCAAGCAGCTCAAGCAGTTCCCCGTCGCTCATGCCGCAGGCTCTTCCCTTTCTCACCGCCTGTTCCATGCAGCGCTCCGTCTCCCGCCTGCCCTCCTCGGCCATCAGCGAGTCGTTCGCAGCCAGGATAAAGCTCCCCTTGCCGTGCACCGTGGCGATCAGGCCGTCCTCCTCCAGCTGGTCGTATGCCTTTTTGACCGTTAAGGCGCTGATCCGAAGCTCCTTCGCCAGGACGCGGACGCTCGGCAGGGCCTCTCCCTCTGCCGCCTCCCCCATCAGGATCTGCCGTTTTACCTGATCCATGATCTGTTCGTAGATGGGCTGCATGGACGAGTGATTGATCATAATTTTCATCATATTCCTCCACATCTGCGCATTATGTAGATTTCCCGCCAGGGGACAGAAATTCCGGAGTTTCCCTCCCCTGTGATAAACAGTATATAACAGAGAGAAACAGTTGTCAACTGTGTATTAAAAAAACAGCTGCCCTGGCAGCCAGAAGCCGGCAGGACAGCTGTTTTTCCATCTTATTCTTCCGGCATACAGATCCGGATATGCACGTCGTCAAGCTGCCGCTGCTCCACTGTCGCGGGCGCGCCCATCATGACGTCCATGGCGTTTTTGTTCATCGGGAACGGGATGATCTCACGGATGCTCTCCTCCCCGCAGATCAGCATGATCATGCGGTCCACGCCGGGCGCGATCCCCGCGTGGGGCGGCGCTCCGTAACAGAACGCATTGTACATGGCCGGGAACTTCGCCTTCACGTCCTCCTCCCCGAGCCCCACCAGCTCAAAGGCACGGATCATAATCTCCGGATCGTGGTTACGCACCGCGCCGGAGGAGAGCTCCACGCCGTTGCACACCAGGTCATACTGGTACGCCAGGATCGAGAGCGGATCCTGCTCCTTTAACGCCCGCATCCCGCCCTGGGGCATGGAAAACGGATTGTGGCAGAATTCCAGCTCACCGGACTCCTCGCCAATCTCATACATCGGGAAATCCACAATCCAGCAGAATTCATAGCAGTCCTTTTTCATATGCTTCTCGTCCGCAGCGCCTAAGAGCTTTCGCAGCACGCCGGCCGTCTTCTGGGCCGCCTGCTTTGTGCCGGCCGCAAGCCCGACGAAATCCCCCGGATGAAGGTCAAGGGCTGCGATCACCTGCTCTTTTCTCTCCTGTAAAAATTTTGAGATGCCGCCGACAAACTCTCCCTTATCGTCCAGCCGGAACCAGTAGGCCTTGTTCGCGGTCTGCACCTCGGTCTCGGCGCAGATCCCGTCGATCACCTTCCTCGACGCCGCAAAGCCGTTCACGACCACCGCCTTTACGGTCTGTCCCGCAAAGGGCCCGAAACCGCAGTCACAAAGCGCCTCCGTCGCGTCGGTAAGCGTCAGGTCAATCCGAAGATCCGGCTTGTCCGTCCCGTATTTCTCCATTGCCTCCAGATAGGGAATCCGCACAAAGGGGGCCTTCGAGGCGGCCGGATACACGCCGTATTTTTCAAATACCGGCGGCAGCACCTCCTCGACCACGGAGAACACATCCTCCTGGGAGGCAAAGGCCATCTCCATATCCAGCTGGTAAAACTCTCCCGGCGACCGGTCGGCCCTCGCATCCTCGTCCCGGAAGCAGGGCGCGATCTGGAAATACCGGTCAAAGCCGGAGGCCATCAAAATCTGCTTAAACTGCTGCGGCGCCTGGGGAAGCGCGTAAAATTTGCCCGGATGGTTTCTTGCGGGCACGAGATAATCGCGCGCCCCCTCCGGCGACGAACAGGTTAAGATCGGCGTCGTGATCTCCAGAAATCCCTGCTCATTCATGCGGTTCCGAAGCTCCGCGACGATCCGGCTTCTTAACACCATGCGGTTTTTCACCACCGGATTTCTCAGATCCAGGTAGCGGTATTTTAACCTGGTATTCTCATCGGCCTCTAAGGACTGGTTGATCTCAAAGGGCAGCGCGTTGTAGATGCATTTTCCCAGCACCTCAATCTTCTCCGGCACGACCTCGATCTCGCCGGTGGGAAGATCCGGGTTTTTGCTGGATCGCTCCCGCACGGTTCCGGTCACCGACAGCGTGGATTCCTTGTTCACCCCGTCGATCTGACCCATCAGCTCTTCCGTCTCGATCACGGCCTGTGTCGTGCCGTAAAAATCGCGGAGGATCAGAAATCCTAAGTTTTTACTCACCCTGCGGATGTTCTCATACCACCCGGTGATCGTCACCTGTTTTCCCACATCGGAGAGGCGCAGCTCCCCGCAGTTATGCGTTCTTGACTGAATCATAATTGTCCCCTTTTCTATCGGCGTAAAATTCTTCAAACGTCGTATATCCTTCGCCGGCAAGCTTTTCCTTCTGGAACTTTTTATTCTTATTCATGCGTACCACCAGCACCTGCTTTCCCGCGGCGCGCTCCGCCTGGGCCTTCGCGATCACCTCCGCGAGCTGATCCGCCGGGTAATTTTTCTCAATCAGGTATGCCGCCTTTTCCGGCTGCTTTGGGATCGTAAACCCGCTCTCCATCAGAAGCAGGATGATCCGCTCAAAGCCGATAGAAAACCCGCAGGCCGGGACGTCGTTTCCGGTAAAGCGGCCCACCATCTTATCGTAGCGTCCGCCGCCCCCGCAGGCCGCACCGAGCTCCGGCATCGCGATCTCAAAGATCGTCCCCGTATAATAGCTCATCCCGCGCACCAGGGTCGGGTCGAAAACCATCTGAAAATCCGCTGTCTTCGCCCCCTCCACGCTCGTGATGATCTCCAGCAGATTCTGCTCCACCTCCGGATCAAGAAAACCGGAGAGCTCCTTTGCCAGATAACGGATCCCGTCGTCCGCCTTTGCCACGGCGTCAAATAAGGCAAGATATTTCTCCACCGACTCCTTCGCGTAGCCTTCCTTTAACAGCTCCTCCGCCACGCCGTCCATGCCGATCTTGTCCATCTTGTCCAGGATAATAAACACTGTGTCGAATTCTTCCTCCGCAAATCCGCTGTAAGCCGCCATGGCCTTTAAAATCCGCCGCTCGTTGATGCGGATCTCAAACTTCTCAAAACCCAGCCGCCCGATGGTCGTGGTCGTCGCTAAGATCAGCTCGATCTCCGCGAGATTGCCGGGCTCCCCGATGATATCGATATCGCACTGCATAAACTGACGGTACCGCCCGCGCTGGGGCCGGTCAGCCCGCCAGACATTGCCCATCTGCAGCGCCTTAAAGGGCGCGGGCAGCTCGTTTACATGATTCGCATAGTAGCGCACCAGAGGAACCGTCAGATCGTAGCGCATCCCGAAATCCGCCAGATCCTCCTCCGTCTTCGCCTCCTCAATCTTTAACTTCTCGCCGCGCTTCATCACCTTAAAGATCAGCTTCTCGTTCTCGCCGCCCTGCTTACTGCTCAGGTTCGCAATATTCTCCATGCATGGCGTCTCGATCGGCGTGAAGCCGAAGCTGCGGTAGGTGTCCTTAATCACCTGCTGCACATAATCCCGGATCTGCATCTCATCCGGCAGAATATCCTTCATGCCATTCACCGGCTTTTTGCTCAATGCCATCTCACTCCTCCGTCCAGTCTGTATTCACACACCATCCATTAGGTGGTTTTTGACATTATAATCCGTTTTTCCTCCAAAGTCAAAAAAATTATTCAATGGATATATTTCCGCAGCGTGGCCCGGACCGCCCCCGGTCCCGCCGCAAGCTCCGAGAAATAAGAGACCACCGTTTCCGCCAGTCCAGCGTCCCACAGATCGACGCCAAAGATCGTCTCATCCCTTAACACCGGAAGAAGCGCCTCCTTCGCCGCGGCGGTATCCACGCCCGTCTTCAGATCAAACCCGGCGACATACGGACAGAGCTCCTCCTTCCGCGGATCCGGGCTTAACGCAAAGGGCTCTCCCCGGTCATCCACCGCCATCAGATAGCGCAGCCAGCCGGCAAAGACAAGCGGAATCATCCGCAGATCCTTCACCTGTAGTCTCTGACTGGCTATATACGCTTTTATCGTCTCCCCGAACCGGATCGCCAGCTTCTGGGAGGTGTCCGTGGCGATGCGCTGCGGCGTATCCGGCAGAAACGGATTCGGCAGACGCACCTTAAGCACCGTCTCAAGAAACTCTTCCGGGTTCAGGATTCCCGGGTCCGTCACCACCGGCAGGCCCTCGTCACGGCCGATCCGCTCCGCCAGTTTTTTCGGCTCCTCATCCTGCATCTCGTCGGAGATCTTTTCATACCCGAGCAGGCAGCCGAAGACGGCAAGGGCGGTATGCAGAGGATTTAAACAGGTGCACACCTTCATTCTCTCCGCCTGCTCCACCGTTTCCCGTCCGGCAAATAAGACGCCGCCTTTCTCCAGCGCAGGGCGCCCGTTCGGGAAATCGTCCTCGACCACCAGATACTCCGTCTCCTCCGCGTTGACAAAGGGCGCTACATACGTCTGCTTTGACGTGACGACCGGAGACAGCTCCTCCACGCCGTCCCGGCACAGCTCCTCCTCCACCTTCTGATCCGGCCGCGGCGTGATCTTGTCGATCATCGTCCAGGGAAACGAAACCCGCTCAGATTCTACGTATGTAAGGAATCCAGTCTCTGCTTTCCCGTTTTTTACCCAGGCATCCGCAAAAGCACGGACCGCCGCGAACAGCTTATCGCCGTTGTGGGAGCAGTTATCCGTGCTGACCATCGCAAGCGGCAGGCTGCCCGCCTGAAAACGTGCGTATAAAAGGGAGGTGACCTTTCCCATATAGCTGACCGGATGCCCGGGCCCCGCCGCGAAATCCGCCGCCGCATCCGGCAGCAGGCCGCCGTCTTTCCCGGTCAGGCTGTAGCCCTTTTCCGTGATCGTAAATGTCGCCATCTGCAGGGATTCCTTCTGAAAGATTTCCCGCAGCCGGTCGAAGGAGCCCGACTCTTTTTCATCCATGGCGACCGCCTCCGCCACGCTGGCTGTCACCGTCTTTTCCATCGTTCCGTCCGCCCGAAGCGTCACGACAATCCCCAGATTATCGCAGGGCTCATACATGTTATGGATAATCTCAGAATCAAACCCCTCCGCGACAATCACGCCGCGGTTTAAAATGCCCTGATCCAGCATTCGCTGCGCGATATTCGCATGAAATGCCCGAAACAGATTTCCGGCGCCGAAATGAACCCAGTACGGCCTCTCTGCCGTCGCCTTTCTCATCGCTTCGATCTCATATGCCGGGAGCCGGTACCCTTTTTCCTCCCAGCTTTTCCTGTCCTTTATTCCCTTAAGATCCAGTCTCATTTTCTCAGCTCCTTTCCGCCTCGCCCCGTTCCCTGCGGGCAGCTTTTTCAATCGCTTCCCACAGTCCGTTTAAATACGCTGCGCCCAGCGCCCGGTCATAAAGCCCGTATCCGGGCATCGCGGTCTCTCCCCAGATCATCCGGCCGTGATCCGGGCGGATCGGCCCGTCAAAGCCGGTCTCATAGAGCGCTCTCATAATCTCATACATGTCAAAGGATCCGTCGGAGGAGAGATGCGCCGATTCCTCAAAATTGGTCGGGGAATGGAATTTCAGATTCCGCACATGGGCGAAATGAATCCTTCCCTTTAAGGCGCGGATCATACCCGGCAGATCATTTTCGAGATTCGTCCCGTAAGAGCCGGAGCAGAAGGTCACGCCGTTGTGAGGATTGTCCACCATCCGCATCATCCGCAGGATATTTTCCTGGTTTGTGATGATGCGCGGCAGGCCGAACACACTCCAGGCCGGGTCATCCGGATGGATCGCCATATTGATCCCGTACTCGTCGCAGACCGGCATGATCCGCCGGAGAAAATATGCCAGATTCTCAAACAGCTTTTCCTCGTCGATATCCCGGTACATTGCAAACAGCTCCCGGATATGCTCCATCCGCTCCGGCTCCCAGCCCGGCAGCACGCTCCCGTTTGCGTCCGCGGTGATCGCCGCAAACATCTCCTCCGACCGGATCGCGTCGATCGCTTCCTGCGTGTAGGCCAGTACCGTGGAGCCGTCCGGCCGTCTCCTTGCCAGCTCCGTCCTCGTCCAGTCAAACACCGGCATGAAATTATAGCACACCAGATGGATGTCTTCCTTTCCCAGGTTCTCCAGCGTCTCAATATAACGATCAATGTAGTCGTCCCGCTCCGGCGCGCCGGTCTTGATCGCATCGTGGACGTTCACACTCTCAATTCCAGCGATATGGAGGCCGGCCTCCTCCACTTCCCTTTTCATTCCGCGGATTCTCTCCCGGCTCCATACCTCCCCCGGCTGCGTGTCATAAAGTGTTGTGATCACACCCGTCACACCGGGAATCTGCCGGATCTGTTCCAAGGTCACGGTATCCGCCTTAGACCCGTACCATCTGAATGTCATCTCCATATTTACCCTCCTATCCTGATGCGGTCCAGCACAAGCTCCGTCCCGCACAGCTCCATCGGCGCACAGGGTTCCATCTGCCCTGTCTCCTCGTTTAAGCACATCCCGGATATCCCGATATCCGCAAAGCGAAATCCCTCCAGCACCGGCGGCTCCCCGGCCGGCTCCCCGTCGTCGTTGTAGCCGACCTCATGGATGCAGATCCGCGGCACCCTGCAGCGATTCACGCAGATATCCCGGACATATCCGCCTCTCTTTTCTGTCGTCTTGATCTCGATCCCGTTTGCGGAATGCAACAGGTCGCAGTTCCAGATCCGCACATCCCGGATTCCGCCCGACATCTCGCTCCCGATGGCAAACCCGTGCCCAAAGGTACAGACGCTGTCAAAGATACGGATCTGTTCGCAAGGACGTCCAATCCGGTTTCCCTCCGGATTTTTTCCGGATTTTATGGCAACCGCGTCGTCTCCCGTGTCAAATTCACAGCCGAACAGCACGCAGCGCCTGGAGGAATCCGGATCCCACCCGTCTCCGTTCCAGATATTCCGGGAATAAAATTTACAGTTGTAAGTCGATATGTCTTCCGAATAGATCATATGCACATTCCAGCAGGCGCCGTTTTTTAAGGTAAGCCCGTGGATGGATACCTCCCCGGCATTGCAGATATGGATCAGTCTCGGCCGTACCCGCCCGGGTATGGTATCCGCCTTCTCATACTCCGACAGCCTCTCTCCCAGCGCACTCAGCTCGTCCTTTAAGCGCTCCCGCTCCTCTGCGATGACACGCTCCGCCAGCGGTCTTCCGCCGCCCTCAATCGTTCCCCCGCCCCGGATCACGACATGCCTGACCGTGCAGCCGGCATCGTGGTCCAGCTCTCCGATATTGAGAAGGCCGCTTAAGGTCTCCCGCTCGATTCCCTCAAACCGGCTCTTCACACGCGGCAGATAATCCGACGGCTCCGCGGAGCCAAGAAGCACCGCCCCTTTGTCCAGATACAGCTCCATATCACTGTGAAGCCGCAGGGCTCCGGTGAGAAATGTGCCTGCCGGGAGATAGACGGCCTGGCCGGGGCCACAGTCGTCGATCGCCCTCTGAAGGCAGACGGTATTCATCGTAACGCCGTCGCCCTTCGCAGCATACGGCTCCTTTGTCACATCGAGACGCTCTTTCGCCTTTTTTGTCGTGCCGTAAATCCGCATGGAAGAAAGAACCTCTCCCCCGCGCAGCGCCCGCAGTGTAATCTCATAGCTGTGATCCGGTGTCAGACCGCGCACTTCACAGTGCGAGGCTTTTGTCTCTGCCACCGCGATTCCGTCCGCCAGAACCTCATAGGTCTCGCTGCCGTCCGCCCCTTCTGGCAGCTCCCACCAAAGCATGATCCCGTCCTCCCAGGCGTCCCAGCCCGCCCCCTGAAACCGGAACCGTTCCGCCCTCTTTAACGTGTCCACGAGAAACGGCACATAAAATTCCCGGATCGCCGCAAGATTCGGGTGTGTTCCGGTGGGGTGTTCGCCCGGCGCCGGAAGCCCGTCCTTTAACACGTCAAACGAATATGTTTTACACATCGTCTCATCCGCCGTGTCCAGCCTGCACTCGTCATAAAGATTCGCAACCGTAACCCCCATTCGCGCGCAGATGGTCAGCTCCGCCGCGTGCAGCGCCTCCTGAATGCCGCGGTCGCGGTAGCCCAGCCGGTGTACCGCCACATATACTGCTTTTGCCTTCGGCCAGTTTTTCTGAATCGCATCGATGGTCAGCCGGAATGTGCCCGCAAAGGTATCCGGCTCCATACATTCCGACTCCGCATCTCCCAGCCGGCTTAAGACAGGCTCATACGCGTCGTTCGTTCCCCCGTCAAAAATCACATAGTCCGGCTCATATCCCATCTCTGCCGCTTTCCGGATCTGATCCTCTAAAATCATGCCGCCGAGCCCGTCCTCATCCACCGGAGAACCCGGCAGGATACACGCCCCGTTATTGGCGTATTTCCACACCGTCATCTCCTCCTGCGCCGCTGCAAATTCCACAAAACCGGCTTTTTTATAGAGGTGTCCGTCGATGATGCTGTCTCCGAACGCAAGAATTTTTTTCCCTTTCAGAATCCCCATTTCCTTTCCTCCCCGTCAGGACTGTCCGCTGCGTGTCCGCTTCATCAGCCGGTAAATCTCCTCGTCCGGGAGGTGATTCTCCGTCATTAAGATCAGCATCACCCGCCGGTTTTCCTCCGAATAGGTCAGCTCTCTCTGCCATTCGTGATAATCCGGGCCTTCCCCCAGATTGCGCACATAGCTCATATAGCCCGCCAGCACCCACGCGGACTGCTTTACGTCCGCGAGACATTCGTTGGCATAAAAGCCCTGCCATTTGTCATGCCGGTTCGTCTCTGCGATGGCATCCTGCGCAGCCATGATCCCGCGGTAATCCTGGCTGCCCGTTCCATTATACTGCCCGATCCGGATCAGAAAGCAGCGTTCGATCCCCTCATGGAGCATTGCGTCCAGCATACACGTAAACTCTCTCTGATACTGCGATCCCGGTTTTGCAGCATCGCCGTCCGATTCTCCCTGGCACCAGAGCATCAGCCGGTGCCGGATCCGGTAATCATTTGCATCCAGAAACCGGCACGCATCCCTCATTCTGTCTATGGCATCCGTCAGAAAGCTTCCGCCCGGCTGCCAGAAATCGATCCGGCTCCCGCCTTTTGACGCCGATACGCCCACAACCGGAACCCCGGCCGCTTCATAGTACGCATTGACAAACGCCGTGACCATGGATCCTGTTTTCATATCCCCGTCGTCAATCCCTCCCGCCCGGTTTTCCAGTCGGCCAAAAGGCTCGGCGATCGGATACAGACGCCCCGGAGACGACACGGCGCGGTACTCATAGCCCGCTCCCGCGATGAGTGCGGGCGCGCCCTCCGGATGCAGGTCATTCACAATCCCCCGGCCCGCCATATTCGACTGTCCCATAAACAGAAACAGATCCACATCTTTCTTGCACATCGCAGCTACCCCACTCTTTTTTTTCATTATAACAATGTGAACCGGACCTGAACATGAAAAAAGACGACCATCCTCCTTAAAAAATCTGACAAAAAGGCCGCTGCGATCCCCAGCTGTCAGGCTGTCCAGCAAATCCATCTCTTTTTCATTCTCTGTTTTCCGCTCTTTCCAAAATCATGTCATTAAGCGGATTTCCCGGCGGAACAATCGGCATGACATTGACTTCTCTGTCTATGATGAACTCAATCACCGTAGGAATTTTTGTATTCTGTTTTGCACTGGCCAGAGCATTTTTTATATCTTCTGCCTTTGTGACACGGATTCCTTTTGCACCATAGCTCTCTGCCAGCGCAATGAAATCAGGTGTATATTCCGGACAACAATGATCAGGCTGATTACAGCCTGTCTCACAGCTTCTCCGATAGCGCATACAGGTACTCGAATACCGCCTTTCATAAAACATTTCCTGCCATTGCCGCACATTTCCTAAATATCCGTTATTCAGTACGCAGATGATAACTGGCAGTTCATAAACAACCGCCGTCGCCATTTCCTGAATATTCATCTGCATACCGCCATCACCGGATATGACAATGACATCCTTATTGGGATTTCCAAGTTTCGCTCCGATTGCAGCAGGGAAACCATACCCCATTGTTCCCAGGCCGCCTGATGTCAGCATTTGCTTATTTTCATCAATATCAAGAAATTGTGTTGCCCATAATTGATTTTGACCCACATCTGTAGTAATAATAGCATCTTTGAACATTTCATTTATGGATTGAATGATCATCTGCGGCGTGAGACCGACTTTCCCCATAGTAATCGGATATTCCTTTTTCCAATGATTGATTTCATCTGTCCACTCTGAGATGCGCAGTGGCTTCGCTCTTTCAAGCAAAGCACATATCGCCTTTTTCGCATCAGCAACAATAGGAATATCTACATCAATATTCCGGGAAACAGATGCCGCATCCACATCAATATGGATAATCTTTGCATTTACTGCAAATTCTTCTGTTTTCCCTGTAATGCGGTCATTGAACCGTGTTCCTATCGCGAAAAGAACATCACAGTTACTGATCGCTGAATTGGCAGCATAACTCCCATGAATCCCTATATTGCCGACATATAAACTGTTTGTTGCAGGGATTGCCCCTTTTCCCATGATAGTCGTGATAACAGGTACACCTGTCAGCTCAGCAAGCTGTGTCATTTCTTTCTTTGCATGGGCAATATTCACTCCGCCGCCGATCAGGAAAACAGGCTTCACCGCATGATTCAGGACCTCGAGTGCTTTATTTAGCTGTCCTATATGTACAGAAAGCTTCGGCTTATAACCTCTGACCATAATTTCCTTCGGATAAAAATCGCTGCCGTAAGCCCTCTGGATATCTTTGGGCAGATCAACAACAACGACTCCCGGTTTTCCGGTCTTTGCAATATAAAATGCCTTTTTGATTGTTTCTGCCAGGTCTTCTCTCTTTCGCACCATCACAGCATATTTACAGATACTTCCTGTGATGCCCACAAAGTCCACTTCCTGAAAGGAATCATTCCCAATAAGGTGTGTCGGTACCTGTCCCGTAAAACATACCAGCGGAACACTGTCATAATTCGCGGTAGCAATTCCTGTAACAAGATTCGTGGCTCCCGGCCCGCTTGTTACAAGACAGACACCAGCTTTACCTGTCGAACGTGCATAACCATCCGCCGCATGGATCAGACCCTGCTCATGACGGGGCAGGATCACATCTATTTCTTTTTCTCCGTACAGTGCATTAAACAAATCTATCGCCTGCCCTCCCGGATAAGCAAACAATGTGTCAACTGCTTCTTCTTTTAGCGCTTTCACAAACAAATCCGCACCTGTTATCTGTTTCATAGCTTCCTCCGCTTCTTAATGCGTGTGCTTGCACGCATATTGTTTATTTTTATAGGAAACGATTTCCGTCGTTTCCTATTGCATTGCCATCCGGCAGCGCCAGACTTTACTGATCGATTCCTTTTACAAACATCTGCACACTTTCTTCAATGTATTTATCTTTTTCAATATCTGTAAGTTCTTTTCCGAACGACGCATTCAGAAATGTGTAGCCAAATGTTGCCGAAAATACAGTCAGGGCCAGCGTCTTATAGTCTTTCTCCGGTATTTTCCCCATCGCACACATCTTATTCAGGTAATCCGTCAATGTCATCAAAAAAGCCTGTGGAACTTTCATAATGAGCTGTTTTGTTTCCTCATAAAGCTGTGGCGCTCTCAGACCGATTGACAGATTAACGAAATCCGGTGTCATCCTGTCAATATATGCCCTCATAAACATTTTCAGGTCTGTTTGCAAATCCCATGTTACATTTTCAAAAATCTCCGGTGTGACATTTGCCCGCCAGCCTGCCTGGTTTGCCCCCTGCAAAACAATATCCTTTTTGCTCTCAAATTTGCGAAACAGGGTGCACTCATTGACACCGGCTACCCTTGCGATCTCTTTCGTGGTTGTTGCAACATATCCTTTATCCCGGACTAATGCCATCGCCGCATCAATTATTTTCTGGCTCGTTTCATCCACATTCTGTTCCCCCTTTCTGCATTTTTTTCTTTATCATTGCGTTTCCATGCAAGTACACGCTTTCATAATAGCAAAACAAATATCAAAAGTCAATAACAATATCATTCAGGGGGCGGCGTACCGCATTTTTCCCCGCCATCAAACTTGCGGTTGCACTGCCAGAATCTTTACCATTTTGTACTCATCTCTATAGCTGCCATCATCATATTTAAGAGCACGGAAATTTTTTCCTGTTTCTCTGAATCCAAATCGCTCATATAAATTCTTTGCGCGGGTATTTCCTTCAACCACTTCCAGTTCAACTTGTTCATACCCCATATTTTTCGCCAGGTAAAAAGCATAATCCATCATTGCAGAACCAATACCAAGGTTCCAGTAATCTTTCTTAAGCGCTATTGCAAAACCGCATCTATGATAAACACGCCTTAAACTGCCAATAGATACAATTCCACAATTTCCTGCAATAATACCTTCCACCTGCGCCACCATCATTATTTCACGTGGAGCATTTCTTTTATTTTCTAAAAGCTGTTCCTCTGCTTCAACGGTATAAGTCACCTCGTCCCCATTTCTAAGAAGAAATGGAGTTTCCGAAGATACCATTCGAAGATATTCTATCATACTTTCTGCATCCCTTATCTCAACAGATCGAAGTGTGCAGGTGCGACCGTCTTTTAAATTTATTTTCTTCTCTTCAAATATCATTTTGTTCTCCCCTACAAATAGAAATTTAACTACTTCTTAATTAGTCGTTTGATTTTTGGAAGTATGAAACTCCCTGACAAATATAAATTACACAGATATACAAATAGATTTCCAATATACGAATAAAGAGTAAATCGCC
>CANRSX010000019.1 GCA_947642555.1 uncultured Roseburia sp. | reverse complement strand
AAAATAGCGGGGAAATTCCCCGCCGTTCGGTGGACCAGGGTCTTTCGACCAGCCCCATCAGTGATATCACTGACTTATTTATATGTAAATATTAACGGAAATATACCTCACTGTCAATGATGTTCAGAAAATTTTATAAATAACTTTGCGTACTATCTGTGATCACTTCCCGTCTGAATCCGTCAGACCTCTTTGTCTACCTTAATTCCTTTCAGATCCGCCTCTAAGAGGCGCATGCTGCTCTTGATATCGGAGAGACTCTGCCCGACATCCTTCGAGATCGTATTGCTCTTCGTGATGTCTACCATCTCGCCCATCTCGATCTCCGGCGCCTGGTTCTCCCTCTCCTGCTCCCTCACCTCCTCGGCGGCTTCCTTTGTCCTCTCGATCAGCGCTTCCTGGATCGCGCGCTTTAACTTCAGCTCCTCTAACTGCTCCTCGCGCTCCTCCTTTTCCTCCATCGCCTCCTCGGCCTTCTCTTCGCGCTTCTCCTGCTCCTCGTCGATGTGCTCTCTCGCCTCCTCGATCGCCATGGCCTTAATCTCATCGTTGGCGGCGCCTATGATATCCTCCGCAGCCTTCTGCGCCTCGAGCATCGGATTTGATTTTAACCGCTCCTTCTGGATGCTGTGGATATCCGCCACATCGTCGCGCATTCTGCGGTCCGCGTCCTCGATCTGATCCTCATAAATCTCCGCCTGCTTTACCATCTCCATGGCGCGCTGCTGGTACTCCGTCAGAGGCCCTTTGTGAAGCTCCATAAGGCGCGACTGCTCCTCCTCCGTAAAGGTCTCACTGTTCGGACGGCGCATCTCCCGGCGCTCCTTCTCTAACAGCTCGAGATCCTTCTGCTCCTGTGAATCCGCCTCCACTCCGTAGAGCTCCCGCAGCACCTCCTTGTCCTCCCGGATATCCTTTAAAGAAGTCAGCGCCTCATCCTTCAGCTTTTCCATCTCTTTATAGTGACCGCGCCTGGACTGAATCGAATCGTCGACGATCCTGTCATTCTTCCAGGCATTGCTGACCACCTTCCATGCCTGCGCCTGTGCTTCTTTTTTCCGCTCTGCGATCAGATCCGCGGCAGCATTGAAATTCCCGCCATAGATATTGCGCCCGCTGCCTTTGCGCCCGTTCTCTCCGTCCTGCTCCGCCGCATGGAGCAGATTCCTGTTTGCATTTGCTGCATTGATCGTAAGATTCATCTTCCTTCCCCCTGCTGTCTGTCACCTGCCGGTCCGCCTGTCTTCTCTGTCTCCCCGCCGGTCTGGTCTGTCTGCGCCATCCCCGGCTCTTACCGGTTATATCGACCATCCGCGCCCGATGTTTAACAGCACAGCGCCCTGTTATACCATTTTTTCACGCAGTCGCAGCAGGATCTTTTTTTCCATCCGGCTCACCTGCACCTGGCTCATGCCAAGCTCCCCCGCGACCTCGGTCTGCGTCTTATTCTCAAAATACCGCAGCAGGATCAGCCTGCGCTCCCGCTCCCCAAGAAGCGCCAGAAGCTGCCGCACCACCATCCGGTTTAACACAGCCTCCTTTAACGGCTCGTCCTCCCCGTCATATCCCCGTCCGCTGCCGATCTGATCGATTAAAAGCAGCTCGTCCCCGTCCTTTTCGTAGACCGGCTGATAGATCGACTCCACCTCCCGGTTCGCCTCGGTCGCCAGCACGATCTCCTCCGCGGAAAATCCGGTGGCCGCCGAAATCTCCGACAGCTCCGGCTCCCTTCCCAGCTCTTTTGTCAGCTGCTCTTTCGCGCGGCTGATTTTGTATCCGTTTTCTTTTAAGGTCCTGCTTACCTTTACCATCCCGTCGTCCCTTAAGAAACGGCGGATCTCGCCCGTGATCATCGGAACTGCATATGTAGAAAACGCAAGATTCAGCGACAGATCGAATTTGTCGATCGCCTTCATCAGCCCGATACAGCCGATCTGAAAAATTTCCTCCCTGTCATGCCCCCGGTTTTCAAATCTTCGCGCCACCGCGTAGACCAGCCCCAGGTTTTCCGATACCAGAAGGTCCCTGGCCTCTTTATCCCCCTCGTGTGCCTGTCTCATCAATTCCGCAAAGCGCTCCATATGTACTAACCTTCCTGCACGCCGATTTTTTTGTGCATCCGCACGCGGGTTCCCCTGCCTTTTACGGACTCCACCGTTACCTCGTCCATAAACGCCTCCATAAAGGCGAATCCCATCCCGGAGCGCTCGAGATCCGGCCTTGTGGTAAAGAAGGGCTCCATCGCCGCCTTTACGTCCTCGATCCCCCTGCCGGTATCCGCAACCTCGATAAAAATCTCCCGTCCCGCGACCATACAGGAAAGCTCCACCTGCTCATCCGGGTCGTCGTAGCCGTGGATGATCGCGTTTGTCACCGCCTCGGACACCGCTGTTTTGACATCCGCCACCTCGTCTAACGTCGGATTTAACCCCGCGATAAACGCGGCTACCGCAACCCTTGCAAATCCCTCATTTACCGAACGCGCATCAAAGCGCAGCGTCATGTTATTCTCGCCCTGCATCATAGCTTCTCCGTTTCCTTTCTCCCCGTTTTTCCGCTTTCCTCCCGCATCAGCTCCTGTAAGCCGGAGACGAGAAAAATTTTCTTAAGCCTCCCGTTTAAGTTCTTCGCGCAGGCGCTCCCGCCGTAGTATCCGATATTTCTGCATCTGCCGATAATCACCCCGATCCCGGAGCTGTCCATAAATTCTGTCTTTGCAAAATCAAATACCAGGCGCCTGATATGGCAGGCTCCGATCAGAAGATCCGCCTCCTGCCGCAGGCGTCCCGCCTCATGGTGGTCGAGCTCACGCGGGATATGGATCACCATACAGTCCTCACTCACTTCACAATACCGGTTCATGTCATACCTCCATTCCGTCATAAAATGAAAAGACACCGGGCAGAGCTTTTCCGCCTGGTGTCTTTCGTATTTTTTCATCTTTTCTTCTATTCGTCTTTTTCGATCGAATTCATATAATTCTGTGCGGTAGCCGCGCGCTCCGTCCCGGGATACAGCTCCACGACCTTCTGGAAATAGAGAAGCGCGTTCTCCGTGTCCTCGTTCTTCCGGTATGCCTGCGCCAGATAGAAGAGCGAAAATCCGCTGTCGTAGGTCTCGTCCATCTCCACGACGATCGAGAGATTTTTGATCGCCTCCTCAAAATCCTGCGCGTCGTAGGCATCCCGCCCCGCTTTATTGACCGCCGTCACATACTCGGCGTTCACCTCGGTGTTCACCTCGTCATAGATGCGCTTTGACTCCTCGCTCAGATATTCGGTATTGACGTTTCCAAGCGCCGTGCCCGCCGCTTCGATATCCTCGTTCGCATAGGCCGAATACGCGGAGAGCAGCTGCTCGTAGGTGCTGATCCTGCTCGCGTAATTTTCCTCGTTTCCTTTGGCTCCCTCCACCTGGGAGGTGAGGTCCTCGATCTGAAGCTCCAGCTCACTGATCGTCTGGTTCCTCGATGAGATCGTATTGTTCGCCTCGATCACCTCGGCTTTGGCCTCATTCTGCTCCTGCCGGCGCACGCCCGGCACCACAAGGTAGTACGTGACCGCCACGCCGATCGCCAGCCCGATGATCATGTTTAACGCCATGCCCGGAAGCGAGCTCTCCCTGCGGTAACGCGGCTGGATGATCGTCTCATTCCCGCTCTGGTAAGACAACAGCTCCTCGTCCTTCTGCTTCTTACCGGATCCGCTTCCCCGCAACATCTGATTGACTTCCGCGAGATAGCGCAGCGTCGTCGTGTTGTTCGAATCGATCCGCCCGGCGTTGCGCAGGCATTTCTTTGCATGCTCGTATTTCCCTTCCTGGATATACAAAAGGGCTAACAGCTGATGGCCGCTCACAAGCCTCGGATTCATGGAGAGCACCTTTTTCAGCTGGATGATCGCGAGATCCCTGCTGTCCTGCCTGCAGTACTGCAGCGCCTGGTTGTATTTCTTGATCGTCTGATTGATCGTCTCTAACTGTCCCTGGTTCTTCTGCACCTCGTCGAGATACCGGCTGGCAGCATTATCCCTGGGCTGGTAATTCTTGCTGAGCACCCACTCCGTGAGCGCCATCACCACCTCGCCCATGTCGTAATAGACGAGCCCTAAAAGATTTCGCGCGTCGATATTCATTTTATAGAAGCGAAGGCTCTCTTTTAAGCTGACAATCGCTCCGGAGAGATCCCGCACCCGCGCTTTTTTCAGCGCCTCGTTGTAACAGGCGTTCGACGCCATCACAATCCTTTTGTAAATTCTCACATCCGCACCGCAGTCCGGACACCGGTCCGACTGCCCGAGAGATGCGCCACAATTATAACAAATCATCACATGCCCCGTTTCATTTCCCGCAGCATCTCCTGCAGGACATCCGTCATATCCGTCTGCTCATGGTTATAAATCGCCTGCTCGGCTTCCTCGACCTCAAGGCTGGGACGAAAGTTTTTTAATTCTTCTTCAAAATTGATCATAGGTTACCTCACATGTCTGGGTTTGTTCTGGCGCTGCTCGCTGCCAACGTGAAAAGTATAATATAACCGCGCTTTTGTTTCAACTTTATTTTCTTAATTTTCTATAAAAACAGGGCAGATTTCGTGTGACAAAATCTGCCCCTTTCCGCAGCCGGCCTATTTTCCGCCCATCTGTGCGAGGCGTTCCATGACCTGGGCCATCATCTGCTCATAGCCCGCAAGCTTCTCCCGCTCGGCCTCCACCTTGTCCGCGGGGGCTTTGCTTAAAAATTTCTCGTTGTTTAACATGCCCTTAGAACGCGCGAGCTCTTTTTCCAGACGTCCGCGCTCCTTTTCTAAGCGCTCCCGCTCCTTTTCTAAGTCGACGAGATCCTCAAGCGGCAGATAGAGCGTTGCGCCCGGGATCACAATGGATACCGCGTCGTCGCCGATGCCCTCCCTGTCGGCCTGCACCGCCACCTCCGACGCGCCGGCCAGGTTCTGATACGCCTCGCGGTTTACGACAAACATCCCGCGCAGCGCGTCGTCCTCCGACACGATATAAAGCTTCGCCTTTCTCGACGGCGGGACGTCCATCTGGCTGCGGGCGTTGCGCACACCCTTCACGAGATCCTTGCAGTGCTCGAGCATCTCCTCCTCGGCCGGGAAATTCCAGTCGTCCCGGTACTCCGGCCACTGCGCCAGCATGATCGTCTCCTCCTCGGGGTGCAGCGTGCAGAAAATCTCTTCCGTGATAAACGGCATAAACGGATGCAGGAGCTTTAACGCCTCGGTCAGCACCGTCTTTAACGTCCAGAACGCCGCGTTTGCCGACGCCGGATCGCTCTCCCTCTGATACGTGCGCGTCTTGCTGATCTCGATATACCAGTCGCAGAATTCGTCCCAGATAAAATCGTAGACCTTCTGCACCGCGATGCCCATCTCGTATTTGTCCATATTTTCGGTGACGTCCTTCGCGAGCGTATTCACCTTCGAGAGGATCCATTTATCCGCCGGGCGCAGGTCGTCCTTTACCGCCTCAAAGCTCTCCGGCAGCGCATCCGCGGCCACGCCCTCTAAGTTCATCAGAATAAAGCGCGACGCGTTCCAGACCTTGTTCGCAAAGTTGCGGGACGCCTCCACTCTCTCCCAGTAAAAACGCATGTCGTTTCCGGGCGCGTTTCCGGTGATCAGCGTCATGCGCAGCGCGTCCGCGCCGTATTTGTCGATCACCTCGAGCGGGTCGATGCCGTTGCCTAAGGATTTGCTCATCTTGCGGCCCTGGGAGTCGCGGATCAGCCCGTGGAAAAGCACGGTGTGGAAAGGCGCCTTTCCCGTGTGCTCGTAGCCGGAGAAAATCATGCGGATGACCCAGAAGAAGATGATATCATATCCGGTTACCAGGACGTCTGTCGGATAAAAATAATCCAGCTCCTCAGTCTGCTTCGGCCAGCCGAGCGTCGAGAACGGCCAGAGCGCGGAGGAAAACCAGGTGTCTAACATATCCGGATCCTGCTCCATGTGCGCGCAGCCGCATTTCGGGCAGGCCGCCGGGGCCGATTTCGCCACCACCATCTCCCCGCAGTCCTCACAGTAGTAGGCCGGGATCCGGTGTCCCCACCAGAGCTGCCTGGAGATACACCAGTCGCGGATGTTGTCGATCCAGTTGAAATAAACCTTCTCCATGCGCTTCGGCAGCAGCTTCACATCGCCGTTTCTCACCGCCTCCGCCGCCGGTCTGATCAGCTCGTCCATCTTCACGAACCACTGCTGCTTCACGAGCGGCTCTACCGTCGCCCCGCAGCGGTCGTGCGTCCCGACGTTGTGGGCGTGGGGCTCGGTCTTTACCAGAAGTCCCTGGGCCTCCAGATCCGCCAGCAGCGCCTTCCTGCACTCGTAGCGGTCCATTCCCGCGTATTTTCCGGCATACTCATTCATCGTCGCGTCGTCGTTGATGACTGTGATCTCCTCCAGATGATGGCGTTTGCCGACCTCAAAGTCGTTCGGGTCGTGCGCCGGCGTGATCTTTACGCAGCCGGTACCGAATTCCTTGTCCACGTACGGGTCGGCGATCACCGGGATCTCGCGGTCCGTCATCGGCAGCTTTAAGGTCTTTCCGACGATATCCGAATACCGCTCGTCCTCCGGGTTGACCGCCACCGCGGTATCGCCGAACATCGTCTCCGGACGTGTGGTCGCGATCTCGACAAACCGTCCCTCCTCACCCACGACCGGGTAATTGATATGCCAGAAGAAGCCGTCCTGCTCCTCGTGCTCCACCTCGGCATCGGAAATAGAGGTCTTACAGACCGGACACCAGTTGATGATGCGGGAGCCCTTGTAGATCAGCCCCTTCTCATACATCGTCACAAAGACGTCGAGCACCGCGTCCGAGCAGCCCTCGTCCATGGTGAACCTCTCGCGCTCCCAGTCCGCGGAGGATCCCATCTTCTTTAACTGGTTGACGATCCGTCCGCCGTATTCGTTCCTCCACTCCCAGCATTTCTCTAAGAATCCCTCGCGCCCGAGGTCGTGCTTGTCGATGCCCTGGGCCTTTAAGCTCTCGATGACCTTTACCTCTGTGGAGATCGACGCATGATCCGTGCCCGGCTGCCAGAGCGCGTTGTAGCCCTGCATCCGCTTGTAGCGCGTTAAGATATCCTGCATCGTATTGTCGAGCGCATGGCCCATGTGGAGCTGCCCCGTGATGTTGGGCGGCGGCATGACAATTGTAAATGGTTTTTTACTCCGATCCACCTCGGCGTGAAAATAGCCGTTGTTCTCCCATTTTTCATACAGGCGCCCCTCGATCCCCTTCGGATCGTAGGTCTTCGCCAGTTCCCTTTTTCTGCATTCCGTGCACATTGCTTTCTCCTCCTTTTTTAAGTATCGAAAACGCCCTCTGCATCCGTCTGGGATGCAAAGGGCGTCTGATCGCGGTACCACCTTTGTTCACCGGCATATCGCCGGCCTCATTCCGGTCGGCAGATACTCCTGCTGCAACCGGCGGTTCGATAACGCAAACCACGCGTGAACGCCTGTGCGCCTGTCTTGTCCGCAACTGCTTATCGTTCATCCGGACAGCCGGCATCCCTCCTCCGGCAGACAGGAAACGCTTTCTGGGCGCTCCGGTTCAAAAGCTACCTTCCGCACACCGTGTCCCGCAGAACCTCACAGCCGACGGGTTCTGCTCTCTGACGGGCGTATCTGCGTACTCCTCTTTCTCATAACCTTTTGTAATCAGTTTTATGTTTGTTCTATCATACGTGCGGTTTTCGGATTTGTCAAGGGGGAATTGCGCTTTCCTGCCAGTCATCACATTTTCTCTACCCCTTCACACTCCCCATCACAAGCCCTGCCGTAAAATATTTCTGCAGGAACGGATAGATCAGAAGCAGAGGCAGCATGGAGATGAACAGCTGCGCGGCCCGCAGATTCTGCCCGCTGACCGCCATCCGGTCCAGAATACTCTGAAGGTTATTGCTGTTTAGGAGCACCTGATCGGAGGACTGGAGCACATTCTGTAAATAGGTCTGCAGGGGATAATTGCTGGTGCTGTTCATGTAGATCCGCCCGTCCATCCAGGAATTCCAGTGGTTCATGAAGGTAAAGAGCGTGATCGTCGCGATGGAGGGCTTCGCTAAGGGCAGGTACAGCTTCCATAAAATCACCGGCTGCCTGGCTCCGTCCACCAGCGCGGACTCCTCGATCTCATGGGGGATTCCGCGGAAAAAATTCATCATCAGCACCACATTGAACACATTCACGCCCGTGGGCAGCACCAGCGCCCAGATCGTGTCCATCATGCCGAGATCCTTAATCAGCAGGTAGGTGGGCACCAGTCCCGCATTAAAAATCATGACGAATAAAAACAGCCACATATAAATCTTTCTCTGCGGGAAATATTTTTCCTCTTTCGAGAGGGGATAAGCCGCCAGCACCGTGAGGGCCAGGCTGATGGGCACGCCAAAAGCCAGCCGCTCTATGGTCACGCCGAAGGACTGCCAGAACATCTGATTTTCCATCACAAACTGATAGGCCGCCAGCGTAAATCCCTTCGGGAAAAAGGTCACCAGGTTGGAATCCGTGTAGCTGGCGCTGCTGAACGACAGCGCCAGGATATGGATCAGCGGAACCAGGCAGGTGAACAGCAGGATCGAGATAAAGGTGTAGTTAAAAATATGAAACAGGGTTCTTCCCTTTGATCGGTATTCTCTCATAGCGCCTCCTAAAATACCCGGTATCCGGCAAACCGATCCGCCAGCTTATTCGACCCGGCGATCAGGACAAAGGATACCAGAGACTTAAACAGCCCGACCGCCGTGCTGAAGGAGTACTGCTGCTGCTGGATTCCCAGCCGGTAAACCAGTGTGTCGATGATATCGCCCGTCTCATAGACCGAGACGTTGTACAGGTTGAATACCTGGTCAAAGCCGGCGTTTAACACATTTCCGATGGCAAGAATCGTCATCAGTACTACAAACATCGATATTCCTGGGAGCGTCACATAAAGCGTCTGCTTCCACCTTCCGGCCCCGTCCATGTACGCCGCCTCGTAAAGCCCGGGGTCGATGCCGGTTAAGGCCGCCAGGTACACGATAGTGTTATAGCCGAAATTTTTCCAGACATCGCTGATGACCAGCGTCCACCGGAACGTGTCGTTGCTTCCCAGGAAAAACACCGGCTCATGGCCCAGGGCCACAATGGCCCGGTTCACCAGTCCCCCGTCCGTCTTTAAGATATTGGTGAGAATTCCCGCCAGTATGATCCAGGACAGAAAATAGGGGAGATAGGTGATCGTCTGCGTCACGCGCTTAAACCACCGGACCCTGACCTCGTTTAACAGCAGCGCAAAGATCACCGGCACGATCAGGTTCCCGACGATTTTCATCACCGCGATGATCAGGGTATTGCGCAGCGCTCTCACAGCGTCCGCCGTGAGAAACATATTTTTAAAATGCTTTAACCCCACCCAGGGGGAATCCGCGATCCCCAGCCCGGGCTTGTAATCCTTAAACGCCACGCTGAATCCCGTCGCCATGGGCACATAGTTGAAAATCAGAATAAACAGGAGCGGGACCCAGATCATCAGGTGAAACACGAGACGGTCCGACGTCAGTTTTTTCTTTTTCCACATAACGTCCCCCTATTTCGTGCTCTGATACCAGTCGTCGGCCTCCTTCGTGATCTCCTCGCCGCCCATCTCGTTCCACTGGGAGAGAAAGGCGTCATAGTCGTCCACGCTCTTATTCCCAACAATAATATCGACAATCGTCTCCTTTGTCAGAGTCACCAGGCTCGTGCTGCACCCGCTCATTTTTTCGGTTGCCGCCGTGTCATACACGGAATACAGGTAATTGTCAAGATCCGCCATCTCGTGAAGCGCCTGGTACGCGCAGTTTTCATTTCCCCAGACCGACCAGTACAGGATTCCCGCCTCGTAGGCAGCCAGATCCTCCCCGGAAAGCTCCTCGCGCCGGTCCTGATTCTCCACGTATTTCATCATCGCATTGTAATCCCGCAGGTTTTCCGGGTTCAGCTCCGAGGTATCCCCTGTCTTCATCGCGTTCTGCAGCTTATCATAGGCGAGCATATTTTTTGACGCGATGGGAAGCCCGCCGACACAGAGGGTATAGCCGGTATATTTTCCTGGAAGGCCGTTGTACATCTCGTACTCCTCCACCGTGATATTGTCCGGCCGTCCGCAGTAGTGCGTCCCGAGGTTCATCAGTTTAAAAAAGGTCTCCATATCGTCGTATTTGCTGCTCATCACGTTAAAGGCTGTCGGCATCGCCGTATAAAAGGCCTGCCCGCGAAGCTCCTCTGTTAATCCCGGAACCGGAACAAAAACAAAGTTCACATCCGGCTGGGTCACAACCGCGTTTTTCCACGGCATCTCCGCGCCGTAAAAGATGTTAAACGCCATCCCGACCTTTCCGGCGGAGAGATCCTGGATAATCTGATCCTGTCCGGCGGTCACAAAGTCTTTTGAGATGATCCCCTCATTGTACATCTGCTGTAACAGCGCAAGCCCCTGCTTCATCTCCTTCGACAGCGATCCGCCGTACACCGCCTTTCCGTCCACATCGATAAAGGGGATCATCTGCCCGTTGTTGCTGATGTGCCCCGGCTGCGCGCCGAACATCTCAAAAAACGTTCCCAGGTCGCCGAAGTTCTGGAAGACATCCTTTCCGTTTACCGCCAGCCCGTAGGTATCGTCCACGCCGTTCTGATCCGGGTCATCCTCCGTGAAGGCCTTCGCCACCGCATAAAATTCGTCCACGGTCTTCGGCGCCGAGAGTCCCAGGTTGTCCAGCCAGTCCTGCCGGATCATCAGCATGGGCATCGAGTCGTTGGGAGAGGCCACCACCGGAAGCCCGTAGAGTTTACCGTCAATTGTCGCGGCCTGTAAAGCCCGCTTTCCGGCCTCGGTCGTATAGTACTCTTTGATCTCGTCCGAGGCGTACTTCTCCAGCCCTTCCGTCAGATCCGCAAAAATGCCCTGCTCCGCCCACTCCTTGAAATTTTTCGCATCCACGCTCATGAAATCGGGATAATCCCCGGACATCACGCACTGCGCCAGCTTTTCCGTGCTCTGCGAGTGATCCACCTCATACATGACGTCCAGCTCGATCCCGTTTTCCCGGTACAGATTGACCCAGGTATTGTTGTCCGCCGTCTCATCGCCCTGATACTGGAATGACGTGTCCCTGGAGATTCCCACGCGGATCACGGATGCCGCTCCGCCGTCCGTCCCGGTTCCCGCGGCCTCGCTTCCCGCCGCAGCGCTTCCCGATTCCGCCGCAGCGCCTCCCTGCGCCGCTGCGTTCCCGGATCCCCCTCTGGTCACCCCGCAGGCGCCGGCGGAAACCGCCAGGCAGCCGCCCAGTAAAACTGTACAAAGCTTCTTCATTTCTCTTCTCATTTTTCTTCTCATCGTTTCTCCTTTCGTGGTTTTCACCGAACTGTCTGATTGGATGATCTTATTTTAGTCACTTTGTACAATAGTTTCTATGTGCAGTTTTTGCGATACGGTGCCGTTTTCACCAAAGTCCCTGCGATCGGTTCCTGCGGTACTCCTGCGGCGTCATGCCCAGTTCCCGGCGGAAGGCCCGCGCAAACGCCTGCGGCGAGAGATACCCGAGCCTGGCGGCGATGGCGTGCACCGTCAGATCTGTCTCCAGCAGCAGGTGCTTCGCCGCTTTTAGTTTTTCATTCATAATATAAACGGATAGCTTTTCACCGCTGTACATCCCGAATAATTTTGAGAGATACGCCGGCGAATAGTGGAACCTCGCCGCCACGGAGGCGGCCGTCAGATCCTCCCCGCAGTTTTCCCGGATATACTCCTTCACCCGTCTTATGATCTCCCGCTCCTCCGCAATCTCCTCCCCGTAGGACAGCATCTGCTTTGCGCGCTCCTCCGAAAAGATCTGCTCCACCTCCTTGATCTGTGCTCTCGCATGGCTGACCGTCTTCTGATTTTCCTCCCGCATCCGAAGGGTCTCGATCGCGTTTCGGATCCCTTTCAGAATCACCTCCTCGCGCTCCGCCTTCACGATATATCCGCACGGACGGATCTTATTTGCACGATAAATGTAGTCGAATTCCTCATATGCCGTCAGCAGGATCACCTCCGCGTCCTTCTGGTGCTCCGCCACATAGGAAAGCAGCGCAAATCCATCCGTCACCGGCATCACGATATCCGTCAGCAGCAGATCCACCGGCCCCTCCTCCATTCGTTTCCTGGCCCGGGTCCCGGAGTGAAACACCTCCACCTGTGCCTCCTCCCCCAAAAGCTCCTCCACGAGCCCGCCGACATATTCCGCGATCTCCACCTCATCGTCCACCACGATCACGTTCCACCGTCTCATCCTCTTTTCCCCCGTCTAATTCTGCGATTGCCCGGAAATATCCCTCCCCGGTGCGCTCATAGTGCAGCCCGTATCCTTCCCCGTAATACAGCCGGATCCGCTGGCTGATATTGATCGTGGAGGTCACCTCCGCCTGACCGGCCGGCTGTCTTACCCGCTCGTTTAACGCGTCGATCTCCTCCTGTGAAACCAGAAGTCCGCCTTCCTCCACGACCACGGATACCCGTCTGCCTTCCTGTAAAAAAGAAAGCTTCACCCAGCCGTTTTCCTCGATCCGCTCCATCCCGTATTTCACCGCGTTTTCCAAAAGCGGCTGGAGTAAAAGTCTGGGCACCGGCATGTCCGCGATCTCCTTTGGGCACTCTTCCATGACAAACCGGCACCGGCTCCCGAAGCGTTCCGTCTGAATCTCCATGTACGTCCTGATGCATGAGAGCTCCTCTTCTAATGTGATCACATCCCGCTTATTCCGGTTGATAAAGCGAAAATAATCGCTTAACAGCCCCGTCAGCTTCTCAGCCCCGGAAAGATCCCCCTTGCGGATCCGTATTCGGATAAACAGAAGCGTATTATACAGAAAGTGCGGATTGATCTGCGCCTGAAGCTGCTTTAGCTGTTCCCTCTGAAGTCCGATCTTTGCCAGATAGTTTTCTCTGATATTTGTAGTTAGCCTTTCGCTCATCTCATTAAAGCCCGCGTAGAGCGCCTCGAATTCATCTCCCGATTCCTCCCGGATCCGCGTCTCCTCATTTCCGTCCCGGATCTGTTCGAACGCCTGATTTAACAGAACGACCGGATGCCGGATATACCGCTGTACATAGAGAAAAATCAGCAGCACAATCAGGCAGATCACCGCGACCATCGCCATCATGAGAAAAAAGCTCTCCTGATTTCTGGGAAACATCTGATCATACGGACGGGAACAGATCACGCCGATTCTGTGTCCGGGATCGCCCGCAAAGGTACAGAAATATTCCCGGTGATCCGCCACCATCGAAAAACATCCGGACGTCCCGCTGTTTCTTTTTGCATACTCCGCCGGCAGCGCCTCCCGCAGCGCCTCATCCCCGATATTGTCCATCAGAACCCCGCCGTCAATGAAAATCATCGCCTCCGCCATCGGATCCTCCGAGATCCGGGAGAGCAGATTCTGAAACTGATACATGGACAGCGTCATCCGGCAGATGGCCGTCATCTCCTCCGCCTGAATGCCGCTGTTTAAATCTCCCATGTAAAGCTGTACATTCCCCCGCTCGATAAGCAGCGCCTCCGGGTTTTCCTCGTAAGCCGCCACCGCGGCGGCATCCGCCTCATTCATCTCCCGCCACATTCCGGGACGGATGCAGATTCCCCGTTTCGGCAGATAAATACTGATCTCCGTGATAAATCCCTCGATAAACTGGTACCACTGCATCCGCTCCTGGATCCCGGCGATTTTCTGTGACCGTTCTGCACTGTCATAATACTCCCACATATCCGAGAGGTAGGAGACCTTGTCCTCCCGGTAGAGATCCCGGATACAGTACTCCGCATCCTCGATCCTCGCATAAAAGGTCTGAAAAATCTGCTCGTCCCTGGTCAGTGTGTTCTGCGCCAGATTCTCCATCATCTCCCGCTGAAACATCCGGTACAGCCCGCCGGAAATCAGAAGCACCGGTATCAGAGCCGCAGTCAGGATCAGCATCAGCCGGACGACAATCGTGCGGTACCAGGGCAGTTTTTTTCTGTTCATTATCTTTCCCTCTGTCTTCTTTCGTTTCCCATGATCCGATCTTATGCCGGGGCCCTGCTGCCATATGCCGCACGCAGATGCGAAGCAGCACGGCCTGCCAGCCCCGACATTATTATAGAAAGAATTGTGTGAGAACTCAAGCGTGCCGGCTGTCGGATTTTATGCAGCAATACCCGGAGGGGTGTGCAGCGATGCCCGAAGGTCACACCGCACCGCCCGGGGGTGTGCAGCGATACCCGAAGTTCGCACCACCCGGGGGCACACCGCACCGCCCGGGATTCACTCCGCACCTTTGGGATTGTCTGAAGCATTCAGCCAGTTTAGCAGTTCCCTTATCACCCCGTCCGTGATCTGGCTGTCGGAGCGTTTCAGCACCTCCAGGGTATTCGCGCGCTGCATCGCCCGCATCGTCGGATCCGCATCCGCACAGAACGCAAGGATCTGCGAAGAAACCGGGTACGGTTTTAACAGCTGTGCGAGCTGTTCCCCCTTCCCGAACCGGTCGATGATGTCCCCTATCGTGGTTTCCCTGCCGATCCGGCGCTGCGCTCCCATGGCGTTTAACTCCACCTCACCGCGAAGACGGATATCCCTGGAGGATGCGCCCGCCTCGATCCCATATCTGCCGCCCTCCACCGTCCAGTCCCGCAGCTCTTCGTCATAGATCCGCGCGTCCCAGGGTGAAAACCAGAATATGACTTCCCGCTCCTCCCCCGGCGCAAGCGGAATCTTTTTAAAATTCAGAAGCTCCCTCACCGGGCAGTCATTCCAGATACCAGGTTTACATATGTAAATTTGTACGGTTTCTTTTCCTTCTACCGTCCCCGTATTTTTGACAAAAAAGGAAATCCCAACCTGCGCCTGCTGCTTTGTTATGGCGAGATCCCGGTAGGAAAATTCCGTGTAGGAAAGCCCGTGGCCGAAGGGATATGCCACCTCCAGTTCCTTTTTGTCATAATAGCGGTAGCCCGCATAAATGCCCTCCGCATAGCGGACCTGATTTCCCTTGCCCGGAAAATTCAGGTAACAGGGGGTGTCCGAAAGGCGAAGCGGCACGGTCTCCGTCAGCTTTCCACTGGGATTTACCGCCCCGAATAGCAGGTCCGCTATCGCGCTCCCTCCCGCTTCCCCCGGCAGCCCGGCGTCAAGGATCCCTTTTACCTCATGCCGCCAGGGCATCTCCACCGGCGCTCCGTGGGACAGCACCACGATCACATTGTTATTTGCCCCTGTCACTGCCCTGATCAGGCGCTCCTGATTCTCCGGCAGCCGCATATGGCTCCGGTCGTAGCCCTCAGATTCAGCGCTCTCCGGCAGACCGACACATAAAATTACATTCGACGCGCATTCCGCCGCCTTTACCGCCTCCTCCAGCAGGCGCTCCGATGTCTCATCTCCCTCGTACCCCTTCGCGTAAATGACATCCGGGCAGTATCCCTTTACCGCATCCAGAATCTGATCCACGCGGCAGGGCGTGACATGGGCGCTCCCGCCGCCCTGAAAACGCAGGCGCTCCGCCAGCTCCCCGATCACGCAGAGGGACGCCCCCTTTTTTAGCGGCAGGACGGCCTCCTCATTTTTTAACAGCACCATGCTCTCCCGGGCTGCCCGGGCCGCAAAGCGGTGGTGCTCCTCCGGATCGTAGCAGGCCCGGGAAGGCGCCCCGCAGTCCCCGGCTGCCCAGGCGGCGGGCTGGACGGTACGTGGATGATCCGCCGGGTTTCTCCGGGATTCCCCGCATCGGAGCGACAGCGCGATCGTGCCGGCCACCGCCCGGTCGAGATCTGCCTCCGTGATCCGCCCCTCCAGAAGCAGCCCGCTGACCTCCTCCGAAAGCCGCTCTGCCGTCTCCGAGGAGAGTTTAAGATTCAGCCCGTTTTTCAGCCCCTCCGCCAGGTCGTGCGCCGCCACGCAGTCCGTGATGACCGCGCCCTCATAGCCCCACTCCCTTCTCAGGATCTCCTTCAGGATCAGGCTGTGGTTCGCGCAGTATTCCCCGTTGATCTTATTATAGGCCGTCATCACCATGTACGGCTTTCCCTCCCGCACCGGTTTTTCAAATGCCTTCAGATATAACTCCCGCCGCGTCCGCTCATCGATCTGCTCGTCGACACACATCCGCCGCGTCTCCTGATTGTTCGCGGCAAAATGCTTCACACAGGCTCCCACGCCCGTCTCCTGAATGCCGTTTACAACTTCCGCCGCCAGCTCCCCGGTCAGCACCGGATCCTCCGAATAGTACTCAAAATTTCTCCCGCCCAGGGGACTCCTTTTGAGATTACAGCCCGGCCCGAAGAGCACATCAATCCCCTCCGCCGCAGCTTCCTCCCCCAGATATGTCCCGATCTCTTTCATCAGCTCCCGGTCCCAGGAGCAGGCGTATGTGCTGACGGAGGGAAAGCAGATGAGGGGCAGCCCGTTTTTCGAGATCTCCTCTCTCCTGCGAACCCCGGAGGGGCCGTCCGCCACGAAAAAGCTTTTTAGTCCCAGATGCGTGATGTCCTTCTGCTCGATCAGTCCCTGGGAGAGCAGCATTGCCTTGTCGGAAAGCGTCAGACGGGAGAGCAGTTTTTGCACTTCCGTATCCTTTCTGTCCTTCATCCCTCATTCCTCCTCGTGATAGTTTCCCATTCTCTGATTTTATTCTACTATGCCGGGCTGAAAGATCTATGTGCAGTTTTTATGATATGGTGCAGGGGATTATATTTTTCCTGCAAAAAAAGAAGGGCATCTCACCCTTCTTTCCCGCTTTTTTATTCTTTTATCTTGTCGATCTCCGTCAGATTCACACCTAAGGATGTCAGTACCGCTTTGATTGACAGATAATCGTTTTTCAGACTTTCATATGTTTCTGTAGCGTTTTCTTTTCTTGCAATCATCATATGGGCCTGAACTTTCTGAAAATCGCTTATATTTCTTTCGATGATCTCACCGTTACTCGGCATACCCTTCACCTCCTGATTATTAAAATGATTCATGAACATCCTTCGCCGCTCGCCGGATGCACACATTCTTTCCGTTTATGTTCATTATATCATAAAATGTCACCGGTGGTCAATTTGTCGTCATATGTCGAGTTTCAAAAAATTTCAGCCAAAAAATTCAAAGCACATACTGGTACATAAAGATAAAGTGGCAGATGCTCCCCGCCATCACGAACAGGTGGAAAATCTCATGGCTCCCGAATCCGATATGCTTCGCGTTAAACAGCGGCAGCTTTAAGGCGTAGATCACGCCGCCCACCGTGTAGATGATCCCGCCGGCCAGAAGCCACAGGAACGCCGCCGGAGAGAGCGTCGCCAGAAGCTCCCGGAACACAAAGACGCACACCCAGCCCATGGCGATATAGATCACGGAGGAAAACCACTTCGGGCAGTTGATCCAGAGCGCCTTCACCAGCATCCCGACCGCCGCGATCCCCCAGACTGCCGCCAGCAGCTCATAGCCCATCTTCCCGCCGAGCACGATCATGCACACCGGCGTATAGGAGCCCGCGATCAGCACAAAGATCATCATGTGATCCAGCTTACGGAAGACGCGAAGCACCTTATCCGGCACCACCACCGAGTGGTACAGCGTGCTCGCCCCGTAGAGCAGCACCATCGAAAGCATAAAAATCATCATCGCGCCCACATTTGTCACACTGCCGGACAAACCCGCCTTCGCAAGCATCGGCATCGCCGCCAGCACTGCCAGCACCAGCCCCGCGAAATGAGTCAGCGCGCTTCCCGGTTCCCTGATTGTAATCTGCATATATCCAGCCTCCCTTTCTATCTCTGATGGTTCTTTTTATTCTTATACATAGTATTCATTACTACTTATTGAGGTAATACTACTCTTATTTTGCAGAGATGTCAAGGAAACTATTCTTAAAATTTTATGAAATGCTTTCTTTCACTGAGACAGACCCGGTGTTTTTACATCCGTTTCTGCCGCAGGCACAGTGAATCCTGTGACATATTCATCCTCACAGGTGGTATTAAAGCTGTTAATCAGATCCTCCGCAAAGACATCGCCGGTAATGCGAAGGCCATGCTCCTGCGCATATTTCAAAAGCGCCCCGCAGGCTTCTGGCCGGGTATTCCACTTCCCTTTCCAGTAACAGACGAGATACCGTCCGGCGGGACGCACGACATTGGCAGCATGCGCAAGCTCCGGCGGGCAGACCAGAAACATTCGGCCCTTGCCATATTCGCCCCGTATCAGATCCTCGTAATTTATGACTTCTCCCATGGAATAATAATACAGATGCTGCTCTCCGATCGAGGAAAGCAGATCCGAAAAATAGCGGTACAGATCACCCTCCTCTGTCTGCGGTTCGCTGACGATATATCTTTTCTCCGGCAGCTCCTTCCATTCGATCCGGTTTTCCGAAACCTGCAGCGCGCTTCTTAACTCCTCCTCCTTCCGCTTCAGTATCCTCCCGTATGCCTTCAGTTCTCTGATCTGACGCTGGTTTTTCTTTCTCTGCGCTTCCAGAAACTCCAGCGCGCCCTCGGCGTCTGCGGATAAAATCTGTTCCTTTATGTCCTGTATGGAAACGCCGCAGTTTCTTAAAAATAAGATTTTTTCCAAAAGCAGGCTCTGCCGGTAGCTGTAATAACGGTATCCGTTTTCTCCGATCACTGACGGTGAAAACAGGCCGATCTTATCATAAAACATCAGCGTCTTCTTATTGATATAATGCAGCTCTGCCAGCTGGCCGATCGTCAGAAGCTCCTCTTTTTTCATTAGAAAATCACCCTCCGGTTTTTTTCAAAATAACCCTTGACCTGACACTTAGTGTACGGTTTACAATGATATCACATTCCGGAATAAAAAGCAAATAATGAAAAAAGGAGCGAACATATGAATCAGAATACACTGACCTTTCAGATGATGAAGCCTGCGGAAAGAAGCCGCTGCGCCGCGCTGGCTGCCAGGGCTTTTGAGCATTACCCGTATTTTACCATGTATGTACCAGAGAAAAAACACCTGCCCGGCCTCTTAAGAGATATGATGGCGTCCCAGCTTCTGACAAATGAAGGACGCGCCGTATTCCTCACTGCAAAGCAGGACGAAAAATTTGTCGCCATGGCGATGCTCTGTCCTCCCAGCTACACGCCTCCGGACCCCCTGGCCTATATCAAAGCCGGCTTCTGGAAGGTCCTTCTGCGGGGCGGATTTCAAAATATGGCGGCCTGGTACGAAATGAATACGAACGCGGAGGCCCCCTGCGCGCAGCTTACGCAAAGCTGGTTTTTAAGCATACTTGCCGTGGATACCGATACCGAAGGCCGCGGCATTGGCAGCTGTATGCTCCGGCAATGTATCCTTCCCTATATAAAAGAACAGGGCGGCGGGCAGTTATGCCTGTTTACCAATTCGGAAATCAACCGCAGATTTTATCAGAAAAACGGCTTTCAGGAATTCCATGCACAGAAGTTTACTTACAAAGACGGCGTTGTCGGCAGCTGGAGCTATCAGACAGACATACAGTAGGAGGAAATAATCATGGACAAAACGATTTCTGCACCTTTGTGGACAAAGGATTTCACCATCATCACTCTGGGAAGCGCTGTCTCCATGCTGGGAAACGCCATGGCAGGATTCTCCATCAGCCTGTTTGTACTTGACTTCACCGGTTCGGCCTCCCTTTACGCCCTTTATCTGTTTTTACAGACCTTCCCGCAGATTGCCGCACCCGTCCTGGCCGGGCCGCTGATGGACCGTTTTTCCAGGCGCAGGACCATTTATTTTCTGGACTTCTGTTCCGCCGCCCTCTATGGCGCAGCCGGACTTCTGATTGTCCTCGAACATTTTAATTTTTTTATCCTGGCCGTAATGACTCTTTTCATCGGTACCATCCAGAGTGTGTATCAGGTGGCGTTTCAAAGCTTTTACCCTCTGCTGGTATCCCCGGTCAATTATGAAAAGGCATATTCCGTATCCGGCACCCTGGAAACGCTTTCCTACGTGACCATTGCGGTCGCTGCATTTTTTTATCAGACCTTCGGAATTGCCGCCGTTCTTGGTGCAGACAGCCTGTGCTTTTTCATCGCTGCACTGTTTGAGACAAATATCGGAAATGTGGAGGCGTCATGTCCCCGTGAAATGGAAAAAAGCTACCGCTTAAAAGACTGGCAGACGGATTGCAGAGAAGGGTTTCGCTATCTGCACCGGGAACGGGGGCTCCTCTGTATTGCCACGTGGTTTATGATTTCCTCGATGGCGGGAGGCGCATCCTCCGTCATCACCCTGCCCTGGTTCCGCGGAAATTTCCCGCTGGGCGAATATGTCTATATGGCCGTGTGGGGTTTTATGGTAATCGGCCGGGTTCTCGGCTGCTTCCTGCAATATCACATACAGATTCCGGTAAAAAAGAGGTATCCGGTTGCCCTGACCGGTTTCGTCCTGGTGGCGCTGATCGAGAGCGTCTACCTCTTTACTCCCCGGCCAGCCATGTGTGTCCTGTGCTTCCTCGTGGGGATCCTCGGTGCTGCCACCAATAATATCCGGGTCTCCGCCATTCAGTCTCACGTGCCCGATGACAGGAAAGGGCGCTTCAACGGCGCGTTTCTCATGATGGCCACCATCGGAACCTTATCGGGCGAGCTGCTGGCCGGCGCCGCCGTAACCGTACTCCCGCTCCGCAGCGTCATGGCCTGCTTTATGATCCTCAGCGCCGTTGCCGCCCTTGTGCTGATCGGCGGCGGCAGGCGTTATGCTGCCCCTGTGCTGAACCGCGAGGCATAGCTTATACGTCTGAAGGAAGGGCAGCGGTATCACTGACAATTTGGTCAGTGATACCGCTGCCCTCCCCTCTGATGTACCTTAAGATATGCTGAGCATAACTACAAAATTAGAAGCAAAAAATATCAACAACATTTACTCGAACTCAATATCCTCATTGACCTTTTTATTAATATCAACTCTTGTCTGAACATCAATTTTATTAACTAACCAGCCATTCAGAGTACAGTTCCTTATAAATTCATCAATTCTATTGACACCATTAATTTCTTTCAATGTAACTACAACACCAAAGCGAATCCCCATTCCATCTTTAGGATCTAAACGGTTATTTGTTTTTATTTCCATTCCCCAATTTTTATTGTTATAAGATTTCTTAGGCTTCATTTTGTTTTTTGGTCTTTCTGCGACATATTTTACATTATCCCACTTTCTAAATCTTTCTCTTGCTTCACCTTCCAATAGAAAATATTTTTCATTATCTAATACTGCATCCTGATTCTGTTTATCTCCCTTAATATCCTCTATCTTCCCTTTATTATTGATTCTGCCAAAATGTAAATTAAGTTCTGTATTTGTATAATCAACACCTTGTGTTTTGTCACACATAGGAAAATAACACATCGTTGCCCTTGCAATATAAGGATATTTGTCATCCTTTAACGGAACTGGGAAATAATAATTATATGTATTCCATTTTTCACTTACATCATATACCAGAAATTTTATTTCATCTTCTTTTGTATGAACAATATCGTCTATTTTAACAGGTACTATACCATGTCCATATAAGGCAACCTCTTCTGGTGTTGGCTTTTCATTCCAGTCTCTTGCAGCATCAATAAGCATCGCTTTTGCAACTTCTCTATTCAATCCCAAAATATCTATCAGGTAAGACAATTTTCGAGCAATCCAGGGAGCCGCAAATGAAGTACCTGCAACATATGCTTCCCCTAATGGTTCACAAACCTTAATATATTTTTCTTCACTCCCACCATAATAACTAACATCTGGTTTTGCAAAAAAGGATAATGCCAATCCCCTTCTCGCATACTTAGTTGATAAACCATTCTGGGTTACCGCATTAACTACCATACTGTTTATTGAATCAGCAGGCGAACCTATTTTCTCAATATCAGCACTTGGCTTATTCGTCCCTGCAACAACAAAAATAACATCATTTTCATATTGAATTTTATCTAATATAGCAGCCTCTGCAGAAATAAAATTGTCATTCACTTCCTGATTACTACCCAGCGAAATATTCCATACTTTTATGTCTTTGTTATTTGCAATAATCTCTTTTATTTGTTTTGTGATAGTAAAAGAAGAAAACTTTGAACCTGTCGCAACACCAAAATGGCGTACCTTAAATCTACCACATCCATCATCAAGCCAGGGATTTAATCTTGCGCCATCTACAATAATAGAATCCACCGCTGTACCATGACGATAATCATTTGGGGTTTTAAGAAGATTATCGTCAACCATATCATGATACTCTACCCATTCACTAAAATAGACACGTTTATCAAACAATGTATCAATCACTCCAACAGTTGGCTCAATAGTTGGCGAAGGCATATATAAAGTCCCCTGCTGATATTCCTGAATGAAATCTTCTGGGGACAATTCTGATAAATCCTCTGTTGCCATAGAAACAAGATATGGCGCTTTCTCAAATAAAATCTGTAATTGATTTTCATCTAAAAACACTGTCTGATTATCCAGTATTCTGCTTTTTAAAATGTCAATTCCAATACTTTTAAATAACATTTTTGTATCTGTATGCGTATTATATAATGTTATGATACTTTGTTTTAATTGGTGTGTCGCCATTTCCACCTCGAAATCTTCAATATATGAAACATCTGCAACGATCTGTTTAAACATAGATTTTGTTATTGAAAATCGGGAGTATGATATTTTATCTATTATTTTATTATCATCAAAAGTAACTTTATCTATTCCATTTTGGAACTTCTCTTTGATTATATCACTTGTTTTTAAAAGGAATTCTATACTCTTATCCAGATCGTCCATATCAAGAAAATATGTAATAATATGCTTCGTTTTTTCTTTATTAAATTTAGCACCTACAATAGCATAATCAGACTCCTTTCCTTTAAACAATCCTGCAATTCGATTACTCTTTGCAACTATTTTATTATAATATACGCTAATTAGTACCCCCTCAAAAGGTCTTCGCTCCTGTTTCCAAAATTCTTTTATTTGATCAATTCTGTCTGCTAATCTAATCAACTGTTCTCCTGTTACTACTTTTTTGCTGTTCATGGACGCCCCTCCGCCGTTACCGGCTTTTGAAGCCTGGACAAATCGCTTTCCCTTTAATTCCAATACATTATTCATTAATATCATCCTCCTTACTTAGTTTTCTGGATACAGCACTTTTAGATTCTCCTTTGAGCTTTTCTATTTCTCTGACCGTAAATCCTTGTGCATGAAGTTGTTCTATATCAGTTTCTTCTAAATTGCTTACCAGACAATTATAAAGCCTTCTCAGATAATCATATTCTATATTTGCATCACTGAATGCCAAAGAAGTTTTTATAATATTTTTCAATTCTCCTGGATATGGCAAATCAGACGATACCCGCAATATTTTTTTAAATAATCTGGTATCTTTAGATATACCTTTAAAATTTTTAATAAATGATACAAAATAATATTCTGCGACTTCCAATAAATCTTCTTTGTTATATCTGTTAAAGTTAATTACTGCATCAAAACGTCTGATCAGAGCTTTATCAAAATTAGAATACAAATTTGTTGTCGCAATAATTACTATTTCCTTATTTAAATCAGTTAATCTATCAAACTCTCTCAGGATTGTTGACGTAACACGCCCCATCTCCCGTACATCATTCCTATTAACTCTATCCAGGGCAATCACATCTATCTCATCGAATAAAATAACAATTTTACCTGAATATGGAATCATATTTATCTCAGCAAAAACACTGGCTATATTTTTATTAGTCTGACCTAGTTTACTATCAATTAAATGCTCAAAATCGACACAATATAATGTTCTGCCAAGCAGCCTTGCTATATGTTTCGCAGCTTCTGTTTTTCCACTGCCGGGAAGTCCCTCAAGCAAAAATTTATTTATCCCTATATTATGATTAACTGCATTAATAATACCTTTTATATCATTAGATATTGCTACCGGTAAATTCAATGGCTGCATTTCTCTGATATCTATTTGTTTTAAAAATTCACTTTCAAAATCACTAGCCTGTGGAACATACAGGTTGGATTCTGCTATTAACCCCATTATATATTCAGCCAGCTGATAATCACCAGCAGAATCAAAATATTTCGCTATACTTACTGCCTCATTTCTAAATGCATTCTCATTTCTTTCAACATGATATTTTATCAGGTTTAATACATTTTGTTTTTTCACAAGCGTACACCTCCGATTTTCTTTTTTATATTATATCACATACCGGGACAAAATAATACTACTTTGGGACAAAAAATATTTTTACTTACTGAACTAAAAAAATCGTCTGTATAAGATCAGACGATTTTTTTAGTCAGATTATCTCAAAGTGCTTCAACACATCCTTTATCGCTTCCACTCCCGGAATTTCCCCTCAGAATATTCAGCCTACAGCTCACAGTTGTTCACCGTCCGCGGGAACGGAATCACGTCGCGGATATTCGACATCCCGGTCAGATACATCACGCAGCGCTCAAAGCCAAGCCCGAAGCCCGCATGACGCGCGGTGCCGTATTTTCTTAAGTCAAGGTAGAAGTCGTAATCCTCCTCGTTTAACCCCAGCTCTTTGATCCGCGCGAGAAGCTTCTCATAATCGTCCTCCCTCTGGCTGCCGCCGATGATCTCGCCGATCCCCGGCACAAGGCAGTCCACTGCGGCCACGGTCCTGCCGTCATCGTTCATCTTCATATAAAACGCCTTGATCTCCTTCGGGTAATCCGTGACGAACACCGGGCGCTTAAAGACCTCCTCGGTCAGATAACGCTCATGCTCAGTCTGTAAATCTGCGCCCCAGGACACCTTATACTCAAACTTATCATTGTTCTTCTCTAAAATCTCGATTGCCTCGGTATAGGTCACCCGGGCAAAATCGGAATTCACCACATTGTTTAGCCGGTCAAGAAGCCCCTTATCGATAAACTGGTTGAAAAACGCCATCTCCTCCGGCGCGTGCTCCAGCACATAATGAATAATATATTTTAACATACTCTCCGCGAGCATCATGTCATCGTCCAGGTCCGCAAACGCGATCTCAGGCTCGATCATCCAGAACTCCGCCGCATGGCGCGTCGTGTTGGAATTCTCCGCGCGGAAGGTCGGCCCGAAGGTGTAAATATTTTTAAAGGCCATGGCGTAGGTCTCGCCGTTTAACTGTCCGCTGACCGTCAGATTCGTCGGTTTATTAAAGAAATCCTGCGCATAATCGACGCTCCCTTCCTCATTCCGCGGCAGATTGTTAAGATCCAGGGTCGTCACCTGGAACATCTCCCCGGCACCCTCACAGTCACTGCCCGTGATGATCGGCGTGTGCACATACACAAAATCCCGCTCCTGGAAAAACTTATGGATCGCATAGGCGATCAGGGAGCGCACGCGGAACACCGCCTCAAAGGTGTTCGTCCGCGGACGTAAGTGGGAGATCGTCCTTAAATACTCAAAGCTGTGCTTTTTCTTCTGCAGCGGATAATCCGGCGTGGAGGCGCCCTCGACTAAAATCTCCTTCGCCTGAATCTCAAAGGGCTGCTTCATATCCGGCGTCTCCACCAGCTTTCCGGCCACAATGATCGCCGCCCCGACATTTAACTTCCCGACCTCGGCAAAATTCTCCAGCCCGTCGGAAAAGACCACCTGCACCGGCTCAAAAAACGTGCCGTCGTTTACCACGATAAAGCCAAAATTTTTGGAATTGCGGATGCTTCTCACCCAGCCTCCGATCGTCACTTCCTGCCCGGCGTAATCCGCCTGATTCCGAAATAAATCTCTCACATTTACCAAATCCATACGTTCCTCCATCCCGCCATCTGGCGTCCTCATTCTGTCTCTGTTCCCGCTTCACCGTCCACCGCTTCTGTCCCGGTATCCGCTTCACTGCCGCTTCCCGCAGCCCCGGTATCGTTCACATGTACTACAGCCATCTCAATCACCTGATCCAGCGCCTGATCGTACCGGTAAAGCCGCCTGAAATAAACCTCCCCGTAGTCCGGATCTCCGAATCCATACGAAGGATACATCTCCTCCGCCGATCCGTAACCGTTACCTGCCGCCATCTGAGACGCATAGTCCGCAAGCGCCTCCTCGTCGACCTCAACCGCCAGCTCCTCCGCGATGAGATCCATAATCAGCTCTAACCGGATGCTCCGCTCCGTCATCTCCCTCCAGTACTCTTCCATCTCCTCCACGCTCTGTCCGTAATACACATCGAGGAAGGACTCTAACTGGCTCTCGTCCCCGCCGCAGTTTGTCGCGATAAAATTCCTCCGGTAATCGGAAAGCCGCGCCGCGAGATAATCCTCCGGCACCTCCACGGTGCAGTTTTCCAGCAGATAATCCTGTACCGCCTGATACGCATCCCGCTCTCTGTTATAGACCGCAACGCTCTCCAGGTACTCGCGAAGCTGTGCCCTCATCTCCTCCGCCGTCTCCACCTGAAACTGCTCTTTTGCGAAGGCGTCGTCCACATCCTCCACCGTCATCTCTTTCTGAATCGCATTCACGGTAAACGTAAAGACCACGGGCTGACCGGCCAGCTCCTCATTCCCGTAATTGTCCGGAAACGTCACGTCGCAGTCCACGGTATCGCCCACCGATGCGCCCAGAAGCCCGTCCGTAAAGCCGTCGATAAAACGGGAGCCGTCCACCGATGAATTGTTCGACACATCGAGCAGCTGGTGCTCGGCGCTCCCCCGGTCAAAGGCGACGCCGTCCTTCTTCCCGACATAATCCACATCGACGATATCGCCTTCCTCAATTGTCGTCTTATCCGGGTCATCGGTATAAAACGGCCCGTAATCCGACAGAAGCTGTGCGAGATAGGCCGTGACATCCGCGTCCTCCACCCCGTATCTGCCCTCGATCGTCACCTCGATCGCGCTGTAATCGCACAGGGTCACATAATCCGCTCCCTTTAAGTCAAACGCGGCGCTCTCACTCTTCACCGGCTCCGCCGCAGCAGCCCCGCCGGGCTCTTCTGCCGCTTCCGTCCCTCCTGCCGCTTCCGTTCCTGCCGCGCCGTCCGGCTCCGGCTTCCCGTCATCTCCGCATCCTGCCGCCGTCATCGCAAGCATCGCCGCAAGCATCCATATCACTACATTCTTTTTCATCCGATTCTGACCTTTTCTTCCACCTTTCCATACATTTTTCAAATACGCTAGTAACATACCACATTTCCCGTAAAAATAAAAGTCTTCGGACAAACTTTCACAATTGCTTTTTTTGCGGATCAATGCTAAAATAAAATGCGAAACTGAATTCAGGAGGAATTTATCATATGAACACGTTTACCATCGTCATGCTGATCATCATGGCCGTGCTGTTAATCGGCCTCGTCGTCCTGTATTTCCTGGGCAGACGCGCGCAGAAAAAGAAAGAAGAACAGGACGAGCAGCTCGCAGCGGCAGCCCAGACCGTCACCATGCTGATCATCGACAAAAAGCGGATGCGGATCAAAGATTCCGGGCTTCCGCAGGTTGTGATCGACCAGACGCCGAAGCTGATGCGCCGTTCCAAACTTCCGATTGTAAAGGCAAAGGTCGGACCGCGTGTGATGTCCTTAATCGCAGATGAATCCGTATTCGACCTGATTCCTCTCAAAAAAGAAGTCAAGGCATCCGTGAGCGGCATCTATATCACAAAGGTTACCGGCATCCGGGGACCTCTTGAAAAGCCGCAGGGCAAAAAGAACTGGCGCGCCCGCTTAAAGGACCGCGCCGCGGCAGCCAATGCCAGGCTCGATCAGGAGAAAAAGGCTTTGGAAAAGGAAAAGCAGCCCAAAAAGAAAAAATAACCGCTACATAAAAAACGCAGGAGCTCCTACAGACGGAAGTCTCCTGCGTCTTTTGATGTGATCCTGATCGTGACCGTGCAGTCCGCCACATGCTCATAATTCATCTCGAGCGCATAATCAATCAGCGCCGAGATCTCATCCTCTGTCTCCGTCACCTCAATGCGCGTGGCGTCGATGCCGAGGAGAATACTCCCAAAGGGCGTATAATAATATGTAACATTCTTCTTGTGCTTTTCAAACATGATATGGACGTTTGTCACTCCCCGCTTCGTGATGTCCAGGCAGTCCTCCCAAAGCTTAATGATATTCTTTGTGAGCTCGTCCGTCCCCTCCGTCACTTCATCGTAAATGACATAGTGCTTCCCGTTCTTCCGATAATACTCTCCCGAGGTAATGACCTCCACCGAATCATTATCCACGCCCTCCGCAAACTGCAGTCCGCTGATCGATACCAGTACTTCTTTTGTCATGCTGCATCTCCATCATCCGAAATTTGTATCGTATACATCTTAACTGCTTTTTGCGGATTGCGCAAGTATTAGTTTCTCACTCCATCCATTCATTTAAAAAAGACAGATACCGGAACCGCACCTCATAATCACCGGAGGAGATCACCTCCCGGTATTCCTCCTCCGTGAGCACCTCCCGCAGCGCCTCCCCGGCCTTATCGTCCTCCACCTCGTAGACGCTGCCCGAAAAGCACAGATTCGGGTACATCACGCACCACCAGTTGTGCCCTTCTCCCTCGCCGATCACCACCTCAAGCGCCTCATAGCGCCCCGCCGGAAACGTAACGCAGCCGTATGACTTTACCGGAAAATTCACGTCGTCCAGAAAGGCCTGTACCTCATCCTCACAGCCCTCCCGCCGCAGCACCGTTTCCGCCGTCTCCTCGATCTTCGCAAGATGCGACGCGATGATCTCCTCGCACTCCTCTTTTGTTTCTGCCCCCGCCATGGCCGCGGAAAGCTCCTCGCCGATTGCATCGCGCACCATGAGCTTTAACTTCTGGTCCCTCGCGGAATCACTGTTCGCAATCACATGAAAACGCACCACCTTGCCCGCGATTTCCTGCTGCATGCGCCATGCCCTCTCATATCTGCTCCCCAGAATGACTGCCAGGGCGGCTGCCGCCAGCAGGACTATGTATCCCGTCTTCTTTTTTCCGGATCCCATGTCTTTCCCCTCCGTTTTTCCTGAATCTCGTTCTGATCCAGTTATTCCCATTTTCGGAGGGGTCTATTCACAAAATCGGATGATATCAGGGTCAAAAGTTCATGTGCTTTATTCCCGGTCCACCCTGCTCCACCGTCTGGCCCCGCAGACCATCCCGGCCACGGTCACGATGATCATGACAGAAAGCTGCCGCGCAAATGTACCGCGGTTCTCAATCAGGCTGGTATAGTTCACCAGTGTAAACGGCAGCAGGGATGAGACAGCGTAAATGTACCGGCTCCGAAAGGTCAGAAACAGGGCAACCGGCCCTCCCCATACGATCATCGACGCAAGCACGGAATGAAAGGTCGATTTTACCAGCGCGGAGAGCAGGATACTCATAGCCGCAAGCATCAGAAGCGCCCCACAGACCGTCATCAGGTAAATGGCCGTAAACACGGAGATGGGAACCTTCGTCATGAAAAATAAGGACGGGTGATACAGAACCGCCCCGGCCCGCATCCCGCCGCCTCCGTAGCCGTACAGCGATCCGACAAGAAGGATCAGCGGAATCATAAATGTGGCGCAGACAAAAAGCGTCACGGTCAGGGCAGCCGCCACCCGTGCCCGCACATCCTGTCCCTTCCCGTCCGCCGTCGTAAAAATCAGCTCCCGCGTATTTAACTGCCGGTCCTCGCTAAACAGCGGCGCCAGCGCGATGATCAGAAACACACTCGCAAAATACGCGCCCATCTGTACAAATCCGATCAGCTTCCGGTAACCCTGCGCATAGCCGAAGGTGAGCGTGCCGTCCTCCTCCAGATACTGGGACATCCAGGAATCCGCCAGGGGAATCGTATGGTGCGCAACCGTATAATCGTCCCAGTCCTGCAGCTGTCCGTCCGACAGATACGTGGTCACAAAACGGGTCAGATAGTTCGCGTCGAGCCAGCCGGTGCGGATCTTCACCTGGGTGGGAAATCCATACTGCGCCGCGATGCCGGCTGTCAGACGGTCGGTCAGGGCTCCCTCATACGGCTCTGTAACCGCGCGATCCATCCGCACGGCGGCCGGGCCGGTATAAATGACGCCGTCCACATAGGAGCATTCTTCCGAGATATCGCGCCAGCAGAAAAAAACGAGCCAGATCAGCATGGCGGCTGCGATGAGCAGCAGGATCCTGCGGCGGCAGATGCGGTACAGTTCAAATCGGTATAAGTTCATATCAGTCTCCTCCCTCTTCGTTTTGTTCATTATTCAGAACATACAGCCAGGCGTCCTCCAGCGCAGGCTCCGCCGGCACTGCCCCCGTCGCCGGCGGCTCTCTGCTGATGATGCGCATACAGACCCCGTCCCCCTGGCTGCGCAGGTTTGCGATCACATGCGTCTGTTCCAGTTCCGCCGCTTCCCGCTCTGACACGCGGCATTCCCATACATAACCTTTTCCGACAGACAGAATCTCCGGGATCGAACCGGACGCGGTCAGACAGCCCTTCTGCATCATCAGAATGTGATCCGCGATCGATTCGAGGTCAGATACGATATGAGTGGACAGCAGAATGATGCGGTTCCTGCCAAGGGAGCTTAACAGATTGCGGAAGCGCACGCGTTCCTTCGGATCCAGCCCGGCAGTGGGCTCGTCGAGGATCAGGATCTGCGGATCGTTCAGCAGCGCCTGCGCGATTCCGACGCGCCTTAACATCCCGCCTGAGAAGGTTTTTAACTTCCTGTCCCTGTCGTCGGACAGGCCGGTAAGCGCTAAGAGCTCTTCGATCCGCGCATCCGCGTAGGTTTTCGGGAGTGCCTTTAACGCCGCCATATAGCGCAGAAAGCGCAGGGCGCTGTAATTCGGATAATAGCCGAAGCTCTGCGGCAGATACCCCAGCAGCCGGCGATAGCCGCCGCCAAGCCGCGCGATCTGCTCCCCGTCACACAGCACCTGCCCGCCGTCGGGCGCCAGCAGACCGCAGAGCATCCGCATCAGCGTCGTTTTTCCCGCTCCGTTTTCCCCCAGCAGTCCGCAGACGCCGTTTGTCAGAGTAAATGAAACCCCCTGCACCGCTGTTTTTTTCTGAAATTTTTTTGTCAGTTCGACCGTTGTAAGTTCGTGCATTCTTCCTCCGTTTCCGCAGTGTGATCTGCTTTTCTCAATTCTGTTCCCAGGCAGCTGCCTGCATCCTCACAAACTTCGCCCGCTCCAGCACCGCCGCAAGCTCCGCCGCGTACACCGCCAGGACAGCGGCAAACACCGCGATCCACGTGCCAAGCGCCGCCGGCTCATAAAGCTCTGGCTGCGTGGCGGCGCTGCCGGTGATGACTGCCATCACGCAGCCGGCTGCCAGCAGTGTAAAATTGCTTTTGCGCCCAAACCCGGTCAGCAGAACCGCGAACTCCACACAGCCGGTCAGCAGATAAGGCACCGTCAGATACAGCCCCATGGCAGCCGCCCCCACCTGCATACGCTTTCCCAGCAATACGGCGGGCACTGCAAGGCACGCCAGCTGTACGCCCCCGCACAAAACCATGTGAAGCGCCGCAAGCTGCCTGTGGTTAAAATAACAGCTGGCCGCAAGCTCCGCGATTCCAGACGCCTCCTCCCGGTTGCAGGCAAGCACCAAAAGCATCCCGGAAAGCACCGAAGCAATCCCTGCCGGAAGATATGGCGCTGCCTGTATCCACGGCAGATCGGCCCGCACATACACCGCCGCGGACAAAAGCATGCACAAAAGCTGCGCCAGCAGGATCCTCCATTCCACAAAGTAAAGCTGCGTCCGGATCCGTTCCGGAAACGACATCCGCGGCACCAGCTTCTGTTCTGCAATGACGCCTGCCAGCAGGCAAAAGGTCTGCCGCTTCTTCTCCTCGTCAACCGCCACCCGGCTGTCCTGAAACATCCGGCTGATCTCTTTTTCAAATTCTGTTTTTTTCATGCCGTCTCCCCCTTTTTTTGCCCTGCTTTTTGTCCACGCCTGTCTTCTTCCTCCCCGCAGACCGCCCTCATCCGCTTAAGGCCGAGCCGGAGCCGCGATTTTACCGTGGACAGATTTACATCAAGAATCCGCGCGATCTCCGCAAGTTTCAGACATCCGTAGTATTTCAGGAGAATGATTTCACGCTGCTCCGCAGGCAGTGCGTCCAGCAGTCCTGCAAGAAACAGGCTCTCCTCCGCCTGTGCATATCCGCTCTCCGTCCCTCCGTGCGCCGGATCCAGCTCCTCCTGCTCCCCGGACACGGGCACCGGCTTTTCCTCCCTCTGATAATCCACACAGAGGTTGCGCGCGATCGCGTACAGATAAGCCCGCAGATTCCGGTATTCATACGTGTCCACACTTCTTATGAACCGGTAAAAGGTCTCCTGGGTCAGGTCATACGCATCCCCGGTATCGCGGATCTGCCAGATGCAGAAGCGCAGGATCTCATCGTAATAATACCCGATCAGCTCCCCCAGCAGCTCCTTATTTCCGGCCTGAATCCGCCGGATCAGCTCCCGATCCCGCCGTGGCGTATTCTGATATGCTGTTTTTGTCTGTCCTCTGATCCTGTCATCCATCGCTGACTCCGCTTCGTCCCTCTCCTGCCGCCGTATCTGTCTGACTATATAACGGGAAAACAGGATAAAAAGTTTATTCAAAATGAAAGAGCAGGACAAAACCCTGCTCTTTCAAAAAACGCTACTTTATTATATCCCCCGATGCGGCGGGATATCCCTTCACCGCCCTCGTCGCGATAAACGAAGGGATATTGTGCTCATGCAGATTTCCTTCGCCGTTGGTGTCCTCCATCAGATTCGTTAAGATCAGCCCCGCGGCGAGCTGGCCCCCGATCTGTTCTTCTAACGTATGCGAAAACTGCACGCCGTCATCGGACTCTGACAGCTGCGCCATCTGATCCGGATTTTTCAGGGGATTGAAGGGAAGCGAATTGACAAGCACCCTCTCCTCCTCGTCAAAAATATAATTCAGCCCGATGTCAAATCCGCCGAGCAGAATCCCGCCCGGTTTTAGAATCCTCGCGCACTCCTTAAAAATGGGAACGACCTCCTCCACGTAGCAGTTTGACACCGGGTGGAAAATCAGATCAAATTCCTCATCCGCAAACGGCAGCGGCTTCGTCATATCTCCCCGGATGATCCGGATCTCATACCCCTCCCGCTCCGCCACCATGCGTTCACTGGAAAGCTGCCGCTTTGAATAGTCAAAGACTGTGCAGTCCGCCCCGAGCGCGGCAAATACCGGCATCTGCTGTCCGCCGCCGCTGGCCAGCCCCAGCACCTTTTTACCCGAAAGCTCTCCGAACCAGCTGTGGGGCACATACCGCGTCGGGGTCAGCAGCACGTCAAAGCGTCCTTCCCGCGCGGCCTCGTATTCTTCGTGGGAAATCGGTTTTCCCCATTCCCAGCCCTCTTCGACCCACCGGTCGATCGTTTCCGCGTTGATCTCCTGATAATTCATCCGTCCTTCCCCCTTCCTTTCTGGCTGGCTCTTACTGCACCCCCGCAAACTGCGCCATATAAAGCTGGTAATAAGCCCCGCGCCGTTCCATCAGCTCTGCCGGGCTGCCCTGCTCTAAGATTCCGCCCTGATCGATCACAAAGATCCGGTCTGCATTCTGAATCGTGGAAAGCCGGTGCGCGATCACAAAGCTGGTCCTGCCGGAAAGCAGCGCCTCGATGCCCTTCTGCACCAGAATCTCCGTGTGGGTGTCAATGCTTGAGGTCGCCTCATCCAGAATCAGGATCCGGGGATCGGACACCATGGTGCGCGCAAATGCGATCAGCTGGCGCTGCCCGATGGAAAGCCCCGCGCCGTGCTCCTTTAGCTCCGTGTCATATCCCTTTTCCAGCTTCATGATAAACTCATGCGCATTGACAGCCTTTGCCGCGGCGATCATTTCCTCCTCCGTCGCGTCGAGCCTGCCGTAGAGGATATTGTCGCGCACCGTCCCGTGGAAAATAAAATTATCCTGGGTCATCACACCCATCTGACGCCGTAAGCTCTCGATCGACACCTGCGTGAGGTCATAGCCGTCCACAGCGATCACGCCTTCTTCGATATCATAAAACCGGCTGATCAGATTTACAATTGTCGTCTTTCCGGCCCCGGTCGGCCCGACCAGAGCGATCGTCTCCCCGGGCGCAACGGAAAAGCTCACATCTTTTAATACCTTCGTCTCCGCCGGCGTTCCGCGGTCATAGGTAAAATTCACATGGGAAAACGTCACCTTACCCAGAACCGCAGGCAGCTCCCTGACGTCAGGCGCGTCCACGATATCCGCTTCCGTGTCCAGGATATCAAAAATACGCTCCGCTGCCGTCAGGTTTGTCACCAGATTATTATAGAAGTTGCTCAGATTCATAATCGGGCTCCAGAACATGTTGATATAGGTTCCGAACGCCACCAAAAGCCCGACGGACACCTTTTCAAATCCCAGGAAGCGCACGCCGATCAGATAAAGCATCATCGCACCGATTCCCCAGCAGAAATCGATGACCGGGCCAAACATATCCGAAAAGCGCACCGCATCCACAAAGGATTCCTGGTGCTCGTCCGTCAGCCCGCCGAAAATCTCCCGCGTCTCGTCCTCCGCGCGGAAGCTCTGCACCACGGTCATCCCCGCAATATCCTCGTGCACATAGGCATTTAAGTTTGAGGATTTCTTGCGGAAAATCTGCCAGCGCTTATGCGACGCCTTCTGCACCATGAAAATCCCGGCCATCATCACCGGAATCGTCGAGAGCGAGGCAGCCGCCAGCCGCCAGTCCTTCATCATCATAATCACAACCACGCCCGTGATCGTGATAAACTCCGGGATCAGCGTCGTCACGACGTTCACCAGCACATCTTTGAGCGAATTGACGTCGCCGATGATACGCGCAAGGATCTTCCCGGTCGGTCTGCTGTCAAAAAAGGCAAACGAGAGCGTCTGAATGTGCTCATAGAGATCCTGACGGATTTTCAGCAGAATCTTATTGGAGACAACCGCCATCGCGTACATTCTTATTTTTACCATGATGATAAAAATAATGTTGATCACCAGCGCAAACAGCCCCAGCCGAAGCAGCCCGTTTAAGTCGCTCTCTGCGATATAGTGGTCGATCGCCTCCTCGATTAACAGCGGGTTTACCAGCGAAATCGCTACCGTCACCCCCATGCAGAAGAGCACGGCGATCACAATGCCTTTATAATCCAGCAGATAGGAAAACAGACGGCGGAATATCTTCTTTTTGTCCGTGTTCTCCATAAATTCATCTTCGCGATACGAATTTACTGCCATTTCAAACCTCCATTCTATCCAAATCCTTTTGCGCCGCACAAACGTCGGCTACGCGGTCGTCGCGCCGCATTCCATTGATATACCCTCTCCCGGGAATGTACCATTTCCTGGGAATGTACCATTTTCCTGGAATGTCCGGTCTCCCAGAAATGTTCCGTACTGCGCCATATAGGTATCATAATACAGTCCGCGCTTTGCCAGCAGCTGTTCATGCGTGCCGCGCTCCGCGATCCTGCCGTCCTTCAGATAGATAATCTCATCCGCATGGCGGACCGCGGAGATCCGGTGCGCGATAATTAACTTTGTCGTGTGTTCAAGATCCTTTAACGTCTTCTGGATCTCATGCTCGGTCTCCATATCAAGCGCCGAGGTGGAGTCGTCGAGCACCAGCACCGGGCTGTGCTTTGCCAGCGCACGGGCAATGCTGATCCGCTGCTTCTGCCCGCCGGATAAGCCCACGCCGCGTTCTCCTACAACCGTCTTGTACTGCATATCCATTTTTTCAATAAAATCTCCGGCCTGCGCACGTCTTGCGGCAAGGCAGACCTCCTCCATCGGAAGCTGCTTTCGCTGCCCCATCCGGATATTTTCCTCGATCGTATCGGAAAACAGAAAGACGTCCTGCAGTACCACCGAGATATTGCTCCGGAGCTGCCCGAGCCCGAGCTTTCGCACATCCACGCCGTCCATCTTCACCGCGCCCTCCGACACATCGTGAAAACGCTGCAGCAGATTGATGATCGACGATTTTCCGGAACCCGTGGCTCCCATGATGCCAAGCGTCTTCCCCGCCGGAAGCTCAAAGCTGATATCGGAGAGGATCTCCTTTCCGTCCCGCTCAAATGAAACATGCTCAAACGAGATGCTCCCGTCCACATGATCCAGTACAGCGGGAACGGCCGGATCCTTTATCTCCGGTTTCTGCTCATAAATTTTCTTTATCTTCTTATAAGAAGCCGCGGCGGATGAAACGTCATTCGTCAGCCAGCCGAGCATCTCCATCGGCCACGTACAGTTCCTGGTGTACTCCACAAACGCCACCAGCGCGCCCAGCGTCAGCTCGCCCTTCATCACATAAATCCCGCCCAGAATCGTCGTACAGACCGGCAGCACCTTTCCCACGAACTGGAACACCGGGTAATAGCGGACCAGTGCCTTCGACTGGCTGATGTTCAGCTCATAATAGCGGCTGTTGTGGGACAAAAATTTATCAATCTCGAATTTTTCGCGTGCAAACGCCTTTACCGTGCGCACGCCGGCAAGGTTCTCCTCTGCAACCGTGGTCAGAACCGCGTTTTCCTCGCTGATCTCCTCGTAGATGCGGTCTAACTTCCGCTCCATCACGATCGCGATCGTACCGCAGAGGATCATGCAGGCAAGCGGGATCAGGGCCAGCTTCCAGTGCAGCGTAAACATGCAGTAGAGCACCATGCTGACATGGAACACAAGCTCAATGACAAGCATCCCGACATAGCCGAGCGCGCCCCAGATCTTATCCACATCATCCTTGACGCGCGCCATCAGCTCCCCGGTGTTGGTGTCCTCAAAATAATTCATGGACAGCGTCTGAATATGGTCAAACAGATCCTTGCGCATCTGCGAACCGATCTTTGACGCCAGGCAGTCAAAGGTAAATTCCTTGCCGTACCCAAACAGGCAGCGCCCGATGCCAACGATCACGATCCCGACTAAAAGCTGCGTTAAAAGCTCCATCCTTCCGCCCAGAATCACATCGTCCACGATCCGCTGGGTAATCCTCGGATAGAGCATATCCAGAAGAATCGCCGAAATCATGGCGAACACCGCAAACAGATATCCATACCAGTAGCGGCCGATATATGTATATAGTTTTTTCATATCTTTTTGTACTCCTCCTTTTCTCCTTTTGATTCCGGCAGGACAGACCGCGGTCAGCATTCATACACAAAAAAAGAAACCCCCGCCGGGTTCCTGTAGATATAAAAAACCGCGGCAATCCACACGATCACCACGGTCTGATACGCTCCGCTTTCCTCTCCTCTTCCAGACAATGCGCACGTTCATGCGGGCTGTCAGGGTCTGATACGCTCTCCTGCCGGGGTAATGCTGTGATCCTTGTTCTGCTGTCCTGTCATCGTATTTTCTGCCGATTTTTTCATCATACTTACCCCTTTCTCTGATATTTGCGCTGCAATAACGCCTCACGCTTTTTAGTATAGGCACACATGTTCTGAAATGTCAAGAAATTTCTCAATAATTACCATTATAATATTTTTATTCCCGTAAATAATAGGATTAGAATCAACGGACGGCGCGAACGTGCCCGACGAAGATTCATAAAAAACGCGGGCACGTCCGCGTCACAATACAGAACGATACGGAGGTAATTATCATGAGTGGATCGAACAATTCAGGTTCCAACACAAGCCAGATGGCTGTACCGCAGGCAAAGGAAGCGATGAACCGCTTCAAGCAGGAAGTTGCAAGCGAGATCGGTGTGCCGTTAAAGGACGGTTACAACGGTGACCTCACTTCCAGACAGGCCGGCAGCATCGGCGGTGAGATGGTCAAGAAGATGATCATGAGACAGGAAGAGCAGATGTCAGGCAAATAAATATTTGTCGCAAATCAGCATTTGCCACAAAAAACGTGCCGTGTCAGCAGGTACTCTGCTGCTGCGGCACGTTTTACATACAAAACCATTACGCCCGGTACACGAGCCCTTTTCTCACGCCTTCCACGGTCTCGTCATCCGTAAAATAACGCGCGATCGCAAGTGCAAACGGGATCGCGGTTCCCATACCGCGGCTGGTGATGAGGTTGCCGTCTGTGACCACTTCCTCCTCGCTGGTCACAGCCCCGGTCAGCTTCTCCTCAAAGCCCGGATGGCAGGTCGCATGCTTTCCGTTTAACACACCGGCTGCGCCCAGTACACTCGGCGCAGCACAGATCGCGCACACAAGCTTCCCCGTCGCCGCAAAGCTCTGAATCACCTCGTTCACCCTCGCATCCTCCCCTAACTTCAGGGTTCCCGGCATCCCGCCCGGCAGCACGATCCCGTCGAGCGCATCGTAATCCACCTCGTCCGCCAGCGCATCCGCCATAAAGCGAATCCCGTGGGAACCGGTCACCTCCGCCCTTCCCATGATCGAGATCATCACAATCTCAAGCTTCGCACGGCGCGCAATATCTACAACCGTAAGTCCCTCAATTTCCTCACAACCGTCCGCCATAAAAATTCCGATTTTTGCCATATCTGATTTTCCTCCTGCTCTTCCGCATGCGCGGGATTTTTTCACTCTCATTCCTGTCGCGGCCAGACGCTTCTGTCCCCGGCATCCTGCATTTATTGTAACAGAAAAAAGACGCAGGCTCAATCGGATTTTTAAAATGCGGCCCATGTCAGCGAAATACTTATAAAATCCAGCACTGCCGGATATACGTCTCAGCAGTTTCAGGAGAAAGATTCATTTTTTTCGTGAGACGCTCCATGGTCTTTTCCCTGGAAGCGCCCAAATCCATGCAGGCTTCAATCACAGATTTTACCATAGATTCCGTGACTTCCTCCGTGACACGTTCCGTGACTTCCTCCGTGACGCGTTCTGTAATACGTTCTGAAACCCGTTCTTCCGCCTCCTTTTCCGCTTCGTCAATCATCCGCAGGACGCGGCATCCACTGCGTTCCTATTTGGGAAATTGATAACAGGGTATTTCCATCTGAGAGATGCCCCGCATGTCCGTCTGGCTCGTTGTCCGCGGGAATAAAGTGATTGTTGCAAAATATGCTTTATAGATGATCCCTGATATGTACTACAAATATAGCAAACATTCTGATAAAAATCAATAGGGCAGATTTCACAAAGTTTTCTTGAAAATATATGGCATTTTCTGCAAAACAGCGCATATAAAATGCAACATTTCTTAATGAAATGTTGCATTTTTCCGTTACACCTATTATATCGGACGGCGTCTTTGAAAGTTTAGAGTCTTTTTTAAATTTCTTTTCACGTATCATCATCCTTTTCATTTTACCTGATTTCCAAATGAACCATCCTTTGTGTCAATCGGCGCTAAAATCCGTCTTCGATCCAAAAATGACGTCCGGTCAAATGCAACATTTCATTAAGAACTGTTGCATTTGGGATGGGATCCAGAAACAGGGAGGTAAAACCTCCCAAAAACAGGGAGGTTTTTATGCTGAAGCTTACATTACGGCCCGGAGAGTATATCGGAATCGGAGAAGACATCCGCGTGATCTTTTCGGGCGGCTCCGCAAACAACATTCATCTGCTGATCGACGCGCCGCGTGAGGTCAATATCGCGAGAAGTTCGGCGGGCGGGAATCAGGGAAAAACGCCTTACTATAAGGAAGCCGGTATTTCGGATGAGGCAAAGCGGGAGATCACACAGATTATCCGCAGAGAGCGGCGCGAAAGCCGGACGAGTGGAAAAATGGCGGGCAGTGTGTCCGGCGCAAAGCAGCAGGCGGCGCAAAAGTAAGCGAGGACAATGAAACGGCATGATAATAACGCCGGGCTAACCCAGGGGGCCTGGCTTATTATAAAAAATGCGCCACGGCGCAGAAGCAAAACAAACACAACCAGCCCGGGAACGGATTCCCAGGCAACACAAATTTTTATCACATGGAGGTATAACAATGGTAGTACAGCACAATCTGACAGCAATGAACGCGAACAGAATGTTAGGAGTCACGACAGGACAGCAGGCGAAGTCTTCCGAGAAGCTTTCTTCGGGCTATAAGATCAACCGCGCGGCGGATGACGCGGCGGGATTAACGATCTCCGAGAAGATGAGAAAGCAGATCAGGGGTCTCGATCAGGCTTCCGCAAACGCACAGGACGGTATCTCCTGCGTGCAGACCGCCGAGGGAGCTCTGACCGAGGTGCATTCCATGTTACAGCGTATGAACGAGCTGGCAGTGCAGGCATCCAACGGAACGATGTCCACAAACGACAGACAGGCTGTCCAGAACGAGATCGATCAGCTGGTGACGGAGATCGACCGCGTTTCCGAGACCACGAAGTTCAATGAGATCTATCTGCTGAAGGGCGATCCGGCAACAAGCTCCAAGAGCTATACGTATGAGCTGACGGATCTTGCAAAAGCGGCGGACAAAGGCGAGATCACGCTGGTGGCCGGACAGGATGCCTATGCACCGGGTGAGACGAATGCGGTGACGGCAGCTACAGCGGATACCGCAGAGTCAATCACATTTACAGATAAGGGCGGCGGCGCTAACAAGCTGTTTGTCTCTGAGGCAGGTACCTGGGGCGATACGGTAGAAGTAACTGCTGCCAACTACGAGACATATTTTGCGGTTGCAGCTGATGGAACCGTATCATTAAAAACAGGAACAGCGACGTTTGGCGTTGCGGCAGCTGCCGGCGCTGCAGCTGCCGGTGTGAAAACACTTGCAGACTTACAGACAGATGGATGGATTAAAGGCAATCCGGCAACAACCGCCTCCGACGGCACCCTCAGCGAATACGTGGAGATCGGCGAAGACGGAAGCTTAAAGTACAAAGAAGGAAAAGTACTTTATCAGAGTCCCGCAAACGCCGGAACTGAGTACGGTGATCAGGTGGAAGCGGATATGATCGCGGAAGCCGACCTTGGCAATTATTTTGAAACATCGGCAAATCCGCTTGTCGATGCAAACGGCGCCAGAATCACAGACATTTCCGCTTACTTTGTGGACGGCGTATATCAGGGCGGTATTTACAGAGATGACGCGGCCGGTAATTCAACAGAAATCGGTGCAGAGCAGATTACGGATTACATCAATGTCAATGAGACAGCCACTGCAGGCGCATTAAAATTCAACCTGCATGTAGGTTCCGAAAGCGCCAAAGAAAATAAAATCGGCGTAGAAATCAAGGCAATGTCCGCGGCCGGCATCGGAATCAATGTCTTAAGCAAAACCGGGCTTATGACGGAGGATGACGCGACATCAGCGATCGACACCATCGCAGAGGCGATCAAACAGGTATCCGAGCAGCGTTCCGCTCTCGGCGCGGTTCAGAACCGCTTAGAGCACACGATCGCAAACCTCGACAACGTGGTAGAGAACACCACCGCAGCCGAGTCCCGCATCCGCGATACCGACATGGCGGAGGAGATGGTCGAGTACTCCAAGAACAACATCCTCGCACAGGCAGGACAGTCAATGCTCGCGCAGGCGAATCAGTCCACACAGGGCGTGCTTTCCCTGTTACAGTAAGGGATTGCCGGACAGACCGCAAAAGTGTGACAGACAACAGCATACAATTGGTAGTGACAGGGGGAATACGCTGCATGGCAGGGTGTTCCCCCTGTTTTTTTGATATAAAGACAATCCGCGAAATGCAATTCCCGTTGTTAATTTCCTCTTGACTTTCACGTTACGTCATAGCTTATGATATAAAAAACAGGAAAGGAGCCAAAGAACATGACGAAAAAACTGATGTCTGTCCATGAAGTTGCGAAACTGACAGGGATCACCGCCCGCACTCTTCACTATTATGATGAAATCGGGCTTTTGAAACCCACGGAGATAACGGAATCCGGCTATCGAATGTACGACGTGAGCGCGCTTAGCCGGCTGCAGAACATTTTGTTGTTTCGCGAATTAGAATTTCCCTTAAAAGAAATCAGGGCGATTCTTGACAACCCGGATTTTGACCCGTCAGAAGCGCTTGCCCATCAGATTACATTGTTAGAATTACAATATAAACACATAGGGGAGCTGATTGCTTTTACCCGCGAAATTCAGGACAAAGGAGTGACCACCATGAAATTTGATGTTTTTGACAAAAGTGAAATTGAAACGTATGAGGCCGAAGTCAGGGAAAAATGGGGCAATACGAACGCATATCAGGAATACAGACAAAAGGCTGCTATCCGAAAGGAAGACAGCGACAGCAGGATTGCAGACGATCTGATGACGCTGTTTTCTGAGTTGGGAAAATTAAAAGAGTTCACTCCAGATACCGGTGAAGTACAGGAGAAAATCGCCGCGTTACAGAACTTTATAACTGATCACTACTATGTGTGCACAAAGGAAATCCTTCGCGGCCTGGGTGAAATGTATGTCTGTGATGAACGTTTCAAAAACAATATTGATAAAGCAGGCGGCGACGGAACCGCTGACTTTGTCAGACGGGCAATCGCCGTATATTGCGACTAGCGGCGGACATCCTGACACCGTCCGGCCTTGCATTTTTCCAAAAAACAAATATACTATACACAGACACCGGATTCACATCAGAATGGAGGATTATATGGAAATCGAACGAAAATATCTGATCAGAGAACTGCCGCGTGATCTGTCCTGCTACCCCTGCCGGCAGATCGAGCAGGGATACTTAAATACGGATCCCGTGGTGCGCATCCGAAAAAGCGATGACCGCTTCACGCTGACCTATAAGGGTTCCGGGCTGATGGTACGGGAAGAATATAACCTTCCGCTGAATGAGACGGCCTATCTGCATCTGCGCGAAAAGGTGGACGGTATCCTGATAAAGAAACGCCGCTATCTGATTCCATACGCGGAAAAATATACCATAGAACTGGATCTGTTTGAGGGAGATCTCGCCCCCCTGCAGCTGGCAGAGGTGGAATTTGAGACGGAGGAGGAGGCAAATGCCTTCGTGCCGCCGGACTGGTTCGGGGAGGACGTCACCTTCTCCACAAAATATCATAACAGTACCTTAAGCAGGGCGGGCGCATGATGCGCCTGCCCCGCTTCCCAGGTAAGAGACTGCGTCTGTAGTCCATTTTCCAGGCTAACATTTCAGCAGCTCCACCCCCGGCCCCCTGGCCGCCACCGTCTGCTTCTTATCATAAGTCAGCGGGTTCCCGTCCAGGTCGCTCACATATCCGCCGGCCTCCTCCACAATCAGCGCGCCCGCCGCATAATCCCACGGACAGAGTATCATCTCAAAAAACATCTCCGCCCTGCCGCAGGCGACATTGCACAGATCGATCGCGGCCGACCCGCTCCTGCGCAGATCCTCCGCCGCCGAAAAATACCGGTAGGCCGTCTCAAAGGTCTTTCGTTTCAGCTCCTCATAGTAGGGCGCTGTCCCGAAGATCACCAGACTTTCCGCAAGCGTCCGCTCCGAAGCATGGATCCGCTCCCCGTTTTTAAATGCTCCCCCGCCCTTTGTCGCAGAAAAGGTCTCGTTCCGGTACGGATTGTACACCACGCCAAGCACCGGCTGTCCGTCCTTTGTCAGCGCCACGCTGATGCTGCTGACATCGTATCCCCTGGTAAAGTTGGCCGTTCCGTCGATCGGATCCACGATAAACGCATATCCCTTCCCGATATCCGCCTGGTCCATCTCGTCCTCCTCCCCGAGGAACGCCGCCTCCGGCAGAAGTGATAAAAGTCCCTTCTTTAAATGCGCCTGCACTTTGGAGTCGTACTCCGTCACAAAATTCCCCTTCCCGGACTTCTGACGGGTCTTTTGGTCAATGTCCGCAGCGCCGAGCATGATCGTTCCGCCCTCGTGAACCAACGCGATGATTTCCTGTAACAGTTTTTCCTGTGTGATGTGTTCCTGCATACTGTCTCCATTTCTGTACGGCATTAATATTCCTCCATTCTGGCATCGAACGAACAGACGGCAGTCAGTCACCGTCGTGATCTTCATCCACCATTACCGGACCGTTGATCTTCATTTCATACCGGATCATGCATTCCTCACATGTTTCCTCCTCGATATGAAAAACAAAGGCACGATGCGTCTTTTCATTTTTCAAAAGACTTCTCTCCGCCTCCCACTCTGATTCTGTGTCTGCTACAAACATAAGCGCAAGCAGTGTGCCAGACGCGATAAAGCTTACCATACCCATATAAACGTTTACATTCCTCTCAGATTCAATCTTGTCAATATAAGGAATATATTCCGGTACCTGATCCGGAGAAGTTACCAGGCCCGCACCCCAGAAATTCATACTGATCCAGGTTTGCTCATCCTTTATCGACTCCTTTATCGGCTCATACATACCCTGCTCAAACAGAATTTCATACCTTTTCAAAATCTCATTTTTTATCTTTTCATTCATATATGCTCTCCCCTATTCTCCCGTCCTCCTTCAGCAATCCGTACAGCGTCGGCGCGAGGTGAAATTCCTCCATCATCCGCTCCGCCTCTCCGAGATATTTCTTTTTCACGGAGACAGGCACGATCTGCCTGGCCGCATCCCTTTTCACCGCACGAATCAGGATATTTTTCGGCGTGTGCGCAAAATCCACAAACTCCAGAAGCTGTGTCTGATAGCCGCAGCACTCCAGCAGATTGCCGCGGATCGCGTCCGTCACCAGCGCGGAAAACCGCTCCTTTATGATCCCGTAGCGCGTCATGAGCGCGTAATCCTTTGACTGGATCTGCCGGTTCAGCTCGTGCTGGCAGCAGGGCACAGAAAAAATCATCCGCGCGCCCCAGCGGATCGCGTGATACAGCGCATAATCGGTCGCCGTGTCGCAGGCGTGCAGCGTCACCACCATATCCACCGGCGCGTCCGACTGGTACACGCTGATATCTCCCACCTCAAAATGAAGCCCCTCATATCCGTATTTTTCGCCGCCGCGTTGCAGTCCGCAATGACGTCCTCTTTCAGATCAAGTCCGGTGATCGTAACCCTCCGCTTCCGGATCTCTGTAAAATAATAATACAGGATAAACGTCAGATAGGATTTCCCGCAGCCGAAATCAACGATCCGCAGTTCTTCCTGCTCCTCCTTCCGCACCACATCGTCAATCAGCTCCAGAAAGCGGTTGATCTGACGATATTTGTCGTGCATGGACGCCGCAATCTTCCCCTCCGCGGTAAAAATGCCCATATCAGCGAGAGGAGGAATCACCGTTCCCTCCTCCAGCAGATACTGCTTTTTCCGGTTATGGTTTTCCTGGCTCTTTGCCCTGTTTCCCGCCGCCGTTTTTGTCCTGTAGGTCACAGCCCCTTTTCTGGAGCACAGCAGAATGTGTTCCTGTTCCTCATCCCAGGCATTGACCTGCAGATATCTGCCGGCAATGTATTCTGTCAGATAATCCGCCAGCTCCTCCGCCGGAAAATTCTGATGAAACACCTGCTTTGGCGTGTAAGCTGCCGCCTGGTAACCGTTTTTCTTCTTCTCAATCACGATTTTCTGATGAGGAATCTCCTTTGCAGACGGTTTGCTGGCAGTGATCTTATAGGGCTGCGCAGCCGCGATCCGCTTTATTTTTTCTTCCAGCGCTGCCATGGCAGACGCATCATATCCTGTCATACCGTATACTTCCTTATATCAGCCGGCATACTGCTGTTTCGGATGCCGGCTGGTTTTTTACCGCAGCCGCGCCGATTCGTAGCGCTGCTTTGTGCGGATACAGCTCTTTAACTGTTCATAGCGGTCGCCGATCTCTCCCTCCGGGATCACCACATCCATCACAACCGCCATGCTGTTGATCAGATGATCGTTTACCTCATCCCGCATGGACACAAGGATCTGGTAGCGTTCCTCGAGGTCATCCGCGTCCAGAAACTCCATCAGCTTCGGATTCACCCTGTCCTCCCCCGGTTCATCCTGCCGCCGGTCCTGCCCTGTGACATTCTCCCGGCGCTTACCGCCTTCGGCTGTCGGATCCTCCACGCGCTCGAACCGGTATCGCTGCGCCGCATCCGGGTATTTCCTGCGGTCCACCTCGCCGAGAAACATTTCAAGCGGCCTTGCATACACTTCGCCGTCCCCGTACTGCGCCTGATAGATCACCAGCCGCTCCCCGGTCTCGGAATGCGTCGCCACCGTGATCACACGGTACAGTCTGTCTTTAAAATGGCGGTATAACTCGCCGCCCTGCGGTTCCCTCTGCATCTGTCTGTCCTCTCTTTCTGTCACTCATATTGTCCCAGCATCTCCACGCCCTCCGCGACAAAATCGCGCGTAGAAACCGGCTGTACCTGATATCCCATGATCATCAGGTCGGCAACCTCCCGCATCAGCTCGCTGGATTCTCTTAAATCCGTCACACCGGGCAGGCTCACACAGTCGTACAGGTTCCCGGTAAGTCCGCCCGACGCATTCATCAGAAGCTCCAGCTCATCCTTCTCATTCTCACGAACATTCGCAGCCGCGCGGCTTAAGATGTCGCCCTGTGCCTGCCGTCCGCCGGAGGGTGCGGCTTTCTGCTGCCCGCCGCGCGGCTGGTTCCCGACCGGTCGGCCCTGATATGCACCGCGCGGCTGATTTCCGCCTGGCCGTCCGCCGGAGGGTGCGCCTCCCGGTCGCCCTGCCGGACTTCCATAGCGCTGCTGCAGGCGGTTTTTTAACTCCTGCTGCGCCTGCTGTCCCGTGCCGCCTCCCGCCCGGCCCGGATTCCCGTAGCGCGGCTGGCTTCCTCCCTGCCCCGACGCTCCGTAACGCCCCGGAGCGCCGTACTGCTGCGTCCTCCCCGGCTGGCCGGGGCGCTGCCACTGCTGCCCGGGATTCTGTCTGCCGCCGGTCTGCGCATTTTTGTTCTGCCTTACCGTCTGAAAAACGACGGAGAACACAATGACTGCCAGCCAGATTATGATATACTGCATCCTTTTTTCACCATTCCTTTCCGTCTGCAAAAACCGGAAAAACTTTTTTCCGCTATGTACAAACGTTCCTGATCATATTATAATATTTTGGAAAATGTTTCACAACCGAAAAATCATATTCGGAGGAAAAACCCATGCAGGCTCTTTTTAAAAAACTATCCGGCATGCAGCTGATCGCAGTCGGCTTTTTTCTGCTGATCATGCTCGGCGCCTTTCTCTTAATGCTGCCGGTCTCCTCGAGGAGCGGGGAGGTCACGCCGTTTATGACCGCGCTTTTTACCTCGACCAGCGCCTCCTGCGTGACCGGGCTGATCCTGGTCGATACCTGGACGCACTGGTCCATGTTCGGACAGATCGTACTGCTCTGTCTGATCCAGGTCGGCGGCCTCGGCTTCATCACGATCGGTACCGCGGTCTCCCTCATGCTGCGCCGCCGCATCGGCTTAAAGCAGCGCGGCTGGATCCGGGAAAGCTTTAATGTCCTTGACATCGGCGGTGTCGTCCGCTTAATCCGGCTGGTCATCCGCGGCACCTTCTTTTTTGAGGGAGCGGGCGCGGTGATTCTGGCCATCCGGTTTTATCCGAAGATGGGGTTCTGGCAGAGCATTTATTACGGAATCTTCCATTCCGTCTCCGCCTTCTGCAACGCGGGCTTTGACCTGATGGGACGCTACGAGCAGTTTTCTTCCTTTACCGCATATTACGACGACCCGGTTGTCACGGTGACGCTGGGAATGCTTATCCTGACCGGCGGGCTCGGCTTTATCGTCTGGAGCGACCTCGCACGGCATAAGCTTCACTTCCGCAAATATGCCCTGCAGACGAAAATGGTGCTTGCCGCCTCAGCCTTTCTGGTATTCGGCGGTATGCTGCTGTTTTATCTGATCGAGGGGAACCGCCTGTTCGCGGGCATGGATCTGCCTGCAAAGCTGTGCAGTTCGTTTTTCTGCGCGGTCACGCCGCGCACCGCGGGCTTTAACACCACGGACACCGGCGCGCTCTCGGAAGGCGGCAGGCTGCTCACCATCATCCTGATGTTTATCGGCGGAGGCTCCGGCTCCACGGCAGGCGGCCTTAAGATGGCCACGGTTTTTGTCCTGCTGCTGCATCTGCGCTCCACGCTCTCCCGCTCAATGGGGACCAATATTTTCGGCAGACGCATCGATGACGCGACCGTGACGAAAGCCAGCGCCCTTTTGTGCACCTACTTAACCTGCAGCCTTGTAGCGACGCTTGTCATCTGCAGCATTCAGAATTTTCCGATCGGGGATGTGCTCTTTGAGGTGGTTTCGGCGGTCTGCACGGTCGGTATGACGACCGGTCTCACCGGAGAGCTGAATCTGACCTCGCAGGTCATCATCGCCTTTCTGATGTATATCGGACGGCTTGGAAGCCTTTCCTTTGCGCTCTCCTTCACCGACCACAAGAAGACGGCGCATGTGATGCAGCCCGTGGAACAGATCAGTATCGGATAAAATAAAAAGCAGCCATAGGGCTGCGGAAATGAGGATATACGATGAAATCAATTTTAATTATCGGACTCGGACGTTTTGGCACGCATCTGTGTATGGACCTCTCCCGGCTGGACAACGAGATTATGATCGTCGACGAGGACGAGGCGAAGCTCGAGGACCTGCTGCCCCATGTGGTCAGCGCAAAGATCGGCGACTGTACCAATGAGAAGGTGTTAAAAAGTCTCGGAGTCGGCAATTTTGACATCTGCTTCGTCTGCATCGGCAGCAATTTTCAGAGCAGCCTTGAGATTACCAGCCAGTTAAAGGAGCTGGGCGCAAAGTACGTCGTCAGCAAGGCCAACCGCGATATTCACGCGAAGTTCCTGTTAAAAAACGGCGCGGATGAGGTCATCTACCCGGACCGTGATATCTCGGAAAAAGTGGCCGTGCGCTTCTCCGCAAACCAGGTTTTTGACTACGTGGAGCTGGACAACGGCTACTCGATCTATGAGATCGCACCGCTGCCGGAATGGATCGGCCACTCCATCAAAGACGCCAATGTCCGCGCAGCCTACAACGCAAATATCATCGGCGTCAAGGACGAAGGCGGGATGAAGATCATGCCGGGACCCGATTATGTCTTTCAGAAGGATGAGCATCTGATGGTGATCGGACATCAGAGGGATATCGAACAGATTGTGCGGCGGTTATAGCCGTAAAAAAGCAGCTCACCTGTGTGAACTGCTTTTTTTCAACATAAGGACCGTTCACGGGGGAGCTTTCCCTATGTTACACCTGTCCTCTCCGCCGCTCTAACTCCCCGCAGATCCGGTCATACTCCTCCTCGTCAAGCCGGTACTTTTTCTTATACATAACATACGAGATCAGCATCAGCGCGCACGGGATCACGGTCATCGTGACAAGCAGCCCCCTGCTCTGTCCCGCCGACACGCCGCCATATGCGCCGCCCGTCGTGCCGAAGATCACGCCCGAGATCGCGGTCAGCTTCTCCTCCTCCGTGATCAGGCCCTGCGCGCACTGCTGCTCGAGCCCGGAGATCTCATTCGTATAGCCCGTGACGCCAAAGATCAGATAAATCGCCGAGGTGAGCGCCACGATCAGCGCGGATCCGAGCTTGGTGATAAACGGGCGCAGTGAGGTGATGATCCCTTCGTCCCGCGTGCCAAACTTATATTCGTTATACTCGACTGTATTCATAATCGAGATCATCATGATCAGATAATAGCAGTACTGTCCGAAGTTGGATACCATATATCCGATCAGCAGCATCCAGTACCCTGCCATTCCCGCGCCGAACATCAGGGACGCCAGCATCAGCACATAGCCTGCGGCGGAGAGCGCCGCCATGATCCCCATCAGCTTTTTTCTGTGAACGCGCCTTCCGATCGCCGGATAAAAGATCATCAGAAACGCCGTGGCCGACATGCCCACCGTGTTAAACAGGGAATACAGCCCGCCGTCATAGCCGTAGGTAAAATAGATGTAGGTCGATCCCAGCCCGCCGATCACCAGCCCGTTTCCGACCTGCTGGATCAGAAAAATCACCGCGATCCACACCAGCTGGTCGTTTCTTGCGATCGTCCGGAACACCCCGGCCAGGGAAAACCGTTCCGTTTTGCCCGCGGTCATGGCATCGCCGGATTTTGCCGCCTTATCTGCGCCTGCTGCCGGCGTCTCCCTTCTCTCATGCACCCCGAACAGCGTAAACAGCAGAAAAAGCGGCGCCAGAATCGCGATCACCAGCGCGATCCGCCCGTAGGCCACCTCTGTGCTGCCGCCGATCGCCATCGCGCCTGCCGTAAACAGCGGGATCAGGATCGACGCCAGAGTGCCGCCGATCCCCGCAAACAAGGTCGTGCGGGAGGTAAACTGATTTCTGGTATCCGCATCCGAGCCGAGCGCCGGGATCATGCCCCAGTAGGAGATATCCCCCATCGTATAGGCGATGCTGAACGCAAAATACATCGCCCCGAAGAACCACACAAAGCTCCAGCCGGACAGCCGGACATTGAACATCAGATAAATCACTATGGATGTAGATATCATGCCCGCCACGATCCAGGGCTTGAATTTTCCGTATTTTGTATGGGTTCGCTCAATGATATTTCCCATCACCGGATCATTTAACGCGTCAAATACTCTCGCCGCCACCATGATGCCGGTGATCGCCGCCACCTGCGCCCCGTTTAGGGGATGCGTAAAGAGCACAAACGTCAGCAGATAGCTGTTGATCAGGCTGTACACCGCATCCCGCCCGACGGTTCCCAGCGGGAAAAAGATCAGATTACGTTTTGTCATAGTATTTCAGTACCCTCCATAAAATAGATCCGGGAGCCGAAATCCTGCATCACACGCGTATCGTTTCCGAAGCCGACGGACCCGAACGCCTGTTTCAGCTTCACGCCGTGGTACATCAGCGTATCGCCGAAGACGAGGGTATCCTCCGTCTCCCCCTCCAGCTTCACAAGCTTCGCCGCGAGCGACTCCACCAGGGAATCCTGTTTTATATGGATCGGCGCGATCATATTGACCAGTCCCCCAAAATCTTTCAGATTATAGTTCTGTTTACAGTTGTAAAAATGGTAGCGCAGATTCTCCTTTAACCCCTTTGCCCGGTAATATGCAAAGGAATCATTCGGCACCACCAGCTTCTGGAACAGCATCCCCACCGCTTTTGTCTGATCCGGCGACACGCAGGTCCACTCCATCGTGTTCTGACTGTTTATGCCGATGGCCGAGTGATATCCGTCACCATCTGCCTCGGCAAAACTCCTTCCGCGGTAAAAATCTCCAAACTGCAGCACCCTGCGCCACTTTTTATACAGCGCAATCTGCTCCCTTATCGTCTGAAGCTGCTCTTTTTCCATATCACAGAAATTGCACTCATATCCGAACACGCCGAACGCCGCCACAGAAAACCGCGTCCAGAGCGGCGTGCTGCGCAGCGTCTGATGATTCGGGCAGGCCGAGACATGGGCGCTGACCACAGACATCGGATAGCCGTAGCTGTAGCCGTTCTGAATCTCGGCACGGCAGAGCGCGTCCGTGTTATCGCTGGCCCAGATCTGCGGAAAACAGCACAGGATCCCCAGGTCAAAGCGGTTGCCGCCCGAGCTGCAGCCCTCAAAGAGGATATCCGGGAAACGCGCGGTCAGCTCCTTCATGCAGCGGTACAGCCCGCAGACATAGCGGTGGAAGACCTCCCCCTGCTGCTCTGGCGCCAGATATTTCGAATACACATCCGAAAAGATCCGGTTCATGTCCCATTTCACATAGGAAATCTCCGCCGAACCGAAGACCTCTGACATCGTCTCTATGATATAATCCTGCACCGCCGGGTTTGTCAGGTCGAGGATCCGCTGGTTCCGCCCCTCGGAATGATCCCTCCCCGGGATATCCACCGCCCAATCGGGATGCGCGCGGTAGAGGTCGCTGTTCACATTTACCATCTCAGGCTCCACCCAGACGCCAAAGGAGAGCCCGAGCGCACACACCTTTTCGCAGAGACGTTTTAAACCGCCCGGGAGCTTCTTTTCATTGACCGACCAGTCGCCGAGCGAGCGCGTGTCGTCCGTGCGGGTCCCGAACCACCCGTCGTCCACGACGAAAAGCTCAATCCCCGCATCCTTCCCGGCCTTCGCCAGCTTAAGGAGCTTTCTCTCGTCGATGTCAAAATAGGCCGCCTCCCAGCTGTTTAACAGCACCGGGCGCTCCTTCTTCTTCCAGGACCCCCGCACGATGTGCTCCCGCACAAAGCGGTGCATGTGACGGCTCATCCCGTTAAAGCCCTCGTGTGAAAATGTCATCACGCCCTCCGGCGCCTCAAACGACTCCCCTGGCTTTAAGTTCCAGGAAAAGGACTGCGGATTGATCCCGGCGGCAAGCCTCGTCTTACCGAAGCTGCTGACCTCCACGGACTCATAGTGATTCCCGCTGTAAATCAGGTTGATTCCCCAGCAGTTCCCCGCATCCTCGGTCGTATGCGGCTCCGAGAGCATGACAAAGGGATTCGCCCGGCTGGAAGACACCCCCGCATACGAGGCGTTCACATGCCTGCCCGCCCGCACCCTTACATCCGTGCGCCGCATCTCCCTGGCCCAGCCGCCGGTGAAGGTGGTAAACACGTAATCCGGCGTCGGAAAATCCAGCATCAGACTGAAAAGACGCCGAAGTGTCACCGGCGCCCCGCTCTCATTGATCAGCTTTGCGCTGCGCGTGATCACATCGCATTCCGGGTAAACATGATAGTGCAGCTCCAGGATCAGCCCGTGCCGTCTCTCCTTCAACCGGACGGTAAGATGCTCCACCCTCCCGTCCTCCGCATAAGAGCCCGGCAGTGTGGCATATTCCGGCTTCGTCTCCGTGATCTCGTGCGAATCATAGAGAAAATCCGACGTGAAGCTGCCGTCCTCATACGCGATCTCGACAAACGTCTCCCTGATATCCCCTTTTCCGAAAGAGGACATCTCCAGGCACGCGTCCTCCAGGCTAAAGCCCTTGTGCGCATCGTCATAATAAATCGTATTCCCCGGCGCAAACGCGTGCTTTTCCCGCAGCGGCGCGTCATTTCGGAAATGGATCCTCCTCCCGTAATGCAGATGCTCTAAGTGCCCCGTTTCCGTCACGCCAAACACATAGGAGGTCTGCGCTGTCTCCAGCGCAAAGACCCCGTTCTTTTCCGTAATCATATTTTTCCTCCCCGCCAGAACGCCACGGCCTCATGGCAGTACACTTCCCCGATCGGCGTACCGACCGGGGAGTTCCTTTTTTGCAGATATCTGTCCTTTTACGCGAATGTCTCTGCCACTTTTACCAGCAGATCGCGGATCGGTAAGTGCTGCGGGCACTGCTCCTCACATTTGCCGCAACGGATGCAGTCGTCCGCCTTTCCTTTCTCCGCCGTGTGGAATTTATAGCTCTCCTTTCGCGCATCGCTCATCCCGAACTGCACGGTCAGGTTGTAATCGTCAAAGACATCCGGGATCACGATCTTCTTCGGGCAGCCCTCCACGCAGTATCGGCACTTCGTACAGGCGATCGTCGGCATTTTCGCCAGCTCCTCCACCACTTTTGCGACCGTATCCTTCTCGGCATCCGTCAGCGGTTTGAAATCCTTCATATAGGAAATATTGTCGAGCATCTGCTCCTCGTTCGACATGCCGCTTAAGACCACCATCACGTTTTCCAGAGAGGCTGCGTAGCGGATCGCCCAGGAGGCAAAGGACGCTTCGGCATCCAGCCCCTGAAGCAGCTTCGCGGGCTCCCCGTGCAGGCTGGCCAGCGTGCCGCCCCGCACCGGCTCCATCACGATCACCGGGACGCCGTGCTTTACCGCCGTCTCATAGCACTTCCCGGACTGCACCGTCGCGGAATCCCAGTCGTAATAGTTGATCTGCAGCTGCACAAACTCCATCTCCGGGTGACGGGTTAAAATGTCGTCCAGCACATCCGCCGTGTCATGGAAGGAGAATCCGATGTGACGGATCTTCCCCTCCGCCTTCATCCTCTGCGCGAACTCGAACACACCCTTCTTCTCAATATCCGCCACACGGTCCTTACTGAGCGCGTGCAGCAGATAGAAATCAAAATATTCCACCCCGCAGCGCTCCAGCTGAATGTCAAAATGCTTCTGGCAGTCCTCCTCCTTCTCAATCAGCCAGACCGGCATCTTGTCCGCCAGGAAGAAGCGGTCTCTGTCGTAGCGCTCCACGACGCAGCGGCGCACCGCCTCCTCGGACTTCTGATTGTGGTACGGATAGGCCGTGTCAAAATATTTGAAGCCCTGCTCTATATAGGCGTCCGCCATCCGGCAGAAGGCCGCGTCGTCGATGTCCTCCGTCTTACCGTTTATCACCGGCAGGCGCATACATCCAAATCCAAGCTTCTTCGGCATCATTTTCTTTAAATCTTCCATTTTTCTTCCCCTTTCTTATCCCAGTGTATCTCACTGCTCACATCTCGCAGAACGCCTCCACATTCTGTGCGATCTGCGCAAGGCTTTCCTCCCAGAATGCCTTCTTCGTCAGGTCAATCCCCATCATCGCGCCCGCTTCCTCCATCGTGACGCACGGGGTCGCCCGCAGCATTTCCTTATATTTTCCGACAAACGTCTCCCCCTCTTTTAAAAACAGGGCATACAGACCGAGTGCAAAGAGATTGCCAAACGCGTACGGGAAATTATAAAAGCTTAAGCCCGCGCTGTAGTAATGGCTCTTGCAGACCCACATATACGGGTGCAGGCAGGACGGATCCAGGCCGTCGCCGTAGGCTTCCCGCTGCGCGGCGAGCATCATCTCCTTTAAATCGTCCGCCATCAGAAATTTTTCCTGACTCTGCTCAAATACCGCCGTCTCAAACAGATATCTGGAATAAATGTCCACGATCGTCTGCGTCTGCTCCTTTAAATCATTCTCGAGCAGATTTAACCGCTCCTCCCCCGTCGCGGTGCGAAGCGCGTAATGCCCCAGATGCACCTCGTTGAACGTGGATGCGGTCTCCGCCACCGGCATCGGATAATCCTGATTGAGCGGCCGCTCATTCTCGACCTGACGGTTGTGGAACGCGTGGCCGAGCTCATGCGCGAGCGTTCCGATCGAGCCGAAATACCCGTCGTAATTGGTCAGGATCCTGCTCTGCTTTAAGCATGGGACGCCCGCGCAGAACGCGCCGCCCTCTTTTCCCTTCCTCGGGTAAAAATCAATCCACTCCTCCTCAAACGCCTGCTTCATCATGGCGGACATCTCCGGCGAAAAGCTCTGGAAGGTCCCGCACAGATACTCCTTCGCCTCCTCAATCGTAAACGAGCGTCCCGCCTTCCCGACCGGCGCAAACAGATCATACCACGGAAGCCCGTTTTCATGGCCCAGAAGCTCGCCCTTTTTGCGCAGGTATCTGTGAAAGACCGGCAGATACTCCCGGATCGCCTCCATCATGGCGTCCAAGGTCTCACGCTTCATCCGCGCCTGCTCTAACGTCATCGCAATCGGCGAATCATAGCCCCTCTTTCTGGCGAGCATCGTCACCTGGTTTTTGATGTGGTTCAGCGCAAAGGCGACGGAGTCACCGATCTTATCATAAGCCGCCAGCTCCGCCTCATAGGCTGCCTTCCGTGTGGCCTGATCCGGGCTGTAGGCGAGATTGCGGATCTGGGAGAGCGTCACCTGCCCGCCGTCATACTCCACCTTCACCGTGGAGGTCAGATAGGACTGCAGCTGTCCCCACGCGGAGCCGCCGCTCATGTTCATCGCGGACACCATCTCCTCCACCTCATCGGAAAGCAGATGGGACGATTTCTCTTTCAGCCGTGTGAGATACGCCCGGTACGCCCCGATGATCTCACTCTCCTTTGCCAGCGCATCCACGTCCGGGATCCCGGCAAGCAGCTTCTCCATCGCCGCCTCCGTAGATTTCCGTTCAGCCTCCAGCTTCATCAGGCGGTTCATCTGCGCCATCAGATTCCCATCCTCCGTGTTCACGGACTGCCGCAGCGCGATATAACCGCCGAGCTTCATCTCCAGCCGGCTGATCTCCTCCAGACAGGACAGCAGCCCCTCCGCGCGTTCCTTCCAGTCCTGCTCCTTTGCACGCGCAAGGCATGCAGCGAATTCCCGCTGCGCGTCGCACAGCGCGGCAAAATCTTTCTCATAGGCCGGATCTTCCAGTCCCTTATAAATCCCGTCTAATGACCATTCTGTATTCAATGGTATTCTCCTCCTTCCCGCATCACATCCCGTGATGTATCATTTCCCATACACGCGGCTCCGCGCCCGCCTTGCGGCATTCGCGCAGAAACGCATTCAGAAAATGCTCCTTCGTGTAATCGCTCACAAACTGATTTCTCTGCCCGTTTTCCATCTCCGAGAGCGTCCCTCTCTCCTCATGTCCCAGATAGTACGCCAGCGCAAAAAAATCCGGCGCCGCAAAACCGGCCACGTCGTCCATCACAGCCTTCGCATTCTCCAGCTCGCTCCGCAGCATAATCGCCTGCATTCCGGACGAATCCGCGCCGTATTGCGCGGCCATCTGCGCGATCCCGGCGGCCGTCGCCCCGAAATCCGTATCGTCCTCGCGGATCAGGCAGTCATGATACACGCCCTTAAGCTCCGCCACCAGCTCCTGTAAGCTCGCCGCAACCTCGTTCGCAGGGCTCTCCCCCATACAGTCGGACAGACGCGCAATCGACTCCCTGGCGCGCTTTAAGTGGCCCCGCGCCTCCTCATAGCCGGATCGCAGGCTCTCCCGGCGCTCTAAGGTCTCCTGCAGCTCCTTTATGTACTCCGCAGCCGCTCCCTTTTCCACCCCGGCCGCGGTCAGCTGGCGCCGAAGCTCCTTTAAGCCGGCTTTTAATTCCTTTTTCTGTTCCTTCGACCTCTTGCGGTCCGAACCGTTCCCGGAAAAAATCATGGCAGCCTCCGTATGTAAGTCCCGCGGATGCGGGATACTGTGATGCTACTTTCTATTATAAAGATTGCGGGGCGATGAAACAACCTTTTTATGTTTAAAAGTTCACTGTCCTGTTTCAATTCCAGACACCAGCTTATCAAAATCGCTTTGGTATAATCCGTCCTGAATAATTCTGTATTTTTCAAACTCGCTCTCTGCAAAACTTTTTGCAATTTCAGCGGTAACCCTTCCCTTATCTCTCAAGACCTCTTCCTCATTGAATGCAAGAAATACATCCAGCCTTTTCGCCCAGTCCTCCATTGTCATGGGAATCTGCCGCCTTGCCTGTCTCTCCGCATAGTCCAGATACATGGTAACAAACTGGTTTAAATCCTGCAGTTCCTCTTTTGTCAGATAGTTCTTTGCTATACTGACATCCGCTTTTACGATTTTACCCGCAGGAGCATTTTTCCAGGTGGTCAGCCCCATATATTCTTTTCTATGGTCAGCACGTTCCACAATCACCTCTGCCGCCGTATGGCGATGAATCGCATAATGCAGTTTATTCTGCACCATGGCAAAAAAATCCCTTGATACAGCCGCCGTCGGAGAATAGTCCACCGCTGTCGCATATATATCTGTTATCTTTTGATAAAATTTCCTCTCACTTGCACGAATCTCCCTGATTTCATCAAGTAAATGTTCAAAATACTCCTCATCAAATATCTGTCCATTTTCAAGGCGTTTTTTATCCAGCACATACCCCTGAACCGTAAAAGTCTTTAAAATCTTCGTTGCCCACTGTCTGAACTGGGTTGCACGAATAGAATTAATTCGATAACCTACAGAAATAATTGCATCAAGATTATAAAATTTCATCCTATATTTTTTACCATCAGAAGCAGTTGCCGAGGATTTCTCGGTAACTGCTTCTGCATCCAGCTCTCCGCTGGCAAAAATATTTTTCAGATGTAATCCTATATTATCTGTCGAACAATCGAACAACTGCGCCATGCTCTTCTGAGTCAGCCATACATCTTCATCATGAACCCTGACTTCAATACCGTCCTCCCCATTCTGCTTTGTAAATACAAGAAAATCTACCGTACTGTTTCTGACCTGCTTTTTTACGTCCATAAATTCTCCAATCTGTCTCTCTGACAGCTCTCCCAGATATACTAAAAATACCGGAAAAAGACCCCCCACAGCGCCAGCCCGAAAATCCCGAGCACCAGAAGCAGCGCCGGGACAAACACGAGAAGCGCCGCAAGGATCATGGCGGGCCGGTCGTTTTTCTCCAGCGTCACATCCTCCATGCGCTGTTCGAACTCTTCCTCCGCGCGCTCCACGTCGATCACCCGTTTTACTTTTTTAAGAAACATGCAATCCTCCTGCATCCGTCGTCTCACATGGGAAATGGCAGGCCGCCAGATGGCCGTTCCCGTAGTCTCTCAGCTCCGGCGTCTCCTGTCTGCACTTCTCGCGGCACCGTCCGCACCTGGTGTGGAATTTGCAGCCGGGCGGCGGATCCACCGGACTTGGGATATCCCCTTTTAACAGGATCCGTTTCCGCCCTCCTCCTCCCCCGGCGTCCGTCGTCGGAATCGCGGAGAGCAGCGCCTGTGTGTACGGGTGCAGCGTCCGCGCAAACAGCTCCTCTGCATCCGCCAGCTCCACGATATTCCCCAGGTACATCACGCCGATCCGGTCGCTGATGTACTTCACCACGCTTAAGTCATGCGTGATAAACAGATACGTCAGATGCTCCTGCTCCTTCCTCTCCATCAGCAGATTTAAGATCTGGGACTGGATCGAGACGTCCAGCGCGGACACCGCCTCATCACAGACGACAAATCTGGGCTTTAAGGCCAGGCTGCGCGCAATCCCGATCCGCTGCCGCTGTCCGCCGGAAAACTGGTGCGGATATCTGCCGAACATATAGGAATCCAGCCCGCACTGCTTCATCACCAGAAGCACATACTCCCGCAGCGCCGGATCCCCCTTTTTGTAAATTCCATGCGAAGTCAGCCCCTCCGCGATGATCTGTCCCGCGGTCATCCTCGGATTCAGAGAGGAATACGGATCCTGGAAAATCAGCTGCAGCTCCCGCCGCAGTCCGCGCATCGCCTCCTCTGGCAGCGCCTTTAAATCCAGCATCTGTCCTTCCTTTTCATACAGGATCTGCCCTTCCGTCTGCGGCGTCAGCTGTAGTATCGTTCTCCCAAACGTCGATTTCCCGCAGCCGGATTCCCCGACCAGCCCGAGCGTCTCACCCTCATAGATGTCCAGCGAAATCCCGTCGTTCGCCCTCACATACTTCTGCGCTTCGCGAAATCCTGTTTTTTTCACTGGAAAATACTGCTTTTCGTCGCGGATGCGAAGCAGTACCTTTTGTTCTGTCTGCATGACCTGCTCCTCTCTGTGATACACGGCCCTGCCCGCCCGGGCCGCCGCTGCCTGTCCGGGCCGCCGGCAGCGCCTTACGGGCGCACTCATTTCACGCATAAAAGCACCGGATCTGATGTCCCGGTTCCACCTCGGCCAGCGCGGGCTCCTCCTGCCTGCACCGCTCCTTACAGTATTTGCAGCGGTCCGCAAACTTACAGCCCTCCGGCAGATACAGCGGGTTCGGGACAGAGCCCGGAATCGGGTCTAATGTCTCCCCTTTGGGCGTATCCAGGCGTGGAATGGAGGTCATCAGACCTGTCGTATAAGGGTGGGCGCGGCTGCCCTCCGCAAAAATGGTTTTCGCGTCCGCCATCTCCACTACCTGACCGCAGTACATCACCGCAACCTGATCCGCCATCTCATTGATCACCCCGAGATCATGCGTGATAAATAAAATCGAGGTCCCGAGTTTTCGCTTCATATCGTTCATCAGCTCTAAGATCTGCGCCTGAATCGTGACGTCGAGCGCTGTCGTCGGCTCGTCCGCGATCAGAAGCTTCGGCCTGCAGGCAAGCGCCATCGCGATCATCGCCCGCTGCCGCATCCCGCCGGAGAGCTGAAACGGATACTGCCACGCCACGCGCTCCGGGTTTGGGATTCTTACCTCCGAGAGCATCCGCACCGTCTCTTCTGCCGCCTGTTTTTTCCCCATGCCCTGATGGATGCAAAATACCTCGCCAAGCTGCCGTCTCAGCGTAAAAACAGGATTTAAGGAGGTCATCGGTTCCTGAAAAATCACGGAGATCTCATTTCCGCGAATCTCATACATCTCCTGTTTCGAGCATTGCAGAAGGTCCCTCCCGTCAAACCGGATCGCACCGCTGTCCACATACCCGTTCCCGTCCAGAAGCCGCAGAATGCTCATCGCGGTCACGCTTTTCCCGCTCCCGCTCTCCCCGACAATCCCCAGCGTCTCGCCGGCATTTAAAGACAGCGTCACGTCATTGACCGCTTTGATCAGCCCGCGCTTTGTCTGAAAATATGTGTGAAGGTGCTCCACCTCAAGCAGACTCATCCGTCCCACCTACCTTTCCCTGGATTTCGGGTCGATGGCGTCACGCAGGCCATCGCCGATACAGTTGATGCTGATCGTGCAGACTGCAAGCACCAGCGCCGGAAATACCCAGCGCCACCAGTAGCTCTCGATCACGGTTGCGCTGCGGGCGCCGTTTAACATGTTTCCCCAGGTCGCATTCGGCTCCGTCACCCCGAATCCGATAAAGGAGAGCGAGGATTCCGTCAGCATGCAGGTCGCAAAATCCAGCGTCGCATTGACGATGATCACGGTGATCACATTCGGCAGGATGTGCCGGAAGATAATCCCGGATTCCTTCACGCCAAGCGATTTCGCGGCTGTGACAAACTCCTGCTCCCGCTCCGCGAGCACGCTGCCCCGCACCAGCCGCGCGATGCCCGGCCAGGAAAGCAGCCCTAAGATCACCATGATCATGATGATCCGCTGCGTCTCCGAGATGCTGTTGCCGATGATCGCCGACAGGATAATGGCAAACGGCAGAAACGGCAGCGAGGAGACGATCTCCGTAAAACGCATCAGAAGATTATCGATCCGTCCTCCCTTATAGCCGGAAATGCCGCCGACGATCACGCCTATAAATGTAGAGATAATCACCGCAATCGCGCCGACTGTCATTGTCATCCGGCCTCCTTTTAACAGCCGCCGGAAGATATCGCGTCCGAACGCGTCCGTTCCCATCAGATACCCGTCAAGCCCGAACCCGTACACCCGGCCGCTCTCCCCCGTCACATAGCTCCCGTAATAGCCCGCCGCGATCTCCTTCACCGGCTCTTTGATCCGGGGCACGCTGCTCTGGCCAAAGGTATCGTCCCCCCAGGCCGCCGCCGTGCCGTCGTCTAAGAGCGCCACAAAATGATACCGCCCGCCGCGCACCTCCTTCACATGCCCCTGAAGCGCATCTGGCACATCACGGCTGCCCCTGATATTATTTCCCCAGGTATGAACGACTCCGTCCTCTGTCAGCGCCGCCGCACTCTCGTCCGAAAGCGCCAGTTCCACGACCCTGCCCTGAATCTCCTCCGGGACCGCCGTATAGGCGCCAGGCTTACCGGAAAGCACCGCCACCTCCCCGTCCTCTGTCAGCGCCATCACAACATCCGTGTTTGCCGCAAAGCCGGCGATATTTCCCTGCACCCCCTCGGGAAACTTAAGGTCGATCAGGTAGCTGTTTCCCCAGTGATACAGCCGGCCGGACTCTGTGAGCGCCAGTGAAATCTGGTAGCCCGCGTAAACCTCCTTCACTGTCTCCCCCGCGCGAAGCTCCGCCGGTACGGCGCCAAGCCCCATCCGGTCATTTCCCCAGGTGACGACCTCTCCGTCCTCTGTCAGCGCGACCACATGGTCAAGCCCCGCGGAAATCTGCGCCAGCTTTCCCATCCCGGACGGGAGATTGCGGAGCTTTTTATTCGGAAAGCTCCCCCACTCATACACGTTTCCCGCCTGATCGAGCCCCACGGAAAACGTGCTTCCCAGGTCAACCTGCCTGACATTTCCCGAAAGCCCCGACGGCACCTTCAGCATCCCGAACCCCGGCGCCACATTTGCCTGCGTCACATCCTGATAATACAGATCGATCGGCAGGAAATACGGCAGCGCCATACAGCAGAGAAAAAGAAACAGGAAACAGACAACCCCCGCCATCGCCACCTTATCCCTGACAAAGCTTTCCCACACCATCCGGCCCGGCGTCAGAATTCTCTCCTGCTCCTCCGACAGAATTTCCCCTGTCATCATCCGCGAGGCCGCCCTTCTGACAGTCGACCTTTTTTTCTTCTTATTTGTGTTTTCCTGCATAGCCGCTCTCCCTCTGCCTTAATTCTCCAGCCTTACCCGCGGATCCACCAGCGTATAAGCGATATCCATCAGCACATTTCCGACCAGCGACAGAATGACGTAAAACATCTGCATTGCCAGCACAACGGCAAAATCTCTCTGATTTAAGCCGGAAATCATCATCTTTCCGAGACCGTCCCACAAAAAGATCGATTCTATGACAATCGAACCGCCGAACAGTCCGATCAGCCACCAGGTCGTCACCGTGACGATCGGGATCAGCGCGTTCCGAAACGCGTGCACGTAGATGACCACCTTTTCCTTCAGTCCCTTTGCGCGCGCCGTCCGGATATAATCCATGCGAAGCACATCGATCATCGCCGCCCTCACATACCGCGTGATGCTTCCGATCCCTCCGACGGACATGACAAGCACCGGCAGCACCATGTGTTTCGCCTGATCCAGAAACGCCTCCATGCCGGTTCCCGTAAACCCGGCCGTCTTTACGCCGCTGATCGGAAAAACCGGAAAACGGATTGCAAACACATAGATCGCAAGGAGCGCAATCACAAATCCCGGCACGCTGTATCCTACGATTGTAATCACCTGAACGGCCTTGTCAAAAAAACCGTTCTTTTTCACCGCCGTCATAATCCCAAGCGGCACGGAGATCAGGAACACGAGCACCATGGAGCAAAGATTCAGCAGAACCGTATTTTGCATCGGCGTCGCGATCACTTCCTTCACCGGTTTTCTGTACTCGGTGGAATATCCGAAGTCCCCGGTCAGCATATTTCCCATCCATTTCACGTACTGCACCGGCAGGGGATCGTCCAGCCCCAGCTGTTCCCGGATCGTGTCGTACTGCTGCTGGTAGGATTCCGGTCTGACATTGTCCCCCATCATCATCCTGACCGGATCCCCGGGCAGCGATTTGTAAATGGCAAACATCAGGATCGAAATGATGAAGAATACAAAAAGAATATAGATCAGTCGTTTTGCCAGATATCTTCCTTTCCGCATAGATCTGCTCCTCCGCTTTTACCGTATAAAAATCCCCGGGATTGCCGGGATAAAGCACGAAGCAATCCTGGGGATCTTTTGCCGGTTTTTTTATTCCGCTATTCGGTTACCCACGCATCCAGAACCGCGCCCTCCCACGACCAGATGGATGTGGTATCCCAGCCTTTCAGCTTATTGCTGTAAAAATCGTGATACTCGTCGGAATACAGCGGGATATTCGGAAGCTTCTCATTCCATACCTTCTGATAATTCTGCCATGCGGCAAGCCACTGCTCCTTATCCTCAATCGGGATCGTCTTTAACGCCAGCGCGGCCTCCGACAGCTCCTCGTCCACGATCCAGTTGCTGTTTAAGCTTCCCATATAATGCTCATCCGTAGAAAAATAATACCACGGAGAATGCTGCAGGGAAAAATTCGTCCCCATATTGTACATGTTATACATATTCTCCGCCTTGTGGTCTAAGGACGCCCGCAATGTCGGAAAATCCGTCGTGGTCGGCACAAGCTCCATCCCGGCCTCCTCCATCGCCTCCGGAAGCATCGTGGCAAGCAGCTCCGCGACCGGATTGCCCTCCACATTACACCACTGGATCACCAGCGGCACCAGCTCCCCGTCGACCTCTTTGTAACGCGTGCCGTCGCCGTCCTGATACTCACCGCCGTCCGCATTTAACGTCCAGCCGTCCGCCGCGAGCTTTTCCTTTGCCGCATCAATATCCTTTTCGTAGGTATTCAGATTGGCGTCGAGCCAGTCCTTTGACTCCTGATACTCCCACTGGGAAAGGCCGTACTCTCCGTGTACAATCGTCGCATAACCGCCGCTGTAAATCCGCGCAAATTCATTGCGGTCCAGGCACAGCGCGATCGCCTGGCGGACCCTCACGGAATCCGTCGGGAACTGGGAACAGTCAAACTTTAACATGCCGTATCCGGTGCGGAAATAGGTATGCTTCTGGATCAGTCCCTCGTCCACGAGATCAAGCCCCGCCTCGATCGTCTCCCCGCCGGAAATCTCGGTCAGAAGATCCACCGTCCCGGCCTTAAGCTCATTGATCTGCGTGTCCGGCGAAACCGTCCTGATGATCAGCTTTTCAATGACAGGCTTCGCGCCCTTATAATCGCCCGCATACCGCTCATTTACCACAAATGTGCCCTGTCTGCTGGCCGCATCATAGCTCTCCAGGCTGTACGCGCCGCAGGTCACCTGCGGATGATAGCGGTACCCGGTGTCCGGATCGTTGATCGTGGTCAGCAGGACGTCTGTGGAAAAATCCCCGCTGACTGAGGCGCCTTCCTCCCCGTCTGCGATGTCGCATCCCGGCGCGATCACCGCGAGCGGTCTCGGCGTCACCGCCGCATATGCCAGATCATAATGGAACGGAAGCTCCTCCGCAGCCACCGTGACGGAAAACGTCAGATCATCCACCAGGCGCACGCCCTTTAACTGCTTCGTCTCCCCGTTGTTATAGGCTTCCCAGCCGTCCAGGAATGTATACCCGGTCGCAGAATAATGATCCACTCCCATCATCTCGGGAGAGGATTCCAGCAAAAGAGCAAATACATAGTCCTTCGCCGTCACCGCGGAACCGTCCGACCACACCAGCCCGTCGTTTAACGTCATTGTAAACGTCTTCGTACCGTCCTCATTCTCACTGGTCTGAAGTCCCGCCACAACAGTCGGATCCGTAATCCACTCTCCATCCTTTGTGACTACCACCGTAGTGTACCCGTGCAGAAGCGAATACAGCGCATAATTGGCCGCGCTGTTACTGAACGTCGCATCATAGAATTCATTCTCGAGATCCGTGATGGTCCCGATGATCAGCTGCCCCGACGGGGTATCGGGCCGTACTTCCGCCACGGTATCCTCCATATCCTCCGCCTGCTCCGTGCCGCGATCCTCCCCGCCCGTCACAGCGCCCGATGCATCATCATCCGTATTATTTGTCACGGTCCCGCCGCCTCCGCAGGCTGCCGCCGATACCGTTATCGCCGCCGTAAGAAGCAGCGACAGCAGTTTTTTTCCTCCCATAAATCAGGATCCTCCTTTTTTGTGCGCTTTCACGAAAAACAGATGCACTCTACCCACGAACGCATCTATTCTCATTATACATGGTGCCTGCTTTTTGTCAATATTATTAAAAAAAAGAGCACGCATAGCGTGCTCTTTTGATCCATCCGTCCTCTGGGACGTCTGCATTTAGTTCTTGGTCGCGTACATAAAGTACTTCATGCCGAAAACGGTCGCGTAGATGCCGTCTACGTTCGGCTTCTGCATATAGATATCATTGTAGTAGTAAAGCGGGATCACTGCTCCTGTCTCCATGAGCATATCCTCTGCCTGATGCAGCAGATCCACACGTGCAGCAAAATCTGTGGTATTGCGGATCTCCTTGATCAGCGCGTCGTAATCCGCCCAGTCCGGAGCCGCATCGCTGCTGCCCTTACCTAACTGCATGTCGTTGTTACCGGAATCAGAGGTAAAGAGCTCTAACATATTGATCGGGTCATTGTAATCCGCAAGCCATCCCTCACGTGCGATCGTGAAGTTACCGTTCTTACGGTTCTCAAGGAATACGTTCCAGTCCTCAGACTCGATCTCCATATTGATGCCGAGAAGCGCGAAATCCTGCTGCATGGACTCAGCCGCTGCGATATGGCCGCTGCCGTCGTTTGTCAGATAGGTCAGGTTGAGCGCCGGATCAATCGTGTATGTATTGTCGCCATTGTCTGTAAAGGTAAATCCTGCTTCCTCAAACAGGGCCTTCGCCTCTTCCACCATGCCTGCGCCGGTAGCGGTCGCATCATAGTAGCTGGTGTCAGCCTGCTTGAACTCGCCGCCGTTACCATCCGCCATTCCAAGCGGAACAAAGGAATCAGCAGCAACCTGTCCGGACTGTCCTACGTTCTCCACGATGAACTGACGGTCAACCAGCAGGTTCATCGCCTGGCGCATCTTTGCAGCCTCCTCAACGGTCTTGCCGTCGAAAATCGGATCGTTTACGTTAAATCCGACATAGTAGGTTCCAAGGTTGTCAAGGATACCGAACTCCGGATTCACGCCGTTTAACGAAGAGATCTCATCTGTCGGCACGGAATCGATGTAGTCTAAGTCGCCTGCATTGTAAGCGGCATAGATTGCGGTGTCGTCCGCGCTTAACATGAAGTGAAGCTCATCCATGGTCACATTTGCAGCGTCATAGTAATTCGGGTTCTTTACATAAACCATGCTCTCATTGTGGTTCCAGGACTGCAGCGTATAAGCGCCGTTGCAGACAAAGCCTGCCTCCTGCGCCCATGTGCCGGGAACTTCCGTATCCGCTGCCTCCACGGTTGCCTGATGCACCGGGAAGAAGGTCGGGAATGCCATTAAGTCGTTGAAATACGGGCACGGGCTGTTTAAGGTGATCACCATCGTGTAGTCATCCGGTGTCTCAACTGCGAGAGCATCGCCGTTGCGGGCAATCACGTCAAACAGATACGCATAGTCAGCCGCGGTATCCGGGTTGATGACACGGTTCCAGCTGTACACAAAATCCTGTGCGGTCAGCGGATCGCCGTTGCTCCACTGGGACTCCTTTAACTTCACCGTATAAACGGTTCCGTCATCGGACACCTCCGGCATATCCGTCGCAAGCTGCGGTACCAGCGCTCCGGTGTTGTCGTAGGTATATAAGCCTGCGAAAGAGTTTACAGCCAGGCAGCCTCCGTCCACGGAGCTGTTTAACGCCGGGTCAAGGTAATCCGGCTCGGAAGCCAGGTTGATGTAGAGAATGCCTGTGTCAGTGTTTAAGGTCGATCCCCCTGCATTGTCCGCATTGTCCGCGCCTGCGTCAGCAGCGTCGTCGCCGCCGGCAGCCTCTGTGCTTTCCACGTTCGCATTACCCCCTGCGTTGCCCGCATTGTCCGCGCCTGCGCCGCTGTTTGCGGAATTGTCTTTATTTCCGCAGGCGGTAAGGCCAAGCGCCATGCTTGCAACCAGTAATACAGATACCAGTTTCTTTTTCATAGTAGTTCCTCCTTTAAAATATTTATGCTTTAACCCGCTATGGGATAAAACCTGATTCAGACCGCTATTTGTTCCAGCAGGCAACGAAATGGCCGTTCCCCCGGTCTTTTAACTGCGGCATCTCGGCCGCGCACTGCTCGGTCGCGTACCGGCACCTCGTCCGGAACGGACAGCCGGTCGGCATCTTAAGCGGACTCGGCACATCGCCCTCGAGCACAATACGCTTACTCTTCCTCGCCGTCTCGGGATCCGGGATCGGAACCGCCGAGAGCAGGCTTAACGTGTACGGGTGAATCGGATTGTTATTTAATTCATCCGCATCGGCAAGCTCCATCATCTTGCCGAGATACATGACCGCGATACGGTCCGATATATGATGCACCACAAGAAGATCGTGGGCGATAAACAGATACGCCACGCCCAGTTTATCCTGCAGCTCCTCAAACATATTGACAACCTGTGCCTGGATCGACACGTCAAGCGCCGACACCGGCTCGTCACATACGATAAATTTCGGATTCACCGCCAGCGCGCGGGCAATCCCGATCCGCTGTCTCTGTCCGCCGGAGAACTCATGCGCATAGCGCATCGCGTGCTCCGCATTTAACCCGACCAGCTCCATCAGGGAAAGAATCTTCTCACGGCGCTCGTCGCGGTTCTCATACAGCTTGTGCACATCCAGAGGCTCCCCGATGATATCCTCGACCGTCATCCTCGGATTCAGCGAAGAATACGGATCCTGGAACACCATCTGCATCTGTCTGCGGTACGGCAGCATATTGACGTCAACTTTCTTTCCCATCACGGGCTTTCCGTCCGAGCCGAGCTTTAAGCGTCCGTTCTCGTCGTACTGCTCTCCGCTGTCAAAAAGTACCTCGCCATCAAATTCAATCCGGCCGGCGGTCGGCTGGTAGAGGCGGAGCAGGGTTCTCCCCACCGTCGTCTTTCCGCATCCCGACTCACCCACAAGCCCGAGCGTCTCGCCCGGCCTCACCTGAAACGAAATATCATCCACCGCTTTTAGCGGAATTGTCTTAAAGCCCTGCCGCACGGGGAAGTACTGCTTTAAGTGATCTACCTTTAACAGGTACTTTTCCTTTTCACTCATGACTGCCCTCCTCCTGTGCCTCGTACAAATCCTTTATGTTCATCCAGCAGCTCGCAAGATGCGTCTCGCTCACGCGCAGCTCCTCCGGTTTTTCACTCAGACAGATTTTCATCGCCGCGTCGCACCTGGGACAGAACGCGCACCCGTCCGGCATCTGCAGCAGGTTGATCGGCGTACCGCCGATCGGAACCAGCTTCTCGTTCATATTGTCCGCCTTCGGGATGGAGCGGAGCAGTCCCTTTGTATATTCATGCGCCGGGCGGTAGAAAATATCGTCCGCGGTCCCCCGCTCACAGACACGCCCGCCATACATGACCAGAATCTCGTCGCACATACTTGCGATGACGCCGAGGTCATGCGTCACCATGATAATCGCCATTCCCAGCTTCTGCTGAAGCTCCTGCATCAGCTCAAGGATCTGTGCCTGGATCGTCACGTCGAGCGCCGTCGTCGGCTCATCCGCAATCAGGATATCCGGCTCGCACACCAGCGCCATCGCGATCATCACACGCTGACGCATACCGCCCGAGAGCTCATGCGGATACTGGCGCATACGGCTCTCCGGCTCGTTCACGCCGACCAAGGTCAGCATCTCGACCGCCCGCGCCCACGCCTGTTTTTTATCCTTGTCCGTGTGCAGAAGCACTGCCTCTGTCAGCTGGCTGCCCACGGTAAACACCGGGTTTAAGCTCGTCATCGGATCCTGGAAGATAATCGAGCACCGCTCGCCGCGGAACTTCTGCATCTGTCTGCTGTTCCACTTTGTGATATCCTCATCGTGAAACCGTACTTCACCCCCGGTAATCTTACCGGTCTCCGCAAGAATCTGCATGATGGAATACGCTGTCACAGATTTTCCGGAACCGGATTCGCCCACGATCCCGAGCGTCTTTCCCGGCTCTAAGGTAAACGAGATCCCGTTTACCGCCTGTACCTCACCGTTATCCGTAAAAAAACTGGTGTGCAGATCCTTCACTTCCAGTATATATTTGCTCTTCTCGTCCATATCTTTCCTCTTTCCTGCCGTTTCCTAGTTCAGCTTCGAGTCAAACGCGTCGCGGAGGCCGTCGCCCAGCAGATTCAGCGCCAGCACGATCAGACAGATCAGCACCGCCGGAATGACTAATCGCAGCGGGTACGACTGCATCGCGCCCCTGGCGTCATTCGCAAGGCTCCCGAGCGAGGTAAGCGGACGCGCCACACCCAGTCCCAGGAAGCTTAAGTAGCTCTCCGTAAAAATCGCGCTCGGCACCTGAAGCGCCGTCGTGATGATGATCACAGACAGACAGTTCGGCAGGATATGCTTTCTTAAAATCCGTCCGTTCTTCGTGCCGATACAGCGCGCGGCCAGCACATATTCGTTATTTTTAATCGTTAAGATCTGCCCCCGGATCAGACGCGCCATGCTCACCCAGTATAACAGGCCGAACACGATAAAAATCGAGATCATATTTGTTCCCAGGGACTGCAGCACCGTCCCCTCGATATATCCCTTTAACGTCTCGTTTAACACCACGGAGAGCAGGATGATGATCAGCATATCCGGCAGCGAGTAGATGATATCCACAATCCGCATCATGATCAGGTCGACCGTCCCACCGAAATATCCGGCGATCGATCCGTAGAGCAGTCCGATGATCAACACCATCACAGACGCCACAACACCGATGGAAAGGCTGACTCTGGTGCCGTAGATCACGCGGATAAAATAATCCCTGCACAGATTATCCGTCCCGAAAATATGCGGGAACAGCTTCTCGCCGGTCTCTTCCATATACTTCATCTCCAGCTTGGAGTATTCAAACGGCGCCAGGTTCGTCGCCGACTTGTCGCGCACCCCGTTCACCGAGATAATCTCCGAATAGCTGTACGGCACAAAAAACGGCGCTATGATAATGATCGCTATGATCAGCGCCAGCACGATAATACTGCCCATTGCCAGCGGATTTTTGCGCAGGCGCCGCATACCGTCCTTAAAAAAGGTGGTGGACTCGCCCATCACGTCCTGCTGCTTTTTCTCGTCTTCCGTCGCCTGTTCAAAATTCTTCTGACTGAATCTGCTAAGATCCACCTGCGCGGACAAAAACTGTCTCTTCTTCAATACATCCTTTTCCTGCATGGTCTCCCCGTCCTTTCTGTTCCTGTACTCCCCGCGCCCTACTCAAACGTGATCCGCGGGTCAATCAGCTTATACGCGATATCCGTCAGCAGATTCGCGACTACCATCAGTATCGCAAGGAACAGCGTCACTGCCATAATCAGCGTATAATCACGATTCGTAATACTGGTCACAAAGGTCGATCCAAGACCGCCAATCGTAAAAATATTCTCCACTACCATCGAGCCGGTCAGGATATAGGCAACCATCGGCCCGACATATGTAACAACCGGAATCAGCGCATTCCGGAGCGCATGCTTAAAAATCACCTTCCAGCCCGGAACGCCCTTCGCCTTCGCCGTCCGCACATAATCCTGTCCGAGCGAATCGAGCATACTCGTCTTCGTCAGACGCGTGATATATGCCATCGGGTACACGCTTAACGCGATGATCGGCAGCACGTAGTTCGGACTGCTCGACGACCAGACCGGAAACCAGCCAAGCTTCAGACAGAAGATCAGAAGAAGCAGCGTCGCGAGGACAAACGACGGCATCGCCGTGCCCAGCGTTGTAAAAAAGACAATCGACCGGTCCGGCAGACGGTTCCTCGTCAGCGCGGCGATACTCCCAAGAATCAGTCCCAGCACAATCGCCACCAGAGCGGCCATACCTCCGAGCCGCGCCGATACCGCAAAACGCGATGTGATCTCATTCCAGATGTCGCGGCCGTTGTGGAGGGATACGCCCCAGTCCCCGTGCGCCATGTTCTTAAGCCACAGCACATACTGCTCGCCGAGCGGCTTATCCAGGTTGTAGCGCTCCTCGAGAACCCGCTGCGCCTCCGCGCTCGTGGCCTTCTCCTTATTGAACGGCCCGCCCGGGATCGCATTCATCACAAAAAAAGTAATTGCACTCACGATAAAAATCGACACAACTGCCAGCAACACGCGCTTTATCAGATATCTTCCCACGATCTCTTCTCCTGTTTTGTTATTTTATTCTGTTCCTTTAGTACTGCTCCGCCGTACTATCACTGTACTGTTCTAAAATCCCAAAATAATCTACTAGTATTATACACGCCGTTCTGCGTTTGTCAATATCAAACGCTCCCACAGCCGTCGGAAATAATATACAATTTCTTAGAAAAAAATGCCGGATATTCCAGAAAAATATGATATAATCATTCATACGCCCGCAGTTTCGTTCACATTTTCACTAGAAAGGATCCCTGATTATGATACAGAAAACAGACCTTTTGAACATTAATTTTTATAAAAAAGAATGTTTTACCGGAAGCTGCCGCGGCATGCGCTATCTCATAAAAAAAGCCGCCGCAGACAGCGCGGACGGCGAATCGTCCGATCTTCTCCACGCGACCGTGTGGCCGGGCCCCTACAATTATGAGAGCACTGCGGACGATCAGAAAAAGACAGCGCAGTTCCCCTTTTCGGAAGAAGGGCTGCGCGCTGCGGCCGACTGGCTGAACGCGGAATGGACCTCCCGGAAAGACGACTGGCCCGAAACTGACAGAGGGTACACCGTTTATGAATGACAGACAGCCCCCCTTCCATATCACAAATCAGATGCTGCTGCTGACTGCGTCCATCTCCGAAAAGCTCGGAACAATCAGCCTTTTTTCCGATCTGTCCTCAAAACCACATTTGCAGAATTCCAGCCGGATCCAGAATATCCAGGCCTCCCTCCTGATGGAGGGCGTATACCTCCCCCCGGGCGAGGCGGACCGCATCATCGGCGGGCAGCCGCCCTCCTACCCCAACCAGTATCAGAAAGAAATCATAAGCACCTATGACGCCTACCGGACCCTCACGCAGATCGATCCCTTCAGCCTCTCCGCGCTGAAACGGCTGCACGACCAGATCACGCCCGCGTTTACCGGCAGGCCGTCCTGGTTCCGGCAGAACGAGATCGACGTCATGCAGGGCGATCATTTCTATTTCCGCGCGCCGCCCGCACTGCTGGTCTCCGGACTTCTGATCGAATTGTTTGACTGGATGAAAATCAATCAGAATGACATTCACCCTCTGATCCTCTCGTCTGTCTTTCACTGCGAATTTTTTCAGATTCAGCCCTTTATGAAAGGAAACGGCAGAACCGCCAGACTCTGGCAGACCGTGATGCTCTCGCACTGGCGGCCCGTCTTTTCCTGCCTGCCCTTTGAATCCTGCCTGCAGAAAGACGATGCCGGATACTACCGCGTGCTCGCGCGCTGCCACGCGTCGGGATCCCCTGACGCCTTCATCTCCTTTATCCTGACGCAGCTTGACCGGATGTTAGGCGAGGCGGCGGAATCCCTCAGGAACAGAGACAGAGAGCCGCTTTCCAGATATGTCAGAAAGCTGCTCTCCGTCATGGAATATCATGTCCCCTACACGGCAAATACACTGATGAGCCGTCTTAAGTTAAAATCAAGGGAAACCTTCCGCAAAAATTACATTAACCCCGCGATCGCGCTCGGTCTGGTCTCAATGACCCTGCCCGACCGGCCGCAGAGCAGGAACCAGCAATATATCCGATTGTAAAAGCCCAGTCTCGGGGCTTTTACTCCCGGCTCTCCACATACCCGTCCAGACCGCGTGCCCGCACGCAAGGACGTACAGACACCAGAGACGCTAACCCCCAGAGCCGCAACGCGATCAGCGCGGAATGCGAATACGGGGCGGGAGAGCGGGAGTCCGCAGGACGGAGCTCTCCCGGGGCTTTTAATTTTGGCTCTCCAGGTAACGCGCATTGGCCTCGTGCAGTGTCTTAAAGTACTCCTCCGCACTCATCGTCCCAAGGCACACCGCCTGGGCGTTGTCCCTGGCCAGCGCCGTGGTCTCGTCGTCCATGAGCGCCTCGAAGAACAATGAGGTGCTCTTCACCTTCGCCAGCTCGTCGTTGACCATCTGCGTATAGTAGGACACCGTCTCCGGGGCCTCGGTCACCGTGTAGCCCTTGGACTCGCCGCAGATCTCCATGGCCTTGTTGCCCATCCGCGGGAAGACGTACTCACACCAGCCCGCCAGGCGGTCGTCGTACTTGGATTTCGCCAGGATCAGGGCGGAGCCGCAGTTCATGGAATAGGCCTCCTGATCCGACGCGCCCCCTGTCACCGCCGGGATGTTGAAAAATCCCACGTCCTCCCCCAGCGGGTTTTTCTCCGGGTCGTTTAAGAGATTTCCCACGATCCAGCTGCCGTCGTAAATCATGGCGCACTGTCCGCTCATCAGCATGTTTTCCGCGTCCGCGTTCTCCATCGTGATGTACCCGTCGCCGAAATATCCGGCATCCACCATGCTTTTGACCATCTCCCCGGCCTCAATAAAGCCCGGATCGTCAAAGGGGATCTCCCCCACGCTGGCCTGATACATGGCCTCCGGTCCCATGGACCGCATGATGTAAGCGTTCATCAGACGCGTGACGGGCCACTTCTGCTTGCCCCCGAGCCCGATGGCGGTCACGCCGTTTTCCGTCAGTGTCTCACAGACGGCGAGCATGTCGTCCCAGGTTTCCGGCACTTCAAGATCATATTCCTCGAAAATCTGTTTGTTGTACCAGAAGCCCTCTAAGTTCATGCCGATGGGCAGCGCGTGAAGGCCGCCCTGATTTCCCTCGAAGGTCTTTAACAGGCTTACCGCCCCGCTGTCAATGCTGTCGTAAATGCCGAGGCGCCCGAATTCCTCCTCGATGTCCACCACCGCGTCCATATCGATCAGCACCTGGAGCGGCCGGCCCGGGAAATAGGTAAAGATATCCGGCAGGTCGTTGCTGGAATTGTAGATCTTTACCTGGCGCTGGATGGCGTCCCCCGTGATGACCTCAACCTCAAGTTCGATGTTGGGATCCACCTCCTTCTGATATTCCTCGGTCAGCGCCCGCAGGATTTTCACATTGGGATCCGTCTCCGGCCAGGTGGACAGGAAATGAATCACCCGCTTTTCCGAGGTGTCGATCCCGCCGCCTGCCTGCGCAGTCCCGGAGCCATCCGCCGTCGCCTGCGCATCATCCGCGCTCCCCGGGCCGCCGGACGCCTCTTCTGTGCTTCCCGATCCGCCGGACGCCTCTTCTGTGCTTCCCGATCCGCCGGACGCCGCATCTCCTGAAACGCCCGCATCCCCCGCCGGTTTGCTGCCGCAGCCCGCGGTTAGTGATACCAGCATTGCCGCCGCACAGAGTATTGCCGTCATATTTCTTCTTTTCATTCGAATTTTCCTCCTCCTCTTTTCTCTGGAAACCCGTAAAACCATCCCACTGCGCAGTGTCTGTCGTCTTACCCCTTCCTGCTTTCAGCTTACCATGGCGCCGGGGCGGGTCACATGTCTGTTTTTTCAGATATTGTCCGTATTCTTACGATTGTTCCGAAACTCCCTCGGGGTCATCCCCACATGGCGTTTAAAGGCTTCGCTGAAATGACGATAATTGTAGTATCCGACCTCCTCGCTGATTTTCGTCACCTTTTCCCCAGCGAGAAGCCTGCGCCTGGCCTGCTCCATGCGGACCTCGGTCAGGTACTGCAGATAGGTCACGCCCACCGTCTTTTTAAACAGCGCGCTGAAGTACGTGGGGCTCATCTCCACCAGATCCGCCAGCTGCTGTAAGGTGATGCTCTCCTGATAGTGTTTTAAAATATAATCCTGAGCCTTTGCAATCTTATAGTGATAGTCGTGGTTTACGTCCTCCTGGCACAGATCCGCAATTTTTCCGAAGATTTCGAGCAGATACGTGCGGGCCTCCTCCACATGGGTGAACCCGGAAATCACCCCAAAGGGATTTTCCGTCTCCAGGATGGTCTGTTTTACCCTGGTCCGAAGCAGCGGATCCAGCGCATCCACACAGCAGTAGAGCAGCTCCATGCACTCGTGGACAAAGCGTTCCAGTCCGGTCTGCCCGGCTGTCATGGCGTCGATGGCGTCACGGATCAGGCCGGGCACCGCCTCTGTGCGCCCCTCCGTCATGTCAGCTGTGACCGCCTCCTTGACGCTCCAGAGATCCACCGCCTGATCCCGTAAATTCTGCCGGTAGAACAGACAGGGTCCGGTCCCGTAAAAAATGCAAAGTCGCAGCGCATAGCAGGCATTCTGATACGTCTCCGGAAGCGGCCGGGCGGCGGATTCGTTTCTGCACACGCCGATTTTTAACGGACAGCAGCCCTTCGCGGACATGGTTCTCCGAAAGGCTTCGACCAGACGCTCCTCCTCTTTTTTCCCCTCATATCCCGGCATCAGGAGGATGAGCCTGCCCTGATCCAGGAGCAGCTGCGTGCGCCCGGCGGTCCTGCCGCACTCCCGCAGCGTCTCTCTGGCCTGCCAGAGGGTACGTTCGGTCAGAACCGTATCGCCGGAGGCGCCGCACACCGCCACGGAAGCGCCCTTCAGCCGTTTTGCGTCAATCCCGAAGGACAGAAAAGCGGATTCCTCCGCCGCCTCCCCCCGCAGGGCTTTTTTTAACAGGTTCGAGAGCTCCTGCCCGCTGTACGCAAGGCTGTCATTCTCCTGTTTTTTTCTCTGTTTTAAAATCTCCCTGGCTTTCTGCAGCACCGATTTCAGTTCCTCCACGTCCACCGGTTTTTCCAGATATCCCATGACGCCGTAGGCAATGGCCGCCTTCGCATACTGGAATTCGCTGTAGCCGCTCATGATAATGCAGATGGTCTGCGGGCGGAGGTTCAGAATCTCCCGGATCATGTCCAGCCCGTCCATCCCCGGCATGCGGATGTCCGTGATCACAATGTCAGGCTCACGGCTTTTTACCAGCGCAATGCCCGCGGCGCCGTCCCTGGCCGTCCCCGCGATCTCCATCCCAAGCTCCCCCCAGGGCACGCTGCCCGCCATTCCCCGCAGCGCCATGATCTCATCGTCGATTAACACTACCCGGTACAAGCTCTCACACCCTTCCCCAATGTTCTGGCCAGCCGCAGCGTCACTTTTGTCCCCTCACCGGGAGCACTTGTGATAGCCAGCCGGTGCTTTTCCCCGTAAAACAGCTCCAGCCGCTTTTTCACATTACGGATGCCGTATCCCGGGGCATTCAGCGTCTTTTCATCCATCCCGCACCCGTTGTCCTCAATGACAATCACGATCCAGCCCTCCTCCTTCGTCCCTGTCACGTGGACATAGCCGCCCTCCTGCCGCTGCGACAGCCCGTGCACCATGGCGTTTTCCACAAAGGGCTGCAAAAGGAGCCCCAGGATCGCCACCTCCTTTAACGACTCCTCCAGTGTCACCCGGATTTCAAACTGATTGTCATAGCGCATATTCTGGAGAAACAGGTAATCCTGCAACAGCAGGAATTCTTTTTCCAGCGTCGTCATCTGCCGTCCCTGGTTTAAGCTGTTTCGCATGATCCGAGACAGCTTCACCACCATCTCCGCCGCATCGTCGTTGCGCCCCATGCGGATCATCCAGGAGACGCAGTCCAGGATATTATAGAGAAAATGCGGATTGATCTTCGCCTGTAGTTCCTGAATCTGCGCGTTTTTCTGCCAAACCTCCTGCGTCACGATCCGCTCGTTTAAGGCCAGGTTCTTCTGCAGCATATCGCGGAATTTCATCCCGATCCTTCCGATCTCGTCATCCGCGTAGTTCTGTTCCCGGGCAAGGGCCTCCTTTGGCGATACGGCCGCCAGCGCGATGGATTCCTCCAGCTGCTGCAGGGGGCGGTAGAGCGATCTCGTGAGCAACACAAAGCAGAACGCCATGATCAGCCCGGTGGCCCCGGAGACCGCCAGGATAGCCCACTGAAGCCACCCGGCATCCCGAAGCAGGTCTTCTTTTGCGATGACATTGATCAGCCGCCAGCCGGTGGTCTCGTTTTTTACCTCACTGATCACGTAGTCCGCCCGTATCCCGCTGCCGCCGTCCCCGGAATCGTACTGCCTTAGCAGCTCCCGGACCTCCCCGCTCTCTCCGCCGCGCTCAAATACCAGGGGCCGGCCCGGGCTGCCGTCGTCGTAGACCACGGAGCTGCTCATCTGATCCGTATTGCTCGAAAAACTCTCAAACAGCCGCTCCGACTCCACATTCAGGATCAGAAGCCCCTCCATGCCGTCCTTCGACATATGACGCAGCGAGCGCATTTTTTTGATGCAGGAGATTTTACCGCTGTCCCCGCCCGCGATGACGTCATAGCCGGCAAAGACCTCCCTGCCGTTGGCCTCCATGGCCCGGATGTACCATTCCTCCCCGGATACGCTCTTTACGCTCACGCCCTCCGCCATGCGGTATGAATAGCCCCCGCGCCCGTAATAATAGATCTCGCCCTCCATATTCATCAGAAACACGGACTCCAGATCCGGGTTGTCAAAAAACAGCAGGCTCATCTCCCCGTCTAAGATGTTCCGGTTGCCGGGAGTATACCCTTCCTCCCCCTCCAGAATCCCCATCACCGTCTCGTTGGCCAGCACATTTCTGCTGCTCCGGATCATCCCCCGCAGCACATTGTCGATAAATTCGTTTGCCGTGCTTAAGCTGTTTTCCTGCGAACGGATGTAGTTTTCCCGGATCACCGACTCGGAGAGCATCGATGAGATGGTGCCGATCACAAAAATCGGAAAAAACGCAATGGCCGCCATGCTGAGAAGCAGTTTATTTCGGAATTTTTTCTGCCGGATCAGACCCATCTGCCAACCGCCTTTAACAGCTCAGACTCCGCGCCGTCATAATGCCCCAGCATGATGGAAGAAACCCCGCACTCCCCGCAGGTGAGAATCCCCTCCTTTACGCTCTCCGCCGTCGCCCCCGGGAGCACGCCGATGGCCCCGATCCGGTTCATCCCCGGTCCGAAGCTTCGCGCCGCAGAGGAAAGCACCCGCCTCTTTTTCTCCGCCGCGTCCGCAATCCCAAGGTGCTCCGTGTAGCAGCAGACCCGCACCGCGTCAAAGGAGGGCGCAAGGGCCTTTCCCCAGAATCCGGCATACTCCGGGTGGGAAGTCACATAGAGATTCAGGCGGTTTTCCACCTTTGGGCGCAGTCTTTTGATCACATCGTGCAGCTTACCGTGAAACGCCGCGACGCTGGCGCATTTAAAGGAAATCCACTGCTCAAACGCCTTATGATTCATGAGGAATTCCACAAGCGAGACATTTGTCTCCTCCAGGGCCGGTTCCCGTTTTGCGTCTTCCACGAGGGCCAGAAGTCCGTCACGAATCGCTTCCAGATCGACTCCCATCTCCCCCGCCTTTGCCCTGCAGGCCGGGCAGAAACAGCCCGCGCGCACCGCCGTCTCCGCCGCCCGCCGCAGCGGGTGATGCTCTGCGTCGTACTCCGTCAGCAGATAAGAGGCCGGCGCCGGATAGGGCATAATGCAGTTTAACACGTAGTCCACGTCGTATTCCGTGACCACCTCCGCGTACAGATTTTTTGCATATTCCAGGAAGTCCGGGTGGTTCATGCAGGGCACCCGGTGATGTTCCCCGATATGGGTCCGCACCAGGGGATTTCCATAGAGATCCACCTGACAGACATCCGCCAGCTCATGGTTTAAACGCCGGGAATCGATGAGGGTGTGCGAAAATTCCACCCCGGCCTTCATGCCCCGCTTTTTCGCTTCTTTTACCAGCAGCTCCAGCCAGTCGGTCCCTTTCAGAAAATTTGTGGGTCCGGCCGGCGCAATCCTCCCGTAGTGTCCCCGGTCCGCCTTCCAGTATGCCACGGAATCCTCCGTCACGTATTCCCTCCGCACCGGATTGTGGGGAAAGGCCAGGCCGTCCGGCCACGGGTGCCGCTCCTCGTGCATTAAGGCCACGAGATAGACCGAATTGACATGCGCCATATTTTTCAGATTGTCCAGTACCGTCTCCACGCCCTCGTCGTGCATGTCCCAGGCATACACGCTGGCTCCGATTTCATGAAACTGATATTTCCCCATACGCCTCCTCTTTTCCGCGGTGCGAAGGTTTTTTTCGCACCGCTGTCTCTCACATTAATCCCGTCATCCGCCTGCCCGGCTGTGAATACGGGAAACGCAGCGTCTTTCTCACGACAGGATCGCATCGATCGCTGCCAGCAGATCCTCCGGCAGCTTCACGCCGCTGGCTCCCGCGTTGTCCGCAAGCTGCTTTGGCCGGCTGGCCCCCGCCAGGATCGTGGACACCTCCGTCCTTCGCAGGATCCAGGCTAACGCCAGCTGCGCCATCGTAAGCCCTTCCCCCTTTGCCAGCTCCTTCATCCTCGCCACTTTTTCCAGATTCTCTTCCGTCAGGCATCCCACCGCCTGAATCACCTGGCCTGCGGTGGGGTTCGCCGCCCGGCTGTCCGCCGGCAGATCCGTCACCGAGCGGTAGCGCCCGGCCAGAATCCCCTGGGCCAGCGGAAAATAGACCGCACACCCGAGTCCGTCTGCCGCCAGCCCAAAGGCATCCTCCTCCGCCCGCCGGTCAAACATATTATACGGCGGCTGCACCACGGAAAAACAGGTGAAGTTTTTCTGTTTTGCATAAGCATTGGCCCTTCTGACCTCCTCCAGCGGCCAGTTGCTGATCCCGGTGTAGAGCACTTTACCCTGTCTTACAAGTGTCTCCAGCGCGTCCATCGTCTCCTCTACCGGGGTATTCTCATCATACAGATGCATGTAATAAAGATCGATATAATCCGTTTTCAGGCGGCGCAGGCTCGCGTCACAGGCCTCCAGCAGATGCTTTTTTCCCAGCCCTTTGCCGTTTGCGTCATCCGTCACCGGATAGCCCGCCTTTGTGGCCAGCACATAGGAGCTTCTCCGGTAATCGGACAAAAGCTCCCCCAGAAGCTCCTCCGCACAGCCTGTCCTGCCGAATTTATTTCCGTATACATCCGCTGTGTCAAAGGAATTGATCCCCAGCTCAAAGGCCGCCCTGACACAGGCCTTTGCCGCCTCCTTTCCGTTTGCCTGCCCGTAGGTCATGTAGCTTCCCAGCGAGATCTCGCTCACCATCAGTCCCGTATTTCCAACTCTCCTGTACTCCATTCTTTCCCTCACTTTCCGTCTTTTCACATTTCCCGCGCCGGATTCTGCGGCGCTCTCCTATCCCTTGACCGCTCCCTCGGTCATCCCTTTGATCACCTTTTTGTTCAGCACGATATAGACCGCGATCGTCGGCACAATCACCATGGTAATCGCGGCAAAAATCGGCCCCCATTCCTTATTTCCAAACTCATTCTGAAAATACAAAAGTCCGGTCTGCAATGTCTTGTGCGCCGTCGAGCTGACGAACGTCATCGAAAAAATCAGGTCGTTCCATATGGCAAAAAAACTCACCACCAGCACCGTCGCCGCCGCGCTCTTCATCATGGGCACGATGACCTTTAAAAACATGGTGTACACGCTGCAGCCGTCCATCACCGCGGCCTCCAGGATCTCGTCCGGCACCGAGCGGATATACCCGGCAAACAGGTAGATCGCCAGCGACATGTGAAAGCCGATATACGTGAGCACCAGGCAGAATTTTGTGTTGATGATTCCCGTCTTATTGTAAATCGTAAACAGCGGGATCAGCACCATCTGCACCGGGATCACGATTCCCATGGAAAACATCAGCATACAGAGCCCCGAGCCCTTCCAGCGCAGCTTGACGAGACCGAAGGAAATCATCGCCGCAAAGACCACGACAAAGACCAGGGCGGATGCCGTGATTATAATACTATTTTTGTAGAAAACGCTCATGTTTCCGATGGTCCACGCGTCCACATAATTTTTCAGATAAAATCCGTCCGGCAGCGCATAGATCGGTTTTGTGGTAAATTCCAGCGGAGCCTTAAAGGATGCCGCCACCATCCAGAAAATCGGAAACAGGACAATGACCAGCACAAGCGCCACCAGAATCTTAAAGGGAATCATTTTTAACGTTTTTACCTTCATCCTATTCTTCCTGCCTTTCCGAAACTTTATGCCTGTTCCTTCCGGTTCACGATCCGGTTCACCACCGCCACGATCACGACGCACTCCGCCATGATAAAGACGCCGATCACACTGCCGTAGCCGTATTTGTTAAAATTGAAGGCCGTGTCGTACATGTACAGCGACAACGTGTACGTGGATTTCGCCGGGCCTCCGGCCGTCAGCGCCAGCACGGAAGAAAACACCTTTAAGGTGCTGCTTAAGCTGTAGATCAGCGCCGTCCCGATGACCGGACGCATCAGCGGCAGAGTGATATAGCGCGCCAGCGTAAGCCCGTGGGCGCCGTCGATCCGTCCCGCCTCCACTAGATTTGCCGGCACATCCACCAGCCCCGCATAGAGGATGATCGCATAAAAGCCCATGGTCATCCACACGTCCTGGACGCAGAGCGCGGGCAGCGCCGTCTGCGGCAGTCCGATCCAGGCGCAGATGTACTCCTCCAGCCCGAACAGCTCCAGCAGGCTGTTCACCAGCCCGTAGGTCGGCGCAATGTCATAGATTTTGGAAAACAGCTGTCCCACCGCCACGATGGGCAGCACCACCGGCAGAAACGTGATCGTCCGGGCCAGCGTCCGGAACCGCGTGATGCCGTAGGTGAACAGAAACGCCAGTGAGAGCCCCAGTATCATCTGAAACGCCGAGACGGTCACGCAGTATTTTAAGGTGATGACAAGGCTGCTTAAAAACTGCCGGTCCGAAAACAGCTGCAGGTATCCCCCCAGCCCCCGGAACTGAAACCGGATCCCCGGCGCCCCCTCAAACAGGGAGTACACCACCGACCAGACGACAGGGATCATGACAACAAACAGGTAGACAGCCGTCCCGGGAAGCAGAAATACCCCGATGGCTTTTTTATCACTCATGATGCGGTTCATGAACTTCCCCTCCTTTCTGACTCCATCGTACCATCCGAAAGGCGCAGGATATAGGCATTTTATTTTGGAAAATGTCCTTATTTTTATGATTTCTGTAAAAAGTGCACAAAAAAAGAGCAGTGCAGCGTGTGCAGTGCTCTTTATCATTTAATTTTCATAATGTCCTTTACAGGAGACAATCTCTAACAAATTACCGCTAATCCGGTACACCAGCCTGTTCACATCATCAATTCTGCGGCTCCAAAACCCGCTCATATCACCTTTTAAAGGTTCAGGCTTACCAATACCGTCAAAATTCCCCCGTTCTATATCTTTAAGCAGTATATTGATTTTCTTTAATGTCCTCTTATCCTGCATCTGCCAGTAAATATAATCCTCCCACGCCTCATCAAACCATATTTTTTTCATTCATCCACCTCAATGATGTCGTGTTCCACACCTTGTCCGGCATTGAGGGCTTCCACTCCCCGACGCAAATGCGCCATATTACTTTCAGAATAAAACGGATCGACAGATACTTCAAATGGAATTCTCTTTTCTCTTGTCATCTTCCTGGCAAAAATTGTAATCGCAGTAGTCATATTCATTCCGAGTTCCTGGCAAATCTGCTCCATACTCTTTTTTAATTCTTCATCCATACGAATATTTACTAATGTCTGTGCCATAAAATGCACCTCCTGATCTATTTCCTGTATTTTACCACAATGTAAAGATAAAATCAATACGTCGTCTTTATTTTTGTCAGTCATCTCCGCAATCAGCACATCAGCAAATGTCGTCACCCATCCCTTTCAGAAATACGCGACATTTAATACCCGTTCTGCTCCGCACCGTAGACCGCCTGATCATGGGTAAAGCCCTCATACTCCAGCTGATCGATCAGTCCCTGGCGGGAAAATGACATGATATCCAGGTATGCTTCCGCCTTTTTTGCCGCCTGCTCATTCCAGTCGGCGCCGCAGTGATCCGCGGCATAGACCGCTTCCTCGTGAGAATATTTCTCGTACTCCAGCTGGCCCACCAGGCCCTCCCAGGAGAACGGCATAACGCTCAGGTAATCCTTCGCCCGGCTTAACGCGTTCCGCTCCCCGGTGGTCGGCGTCCGGGCGGAGGTCTCCTCTGACGATGTTTCTTCGGATTCCGACTCTGTCTCTTCGGATTCTGACTCTGTCTCTTCGGACTCCGGTTCTGTCCCTTCGGATGGCACTTCGCTGTCTTCTTCCTGTATTTCCCCGTCTGCCGCACTGTCAGACAAAATGACAATGCTGTTTATAATGGCTTCATATTCTTCCGAATAATCCTTCCCGATCTCTGTCATACCGACAAAGGAATACATACTGCTGCCAATGATAAACGTATTTGTGTGCCATTCATACTCCACTTTGCCTGATGTGAATTCCACCGTCACCTCAATGGCGTCCACCCCGGCAATCTTCCTGATTCCGGATCTGAGATTGCTGCAGTTCTCCATCGACTCTGTAATTCCGGAGACAAATTCATCTACACTTGACAGCAGATAATCCGCATCAAAGCCCGGATCCCGATTCTGCACCATAAGCATAAATCCGTCTGCATAATAATAAGTATTTCCTTCCGAATTTTCCGACGTTTCCCTCCAGCCGGCAGGCACCTGATACTGCACATCTCCTGTTGTCTTTACCGAAATTCTGTCCGTGCCATCCCTCTCGACCCGTATCGTCTCCCTTAACGATTCCATTTCCTCCCGGTAATTCTTCGACGATCCGTGCTCCACAAGAATGGAAACTATGTACGAAGTATAATCTTCAAAAAATACAATCGCATCCAGATAATATGATTTCCCCTGTAGTACAATGTCCGCTTTGTAGCGAAATGCCTCCACATCTTCGCTCACCACATCAAAGTCGCTCAGAATCGTCTCGGTGGAGGTGAACTTACTCTTCATCCCCTCAAAGACCTGATCCTTTGAGAGCACCTTATCCTCTTCGGACATGGATCCAACGGATTCAAATGCACTCCCGCTCTTACTTTGTACCATCAGCATGAGACCGTCATCATAATAATAGTAGAACTTCCCATCCTCGGAGGTATCTTTTCCGTCATCCCAGGACTTTGGGATCTCAATCTGAAGCGCTCCAAAGGTTTTCGTGACCGTTTCCTCCGTGTCGTAAAGATTCGCGGACTCTTCCGTCTCATTATCCGCGGATTGTTCGATCTCCTGTCTCGCCGACTCGCGCTTCGCCTCTTCCTCCGGATCAGGCCTGCGGATCCCGCAGCCCTGAATAGAACATACAAGCAGACAACACAAAAAAGCGATCCATATTTTCTTCATACGTCCCCTCCTCTTCCGCGAAGCTTCCGATAACGGTGCGTTTACAATGATTATTTACCCGGTCCGTGTCTTTTGCCGCATCACTCGTCGAGATCCGACGCGAACTCCTGCAGGGCCAGCAGAACCTCCGTGATATATGCCGTGGCATCCTCCTCTGGCATGTCAATATCCGGAGTAATCCAGTCCGGCAGCTCGATCGTCGGGGAACCGTCCGTATTTTCTCCAATGACATGCAGTCCGTCCCCGTCGCAGGTCAGATTCACATATACCTCATCCGTGCTGACTTCTATGGTATATTCATCCAGGTCCTCCAGCTCCTTAAATTTGGAATAGAGGGTGATAAACATCAGCCCTGCCTTCTCTGTGCTTTCCGCACTGCCGCTCGCCGTGAGGCGGGTCTTATTCTCCGGCAGCGACATCTCAATCGACAGCGACCTTCCGTCCACCTCATATTCCCCCTGCATATAATATTCGTCCGCGCCGGAAACCGCCCCTGCATCCTGTATTCCGAACTCTTCGCCTGCGGTCTCTATGAAATCATACACAGACGATATGATGCTGCTCATATATGCCCTGCTCTCCTCATCCACCGCATCCGGAGTCGCCTTCATCCAGTCCGGGATATCTTCAACAGTAGAACCGTCTCTGTTTTTTCCAATCACAATCGGCAGATCCGGATCCATAATATAGGTCAGCGACAGATCGTCCATATAGATCAGAATCCCATAACGATGCAGGCTTTCCAGCTCCTCAAACAACAGGTCCAGCGTGATAAACATTGCAGTGGCTCTTTCGCCGTCCTTCACTTCGCCATATGCGGTTATTTCGACCCCGTCCTCCGTCCGTTTCATAACTAACAGCAGCGAATCGTCGTCTATCTCATACCTTTCGCTGTATTCACCACTGTCCTCTGTCCCTTCCGTCTCTGCCGCAGCCAGATCTTTTGCTTCCTGCTCTTCCGGAGCCGCAGTCTCTGTCCCGTTCTCCGCGGGATCCTCCGTCCCCTGCGCTGTCGTCTCCCTTCCTGTCCCCGCAGGCTCCCTCTCTGGCCCCTCCGCCTCTTTCGCACCGCAGCCATTTACCAGCAGCATGCCGCACATCGCCAGCAGTAAACCATATTTTTTCATGCTCCCCCTCCTTTTCGTTCCGATGACAGGGCAGATCCTCTCCCGCCGTCTATCCCTGTTTCCACAAAATGCACCGCAGAATTATCCCAGTATTTTTTGAAAACACTGTAGTCTTTTTCCTCAAAATTCAGCTGATACATTCTGAATGTAACCAGAAAATCTTTTGGCTGCCATTGTTCTTCATAGGAATACTGATATTTCATTCCCACCTGTCTCATAACCCCTCCGCTGCGGGGATTATTAACGTCATGTGTCGCTGTGATATAGGGAAGTCCGTCCTTTTTCACCTGCGCAATGACCGCTTTCCCGGCTTCCGTGACAATTCCCCGATGCCAGAACTCTTTCCGAAGCCCATAGCCAAAGTCATGGCTTTCATCCATATCGACTTTTATGTATCCGATCGGAGCATTGTCCTCTTTCAGACAGATCGCATAGGCATAGGCCCGGGGCTTTTTATACTCTGCCGCATACCTCGTCTCAAAAAACGCCCTGGCTTCCTCAATGCTTTTCAAAGGGAACCACGGTAAAAAGGTGTTCACCTCTTCATCTGACAGTATCAGGTACAGTGCCTCTGTGTCATTTTCCGTAAATTTTCTTAAGATCAGCCGCTCTGTTTCCAGCTGCGGTGTATTCATATGTGCCATACGATCGTTCTCCTGCCTTTATCTGTTCTGACAGCGTTTATCAGATTATATCATATTCAGGCCATTTCTTCATCACTCTTCCGCCATTTTTTGCATCAGAAACTGTTTTACTCCATGGAAGTTCATGGATTGGCTCAATGATTACCCCGCCTTGTAGATTACATCAATTTGACGTTTCTCCTTTTTGTTTCCCGTTTTTTTCATATTTCTTCGCCATAGAGCAGTTGCTTTTAGAATATCATTCGAACAAATGTTTGTCAAGCTATTTTCCACGATTTTATTTCTTCGTCACGTAGATTTTCGTTGATTTCATTTGTTTTTTGTGATATAATTATCATATCGCAGAATGTTCGCACCAGGAAGGAGACACATGCTTTGAATAACAAAGAATTCGGAATGATTTTACGAAAACTTCGGACGACTGCCGAATTATCGGTCAGAGACGTGACGACCCGGTTATCCGCCATGGGGATCGAGCTGTCAGAAAAGACTCTCTACGGCTATGAAAAAGGCATCCGCATGCCCAACGCCGATATGCTGATTTACCTGTGTCAGATTTACAGATGCAGTAATATTCTGTCTGTCTTTACGGGAGCTGACGATACCATGACCTATCCGGAAATCCGGATGGTCGAGAATTACCGCAGTCTCGATCCCCACGGGCGCGCCCATGTGGACACGATACTGGGCTGGGAGACGGAGCGCATGCGGCTCTGGACGGAGCAGCTTCGCAGGCTTTCCAGGGAAGCCGGGCAGACCGCAGAGCAGCAGGCAGAGGATCAGGTACCGGCAGACGGCGCCGGCATTACCCTCTCCGGCACAAACCCGGCAGATGCATCCGCAGCCAAAGACGCACCGGACGCCTCCGCATCGCTCTGGACCGGCAGCAGAGCCAGGAACGACCGGCCGTATTCCGTCCCGACTCCGTTCCGCACGATCACGTATCTGCACCGAATGGCATCTGCGGGGAGCGGTGAGTTCCTGTTTGACGATCTGCCGACCGATATCATCCAGATCAGGGCTACCCCGCTGTCTGAGCATGCGGATTTCGTGATCGGGGTTAACGGCGACTCCATGGAGCCCACCTACTCCGACGGCGACATGGTGCTCGTGGAGAAGACGCCGGAGATCAGCACCGGCGAGATCGGGATTTTCATTCGCGGCGGCGACTGTTTTATCAAGGAAGCCGGCGAGAACTGTCTGATTTCCCACAATAAAAATTACCCGGACATTCCTCCCTCCGAGGAGATCCGGGTCATCGGGCGCGTGCTTGGCAGGATCGAAGCTTAACAAAATCGGTTTCTCACAATCACGTGGCTGCCGCAGGAAGGTGACATTCTGCGGCAGCCACGTGATCTCACAGAATCCTGTCTCTGCGGCAGCTTTTATGCTTACCGCTCTGCGCCGCTCCCGGATCCCTCCAGCTCCCGGATCAGATTGACCATCTCAATCGCGCCCACCGCGCAGTCGTACCCTTTATTTCCCGCTTTTGTTCCGGCTCGCTCCACCGCCTGTTCGATATTCTCCGTGGTGAGCACGCCAAACATGACCGGGACGCCGGTCTCCAGCGAAACGGCAGCGATTCCTTTCGACACCTCATTACATACATAGTCGTAATGGCTGGTCGATCCCCGGATCACCGCGCCCAGACAGATGACCGCATCATAAGCGCCGCTTTTTGCCATTTTGGACGCGATCAGCGGAATCTCAAATGCCCCGGGCACCCAGGCCACAGAGATATCCTCCTCCCGGACGTCGTGCCGGATCAGGCCGTCCACGGCCCCCTCCAGCAGCTTCGACGTGATAAACTCGTTAAAACGGGATGCCACGATCCCCACCTTTATATGTTCCGATACCAGTTTTCCCTCAAATCGTTTCATCTTTTATCTCCTTTTAATAATTTAACATGTGTCCCATGCGCTCCTGCTTTGTTTTCAGATAAAACAGGTCGTGCGCGGTGGCGTCCATCTGAATCGGCACGCGCTCCGTGATGGTAAGGCCGAATTCCGAGAGCTGATACACCTTATCCGGGTTGTTCGTCAGAAGCCGTATGCTCTTTACCCCCAGCTCCCGCAGGATCTGCGCGCCGATATAATATTCCCTCTGGTCCCCCGCAAAACCCAGCGCCAGGTTCGCCTCCAGCGTGTCCATTCCCTGCTCCTGCAGCGCGTAAGCCTGCAGCTTGCTGATCAGCCCGATCCCCCGCCCCTCCTGGCGCATGTAGAGCAGGATCCCGCGTCCCTCTTTTTCAATCTGCGACATGGCTGCCGCCAGCTGCTGTCCGCAGTCGCAGCGCAGCGAGCCGAAGGTATCACCGGTCAGGCACTCGGAATGGACACGGCAGAGCACATCCTCCCCGCTGCCGATCTCCCCTTTGACCAGCGCGACGTGATGCTCCCCGTTCAGCCGGTTCACAAACCCGTAGGCCATAAAATCGCCGTATTTTGTCGGCAGCTTCACCGCCGCCATCTGATCCGTCAGCTTTTCGTGGCACTTGCGGTAATTTTTCAGATCCTCGATCGTGATGAAAGGCAGCTCCCACTGCTCCGCCAGCTTTTTCAGCTCCGGCGTGCGCATCATCGTCCCGTCCTCCCGCATAACCTCACAGCAGAGGCCGCACTCCTTTAACCCTGCCAGCCGGCACAGATCCACCGTCGCCTCCGTGTGGCCGTCCCGCTCCAGCACGCCGTTTTTCTTTGCCAGCAATGGAAACATGTGTCCCGGCCTGCGAAAATCCTCCGGTTTCGCATCCTCCGCCACACAGCCCAGGGCCGTGACGGAGCGCTCCGCGGCGGAGATCCCCGTCGTGGTCTTCATATGGTCGATGGATACGGTAAACGCGGTCTCATGATTGTCCGTATTCTGCTGCACCATCTGAGGGATCTGTAATTTTTTCACATATTCCTCCGTCATCGGCATGCAGATCAGCCCTTTGCCATAGGTCGCCATAAAATTGACGTTTTCTGTTGTGGCATATTCCGCCGCGCAGATCAGATCACCCTCATTTTCCCGGTCCGCATCATCCGTCACCAGAATGATTTTCCCGTCTCTTAACGCGGCAAGCGCCCGCTCGATCGTGTCAAATTCCGCCATCTCTCTTCCTCCTTAAAATCCGTTTTCTGATAAAAAATCCATCGTGATCCCGCCTGTTTTCTGCCTGTTATCGCTCTTTTCCGCGGCGAAAAACATCAGTTTTTCCACATATTTCCCGATGATATCCGTCTCCAAATTCACCGGATCCCCCTCTCTTCTCTCCGCAAGCGTCGTGTGTCCCACCGTGTGCGGGATCGCTGAAATGGAAAAATCCGTCCGTGTGACCTTCGCCACGGTCAGGCTGACCCCGTCCACCGCGACAGATCCCTTCTCCACAATGTAGCGCAGCACCGCCTCCTCTGCCGCGATCGTATACCAGACAGCCGTATCGTCGCGCCGGATGCCGGTAATCCGGCCCACGCCGTCCACATGGCCCGCCACGATATGTCCGCCAAACCGCCCGTCCGCAGGCATGGCGCGCTCCAGGTTGACCCGGCTTCCCGGCAAAAGCGTCTTCAGCGCAGAACGGTCCAGGGTCTCATGCATGACGTCCGCCTGAAAATGCCCGTCATCAATCTCTACAACTGTCAGGCAGACACCGTTTACCGCAATGCTGTCCCCGATCTTCGTCCCCTCAGGCACCCTTCTGGCGCGGATCGAAAGCACCGCGGAGGCCGCTCCCCGCCGGATCCGCTCCACTGTCCCGATTTCTTCAACAATCCCCGTAAACATCAGCCGCCACCTCGCTTTCGATCAGAATATCATCCCCAAGGAAGGTCACCGTGCCCTTTTTCAGCAGAAAGGCGTCCGACGGAGCCAGAACGCCAGCGCCCTCCACCGGCGTCTTCGCCGTCTCCCCGCCAAACAGCTTCGGCGCGAGATATGCCTGCACCTTCGTGACAATCCCGCTCTTTAGCGCCGCCCAGTTCAGCGTGCCTCCGCCTTCCAGCAGGATGCTGTCGATCTGCTCCTCTCCCAGCCGCTTCATCAGCTGCCGCAGATCCACATGGCCATCCTTCTCCCCCAGGCAGAGGATACGGCATCCCAGCCTTTCATATGCGAGCTGTCTTTCCCGGTCGCCGCAGCAGGTGGCAAGGATCGTCGGCACTTCTTCCGCTGTTATAACTACTTTTGACGCGAGCGGTGTGCGCAGGCTGCTGTCGCAGATGATGCGCAACGGATTCCTGCCGCCCTCCATCCGGCAGGTCAGCAGCGGGTCATCCGCCAGCACGGTTCCCACCCCCGCCATGATCGCGGTATAGCGGTTTCGCTGCCTCTGCACGTGCTCCCGCGCCGCCTCCCCGGTGATCCACTTCGAAGCGCCGGTGACCGCCGCGATTTTGCCGTCCATGGTCATCGCGTATTTCATCACGACAAACGGCCTTCCCGTCCGGATATAGTGGAAAAACACTTCATTTAACCGGTCGCACTCCTCCTGCATCACGTGCTCCGTCACCTCGATCCCGTGCTCCCGCAGCATCCGGATCCCGCCTCCCGCCACAAGCGGATTGGGATCGCCGGAGCCGGTCACCACCCGCCGGATTCCAGCCTTTATGACCGCATCCGTGCAGGGCGGCTGTCTCCCGTAGTGACAGCAGGGCTCCAGCGTGACATACATCGTCGCCCCCTCCGGCGGCTGCGTGCACGCGGCCAGCGCATTTCGCTCCGCATGCGCCTCCCCGTACCGCTCATGCCAGCCCCCTCCGATGATTTCTCCGTCCTTTACAATCACGGCACCCACCAGCGGGTTTGGCGAGACCCGCCCGGTTCCGCGCTCCGCGAGCTCTATCGCCAACCGCATATAAGCATTGTCGTCCATCTGATTCACCTCCGTTTTTGCACACCGTCAGGGCATAAAAAAACCTGAACCGCAAGGCTCAGGGCACAGAACAGAATCAAAAGAACGGTCACCATGCGCATAAAAAAACTCTGGAATGTAAACACAATCCAGAGCACTTTTTTCGCACGCAAAACCACAGACTGATCCTGCATCTTCTTATCTTCTTCTATCCAGACTATACTGTCGGCCTCGGAGTCTCACCGAATCATGCCCCGCTGACATCGCAGCGACAGGCTCGTGGGCTGTACCACCGGTAGGGAATCGCACCCTGCCCTGAAGATTTTATTCTGTTTCTTTGATCAGTATACGCGTCTGAAGGAAGGCTGTCAAGAGGATTTGAATTTCCTGAGTTTTGCGAATGACGCGGGCTGAACTTTAACTTTTGCTAAAATAAATGTGCAAACGTTATAGTGCGGGTAACAGGACTCGAACCTGCACGGTCTCCCACCAGAACCTAAATCTGACGCGTCTGCCAATTCCGCCATACCCGCATAATCCGGCCGGTCTCCCGGCCGGAGATATCATGTTCTGACCTTATTCCTCCGTCTTTTCGTAGCGCTTCCAAACCTTATCCGCGCCGCAGACATGTGTCGTCCCATCCTCATCGCGAACGATATAGTCGCCCACTCCGATAAATTCGCGCCCACGCCGGTTTAAAATATACGGGCAGACAATCGTCCCGTCCTCTCTCGTTATCTTTACCAGAAAATCCGTGACGATCCATCCCTTAGTCACAACGTCCGGCCACAGCTCAAAGCCGTCCTCCATACCGCATCCGACCTCATATTTTACTACATCTGCCGCCAACGGCACTCTTCTTGATCTCATCTCTTACCCCCGTAATATCTGTCCCGGCCCCCGCTTTGCCCGCTGCGCCGCAGCGTCGCAGTGCCGCTCGATTCCGCTTCGCTTCATCTCGCTCACGCTCATTATATCACAGAATCCGGGATTGTAAAACTAAATTTGCTGTCCGCGGGAAAAATGCAGAAAGCGGAATACCCCGATGCGCTCCAGCGCCTTCGCCACCGTGTAAAACACAATGGAATCCACCGGCCACATGATCAGATTTTTCAGCGCCCGGGCGGGAAGCAGCACAAAAAACCCTTTTCCGTAAAGCATCGAGAGACACAGCGTGTTTAATATCACGTTACAGATCAGCATCACGAGAAACTTTGCCGCAAGCACACGCGGCAGCGTGATGGATTTTTTGTAATACATACAGCCGTAAATCAGTCCGGCAAGCATGGTCACGAGCGTCATTGGCGGGAAAAATGCTCCGCTCGGCTTTATGACATATTTTATAATGTCCAAAGTGCCGGCAAAAAGACTTCCCGCAACCGGACCGAACAGATACGATACCAGTCCGTTCGGAATCGAAGAAAAACCGATCCGGATATAGGGCCCGATCTCGACGGAAAACATGCCAAGGACGACCGCAATCGCGGCAAACATTGCCATCACCGTGACGGTTCTGACCTGTCTTAGCTCCTGGAACGATGCGGTAAACAAAGCAACAAATTTTTTCATAAAAAATTACCTCCCTTATGAAACCTGTTTCTTTGCAGACCTCTTACTACAACGGGAGATAATATTCCTATCTTCTGATGCAGCGGGATGCGACGCATGCACCGCAAGAAAATCTTTTCGTCCGCCTGACAACTCCCTGTTCAGGCAGCACTTAACGCGCATGTGTCTACTCTGCAATGACTATGAAATTGTGCGACTTTATCAGTATAACACATTCTTCCGGAAAAGCAATCAGAAATTTAACAGTTTTTTCTTTTCATTGAGAAACTCTTCTTCCGACAAAAGTCCGTTATCATACATAATTTTCAGTTTTTTCACCCGGTTTTCAAACTCTTCCATCGACTCGTCTGTCCCGATCTGCACGGCCTTCTGCTCCGGGATCTGCGGGCGTTCCGTCTCGATCCCCTGCACATTTTTTATCGTCTCCTTTTCCAGCTCCATCACAATACTGTGACGCTTCTCAGGAAGATAGGTCTGCAGGAAATTATAACAGTCAGCCGGCAGCTCGATATCAATCAGCTGCTGCTTTACATCCGAATAATAATTCAGTATCACACTCCGCTCGTCGATCCGGTGTGCCTCAGAGGTAATCTGTGCGGACGTCTCAGGCATTTTCATCTCCGCGGGCTTATAGGTCAGCAGCGCCCCGGCCATCATCCCCATCGGGCCAAACAGCAGCCCTCCGGCAATACCCGCCGCTTTTGACACGCTTGCGCCGGTAAAGCTTCCTCCAAAACTGGAAAAGCTCCCATTTATATCCGTAGTATAATGTACGCTTCCCGCCTTCTCATAATAATGTATCTTATCATAAGGGACACAGCCGTTGTTTTCCGCATGTGCATACCCGTCAATCTGCAGAAAATTCAGCCGCTTTTCCTCGTCGAGATAAATCGCCTGAAACAGCAGCCCGTCCCGATACAGTTCGAAATATGGCCGGTTATGGCGGGCAATATGGAACTGGTAACAGTCCTGATAAAACAGGCGGCACTCTTCCTCCCGCTGCTGCTCCTCGATCAGCTGCTGATTTTTCCTCTGCGTCTCCTCGTCGCGCTTTCTTCTCTCCGCATCTTCGATCTTCTTTTTCTGCTCCCATATCATCCGGGTCGCCTCATCGATCTTTTCCAGATTCGGGAAAAGAATCTGCTCATCCGCTTTATTTCTCACAAGATTATTGGAAATCCGAAACGTGATCTGCAGGCACTCCTCGCCGCCGACATTCGTTTTTCTGACATCCTGAATCTGTTTTAAATCTATTTCCAGCTCTCTCTCATTAAATTTATCAGAAAAGAATACCGCACCCACGCCCTCCACAGAATCTTCTCTGAGGTACACAAATACCCTGTTCTTTTTGCCGAAAACGCCTCCGGTTTTGTATTCCCCGTAAAAATGCGCCAGCAGTTCTGATTTCATCGCCATTTTTCACCTCTTTATCAATTTTAAATCTGCATTCTTTCTTTTATTTCTTCTCATAGCCATATTTATACGCCTGTCATGCGCATAAGTCAATCATCTTTAATCTGAAAAATTTCTTCAGTGAAGTGAAAAGTTAGGTGAAGTGAAAAGTTAACTTCCACTTCTCGGGGGTGCAAGTGGAAGTTAGTCTTTCCCCAACTTCCACTTGAAGTCCAGTGGCATTTAGTCTTACACTTTCCTTATCGGCAGGCGCCTCCCTGACTGGAGGTAACACTATGGAAAATACAAATGCCTATTCCCATCTGACACTGGAAGAGCGCCGCATCATACTCAAGGGCATCACCATCGGCGGAATGGCCTGTTATGCACATTTCCATGGCGCTACACCCGAAATACTGCATGAGTTTGTGGATAGGATAATCGTTCATGCACCCGACAAGAGCAGCGGGCGGCGGTTACAGGAGATTGAGATTATCTACAACCACGTCGGAACATTCGACCATTCAAAGGTCACTTTATGGAAAGGAAAAGCGGTATAGCACCCAAAATGCCATACCGCAAATCCTCACCTTAAAAAACATCCTTATGAAACCCTTACATTTTACTGGGATCCGGCTGTTTTAGCGTAATGAGACATCGGGGATTCGAACCCCGGACAACCTGATTAAAAGTCATGTGGTCAATCCGCTATTTATGCGGGTTTGAGAGACATTTGCGTACATTTTGCGTACATTATAAAGTTACGCGTGTAATAAGTATGATAAATTGTAATAAGGAAGAAACTGAATCATAAACAATAAATATCAAAAAAAAATAAAAAAGCTAAACACGGATATGAAAGGCGTATCGCAAAATACGGCGACAGAATTAGTAAACCAGTTTATTACAGCACCAACAAATATTGCCATACTAAACTACAATACATATAACGCCTTGTATATACTGATCTATGGCGATTCTTATAATGGTAATGCGATCTATGTCCCAAAGGGAATGCTCTTTGGTCTAGAGATCCCATTTTCATTTTATAGCTCCCATAACAGCCCCGTACCAATTGACACTGGATACAGTATGAGGGCTAATGGCCGGTATGCGTCAGGTGTGCTTTATGTATCATATGTATATGTATATTCGTGGACAGGCATATACGTTAATATCTACGGGCTTAAATAGCTATTTAGCTAATTTTTAGCACTGTACAAAAAATCCCCGTTGAAGGGGTAATGGAAACGTTTAGTCCGACGGTCCCGACTGTGAATAACTCTCCGCTTTTGTAAATGTCCCATGAATAAAAAGTATTTGACATTACAACGCCGATTGTCACCTGCACATGGTTTCCTTCACTTCCAACGATCATGTACATGTTATTGTTTTCAATGGATACATTATAGATTGTCGCTGCGTGCCGGTAATCACATTTTGTAACTTTGGATTTTATGATGGAGTTTGTGCTCTCCATATCCGTGTTTAGTTGTAATCTATAAGAAAAAAGAGCAGTATTTCTACTGCCCTTTCATTTATTCAACATCCACCAGGCACAAGGCCCCGTAATCCCAACCATCAAAGCCTTGGTCTTCTGCCCAGGCATCCATGTCCACGCCCAGGAAATCAATTGCATCGTCAACACTCATGCTGTGGTTCGTCAGTATCCCGCCGATAATCTCAAATGTGTAATCATCTGCATATACCAGAAACATATTCCCACTCAGATTGGCGTTCTCGATCTTCTCCAGTGCCTCTGCCCCATACTGTTCCATTATCCGTTCTCTCACATGTTCCTTCATTTTTTTCCTCCCATTTATCGTAAAACTTCAATTATCCTTTATTAACCGGGCGGCTTGTACATCTGCCGCCCTTTTTAGTTCCTTGGCTTATTCAGCCTTTTCCTTTTCTTTCTTGTCGTCCCGGAGTTCCTTGAC
>CANRSX010000018.1 GCA_947642555.1 uncultured Roseburia sp. | reverse complement strand
ACGAGGCACAGGAGCGGATTCAACCAGATGGTGCAGGATGCGCTGGACGGGAAGATCGACCTTATCGTGACCAAGTCGGTGAGCCGGTTCGCGAGGAACACGGTGGACAGCCTCACCACGGTCCGGAAGCTGAAGGAGAAGGGCGTGGAGGTCTATTTCCAGAAGGAGAACATCTACACGCTGGACTCCAAAGGCGAGCTTCTCATCACCATCATGTCCTCGCTGGCGCAGGAGGAATCCCGCTCTATTTCGGAAAACGTGACCTGGGGGAAACGGAAGCGGTTTGCGGACGGCAAGGTCAGCCTTGCCTACAGCTCCTTCCTCAGCTACCGGAAAGGGGAGGACGGGCAGATGGAGGTGGTGCCGGAGGAGGCGGAGACCGTGCGGCTCATCTACCGGCTTTTCATGCAGGGGCAGACGCCCTACGCCATCGCAAAATACCTCACCGACAAAAACATCCCGACGCCCACGGGGAAGGAGACATGGCGGCACAGGACGGTGGAGAACATACTTTCCAACGAGAAGTACAAAGGCGACGCCCGCCTGCAGAAATGCTACACGGTGGACTTCCTTTCCAAGAAGCGGAAGGCGAACGAAGGGGAGGTGCCGCAGTATTATGTGGAGGGCAGCCATGACGCCATCATTGAGCCTGCGGAGTGGCAGCTCGTGCAGACGGAGATACAGCGGCGGAAGAACGCGGGGCGGAGCCATAACTGCTGCGGCGTGTTCTCCGCAAAGCTGAAATGCGGCGACTGCGGGGCATACTTCGGCTCCAAGGTGTGGCACTCCAACAGCAAATATAAACGGACGGTCTGGCAGTGCAACGCCAAGTTCAAAGGGGAAAGCAGGTGTGCCACGCCCCACCTGTACGAGCAGCGGATAAAGGAGCTGTTCCTTGAGGCCCTCGGCATCCTGATGGAAGACCGGGAGGAGGTCATCGCGGACTGCAGGGCGGTCATGGAGGCGCTGACGGACTGCAGCCGCATCGACGGCGAAGCGGAGGAGGCCAGCAATGAGATGGAGGTGGTCGCAGGGATGATCCAACGGCTGGTGGACGAGAACGTCACCCGGAAGCTTGACCAAGAGGACTACCGCAGGAAATACGCGGGGTACGCAGACCGCTACGCCGCCATGGAGAGCCGGATGGACGGCCTGAAGAAAGAACGGGAGCGGAGGGAAATCCAGCACGACCTTTTCAGCGGATTCCTTTCGGGGCTTGAGGAAGTGCGGGAGCTGCCGGTGGATTTCAGCGGGAAGCTGTTCCACAGGATGGTGGATTTTGCAACGGTGCATTCCGACGGCAGGGTGGTGTTCACCTTCCGCAACGGGGCGGAAGTCAGCACAAAGATTTGAAAGTGGCGGGCAGGTTCCGGGGAGTACCGGATATCCTGCCCGCTGTTTTTGCGTATGGAAATCCGCCGCTTATTCTGGTAAAATATAGCGCAGGGGCATTGGGTGCAAAAAATAACGATAGCCTCTCCGAAAAATGGGTTATCGTTAAATTTTACACTCTGGAAAACCAAAAATGCGGCAGTCCCGAATAATAAAACGATAGCCGCCTTTGCATGGGTGCATCTGCCTTTCTGAAAAGTATTTATTTTAGGGCGTTTGCGATAAATGTAAAAACGATAGCACCCATTCAAAAATTGTATCAATTTGGATACGCAATATGGTGTGAGAGGTCGGCAGGCGAAATAATCGCCTGCCTCCTACCCGATTATGAGCGCTCGCTGTCGGACGGATCATTCCGATGGCCGCGTATGAGATTATACAGAAAGGAATACGCCCACAGCAGGACAGGAATGACAACTGTCGCATAAATGGAAGCCATCAGCAGGCGCATAAAATTTTCCCCTGCGAACAGCGCACAAAACAGCGTTGAGGCGTAAAGGCCGAGCAGGAGAATGACGCCGATGAGGGCGAGGATGCGTCTGGCTTTTCCGGGTTTTCTGGACGGCTCCGTGGAGCGGCTGGTTTCTTTTTTCATAGGGTTCCTTCTTTCTGTCAGCGGGAGGAGAGCAGCTTTGATCCGTACAGGCTTTCTTCCATTATACGTGTTTTTCTGTATTTTCTCAACCATTCCTGTCTGAAAAAATTCGGGAGAAAATACTTTTAAATAGAAAAAAAGTCTGATATAATATTCTGAGAAAAGTTCAGCCAGTCGGAATCGCATGGGGGAAAATCGTGCTTGCACGAATTTTCACACATCGATTCTGACTGAGGGAACGCCCGCATATGAGCAAAAATGAGTTGCGAAGCAACGGAAAGTGTCGAAGACACGATTTTGCGAATGGCGCGGGCTGAACGATAACTTTTCCCCAAAAATATATACAAAGGACAGCGGCATGTCTGGCATGCTGCCCGCTGTTCGGAAATCGAGGAAGATTATGGCGTTATTACAACAGTGGCAGGAGATTGCCTATAATGAAAAGACGGACAAGGGCCAGCTGCAGAAGTTCTGGCAGAGCTATTTCCTGCTGGAGAAGAGCGTGTACGAGCAGCTTCTGACCAGCCCGGACGAGGTGGTGGAGGGAACGGTGCAGGAGCTCGCCGACCGGTACGGACTGAAGCTTCTTGAGATGGCGGGATTTTTAGACGGGATCAATGAAAGTCTGATTACCCCGAATCCGATCGAGACGATGGAGGCGGACACACATGTCAGCCTTGCGTTTGATAAGGAGAAGCTGTATAAGAATATGGTCGACGCGAAGGCGGACTGGCTTTACGAGCTTCCGCAGTGGAAGGAGATCTACGACGACGAGACGCGAAAGCGTCTGTACTTAGAGCAGAAGAAGTCCGGCACCGTGATCGTTGGGAAGAAGATCGGGCGCAACGAGCCGTGTCCCTGCGGTTCGGGCAAGAAATACAAATACTGCTGCGGCCGGTAAGGATTTTGGCGCGATCTGCACATGTTGCAGAAATGGCAGAATTTTTTTCAGAAATCTCTTTACAAAGACAGGCGTCTGGGTATAGAATCAATTATCATAAGCGAATGCGTGGAAGGGAAGAGTACGCTGCATAAGGATGACAGAGAGGGATGTACCGGTAGACCGGGGCTGCGAGCATCCTGATCCGAAACAGCCGAAGACCACCCCTGAGCGGCCTTAATACGGCCCGGTGATTCCGTTATCATCACAGAATGAGGTTTTTCCGCCCGCGGCGGAAAAGCGAATCCGGGTGGAACCGCGGTAATCCTGTTTATCGTCCCTGGCACAGTGGCAGACTGTCACTGTGCCAGGGATTTTTGCGTCAAACGTTCCGCCATGCTTCGCACGGTGATGTGAATACGGCTGTTTGTGCCGGAGCGTCACAAACAAGCCTTTATGTCAGGAAAGGAGTATGCAATGAAGAAGATAAGAGAATGGAGGGATCGTCTGCCGGAGACGGAGACGGTCACGTGGAGGGAAGGGCTGCTGATTATGCTGGTCTGCCTGTTTGCGGGAATGATCGCAGGCATGCTCTGCTCCCCGCGCAAAAATGTGATGGTCGGCAGCTACAACGGTCATTTCGGGACGAATCCGGGCTGCGGCGACGGGACAGAGGAGCCGGACGACGCGGATCCCGGTGAAAATAATGATGAGAAAGAGAGGGCATAGGAGATGAAGATTACATTAAAAGACGGCTCCGTGAAGGAGTACGGTGAGGCAAAGTCGGTCTTTGAGATCGCAAAGGATATCAGCGAGGGGCTGGCGCGCGTCGCCTGCGCCGGGGAGGTGGACGGCCAGATCGTCGATCTGCGCACAGAGCTTTCGGAGGACTGCTCGTTAAACATTGTGACCGCGAATGATCCGGAAGGTCTTCGGGTGATCCGCCATACGGCGTCCCATGTGATGGCGGAGGCGGTACAGCGCCTGTTCCCGGGGACGAAGATCGCCATCGGTCCGGCGATCGACGACGGATTTTACTATGATTTTGATGCGGAGCCGTTTTCCAGGGAGGATCTGGACCGGATCGAGGCTGAGATGAAAAAGATCATCAAAGAGGGCCATGAGCTGAAGCGCTTCACGCTGCCGCGCGAGGAGGCGATCCGGCTGATGCAGGAGAGAGAGGAGCCGTTTAAGGTGGAGCTGATCGAGGATCTGCCGGAGGGATCGGAGATCTCCTTTTACGATCAGGGCGGATTCACGGATCTGTGCGCGGGGCCGCACCTGATGAGCACAAAGGGGATAAAGGCGTTTAAGCTGACCTCCTCCTCCATGGCCTACTGGAGAGGCGACTCGGAGAAAGCGCGGCTGCAGCGCATTTACGGGACTGCTTATAATAAGAAGGAAGACCTCGCGGCGCACTTGGAGCGCATGGAGGACGCAAAGCGCCGCGACCATAACCGGCTGGGGCGTGAGATGGAATTATTTACAACTGTCGACGTGATCGGGCAGGGACTCCCGCTTTTCACGCCGAAGGGAACAAAGATGATCATGAAGCTCCAGCGCTGGATCGAGGATCTGGAGGACAACGAGTGGGGCTATGTCCGCACCAGGACGCCGCTTATGGCAAAATCCGACCTCTATAAGATCTCCGGGCACTGGGATCATTATAAGGAAGGCATGTTTGTGCTCGGGGACGAGGAAACGGACAAAGAGGTGCTCGCGCTTCGCCCGATGACCTGCCCCTTCCAGTATTATGTTTACAAAAATACGCAGAAGTCCTACCGGGATCTGCCCTACCGCATGAGCGAGACCTCCACCCTGTTCCGCGCGGAGGATTCCGGCGAGATGCACGGTTTAACCCGCGTGCGTCAGTTCACGATCTCCGAGGGCCATCTGGTGATCCGCCCGGATCAGGCGGAGGAGGAGTTAAAGCTGTGCTTTGATCTGGCTTACTATATTCTGGATACCTTAGGGCTGGCGGGAGACGTCACCTTCCGTCTCTCGAAGTGGGATCCGGAGAATAAAAAGAAATATCTCGGGGACGATGAATACTGGGAGTCCACCCAGAACGCGCTGCGGGAGGTGCTGCGCGAGAAGAACGTGCCGTTTGAGGAGGCTGCCGGCGAGGCGGCGTTCTACGGGCCGAAGATCGATATCCAGGCAAAAAATGTCTACGGCAAAGAGGATACGATGATCACGATTCAGTTAGACTGCGCGATCGCGGAAAATTTTGACATGTACTACATTGACCAGAACGGCGAGAAAATCCGGCCCTACATCATCCACCGGACTTCCCTGGGCTGCTATGAGCGGACGCTGGCATGGCTGATTGAGAAATACGCCGGTAAATTCCCGACCTGGCTGTGCGCGGAGCAGGTGCGCGTGCTGCCGATCTCGGATAAATATGAGGCTTACGCGAATGAGGTGTTAAAGGAGTTAAAGGCAAACGGCATCGACGCGACCGTCGACAACCGCTCCGAGAAGATCGGCTTTAAGATCCGCGAGGCAAGGCTTGACAAGCTGCCCTACATGCTGGTGGTCGGCCAGCAGGAGGAGGCGGACCACACGGTGTCAGTGCGCAGCCGGTTCGCGGGCGACGAGGGAGTAAAACCGCTCGCGCAATTTATCGATGACATTTGTAAAGAAATTCGCACGAAGGAAATCCGCGAGGAGCTCCCGGAGGAAGCGCGCGGCTGACGCCGGGTATAAAAGGACCGGAAAACGGAATACTAAAAAGGTATCAGATGATCACAGGGAAAGGAGTGACAGCTATGACCTATTTAGATTGTTCCGCGACCGGATGTATGTACAATGCGGATCACTGCTGCTGCAAGGGCGACATCAGGGTGGAGGGAAGCGAAGCCCACAAGACCGCGGAGACCTGCTGCGGCAGCTTTAAAGAGCGCCGCGGGGACGGCACCAATGTGGCAAAGCGCGTGTCCAAATCCGTGGACGTCTCCTGCGAGGCGTGCAACTGCGAGTTCAATAAGGACAAAAAGTGCAGCGCGGAGCACATCGGCATCGCGGGCAGCAATGCCTGCACCTGCCAGGAGACGGAGTGCGCAAGCTTCAGCTGCTGCAGATAAGCGGATTCTGGAGAGAACAGTGTGACAAAACGGCGGCATTCGTGCCGCCGTTTTTGGGAAAATTTTCTAGAACAAAATTTACCCCTTGTATTCCCGCAAAGAAGGAAGTAAAATAGTAAAGTCGGAAATTATGAAGGAATTTGCGGAGGAAGCATCATGAGAAAAAAGTCACATATTTCCCTTGCGCGCTATATGGTAGAGAATCTGGATGACGAGGAATTAAAAAAGCACAGGTGGTCTTTTTATATGGGCAGTATCCTGCCGGATATCAAGCCGTCGTTTCTGTACGAGCGGCACGAGATCAGCGGGACCTTTCCGGCGCTGACCAGAAGGATCGAACGCCTGCCGGACCGGACGAGGAAGGCAGGAGAGAAGAACCGGAGATATTTTCTGGATCTGGGGCAGATCAGCCACTATCTCGCAGATTACTTTACTTATCCGCACAACGAAATTTATCAGGGCGGCCTGCGGGAGCACTGTTCCTACGAGGAGGAGCTAAAGCACAGCCTGCGGAGCTATTTAAAAAGCGGCGAGGCAAAGCGTGATCACGGCGCGGACGGGCAGTGGGCGGATGAGACGCCGGAGAGTACGGGCGCATTCTGCGGCCTGATCTTAAAAGCGCATCGGGATTATATCGACAGAAAACACGATGTGGAGGACGATATTCGACATATTGTCGAAGTTAATCAGTGGGCGCTTGCAGGGATGCTGCGGCTGTCCGCGGTGCGTGTAAGGCGTGCGGAGGGATAACGCCGACCGGTGTGATGTCGAAAAATGCGGACTTGTGACGTGTGGTTTTATTTGATTTTTTTGTCGGATCGGTGTAAGATAATGGTGCGGAAATGATATCCTGTAAAATCCTGCATAATATCGATAATAAATGCGCTTTTGGACGAAAAGACCCAGGAGGATTTGTATGAAGACAATCCATGAGCTGCAAAAGAAGATCGAGACTGCAAGACATGAGCTCGATGAGGCGTTTTTACAAAAGGATGAATTCGAACATTATTACGAAAAGAGTACACAACTGGATAAACTGATTGAGGAATACCTGGAGAAACAGGAAGCAGCTACATAGTCCTCACAGAAGAAGCAGAGCAGCACGCATCGCGTGCTGCTCTTTTTTTTCTTGCTTTTTCTGGTAAAGTGGGGTAAGATTATCATACGAGTGGAGGAAAGTGGTGAATAAGTGGTACAGAATGGTGCAAAGTGGTGGATAAGTTCATAACTTTGTGGATAACTGGCTTATGAACCCCAAAGGCAGGTGATTGGTGTCATGTTTATGGGAGAATACAATCACACAGTGGATCCGAAAGGCAGGCTGATCGTCCCGTCCAGATTCAGAGAGCAGTTAGGAGCTGAATTTGTTGTGACAAAGGGACTGGATGGATGCCTGTTTGTGTATTCTTCTGAAGAGTGGCACGATGTGGAAGAGAAATTCCGCAGTATCCCCGGGACTTCCAAGGATGCGCGGAAGTTCGCCCGCTTTTTCTTCGCCGGAGCCGCGGCCGTTGAGCTGGATAAGCAGGGGAGGATCCTGCTCCCGCCGGTTCTTCGCGAATATGCGGATTTACAGAAGGATGTTGTGCTTGTCGGAGTCTTAAACCGGGTGGAGATCTGGTCCAAAGACAGATGGCTGGAGAACACCTATGATGAAGATGAGATGGATGAGATTGCAGAACACATGGCGGATATGGGATTCAGTATCTGATGTACTGACACATGCATGTGGATAAACAGGACAGGGAGTGGTGAGAAGTGGAGTTTACACATTATTCCGTGCTGGCGGAGGAGACAATCGAATACTTAAAGGTCAGGCCGGACGGAATCTATGTGGACGGCACCTTAGGCGGCGGAGGCCATGCGGCCCGGGTCGCGTCACGCCTGTCGGAGAAGGGAAGGCTGATCGGGATCGATCAGGACGCGGATGCAGTCCGCGCCGCGGGGGAACGGCTTGCGCCGTTCGGCGGCCGGATCACGATCCTGCGGGGCAATTTCGCGGATATGGCGGAACTGCTGCAGCAGATCGGGATTTCGCGGGTGGACGGGATCGTGCTCGATCTCGGCGTATCCTCCTTCCAGTTAGATACACCGGAGCGCGGTTTTACCTACCGCGTCGCCGATGCGCCGCTTGACATGCGCATGGACGTGCGGCAGACGAAGACAGCCGCGGACATTGTAAACGGTTATGGCAGAGAGGAGCTGTACCGGGTCATCCGCGATTACGGGGAGGAGCGGTTTGCAAAGCAGATTGCGGCAAATATCGTGAAGGCGCGGGAGAGAAAGCCGGTTCAGACGGCGGGAGAGCTCACAGAGCTGATCCGTGCGGCGATCCCGGCAAAGTACAGGATGCAGGGAGGACACCCGGCGAAGCGCACGTTTCAGGCGATCCGCATCGAGCTAAACCGGGAGCTTGACGTGCTCTCGAAGAGTCTTACGGGGATGATCGGCCTGTTAAAACCGGGCGGGAGGATCTGTATCATCACGTTTCACTCGCTCGAGGACCGGATTGTGAAGACGGCGTTTCGCCAGGCGGAGCAGCCGTGCACCTGCCCGAAGGAATTCCCGGTCTGCGTGTGCGGGAAGGTTTCGCAGGGAACCGTGGTGACAAAAAAGCCCGTTCTGCCGGGGGAAGAGGAACAGAAAGAGAATTCGCGATCAAAAAGTGCGAAGCTGCGTGTGTTTGAAAGAAAGTGACAGAATGAGAGGGAAAGATGGCAACAGGGAATGAATCAGAACGGAGAGGGAGATCCCGTCTGCAGGGAGATCCCCGGAATAAATATTATATAGAAGGAAATGCAGTCCGCAGAATGGAAGCGATTCCGCGCGACGCGGAGCTTGAACGCCTGCGCAGGGAGCGCATCGAGCGCGAACAGCTCGAGGAAAAGCACAGGAAGCGGGCGGCCAGACGCAACCGGGAGCGCGAGCTTCGGATGAGCAGGAGCTATGTGGCGTTTCTTACGATGTCAGTCATCGTGTTTGGCGCGTTTGCGATTCTTTATATCCAGCTGCAGTGGAATCTGACGGCAAGGATGCGCACCATCGCGACGCTTGAGAGTCAGATCACGGACTTAAAGGCGGACAATGACGAGGCGTTCAAACGAATGAATACATCCATTGATCTGGACGGGATCCGTAATGCTGCGATGACACAGCTCGGAATGACCTATGTCAGGGAAAATCAGCTTGTCTATTACACGGTGGGAGAGGATGATTATATGAATCAGTTTGGAGAGATCCCGGAGAAATAACAGGAGTACGGATGGCAAAGAGAAAGAAAAAAGAGCTGCTGAAGTTCCCGAGGCGGATGCAGAAAAAACTGCTTGTGATGTTCGGTATCGTATCGGTGATGCTGATTGCGCTGATCGGGAGACTGATCTATATCGAGGAGACAGGCCGTGAAAAATATGAAAAGATCGTGCTCTCGCAGCAGGGATATAACAGTCAGACAATTGTCTACCAGCGCGGCGATATCGTGGATTCGACCGGGACGGTGCTTGCGACCAGCATTGCGGTGTACAACGTGATTTTTGACTGCTCGGTCATCGGGGAAAAGGAGGCAGGGCCGACGATCGCCGCGCTGGTCTCCTGTTTTCCGGATCTGACCAGCGACCAGCTCTACGGGTATTTGAGGGAATCGCCGGAAAACCAGTACATTATTCTGGAAAAACGGCTTCCCTACGAGCAGATCCAGCCGTTTGTGGAGATGCAGGAGGCTGTGGATGAGAAAGGCAAGAAGGTCAATCCGGATATTGCGGGCGTGTGGTTTGAGAAGGAGTACCAGAGGGAATATCCCTACGGTTCGCTCGCGAGCGGGGTCGTCGGGTTTACCGCGTCGGGCAATGTGGGCGTGAACGGACTCGAATTTTACTACAACGACCTGTTAAACGGTGTGAACGGGCGGCAGTACGGATATTTAAACGATGACAACAATTTTGAGAAGGCGATCAAACCGGCCATCAACGGATATCGCGTGGTGAGTACCATCAACGCGAATATCCAGATGATCGCGGAGGCGAAGATCCGGGAATTTAACGAGGCATACCGCAACGCGTACCGGCAGGGGGATGCGGGCGCCACCCATATCGGCGTGGTGATCATGAATCCGAAGAACGGGGATGTGCTCGCGATGGCGGATTATCCGGATTATGACCTGAGCAATCCGAGAGATCTTTCCGCCTACTATACGGAGGAAGAACTCGCGCTCATGGATGAGGATACCAAAATGGATCTCCTCAACAAGCTGTGGCAGAATTTCTGCGTGACCTATACCTACGAGCCGGGATCGACGGCAAAGCCGTTTACCGTGGCGGCGGGACTTGAGACGGGGACGCTTTCAGGCAATGAGGTCTATAACTGCGACGGGTATGAGATCCTCTATGAGGGCGCGCCGCGCGTAAACTGCGTCAACCGCAGCGGACACGGGATGCAGACCGTGGAGCAGGCCATCATGAATTCGTGCAATGACGCGCTGATGCAGATGTCGTATTCGATCGGGGCGGAGAATTTTATCCGCTACCAGCAGATTTTCGGGTTCGGGCAGAGAACCAACGTCGACCTGCCCGGTGAAGCGCGGACGGATTCCCTGATCTATACGCTCGATAATACGTCAAAGCTGAGTCTTGCGACCAACGCCTTCGGACAGAATTTTAACACGACGATGATCCAGCTGACAACGGCTTACTGTTCGCTTGTAAACGGCGGAAAGCTCTATCAGCCGCGGCTGGTAAAACAGATTACGGACGAGAAGGGAAACACGATCATCCGGTATGAGCCGACGCTGCTGCGGCAGACGGTCTCGGAGGGGACTTCCGAAAAATTAAAACAGTATATGTATTCGACGGTCACCTCGGGGACAGCCATGACGGCGAAGGTGGACGGCTATTCCATGGGCGGCAAGACCGGGACGGCACAGAAGATCGGGGCGGACGGCCAGCGCGATAAGGAGAATTACCTGGTGTCCTTTATCGGGTTCGCGCCGGTGGAGGATCCGCAGCTGGTGATTTACTGCGTGGTGGACGAGCCGAATTCACAGGAGCAGTACCACAGCACCTTTGCGCAGAACATTGTGCGTGAGATTCTGGAGGAGGTGCTGCCATACCTGAATATCTACCGCGATGAGGAGACGACCGGGATCCATGCGGGATGGGATATCCGCGGGGAAGAGATCGGAGCTCCCGCGACAACCGATATCGTAAACGAGCTGCCGACCGAGATTCCGGTGGAGGACGGACTGACCGATATCCCGAACACGATGGACTCGCTTCCGCCGGCCGGTGAGGATCCGGATGCGCCGGACGGGGCGCAGCCCGGCGGAACGGGGGAAGCGGGAGGAGCCCCGGCGGAAGATGGCGGAGGCCAGGAGCCGGCGGGAGATGGCGGAGGCCAGGAGCCGGCGGGGGATGGCGGAGGCCAGGAGCCGGCGGGGGACATGCCGCCGCCCGTGACGGACACGCCGGCCGCGGAATAACTTATATGTATAACCTCACGAAAGCACGAATAAAATTTTATGAGTGAAAGGATAGCTTTCGTGAGGTTTTTGCATATGAAGGAGAGTGCGGCATACACCCGGAGCAAGACGTTTAACCGCAGGAAGATCATGATCATGTTTTCCGTGATCTTCCTTCTGCTGATGTTTCTCGTGGGCAGACTTGTGTATCTGATGGTCTTTTGTTCGGAATACTATGGACAGAAGGCGCAGAGCCTGCATGAGCGGGAGCGGGATATCAAGGCGGCGCGCGGCAGAATCATCGATGCGACCGGGACCGTGCTTGCGACCAACCGGTCGGTCTGTACGGTCTCTGTGGTGCACAGCCAGATTGAGGAGCCGGAGCAGGTGATCGCCGCGCTGGTGGCGGAGCTTGGGCTCTCGGAGGAGGAGGTCCGCCGCCGGGTGGAGAAGGTCAGCTCGATTGAGAGGATAAAGACAAATGTAGATAAGGAGACCGGGGACCGGATCCGCGCCTACGGACTGGCGGGGATCAAGGTTGACGAGGACTATAAGCGCTATTATCCGTACGACACACTGGCGTCAAAGGTGCTCGGCTTTACCGGGGCGGATAACCAGGGAATCCTGGGGCTCGAGGTAAAGTACGATTCCTACATGCAGGGCACGAGCGGCAAGATTCTGACGCTTACGGATGCGAGCGGGATAGAGATCGAAAACGCAGGGGAGACCAGGTTAGAGCCGGTAAACGGTCTGGACCTGTATATCTCGATGGACATCAATATCCAGAAATACTGCGAGCAGGCGGCGGAAACGGCATACACGAGAAAAAATGCGGACAGCGTGTCCATCATTGTGATGAATCCGCAGAACGGCGAGCTGATGGCAATGGTCAATTACCCGGAATTCAACTTAAACGAACCGTTTACGCTGACGGACGCGGTGAAGGAGCAGTACATGCGGCAGAACGCCGCGGATCCGGAGGCTCCTGCGGATGCGGCGGCGCCGGTTTTCCCGGAGGAGCTCTCCGCGGAGAAAAAGCAGGAGCTGTTAAATCAGATGTGGCGGAATCCGTGCATCAGCGATACGTATGAGCCGGGATCGACGTTTAAGATCATCACGGCGGCCGCGGCCCTCGAGGAGGGCGTCGTAAAGCTGGAGGATCAGTTTTACTGCCCGGGGTATAAGATGGTGGAGGACCGGCGGATCCGCTGTGCGAGGACATCGGGGCACGGGGCGGAAACCTTTGTGACCGGCATCATGAATTCGTGCAACCCGGTCTTTATCGAGCTGGGGGAGCGGATCGGGACAGAAAACTTTTTTAAGTATTTTAAGCAGTTCGGGCTGCTGAGTAAGACCGCGATCGATCTTCCCGGCGAGGCGGCGACGATCATGCACCGGCAGGAAAATGTCGGCCCGGTGGAGCTGGCGACCATCTCGTTCGGGCAGTCGTTTCAGATCACGCCGATTCAGCTGGTGACGACCGTTTCCTCGCTGATCAACGGCGGCACGCGGGTCACGCCGCACTTTGGCGTGGAGGTGCGCGACGCGCAGGGAAACGTGGTGGAAACCTTTACGTATGAGACGACGGAGGGGATCTGCAGCGAGGAGACCTCGGAGACGATGCAGTATCTGCTGGAGCAGGTGGTCTCGGAGGGCGGCGGGAAAAACGCGAAGATTGAAGGGTATTCGATCGGGGGAAAGACGGCGACCTCGCAGACGCTGCCGCGAAGCGAGCACCGCTACATCTCGTCCTTTCTCGGCTTTGCGCCCGCGGACGACCCGCAGGTGCTGGTGCTTGTGATCATCAACAATCCGGAGGGGATTTACTATGGCGGGACGATCGCGGCGCCGGTGTGCAAAGAAATCATGGAAAACATTTTACCGTATCTTGCGAAATAGAACGAAATGCCGTATACTGATATACTGATGCAGATTGGGACAAAAAGTACAAGAGGAGCTTTCGTATGACGTATGAAATTGTTATTCCGGTAATTGTGGCATTTGCAGTCAGCGCGGTGTCGGGGCCGATCGTAATTCCGTTTTTAAGGCGGCTTAAGGTGGGGCAGACAGAGCGCAAAGAGCTGGAATCTCATCTGAAAAAGAACGGGACGCCGACCATGGGCGGGCTGATGATTCTCGCGAGCATTATCATCACCTCGCTGTTTTATGTGAAGGATTATCCGCGGATCATCCCGATCCTGTTTATGACCGCCGGGTTTGGCGTAATCGGATTTCTGGATGATTACTTAAAGGTTGTGCTGCGCCGCTCCGACGGCCTGCTTCCCTGGCAGAAGATGCTCTGCCAGATTGCGGTGACGACGGTGTTCGCGTTTTATATGGTAAAGTACGCCGGGATTTCCCTGACCATGCGGATCCCGTTTTCGGGAGGGAAATATTTAAATATCGGATGGATGGCGATTCCGCTGCTCTATTTCGCGGTGATCGGCACGGTGAACGGAACCAATTTCACGGACGGACTCGACGGGCTGGCCGCGAGCGTGACGATTATGGTCGCGACCTTTTTCTCAGTGGCCGCGATCGGGCTTGACGCCGGGATTGCACCGGTCACCTGCGCGGTGGTGGGGGCGCTCCTGGGATTTCTGCTGTTTAATGTCTATCCGGCGAGCGTGTTTATGGGAGATACCGGATCGCTGGCGCTGGGCGGCTTTGTGGTATCGGCGGCGTACGTCATGCAGCTCCCGCTGTTCATCCCGATTGTCGGGCTGATCTATCTCGTGGAGGTGCTCTCCGTGATCATACAGGTGACCTATTTTAAAAAGACCGGCGGAAAGCGGATTTTCCGCATGGCGCCGATCCATCATCATTTTGAGCTCGGCGGATGGTCGGAGACAAAGGTAGTTGCTGTGTTTTCCATCACGACGGCAATCCTCTGCATGTTTGCGCTGCTGGCCATGTGATCCGGGCGGAGGGAAAAAGATTGAAAATTAAAATTTTCAATCGCGAGATTTGTGTCTGCGCGCTGCTTGCCACAAACTCGTAAGCCATACATGGCTTTGCGCAAATAAGCAGCGCAGAAATGGTGTAGATATGGATATAAAAGGAAAAAGAGTGCTGGTAATCGGTTCCGGCGTCAGCGGTGTGGCGGCGGCGGAGCTGTTAAAAAAGCTGTGCGCCGTCGTGGTTCTGCTTGACGGCAATCAGGAACTGGATGTCGAAGCGTGTAAGGAAAAGTATCCTGTTTTTGCGGACGCCGCGATTTACCTGGGGGATCTGCCGGATGGGGAGAGAGGGCGGATCGACCTTGTCGTGCCAAGCCCCGGCGTGCCGGCAGAGCTTCCGCTGGTGCAGGAGTTTATGGAGAGAGGAATCCCTGTCTGGGGAGAGATCGAGCTGGCGTACCGGGCCGCAAAGGGTCGGATCGCGGCGATCACCGGGACGAACGGAAAGACGACGACGACCGCGCTGACCGGGGAGATCCTCGGCGATTATTTTTCCGATGTGAAGGTGGTGGGAAATATCGGAATCCCCTACACCTCGGTGGCTGCGGACACCACGGAGGAGACTGTGACGGTCGCGGAGATCAGCAGCTTTCAGCTGGAGACGATCCACTCGTTTCACCCCGTGATCTCGGCGATCTTAAACATCACGCCGGACCACTTAAACCGCCACCACACGATGGAGTGCTATATCGCGGCAAAGGAGAGCATCACGAAAAATCAGGGGCCGTCGGATCTGTGTGTGTTAAATTATGAAGACGGGGTGCTGCGCGCGTTCGGGGAAGGGCTTAAGACGCGCGTGCTGTTCTTCTCGTCAAAGCGAGAGCTTTCCCACGGCCTGTATGTAAAGGACGGCGTGATCTGGTATGCGCCGGGCGGGACGGGGGATGAGGCTTTGCGCGGCAAAGAGCGGAGCGCGGAAGTGGAGGGGGAGCCTTCGGGGGCCGCGGACCGTGCGCCGGTGCGCATCGTTGCCACAGAGGAGCTTACCCTGCTCGGGGAGCACAATTACGAGAACGTGATGGCGGCCACCGGGATTGCCCTTGGCTTCGGCGTTCCCACAGAGAAGATCCGCGAAACGTTAAAGCGGTTTCAGGCGGTGGAGCACCGGATCGAATACGTGACGGAAAAGCGCGGCGTGCGCTATTATAACGATTCGAAGGGCACGAACCCGGATGCGGCGATCAAAGCGGTGCAGGCGATGAACCGGCCCACGCTTTTAATCGGCGGCGGATATGATAAGGAATCCGATTATGACGAGTGGATCGAAAGCTTTCAGGGAAAGATAAAAAAACTGGTGTTAATCGGGCAGACCAGAGAGAAGATCGCAAAATGCGCGCAAGCGCACGGCTTCACACAGGTTGTGCTCTGCGATACGTTAGAGGAGGCGGTCGGCATATGCGCCGCCGAAGCGAAGGAGGGAGATGCGGTTCTTCTGTCCCCGGCCTGTGCGAGCTGGGGGATGTTCCGGAACTATGAGGAACGCGGCCGCATGTTTAAGGAGTATGTGAACGCTCTGTAGCGTGCAGGAAAAAAGGGGGGCACTGGATGGCAGCAGGTGCGGCGAGGGCGCGGACGCAGGGAAGGCAGGCGCAAAAGGCACAGACAAAAAAAGAAAAACCGGTGAGATATTTTGACTACAGTCTGTTATTTCTGCTGATCTTTCTGATGGGCTTCGGGCTGATCATGCTCTACAGCACCAGCTCGTACTACGGATCGAAACACTATAACGACGCGGCTCATTATCTGAAAAAACAGCTGTTTGCAACGGGCCTGGGGATCGTGGCAATGATTATCATCTCGCGGATCCCCTACCGCTTCTGGATGAGCTTAAGCGGTCTGGCGTATATCTCGGCGCTCGGACTCTGTACGCTGGTTATTTTTGCGGGAAGGGAGGCCAAGGGACAGTCGCGCTGGCTTGAGATCGGGCCGCTCTCCTTTCAGCCGTCCGAGTTTGCGAAGCTGGCCGTGATCATTTTTCTCGCGACAATTGTGTACAAAACGTCAAAACAGGTGGGGGACTTTAAAACGCTTGTAAAAGTCGTGACGATCATCCTGCCGGTCGTGGGGGTCGTCGCGTACAACAACTTAAGCACCGCGATCATCATCCTGGGGATTGCGATCTGTATGCTGTTTGTGGCAAGCCCGAAGTATTCGCATTTCCTTGTGATGGCGCTTGTCGTCGTCGTGGTGGGCGTGGTCTTCATCATGCTTGCCGGCTACCGCGCGGAGCGCATCGAGATCTGGCTGGACCCGGAAGGACTTGACGAAAACGGGCATCTGAAGGGCTATCAGACGATGCAGGGGCTCTATGCGATCGGATCCGGCGGACTTTTTGGAAAAGGGCTCGGCGAGAGCATGCAGAAGCTCGGGTTTATCCCCGAAGCGCAGAACGATATGATTTTCTCGGTGATCTGCGAGGAGCTCGGCCTCTTTGGCGCGGTCTGCCTGATTATGCTCTACCTGCTGATTATCTGGAGATTTATGATCATCGCGAACAACGCGGCGGATCTGTACGGCGCGCTGATCGTGGTCGGGGTCATGGCGCATATTTCGATTCAGGTCGTGCTCAATATCGCCGTTGTGACCAACTCGATCCCCAATACGGGGATATCGCTCCCCTTTATCAGCTACGGAGGCACATCCGTGCTGTTTCTGCTGTCGGAAATGGGGCTGGCGCTGTCCGTCTCAAGGGGAATTACGTTAGAGGTTACCTGATATGAAAGAAGAAAAGAAAAAGAAGAGAAGAGGGAAAAAAGGAAAGATCATACTGATTTTCTTCCTTACCCTAACCTTCCTTTCCGGGAGTGCGGCGCTGATCATCTGGAAAGTCTTTACCGTGGGAAGCATGGTGGTGGAGGGAAACGAATTTTATTCCTCCGAACAGATTGAGCAGATGGTGTTAAACGACGAGTACTCCTGGAACTCACTGTATGTCCTGCTAAAATACCGGTTCCTGGACACGGGGGACGTGCCCTTTGTGGACACGATGGAGATCTCGCTCGACGATCCGCATACCGTGCATGTGAAGGTGTATGAAAAAAAGATTTTGGGATGCTTTTATATCGATACGATCGGTTTAAACGCCTATTTTGACAAAGACGGCTTTGTCGTGGAGACCTCGTCGGAGGAGATTCCGCGCGTGCCGAAGGTCACGGGCATCACCTGCCAGGAGGTCGTGCTCTACGAGCAGCTGCCGTTAGAGGAGAAGGGGGTGCTTAAAAATCTGCTGAACCTGACGCAGACGCTTGAAAAATATGACCTGCAGCCGCAGGAGATCCATTATGACGAGCATCTTGAGCCGACGCTGACCTACTACGGCACGCAGGTGGTGATCGGGTCGGACGAGTATCTGTCACAGAAGATCGTGCGGCTCTCCGCGATCCTGCCGCAGCTTTCCGGGCTGTACGGAACGCTGTATCTGGATACCTGGACGCCGGATTCCACGGATATCATCTTTAAGAGGGCGCCGGAGACACAGGGATAACGGTTTATGGATTTTTTTTGAAAAATTAGTTGATTAATTGGACGAAAGAATATATTATAGTGTATATGGGTTTTCAGATTCATTATGCCTGAATGGCAGGCATTGGCCGGGAGCGGTCCGCGAAGACGGCTGCCATGATAGATGACAGTATGGATGTCGTGTACGACGGGATATTAATTTGGGAGAGATGAAGGAGGAAGTACCTTGCTGGAGATAATGACGACAGAAGCCGATTCCAGTGCGAAGATTATCGTGATCGGAGTCGGGGGAGCTGGAAATAACGCTGTAAACAGAATGATCGATGAGAATATCGGAGGCGTGGAGTTTATCGGGATCAATACCGATAAGCAGGCGCTGACGCTCTGTAAAGCACCGACCTTAATCCAGATCGGCGAGAAGCTGACGAAGGGGCTTGGTGCGGGCGCACAGCCGGATGTCGGACAGAAGGCGGCGGAGGAGAGCGCGGAGGAGCTGTCCGCGGCGGTGAAGGGTGCGGATATGGTATTCGTCACCTGCGGGATGGGCGGCGGTACCGGTACCGGAGCGGCTCCCGTTGTCGCGAAGATCGCGAAGGACCAGGGGATTTTAACGGTCGGCGTGGTGACCAAGCCGTTTAAGTTTGAGGCAAAGCAGCGTATGGTGAACGCACTTTCGGGGATCGACCGCTTAAAGGAGAGCGTCGATACCCTGATTGTGATCCCGAACGACAAGCTTCTTGAGATTGTGGACAGGCGTACCACGATGCCGGATGCGCTGAAGAAGGCGGACGAGGTGCTTCAGCAGGCAGTGCAGGGAATCACGGACCTGATCAACCTCCCGGCCCTGATCAACCTTGACTTCGCGGATGTTTCCACCGTCATGAAGGACAAGGGTATGGCGCACATCGGAATCGGAAATGCCAAGGGGGACGACAAGGCGATCGAGGCGGTCAAGCTCGCGGTGGCAAGCCCGCTGCTTGAGACGACGATCACGGGCGCTTCCCATGTGATCATCAATATCTCGGGAGATATCTCCCTGATGGATGCGAACGACGCGGCCAGCTATGTGCAGGATCTCGCCGGGGACAATGCCAATATTATCTTCGGTGCGAAGTATGACGAATCGATGTCTGAGGAGGCGACGATCACCGTGATCGCGACCGGGCTTGAGAACCCGGCGAGCACGGCGGGCAAGATCATGCCGAAGTTAAGCTATGCGAACACGACGCCTGTGACCCGTCCGGTCGGCACGGCAGGACTGGGACGGACGATGCCGGGAGCCGGTGCGACGGCAGGCACAGCGGCGTTTACCGGCGCACAGCCGGGAGCGGGCGCCGGTGTACAGCAGCCGGTGAACACGGCCTTTACCGGCATTCAGAAGCCGCGCCAGCCGGAGAGCTCCGTGCCGCAGATGGATATCAAGATTCCGGATTTCCTTCGGAATTCGCGAAAATAACAGACGCCTGGTGAGGCGACATATGACAAGTGACGAAAAGATCACAGAGGATATTTCTGTAAAGAGATATTCTCTGTGTTTTTTTGTCGGAAAAAACGGACAAATCCCCTGTTTGGTCCCCCCTCTTTTGACAAAAATCCATCCCGGGGAGGGGTATACTTAGAGAGAAAAACGGCAGATGCGGCACTGACATGCCATGCGCCGGAAGGATCGGGGTGAGGACGAATCTATGTATTTTACGCGGATGTATTTCTGTTGCAGAATTTTCTGATGGATCTGATTGCAGTGACCGGCGTGAATTTTTTTCTGCGGCGCCGCAGAAAATACCGCTATCTGATTGCCGCTGCGGGGGCTGCCTCCCTGCTCGGGCTCATTCTGCTGCTTCTTGTGAAGGATGTTCTGATCTATGCGCTGCTTACGCATTTTTTCCTGAATACCGGCATGGTGCTGGCGGGTTTTGGGATCAGAGGGGGAAAGCGGGCGTTTCTCGAGAACTGGGCCGCCACCTATCTGGCTGTGATTCTCCTGGGCGGCCTGACCGGATGGCTCACCGGAAGCGGCCTGATCCCGAATGGTTTTCTCCCCGCGGCCCTGGCGGCAACAGCGGGGCTTTACGGGCTTCTCCTCTATCTTATGCGGCGGAGGAGCTTTGGAAACCATATTTATGCGGTGCAGCTGAAAAAGGACACGCGGCAGCTTGAGATAAAGGGTTACTGGGACAGCGGGAACCAGCTGAAGGATCCGTATACCGGACAGAGTGTGAATATTTTATCCCACACAAAGGCGAAAGAGTTTCTGGATGAGACAAAAGATAAGATCCGGCTGGTACCGTACCGCTCTCTGGGGGAGCGGGAGGGACTGCTCCGGGTAACCGATGTGGATGAGCTTGTGATCTGCGACGGAAAACACAACGTACAGATTGCGCATGCATCCGTCGGCATCGCGGATCCGGGACTGCTGGAACCAAAGGAATATGATATGATTTTGCACGCTTCTGTGCTGTAAAAATGCGGCGTCCGATGCTGCACTGCGGAAATGAGGGATGGAGATGTACATAAAATTAATGATACCGGAGTACCGGCTGCGCGGATTTCTTGCCGGTCTCGGGCAGTTTTTTGTAAAAGAGCAGGACGAGGTACATTATATCGGAGGAGCGGAGGTGCTGCCGCCGCCGCTTTCCGGGGAGGAGGAGACCGCCTGTATCCGCCTTCTGGGGAGCGATGCCCCGGAGGAGGCGAGAAAGCAGCTGATCGAACACAATCTGCGGCTTGTGGTCTACATCGCAAAAAAATTTGACAACACGGGGGTCGGCGTGGAGGACCTGATCTCGATCGGCACGATCGGCCTGATCAAAGCGATCAACACGTTTAATCCGGGAAAAAATATCAAGCTTGCGACCTATGCGTCGCGGTGCATCGAGAATGAGATCCTGATGTATCTGCGGCGCAACAATAAGACAAGGCTGGAGGTGTCGATTGACGAGCCCTTAAATGTGGACTGGGACGGAAACGAGCTTCTGCTGTCGGACATTCTCGGCACGGATGAGGACGTCATCTATCACGATATCGAGACGGATGTAGAAAGAACGCTTTTAAACAAAGCGATCGGAAAGCTCTCCGGGAGGGAGCGCATGATCATTGAGCTGCGCTTCGGTTTAAATTCCGTAAACGGCGAGGAGAAAACGCAGAAGGAGGTCGCGGATATGCTCGGTATCTCGCAGTCCTATATTTCGAGGCTCGAAAAAAAGATTATGGGGCGGCTGAAAAAAGAAATTGTGCGGTTTGAGTAGGAAAACAGAAGAATTAAATTGAATCTGTCAGATAAAACAGGTATACTGTACATAGGAGCAATGACACAGCATCACCCCGGGGGGAGGGATACATATGATACTGGAGTTTTTAGGCGCTGCGCATGAGGTGACAGGAAGCTGTCATTATCTGGAGTTTGCGGATAAGCATGTGCTGGTGGACTGCGGTATGGAGCAGGGCGCGGATCTGTATGTGAATCAGGAGATTCCGGTCAATGCGGCGATGATCGATTATGTGTTTATCACACACGCGCACATCGACCATTCCGGCCTGCTGCCGCTGCTGTACAGCCATGGATTCCGCGGCCAGATTTTTGCGACGGTTGCGACGACGCACCTGTGCGAGATCATGTTAAAGGACAGCGCGCACATTCAGATGTCCGAGGCGGAGTGGAAGAACCGGAAGGCAAGGCGCGCCGGCAAACCGGAGGTCGTGCCGCTTTATGACATGAACGACGCGATGGGCGTTCTGCCGCATTTTGTGCCCTGTGAATATCACAGTATGGTGGAGGTGTGCGAGGGCTTAAGGGTGCGCTTTGCGGATGCCGGACATCTGCTCGGATCTTCCTCGATCGAGATGTGGGTGGAGGAGGAGACCGACGCGGGACGCGAGACGAGAAAGATCGTTTTTTCCGGCGATATCGGTCCCGGAAACCGTCCGCTGATCCGGGATCCGGAGTATATTTCAGATGCGGATTATGTGGTGATGGAATCCACCTACGGCGACCGTGACCGCCAGCAGCCGCCGGACTATGCCATTGAGCTCGTGCGTGTGCTGCGCGATACGTTTACGCGGGGCGGCAATCTTGTGATCCCGGCGTTTTCCGTGGGGCGGACGCAGGAGATGCTGTTTTTTATCCGCAGGATCAAGATGGAAGGGCTTCTGCCGGAATTTCAGAATTTTGAGGTGTATGTCGACAGTCCGCTCGCCGTGGAGGCGACGACGATTTTTAACCGCCACATGAAGGACTGCTTCCGGGAGAGCGCGCTCGATCTGGTCCGGGGCGGGGTGAACCCGATCAGCTTCCCGGGACTACGGATGTCAATTACAAGTGACGAGTCAAAGATGATCAATTTTGACGAGAATCCGAAGGTGATCCTCTCCGCATCCGGCATGTGCGAGGCGGGGCGTATCCGCCATCATTTAAAGCACAATCTCTGGCGGAAGGATTCCACGATCCTTTTCGTGGGCTACCAGGTGCCGGGAACGCTTGGAAATGCGCTGCTTGGCGGCGTGAAGGAGGTAAAGCTGTTTGGCGAGACGATCGATGTGCGCGCAAAGATCGAGAATCTTCCCGGCATCAGCGGACATGCGGACAAGGAGCGCTTAACGCGCTGGATCGGCGCATTTGAACAGAAACCGGAGAAGGTATTTGTCGTCCACGGCGAGGATCAGGTCACGGAGCATTTTGCGGATCACATTCAGGAAACGCTGGGGATCAGTGCCTACGCGCCCTACAGCGGGGACGCGTTCGACCTGCTGACCGGAGCGCGCGTCCGCGAGGGCACGAGAGAGCTGGCGGAGAAGAGGAAGCAGGCGGCCAGCGTCCACGCGCCGAGCAATATCTTTGCGAGACTGCTCGCCGCCGGAAGCCGCCTGATGGCGCTGATTCAGAAGAGCGAGGGCCTGCCGAACCGCGAGCTTGGAAAATTTGCGGATCAGATCAACGAGCTCTGCAGGAAGTGGGAGCGGTAACGGCGGGAAAAGACGTTACTGGGAGAGATAATTCCGGATGGATTTTAAGGCCGATTTTTCAAGCCGGCTGACCTGCGCCTGGGAGATGTGAATCTCCTCGGCGACCTCCATCTGGGTTTTTCCCTCAAAAAAGCGGAGCCTTAAGATGTAGTTTTCGCGCTCGTTTAAGTGATCCATGGCGTCGTTTAAGGAGAGCTCCTCGACCCAGTTGTCCTCCCGGTTTTTCTTGTCGCTGATCTGGTCCATGACGTAGAGGGTGTCCCCTCCGTCCGTGTAGACCGGGTCGTACAGGCTGACCGGGCTCTGGATGGCGTCGAGGGCAAAGACGATCTCCTCCCTGGTGAGGCCGGATTCTCTGGCGATATCGTCAATTGTAGGCTCCTGTACGGAATTTTTTGCCAGCAGCTCTTTGGTGTGGATGGCCTTGTAGGCGGTGTCCCGCAGGGACCGGCTGACGCGGATCGAATTATTGTCCCGCAGATAGCGCCGGATCTCGCCGATGATCATCGGCACGGCGTAGGTGGAGAATTTCACGCCCATGGTGGGATCGAAGTTGTCGATCGATTTGATCAGGCCGATGCAGCCGATCTGAAAGAGGTCGTCCACGTTTTCATGATTGCCGGAGAATCGTTTGATGACGCTTAGGACGAGCCGGAGATTTCCCTTGATGTAGGTTTCTCTGGCGGCGGCGTCTCCCTGGCGGATGCGCCGGAAGAGCTCGTCTTTTTCTTCTTCTTTTAAGATGGGGAGTTTGGCGGTGTTGACGCCGCAGATTTCAACTTTATATGAAGCCATGCTGTTTGTGAACCTCCGGATTCTGATAAGATCGTACATTAGAAGGATGCTTCATTTGGGTTGGATTTATACAATAAAATTTCAACATGCAAAAGGGGGTGAGCCAGATGGGAGATGCGATCGACGAGAGAAATAAAAGAGAAAAGATTGCCAGAAGTATCGTGAAGTTCTGGAATGTAAATTATACGCTTCCGCCGCAGCCGGATGAGTCGGAGGAGATTTTAAAGCGCCTTGAGGAGGAGGCAAAAGCGGACGAGGAGGCGAAATGGGCGGAGATCGACGCGCTTGTCGAAAAAGAGCGGCTGCGCGAGGAAGAGGAGGCAAAGAACAAAGGCGCGGGCAGCCCGATGGATGAGGTGACGGAGGGACAGATCGAGCGGATCCTTTATGAGGGCACGGACGAGTAGAAGCTTTTCCAGAAAAGATGGAACGATTTGCCGGGAAGCTGCATATAATAAAGATAAGTGTATGTTGCGGAGGTGTTTATGTCAGAGATTACGCTGCGTAAATACCATGGACTGGGAAACGATTATCTGGTATATGATCCGAACCGGAATGACTGCCTGCTCACGGAACGGCAGGTGGAGGCGCTGTGCAGAAGAAATATCGGCGTGGGCGCGGACGGTATTTTATACGGGCCGTTTCAGAACGGGGATGAGCTGTCGGTGCGGATTTTTAACCCGGACGGCAGCGAGGCGGAAAAGAGCGGAAACGGGATCCGGATTTTTTCACGCTATTTAAAAGACGCCGGGTATGTCACGGCGGACAGCTATGAGCTGGTCACAAAGGCGGGAAAGACGCGGGTGACCTTTCTGGATGACGCGGGCGACCGGATGCGGGTGGATATGGGGCGCGCCGAATTTCTGGCGGGAGAGATCCCGGCGGTGGGATTTGACGGGGAGATCGTCAACGAGGCGATTTTTTTCTGTGATAATTTCTACAACGCGACCTGCGTCTCGATCGGAAATCCGAACTGTGTGCTCATGTTAGAGGAGGTCAGTCAGAAAAAGGCGATGCAGTTAGGGCCGTATGTGGAGCATTCCAAATATTTCCCGAACCGGATCAATATGCAGCTCTGCCATGTCATGGACCGCGCGAATATCCAGATCGAGATCTATGAGCGCGGTGCGGGGTATACCTATGCGTCCGGAACCGGCGCGTGCGCGGCGGCTGCGGCGTCACACCGGCTCGGGCTGGTGGATGAGCGGGTTACGGTGCACATGCACGGCGGCACGCTTCTGGTGGAATTTGACCCGGACGGCCAGATTCATCTGACCGGGCCGGTCGTCTATATCGGGAGCATCACGGTTGCGGAGCATTTCTTTTCGTGAGACCGGATGTCAGATTGCACAGGCGCCGCGTCTGCCGGCCGGTGCGGAGGTGAACGGCCGCGGTGACGGCGAAGCTGACCGGCAGGAAGAGATAAAAGCTGATCCCGCGGGAAATCAGCATGGCCGGCGTGATGAGGGCGGGACCGAAAACCGTGGAAAATGCGCTGAGAAATCCGCCTTCGGCCGGTCCGACGGCACCGGGAAGCGGAAGATTACAGACGGCGAGCGTCAGCAGCGCCTGTCTTCCTGCGGTCTGCAGCCAGCCGGTTTCGCGCAGGCCGAAGGCACAGGCCACAACCCACGGCACGGAATACAAAAGCCCCAGCTGAAGGATACATAAAAGAAGGACGCGCAGGGTGAGTCCCGGGTTCTGCCGGATACAGGCAGAGCCTTTTTTATATTCGTCAAGCTGGCGCTCGAGCGCCTCTCTGGCCTTTTCCAGGCGGCGGATCAGGCGCATGCCGGCAAGCAGCCCAAGAAGGCCGTGGCAGATGCTTCGTGCGGGGCCCGGGAGAAACATCATGACGCCCATGGCGAGCGTCAGGGCGATCATCACGGCGGCGCCGAAAACCATCAGAGGGCCGAGCCGTGCCGCCATAGAGGCGCAGACCTCTGGCGTCAGCAGGACAAAAGCGCCGCCCCAGAGAAGGGAGGCGGTCTGATAGCAGGCGGCGATCAGCAGCATCCCGAGCGCGCCGTGCGCGGCGGGCACCCGGTCGCGACCCATGTAGTAAATCTGCGCGGGCTGCCCTCCGGTGGAAGAGGGCGTCACGGAGCTGAAATAAAATCCCACAAAGGAATAGCCGAGACAGTGACAAAACAAAACCGGATGGCCGAACCTTCTTAGAATCTGCCAGATACAGAGCGCTTCGCAGCTTACATAGCCGGTCATCAGGGCAAGTCCGGCCGGGAGATACCAGGGATTGAACTGCCGGATGGCTGCTACAAGCTGCGGGAGCGAGAGATCACGCAGCAGCGCGGCGGCTGTGATCCCTGCCAGCAGGATCAGAAATGCGGGGCCGATCCACTGCCTGGGATTCTTTTTGCCGGTGACCGGCGCGCTCATGCCACCGCCTCCCCGGTCTGCGCGAGGGAGCCAAGCAGCTCGCAAAGCTCCCTGGTTTCAAGCTGCTCCCGAATGTGGGCCATGCGGGCTCTTGCATTTGCCAGAAGCCCGTCATCCCAAAGCAGCAGCCGGATTTCCAGGGTGCAGTCCCGGCGCTTTGCCATCCACCCGATCCCGCGCTCTGTCAGCCAGCGCGCATTGGAGCGCTCCTGCTGCAGGGACGGTTTTAAGGTGAATACGGGCACCTGGGAATAGATCGTCTCAAATAAGGTGATGCCGCCCGGCTTGGTGACGATCAGGTCGGCCTGCGCCATATATTCCCACACCCGGGCAGTGTAGCCGAGCACCTGAATGTTTGCGAAACGTCCCCGGAGTTTCTCATACAGCTTTTCGTTTCTGCCGGTGATGACGGTGGTCTGCGTATCCGGGATCGCGTCAAGATCCGCATAAAAGGAAAGATCCAGAGGAAGAAGGCCAAGTCCGCCTCCCATGACGAGGAGATGCCGGGTCCGCCGCTCTGGCTGCTTTCTGTGCCGCAAAAGGAGATCATCCGCCAGAGGGTCACGCTGCGGTATGGGCTGGCGGAATTCCGCGCGGACCGGAATGCCGGTGACATGGATGCGGGCGGGAGTCACGCCGCGCGCGATCAGACGGTCCCGGATCTCTGTGGTGGGAACCATGTAACAGTCCGTGTGCCGGTTGATCCATTCCGGGTGGGAGGAGATGTCGGTGATACAGGTGATAAGCGGCAGGGAAAGTCCGGTTTCTTCCTTCAGAAGCGAGACGAGCTGGGCGCACAGCGGATGTGTGGCGATCACCGCGTTCGGTTTTTTCTCGCAGAGCAGCGCTGTAAGCCGGTCCAGAAGAAGCTCGTGGAAGGGCGGCTGCGCGTCGGGCCCTCCGAGGGAGGTAAGCCGGTAATAGAGGTTAAACAGTGCGCCCGCGTGCGTGACGAGCAGGCCGAAGCTTTTGTACAGCAGCCCGGAGAGCGCGGGCATGGCGTAATCGGAAAAATCCACGATTTCCACAAAGCTGTCGGGAAGGCTGTCTGACAGCTGCTGTCGGAGCGATTGTGAGGCGGCCAGATGGCCGGTTCCGAATTTTCCGGTGAGGATCAGTATGTTCATAGATCAGGCACTCCTTTCTGTCTGTCATTGTGATTTCTTAGCAGTATAGCAGGTCTTTTTTAAATCCACGTGAGGAAAAACTTAAAATCCGGTAAAGAAAACCGGAGAAAAAAGCGGAAGAAATCCGTCCGGCACAGCAGGGGCGTGCTGCGTCCGGCGTCCCGGAACCCGCGCGGGTCTTGCGTTTTACCGCAGGATATGATAAAGTAATAACCGCTGTATCATGCGGCGCGTCAGTTCGAGACCTTCCTGACGTAAAACAAAACTAAAGGAGAATGAGAAAATGAGAAACAAAAAGGTGCTGTTTATGGTTCAGGCCGCAATGATCGCGGCCATCTATGTCGTGATGACCTGTCTGATCCAGGCGTTTAACCTGGCCTCCGGGGCGATCCAGGTGCGGATTTCCGAGGCGCTCACCGTGCTGCCGTATTTTACGCCGGCTGCGGTGCCGGGGCTGTCCGTCGGCTGCCTGATCGCCAATCTTGTGACGGGAGCTCCCGTTTATGACGTGGTGTTCGGAAGCTTTGCGACACTTGTCGGTGCAGTTGGGACATATCTGCTGCGGAAGCATAAGTTTTTGTGCACGCTTGCGCCGGTTGTCGCGAATATGCTGATCATCCCGCCCGTGCTGCGCTATGGCTACGGGCTTGTCATGGAGTTCGGCGGGAGGGACTGGTCGATCCCGTTTTATATGCTGACCGTGGGAATCGGAGAGGTGATCTGCTGCTGTGTGCTCGGCGTGATTTTGCGAAAGGCCCTTGAGCCGCTGCGGCATGTGGTATTCGGCGATGTGCCCGAATGTGTTCCGGGCAGAGAAAAAGCCTGACGGGGGAGAGCGCCTGATAAGAGAAAGGAGCGGAAACGATGCGTTTACTGATCATACGGCACGGGGATCCGGATTACGAACATGATTCGCTCACACCGCAGGGGTGGAAGGAGGCAGAGCTGTTATCGGAGCGGCTGGCAAAGCTTGCGATCAGCGCCTGCTACGTCTCGCCGCTGGGACGGGCGAAGGACACGGCGTCTTTTACCCTGAAAAAACTGGGATGTACCGCGACGGAATGCGAGTGGCTGCGCGAATTTTTCGTGCCGATCAGCCGGCCGGACGTCACGGACCGTAAGAAGATTTCATGGGACTGGCTGCCGCAGGACTGGCTCGCCGAGGAAGATTTTTTCCGGCGGGATCTGTGGATGGATCAGAAGATCCTGCGGGAGGCGGGGATGCGGGAGGAATATACGCGCGTGACAAAAGAGTTCGACGCGCTGCTCGCACGGCACGGCTATGAGCGCGAGGGGGAGTATTACCGCGCGGTGCGCCCGAACCGGGATACCGTGGCGCTGTTCTGCCATTTCGGGCTGGAGTGCGTGCTGCTGTCCCATCTGATGCATGTCTCGCCGATGATCCTGTGGCATCATCTGTGCGCGGCGCCTTCCTCGGTGACGACGATCTACACTGAGGAACGGAGGCAGGGGATTGCGAACTTCCGCGTCAGCAGCTTCGGGGATACGTCCCATCTGTATGCGGGCGGGGAGGAGCCGTCCTTCGCGGCGCGTTTCTGCGAGACATTTGACTGTGAGAGCGAGCGGCATGACTGAGGATGACGGACGGGAAGCCGTGGCGGGAACAGAAGAAGGAAAGGGAGGAAATCAGCGATGAAGAAATTGCTGGATCTGATCACGGAAAAGGTGACGGCGGCCTTTACAGAGGCCGGATATGATGCAAAATACGGAAAGGTGACGGTCTCAAACCGCCCGGATCTCTGCGAATACCAGTGCAACGGCGCGCTGGCGGCGGCAAAGGAGTATAAAAAGGCGCCGTTTCTGATCGCGGATGAGATCGCGGAAAAGCTGTCGGGGGATCCGGCGTTTTCCATGGCGGAGTCGGTAAAACCGGGCTTTCTGAATCTGAAGCTGACGGAAGCGTACCTGGCGGACTATGTGGCGCAGATGCAGGCCGATGAGGGCCGCTTCGGCTGTGAGAAGACGGACCAGCCGAAGACAATTATCGTTGATTACGGCGGACCGAATGTGGCGAAGCCGCTTCACGTGGGCCATCTGCGCTCCGCGATCATCGGCGAGAGCGTCAAGCGGATCGGTCGTTTTATGGGCCACAATATGATCGGCGACGTGCACTTAGGCGACTGGGGACTTCAGATGGGCTTAATCATCACGGAGCTTAAGGAGCGGAAGCCAGAGCTCGTTTATTTTGACGGGAGCTATGAGGGAGAATATCCAACAGAGGCTCCGTTTACGATTGCAGAGCTCGAGGAGATCTACCCGACGGCCAGCGGAAAGTCGAAGGAAAACGAGGCCTACAAGGAGGCCGCGATGCAGGCGACCTTTGAGCTGCAGCAGGGAAGACGCGGCTATCAGGCATTATTAAATCATATTTTAAATGTTTCCGTGACGGACTTAAAGCGAAACTATGAGAACTTAAATGTCTCCTTCGAGCTGTGGAAGGGCGAGTCCGACGCAGATCCCTATATCCCGGACATGGTGCAGAAGATGAAGGACGAGGGCTATGCCTATCTGTCCGACGGCGCGCTTGTCGTGGATGTGAAGGAGGAGACCGACGCGAAGGAGGTGCCGCCGTGCATGATCTTAAAATCCGACGGCGCGTCCCTCTACAACACGACGGATCTCGGGACGATCGTATGGCGGATGCAGGATTATAACCCGGATGAGATGATTTACCTGGCGGACAAGCGTCAGGAGCTTCATTTTATCCAGGTGTTCCGCTGCGCGAGAAAGACCGGGCTTGTAAAGCAGGAGACGGGGTTGAAGTTCATCGGCTTCGGAACGATGAACGGGAAGGACGGAAAGCCCTTTAAGACCCGCGACGGCGGCGTGATGCGTCTTGAGTACCTCGTGAACAGTGTCAACGAGGAGATGTTAAAAAAGATCACCGAGAACCAGAAGGAAAAGGAGAATCTCGAGATCGGCGAGGAGGAGGCGAAGGAGACGGCGCGCATGATCGCACTCGCCGCCATCAAGTACGGCGACCTCTCGAATCAGGCGGTGAAGGATTACGTCTTTGACATCGACCGCTTTACCTCTTTTGAGGGAAATACGGGGCCGTACATCCTGTACACGATCGTGAGAATAAAATCGATCTTAAATAAATTTTACGGCAGCGGGAAAACGGCGGACGACGCGGTGATCGTGGCGGCGCACTCAAAGAGCGAGAAGGATCTCATGCAGACCCTCGCCGGGTTTAACGCGGTGATGGAGCAGGCGTTTGCGGAGACGGCGCCGCATAAGGTATGCGCCTTCATCTATGAGCTGGCCAATGCGTTTAACAGCTTCTACCATGAGACGAAGATCATGGCCGAGGAGGATGAGACGACGCAGAAATCTTATATCAGGCTGTTAGAGCTGACAAAGTCGGTGTTAGAGACCTGCATCGACGTGCTGGGGTTTGCGGCGCCGGAGCGGATGTAGGACATCACTCAAACTCGTGCGCATGCTTCTGAAAGAAATCATAGAAGGTGCGCACGTTCGGCAGCCGGCTCCACCGCTTCACATCCACCGGGTCCTCGTCGAGGTCATAGATCTTCGCCCTGCGGATCGCCAGAAGGAAGGGGGAGTGGGTCGAGAGGATGTACTGGCAGCCGAAAAAGCGGGCGGAATTTTCGATAAACTCCGCGAGCTCGATCTGACGCTCGGCGGAGAGGCTGTTTTCCGGCTCGTCTAACAGGTAGAGGGCGTTTTCCGACATTTTTTCCACAAAATACCGGTAGGCGCTCTCGCCGTTTGAATATTCGCGGACATTGTCCATCAGCTCTTTTCTCACATAGCGCGACTGGGTTTTGCTTCTCGCCTGGTTCACCTTTCTTAATTTTTCGTAATCTGCGATGGATTTCATCTGAAAATGCGCATATTTGTTTTCCAGATATTCCTCAAACAGCGTCTCGCGCTTCTGATCGATTCCCTGATTTAAATTGCGGATATTTAACATATAGTCAAAGACATCGTCGCTTGTAATAATGCAGCTCTCCTTCGGCAGAGGATGGACGGTCTTCTGGGTGCAGAGCGCCAGGTAATCGTCGTAAAAGTTCGAGCGGTTGCCCGGCGTATCGCGCAGGAGGCCGATCTTTTCCGCGATGACGTTTAAGGCCGTCGATTTCCCGGTACCGTTGCCGCCGCACAGGATTGTGACCGGCTCAAAGTCGATGCGCCGGAACTGGTGCTTTGAGAGGATCCCGAAGGGGTAGAAGGAATCGTAGCAGGTGCGACGGATGTCGAAGAAAAAATCCGTCTCTCTCTCCCGTTCGGGGAAGGTAAATTCGCTTACGTAGATCATGATGTGATGCCTCCTGTGGTGGTCTGTGACCATTATAGCACAGGAGAGGGGATTGCGGTATTCTGATTTTTAAATGTTTGTCATAAAACCAGCCCGCCATCATACAATAGAACATGGCCAGAGCGCAGCGCGGCGGCGGGTGCGGGACGGCCTGCGGCGAAGGCACGGAGGGAGGGAAACGCATGGAGGAAGCGCGGAGGATGGAGACAATACGGCAGATTTTTCCGGTAAAAATCCGGGACATGCTCTCCGGCAGCGGATGGCAGAAGGGGCTTGAGGAGATCCGCGTGCGGGTCGGACAGCCGGTTGAATTTCTGTATGACAGCGGGATACGTCGTCCTGCGGCGCCGGGAGGGACAGGCACGGATGAAACGTTCCGGATGGGTGTGAGAGAGATTTCCGAGATGATGAACTACATAAGCAGTTATTCGCTCTATGCCTACCGGGAGGAGCTAAAGCAGGGATTTATCACGATCGAGGGCGGGCACCGGATCGGGCTGGCCGGCGGTGCGGTGCTTTCGGAGGGAAAGATGGCCGGAATCGGCCCGGTGACGTTTCTGAATATCCGGGTGGCGCACGAGCAGCGCGGCTGTGCGGATGAGCTTGTGCCGCATCTCTCAGGAGCGTCCGGGATCTGCAGCACGCTCATTTTTTCCGCGCCGGGGAACGGGAAGACAACGCTGCTGCGCGACTGTATCCGGCAGATCTCCGGCGGGACGTCCGGGCGTCCGGGCTTAAAGGTCTGCGTGGTGGACGAGCGGTCAGAGCTTGGCGCCTGCCACCTGGGGGTTCCGCAGAATGACCTGGGGCCGCGCACGGATGTGCTGGACGGCTGCGGGAAGACGGAGGGGATGCGGATGCTGCTTCGGACCATGTCGCCGCAGGTGATCGCGGTGGATGAGCTTGGCACAGAGGAGGATTTCGCGGCGGTGGAGCAGGCGGCATATGCGGGGTGCCGCGTGATCGGGACGCTTCACGCGGGGACGCCGGAGGAGTTATCAGAGAACCCGTATCTGCGCGGCCGGATGAGAAGACGTCTGTTTCAGAGATATGTGTGGATTGAGCGGGAGCCGGACGGAAGGCGGCGGTTTACGGTCTGCGGGCCAGAGATGGAGAAGATATGTTAAAACTGCTGGGGAGTATTCTGATTATCACGGCGAGTATGGGACTGGCTGTGACGTTTTACAGTGAGATTGCGGATCATGTGAAGCGGCTGTACGAGCTGCGGAAGCTGTTTGTGGATATCTCGTATGCGGCGTATGAATCCATGCAGCCGGTGGAAATCCTCTTAGGCTGTTTTGTGCGGACGCGGGATGAAACGATAAACGAAATCTGTAAGGAGATTGCGGATCAGCTGATCGAGAAAAAACAGGGGCAGGGCGATCTCGTGTGGAGAAACGTGTTTGCAGCGCACCGGAAGGAACTGAAGCTTTCCGCGGAGGAGGCGGAGGTGGCCGAGGGGGCGGGCAGCGCTTTTTTTGGAAAAAGCGTGGAGGAAAATAAAAAGCACCTTGCCGTCACACTGGAGCGGCTTGATGCTCTGATCCGTGAAACGCAAAGCGGACAAAAGGAAAAGCAGCGGGTCTGCGGCGCGGTGAGCATTCTTGGCGGGCTGATGGTGATTATTCTGCTGCTGTGAGGAGGAAGAGGCGATGAGCGTAAATTTAATTTTTCGGATAGCGGCAGTCGGGATTCTGGTGACCGTGATCAGCCAGGTGTTAAAGCACAGCGGCAGGGAGGAGCACGCTTTTCTGACAAGCCTTGCGGGACTGATCATTGTGCTGTTCTGGATCATCCCCTATATCTATGAGCTGTTTGAGACCATGCAGACGATGTTTTCCCTGTGAAACGGGCGAAGGGGGCGTTATGGATATCATACGGATTGCGGTTCTGGGAATCGCGGGTGTGCTGGTGGCGATGATCCTGCGGAAGGAAAAAGGAGAATACAGCGTTTTTATTTCCATGGTGGTCTGCATCTGTATTTTCATCTACATGCTCTCGAAGGTGGAGACCGTGCTTGCGTTTGCGGACCGGCTCTCGTCGATGATCATGGTGGACGGCAGGTATATCGGGATGGTGGTAAAAATGGTAGGGATTACATATGTCGCGGAATTTGCGATCAATATCTGCAAGGACGCGGGGTACGCGGCGGTCGCGAATCAGATCGAGGTGTTTGCGAAGCTCTCGATCCTGGTGGTGAGCATACCGGTGTTAAACGTTTTTCTTGAGACGATCGGGAGTTTTCTATGAGAGGGCGTAAATGGGGGCGACGGATTCTGATGCTTCTTCTGGGGTGTTTTATGGCGCTGGCAGCGGACTGCGTCTCTGCCCGGCCGTCGGAAGCGGGCATGCCGCGTGGATCGGGGCAGGCGGGAAGCGTGTCGCGTGGATCGGGGCAGGCGGATGGCGCGGCGGATGAGGAAGCGGAGTATCTGGATCACTGGCTGGGCGAGCTGGATTTTGACGGACTGGACGAGCTGCTTGCGCAGGAGCTGTTTCCAGAGCAGCGGGAAAAGCTTACATTTTCCGGGATCGTGGAATCGTTTCTCGCGGACGGGATTATGGGATTTGATTACGGAAGCCTTGCGGACTGGTTTCTGGACATGCTGTTTTATGAGATGGAGACGCACCGGAAGCTTCTGGTGACGGCGGTGATGCTTGCCGTGGCATGTTCGGTGTTAAAAAATGTTTCCGGAGGGTTTGGCTCCCCGTATATCTCGGAGATCAGCTTCCTGTTTCTCTACTGTGTGCTTGCCGTGCTTCTGATGCAGTCGTTTCTGGCCTGTGCAGAAATCGCGAGGGAAGCCCTGGGCCAGAGCACGGATTTTATGAAGGCGCTTGTGCCGACGCTTTGCGTCAGTATGGTGTTTTCCGCGGGGCCGGAAAGCTCGGCCGGGTTTTATCAGCTGGCCTTTCTTGTGATTTATCTGGTACAGTGGCTGTTTTTACATCTGCTGCTGCCGCTGATCCACATTTACGTCATCATGGAGCTGTTCAACCATTTTTTTGAGGATGAAAAGTTTGAAAATCTGACGGAGCTGTTAAAAAACGGGATCGAGTGGGGAATGAAGAGCGCGGGGATTCTTGTGCTCGGGTTAAATGTGGTGCAGGGGCTGATTTCCCCGGTGAAGGATAAGCTGATCAGCGGAACGTTAAACCGCGCGGCATCCATGATTCCCGGCGTTGGAAATGTCATAAACGGGGTAGGGGAAATGCTTGTCGGCTCCGGTGTGCTGATCAAAAACTGTGTCGGCGCGGCCGCGCTTGTGATTCTTGTGGTGCTCGGGCTGCTGCCGGTGATTCGGATTTTCGCGATGTCCGTGCTGTATAAGCTGGCGGCTGTGCTCGTGGAGCCGGTGACGGACAAGCGGATTGCCGGCTGCTTAAAAGGGATGTCGGAGGGCGGTTTTTTGTATCTGAAGCTGGTGGTTTACTGTGTGGCGCTGTTATTTCTGACGGTTGCGCTGACGACGGCCGCCTCCGGATTTTTCTGATGCCGGCGCCGGGAAGGGGAGAAGAGGATGACTGCATATGTGAAAAGCTTTCTCGTGCTGTTTGTGCTGCTTGCACTGCTGCTTTATCTGCCGCCCGGAAAGCGGCTTTCGAAGTATATCCGTTTTTTTGCGGGAATGATCCTGACCATGGGGCTGCTGTCCCCCGTGCTGTCCGTGCTTTTTGACAGCGAGACGTTTCTTAAGATGGTCCGCTATGAGGAATTTGCGGAGGAGCTTTCCGGGATCTCGCGGGATATGGAGCGGATGGAATATATGGAGAAGGATTATATGGCCGCGCAGTATGAGAGGGCAATCGCGGAGGATGTGATGCAGCTCGCCGGACAGTACGGATATGAGACGGCCGACGCACGGGTGCGCCTCTCGGAGTCATATGAGGTGGCGGAGATCGAGCTGTGGATTTCGGAGACGGATGTAGAAGACGACGGGCAGACGGTCGGGGAGATTGTGATCGGGGAGATCGTGCTGGGGGAGGGACCGGGAGCCGGGGATACGTCCGAAGCGGCCGGCGGGAAGAACGCCGGGGATACGTCCGGAGCGGCCGGCGGGAAGAACGCCGGGGATACGTCCGGTGCGGGAGAGCACGGGGAGCTGGCGCGTGAGATTGCGTCATATTACCGGGTGGATCCTTCCGTGGTGCGGATACACTGAGAAAGGTGGGGAAAGAAAGGTGAAAGGGTGGAAGGACTGGATTGCACAGAAAAAATGGCGGCAGTTAAAAAAGAGCGACTGGGTTGTGCTCGCGCTCACAGGGGTTCTGCTTTTGGTCATTGCGACGCCGTTTGAGAAGGCGGCCTCGTCGCGAAACGGGGAAGCCGGCGGAGCCCTGGGCGGGGCGCAGGATGACAGCGCAAAATCCGTGGATCGTGCCGAAAGCAATGTCGGGGAAGCATCCGCCGGCATTGTGGCCGGCCGGGATCCGCAGGCATATGCGGAGTATCTGGAGGAGCGGTTAAAAGAAGTGCTCTCAAAGATGGAAGGCGTGGGTGAGGTGGAGGTTATGATCACGGTTGCCGATGCGGGGGAGATTGTCGTGGAAAAGGACCGGACGGCCCAGACGACGGTGACGGAGGAGAGCGATGCGGCGGGGGGAAGCCGGACGGTTTCGGAGACACAGACGCAGGAGCAGACGGTCTGCGTGGAGAACGGACAGGAATCCCGGCCCTATGTACAAAAGGAAAAACTTCCGGAGATCACAGGCGTGGTTGTGGTTGCGGAGGGCGCGGATCATCCGTCCGTAATTTCTGATATTTCGGACTCGGTGATGGCATTATTGCCGGTGGAGGTGCATAGAATTAAGGTAGTTAAGATGTGTTCCAAGGAGGAATCGAAGTGAAAAAAATATTTCGGAAAAACCAGCTGATCATCACAGCGCTGGCACTTATGATTGCGGTAGCCGGGTATTTCAGCTACATGAACAACAACATTGAGGATGAAGACATCGCGGCGAGCGCAAACGCGGACAATATGAATCTGGATTATGAGATTTCGGACGACGCGCTGATGGAGGGAGAGATTTTTACGGACGAGGGAACCGGTGAGGAGCTGGCTCAGACGGGAGATACGCAGACTGCGGATACCGCGGCAGCGGGGGCGGAGAATCCGCTGGAGTTCGCGGATACCGCGGGTGAGCCGGCCGATGTTGCAGCAGGAACAGACACGGCAGGAACTGACGTTGCAGGAACAGACACGGCAGGAACTGACGTTGCAGGTACAGACGCGGCAGGGACCGGGGATGTCGTGGCGGACGCGTCCGGCGTGGAAGGCGTGGAGAATCCGGGAGAGGCTGTACTCACAAGCACATCGGTGGCAAATCTCGACTATGCGGCGGAGATGAAATTAAACCGTGAGCAGATCCGCTCGAAGAACAAGGAAGCGCTCTTAGAGATCGTAAATAACACGACGATCGCCGAGGGATTAAAGCAGGACGCTGTGAATAAGATGATCGCGATGACGGATATCGCGGAGCGGGAGGCCGCTGCGGAGATGCTTTTAGAGGCAAAGGGCTTTACCGATGTGGTGGTGAGTATCACGGACGACAGCTGCGACGTCGTCTTAAATATGGGCGAGGTGACGGACGCGAAGCGCGCGCAGGTCGAGGACATCGTAAAGAGAAAGACAAATGTCTCCGCGGAAAATATTATTATCACGCCGATCGTGATTGACAATACGGCGCAGGAGTGAGGAATAGAATCACAGCTACATAGAGACAGGGAGCATGTCCCCCGGCCGGTCCGACAGAGGAACGGCCGGGGGACAACGGTTTGATCTGACAAAAAAGAAGCTTGATGCCGGTATGGCGCAGGCTTCTTTTTGATGATATGATAAAAGCGGAGTATACTGTAAAAAAGAACCGGATGAAGTTTTTTTACCGTCTGAAAAATATGGCGGAGACAGCGGACGGGGCGGACGGCTATTTTTATTATTTCCCGGACCGGCGGGACGGCGTGGTGTACGGAAATTCGGACGGGAAGGGACAACTGGTGGCGGATCTCTGGGACATGCTCCTTCGCTATGACGGGGAGCGGAATCCGGCCGGCTGGGAGTGGAGGCTGTCGCGCTGCAGACCGGCTATCAGAGCGCGGCCGGGTTTTCCAATGCGTTTAAGAAATATTACGGGTGCAGCCCGGTGAATTACGGGAAGAAGGGATGACACCAGTTTTCTGGTAATTTGTAACAAATAAAAATGAAAAGCTTGAAATATGCTTCTGAGAGTATTATAGTCAGGTCAAAGCATATTTTCTATATTGCAGAAAATCATACCGGTTTTCTGTGTTTCGGGGATATCCCCGTCATCTGTCATATCTATGTGACCGGCAGTAGTTCGTCTGCGGGCCGTCACCAGTCGGGAAATTCATGCTTTTATTCACACAAAAAAGCAGGGGTTTCCAAAGAGCTCCTGCGCGGTACAGGAGGAAGAGGAGATGAATCAGGACACAGGATGGAAAGAATTCTTTGCGGATAACGGCCGGTACGCGGATCTGATCAACGGGATCGTCTTTACAGGCAGTCCGGTGGTATCAGAGACGGATCTGCAGGAGCTGGACACGCAGACGGGATTCTTCCGAAGCCACAGACTGCAGACGGGCAGGCCCGCAGGAGGCAGGAAAAGCGGACTGCGGAAAAGGAACAGAATACGCGATGCAATACGGAAGGCAGCCTTCGGGGTGAACTTTGCGGTGATCGGAATCGAGAATCAAAAGACCATTGATTATTCCATTCCGCTGCGCAGCCTGGCGTATGATGTTGGGGAATATGAGAAGCAGGCGGCAGGGATCCGTAAGCAGGTCAGAAAACAGGCCGGGGGGCTTGGTGCGGGAGAATATCTCTACGGCTTTCGGAAAGACAGCAGGCTGCATCCGGTTGTGACATTCATTCTTTACAGCGGGGAAACGGCATGGGACGGACCGGAATCACTGCACGGAATGCTGGATTTTGCCGATATGCCAGAAGAGCTCAGACGTGTGACGCCGGACTACCGGATCAACCTGATTGAGATCCGGAAGTGGAAGGACACCGGTGTCTTCCGGACGGATATCCGGCAGGTGTTTGACTTCATACGGTGTGCGGAGGATGAGAAGGAGCTTCTTGCCCTGGTGAATCAGGATCCGTATTATCAGGAGATGGAAGAGGATGCGTTTGATGTGGTGACATGCTGCACGAATGCGCAGGAGCTGATCGGGAAGAAGGATTATTACAGAAAGGACGGCAGGATCGATATGTGTACAGCGATCAGGAAGATCATGGAGGAGAGTATGGAGAAGGGCTTAAGCGAGGGCCGCTCTCTTGGAATGGATGAGAAGACGGAGCGGATTGTGGGAAATATGCTGCGCCGCGGAATGCCGGATGAGGATATCATGGCGATCGCGGAATGCGGGCAGAAGATGATTGATGAGGTAAGGAAGAAAAGAGTTTGATCTGATAAAAAAGGGGTTTGATACCGGTATGGTGCAGGCCACTTTTTCTTTTTATAATCTGACGGTATGGCGAAGCGATGCGATAGAAACGCGATGCATGACAGCTGAGGAAAGGAGACTGATATGGGATAAATTCTGGACGAACGGACTGTATTATCTGTCGAAGCGTGACGGGGCGAGGTTGTATACGATTCAGAATATTCTCAATAACATAAACGAGAATATCCAGTCGATTTTAAGATCCTCCAGTTCCCAGATGATCACAGCGAGCACGGCGGATCTGCCGTCCACGACAATCCGTATGGCGATTGCGGTGGTCGGGATCCTGCCGGTTGTCATCGCGTATCCCTTTTTCCAAAAGTACTTTGTGAAGGGAATTACGCTGGGCGGCGTGAAGGAGTGAGGTTATAGAGAAAAAAGGAATAGCGGTGCTGGCGGTCAGAGAGTCGTAGCATTCGGTATGAAAATGATTGTGAACTATTACCAGAAATTTGAAGGATGATTGTAGAAAATATGGATATGTGTTAATATGCTAACTGAGTAACCGTGTTACAAGGTGGTAGCCTCCCGACCTTTCTGAAGCGGCATTCGCCGCGAGGCCCTTCGGCATGATCCCGTCATGGGAAATACAGGAAGAGGGAGGTGGTGCGAAATGAGTACATACGAAGTTTTCAGCCTGCTGTTTATAGGCGGTTCGTTTCTGATCGCATTGCTTACCTACATAGATAGGACTAAGCGCAAATAAATAAGCCTACCTTGTTTCTTGCCCTAAACAGGTAGGCTTATATAGCCAAACCGGGAGGTCAACCACTTTGTGGGCGGTTGCTCCTTCTATAATGTATCATACCACAGCGATTCATCAGGTTCAAGTGCTTTTTCTGGCTGTAACAGGAAAAGTCAGAATGAGTCAGAATGGAGGAACAAAATGAAGGAATACATGAACACGAACTTATCCCCGGCACGGCGTGCCGAACTGCTGCTCTCGCAGATGAGCCTGGAGGAGAAGCTTTCCCAGCTGATTTGTTTTCCGCCGGCGCAGAAAGGGGCGTATGAGACGTTGGAGCGGGATTTTCCGCAGGGGGCCGGTCACATCAGCTGCCTGCAGATGCGCGGGCTAAAGACACTGGAGGAAGGGGCAGAGTTTCAGCGTGAGATTCAGGATATCGTGATGCGTAAAAGCGAACATCACATCCCGGCGATCTTTCATATGGAGGGGCTCTGCGGCGCGTATATCCAGGGGGCGACCAGTTTTCCCTCCGGGATCGGACGGGCTTCCTCCTGGGATCCGGCGCTTGAGGAGCGCGTCGGTGAAATCGTCGGCAGGCAGGAACGGGCCATCGGCGTGTCCGAGACCTTAGCGCCGGTGCTTGATATTTCAAGAGATGCCCGCATGGGCAGGCAGGGTGAGACCTACGGGGAGGATCCCGCGCTTGCGGCGGCGATGGGAACTGCGTATGTGAAAGGGCTCCAGGGAACGGACGAGGGCGGCATGCGCACCGAGGGCGTGGCAAAGCATTTCCTGGGGTTTCATGCCTCCATCGGCGGAATCCACGGGACGGAGTGCGACATCTCAGAGCGTCAGCTGCGGGAGATCTATGCGAAACCCTTCCAGGCAGCCATCACAGAGGGCGGTCTGCGTGGCGTGATGCCCTGTTACAACACGATCAACGGGCAGCCGGTATCGTCAACTGTAGAGATCCTGACAGGTCTGTTACGGGAGGAGATGGGATTTGACGGGATCGCCGTGTCGGATTACGGGGCCATCGAAAATATTTATACGGTGCAGCGGGCGGCGGAGAGCCGGACGGACGCGGGGCTTCGCGCGATGGAGGCCGGGATGGATGTGGAGCTGCCGATGATGTGCTGTTATGATGAGAAGCTGCTCGCACGGTTTGCGGAGGGGAGCGCGGATATCCGTGTGCTCGATCAGGCAGTACTGCGTGTGCTGGAGACGAAGTTTAGGATGGGGCTGTTCGAGCATCCGTACGCCCTGACCGGGGAGGAGTTACGGTGCGTGTTTTTCCGGGAAGGAGATAAAGAGACGGCGCTTGACGCGGCAAAGGAGTCGCTGGTGCTGTTAAAAAATACGGGCGTGCTTCCGATTGCAAAGGATGTGAAAAAGATCGCGGTGATCGGCTGTCATGCGGCGGATCCGAAGATTTATTACGGTGGATACACCCATTTTTCCATGGCGGAGGGAGAAGTTGCCGCAATCTCCACCATGGCAGGCATCGACGCCACAAAGAACGGAAAGGCGGTGGAGATGGAGACCATACCGGGAACCCCGATCCAGGCGGATCAGGAGGCGTTCTGGGAGGTGCTGCGCCGGCAGAATCCCGGGGTGAAGAGTCTGCTGGATGCGCTGCGGGAGAAGCTGCCGGATGTGCAGACTGACTGGGCGTACGGCTATCCCTTTGCCGGTGATGATTTGTCCGGTCATGAGGAGGCCCTTGCGCTGGCGAAGGAGGCGGATCTTGTGATCGTGACCCTGGGAGGCAAGCACGGTACCAGCTCCATTGCCTCCATGGGAGAGGGCATCGACGCGTCGGACATCAATCTGCCGGTCTGCCAGGAGGCGTTTCTTGAAAAGCTGGGCGCGTTACACAAACCGGTGGCAGCTGTGCATTTTAACGGCAGGGCCATCTCCAGCGACGCCGCGGACCGGTATGCGGATGCGATCCTTGAGGCCTGGAACCCGGCGGAGGGCGGGGCGGAGGCCATTGCTGCCGCGCTGACCGGGGAGTATAATCCGGGCGGAAAGCTGCCGGTGACCGTCGCGCGGCATGCGGGACAGATTCCAATATACTACAACCATAAAAATAACTCCTCCTGGCACCAGCAGGGGAGCATCGCGTTCCCGGATTATGTGGACTGCCCGCACGCGCCGCGGTATTATTTCGGGCACGGGCTTTCCTACACGACGTTTGACTACACAGAATTTTCACTGGAGAAAAAGGAGCTTTGGCCGGGAGAAGCACCGGTGATTCATGTGACGGTGGAAAATACCGGAGCGTGCGCCGGGGATGAGGTGATACAGCTCTACATCCGGGATCTCTGCGCCAGCATGAGCCGTCCGGTCTTAGAGCTGGCCGGTTTTAAGAGGATTCATCTCGCGCCGGGAGAGAAGCGGGAGCTCACCTTCCGCGTGAAGCCGGGACAGCTGGCGTTTCTGGATTGTACGATGCGCTGGAAGATCGAGGCCGGTGAGTATGAGGTATCCGTGGGCAGCTCCTCCGTGGATTTGAAATTTACCGATACCTTCCGTGTGACGGCGGACGCGTATGTGGAGGGGAAGACCAGGGGATTTTATGCGGAGGTCTTTTAACTCCCCCCATGCTCACACCGCCACTGCCTCGGTGAGATCCCGTACACATTTTTAAACGCCCGGGAGAAGTGCAGCTGGTTCGGGTAACCGACTGCGTTCCCGATATCCGCGATGGAGAGGCCGGTGAGCTTTAAGAGCCCGGCGGCCTTTGTCATGCGGCAGGAAGTCGGATTACATCTCGTATTCTTCAGACGGAATCCCCAAAGAGGCAAGTTTGTTTTTGTAAATCTTTAACTGATATTCTAATTCGGGATTGTTGCCGGTGTCAGCTTTTTTAATACGCTGCAGATTTACGTAATAATCGATTGTGACCTGTTTTAATTCATCAAGTGTCATTTCCTGTACCATCCTTTCACCGCCTTTTTGATTGTCTGCTGTCAGTATATACTGCTACACGTTTATTATAAAGGATTGTCTGAACGGTGTAAAGCACATTGTTTCAAGCTTTTTTTAACTCCCCCCATGCTCATACCGCCACTGCCGCGGCGAGATTCCGTACACATTTTTAAACGCCCGGGAGAAGTGCAGCTGGTTCGGGTAACCGACTGCGTTCCCGATATCCGCGATGGAGAGGCCGGTGAGCTTTAAGAGCTCGGCGGCCTTTGTCATGCGGTAGGAGATTAAAAATTCCTGCGGGGACTTTCCCATTGTCTCATGAAAAATCTTTCCGAAATAGCTCCGGTTTAAGCCGCAGGTCGCGGCGATATCCTCCACGGAGATGTCGTTCTGAAAATTCTGCTCGATGTAGGAGATTGCTTCCTTTATATAAAAATCGCGCAGACTGTTTTCGTGCCGAATATTGGTCGACGCGCAGGAGCGGACAAAACTGTCAATAAACAGATAGAGATGTCCGATCAGGTGAAACGGGGATTCGTCTCTGTGGTTTACGAGATAGAGCATCTCGTTTTTCATGGCTTCCGCAATATCCTTATAGCGCGTTTTATACACCGGCTGATCTCTGCTTAAGCCTGCGAGCTCAACCGTCTCTTTTGCGCGCAGCCCGTCGAATTCCAGCCAGACATATTCCCAGGGAAGCTCACGATCCGCGATATAGGTGCAGATCTGATGCGGAAAAAGCAGAAACCCCTGGCCGCTTTTGATCTGATACGTGACGGACTCTCCTTTGGAATTTTCCGCATAGAGTGTCCCGGTGCCGGAAAGGCAGTAGTGGAAGAGATAGTGGTTTCTGGCGGCCGGGCCGAAGGAGTGAGAGGGATCGCACTGCTCCCAGCCGTACTGGTAGAGACCGAGGTCGACAAAATTTTCACTTGGAAAGACAGAAAAAATCACTTCGCTCATAAGATACCTCCGTTCTGGTCTTCGGTAAAAGTTAAAGTTCAGCCCGCGCCATTCGCAAAATCGCGCTGACGCGCTCTCTGCTGCTGACGCAGCTTATTTTTGCTCATATACGGAAGCTCCCTCAGTCGAAACCGATGGATGAAAATTCGTGCGAGCACGATTTTCACCCATACGATTCCGACTGGCTGAACTTTTTCATTATATATCAAAATGCGTCATGACTTCAACTATATCCCTAAAAAATCGCATTACGGCATAAATCATCAAAAATACTGCTATTTATGGTAGCATAAAGGTATGATAAAATGCGCTTATCAAGTTATAGAAGGAGAAAAGCTATGAAAGGAAAACGTGTAAAATGCTTTGGGATGATCGCGTGCTGTCTGACCGGTGCACTTTCTTTTGCCGGATGCGGGAACTCTGCAGATGACGGGAAGATTCAGATCGAGATTGTCCAGTACAAGCCGGAAGCGGCAAATTATTTTACGATGGTGGAAGAAGAGTTCAATGCGACCCACGACAACATTCATCTGACCATCAGCTCTCCGAATGATGCCATGACGATCCTGCGTACCAGATTTATCCGGGAGGATTATCCGGATATCATCGGGATCGGCGGCGACATCAATTACTCTTATTTTGTGGATGCGGGGATTCTGGCGGATGTCTCGGATTATCCGGGTCTGGCGGACATCAATCCGGCTTATTTGGAGATTGATGAGGCGCTCGAGCTCGTGCCGATGGACGGAACCTTTGCGGTGCCCTATGTGGCGAATGCGGCCGGGATTCTTTACAACCGTGATATGTTCGAGGAGCACGGCTGGGAGATCCCGACGAACTGGCAGGAGCTGATGGCGCTGTGCGATCAGATTGAGGGCGAGGGGATCCTTCCGTTTTATTTTGGATTTAAGGATACCTGGACCTGTCTGGCACCCTGGAACGCGATGGCGGTAGATCTGGCGCCGGCGGATACGGCAAAGCAGGTGAACCGCGGTGAGACCACCTTTTCGACCGAGTACCGGGAGGTTTCCGAGAAGTACTTAGAGCTCTTAAAATACGGGCCGGACGATCCCTTTGCCTACAACTACAATGACGCGTGTACCGCGTTTGCGCGCGGAGAGTCCGCGATGTACACGATCGGAAGCTATGCGGTGCCGCAGATCTTATCCGTGAACCCGGAGATGAATGTCGATTCCTTCATGATGCCGGCGAATGATAACGCGGAAGGGAACATCTTAAATTCCGGTATCGACCTTCAGTTCTGCGTGACGGCTGACTGTAAGAATAAGGAAGCGGCCTACGAGGTGCTCGATTTCCTGCTCGCACAGGAGAACCTTCAGAAATACATCGACGCACAGACGGCAATTCCCTGTAAGACGGGCGATTTCACGCTGCCGTCCATGCTTGACGGCATGACGGAGGACATCGCGGCCGGAAACATGACGGACTATCAGGATCACTATTACCCGTCCGAGATGGCGGTGGATGCGCAGATCCAGACCTTCCTGATCGAGCAGGATGTGGACGCGTTCCTGCAGAAATTCGACACGGACTGGCAGCGCTACAACCGCGACATCATCCGCATGGTGCAGGAATACGAAGCGTCGCAGGGCAAATAGAGGCTGGCAGGTATGAAGGAGGAATACCATGAAGAATGATAGAAAAAGAACGTTTTTACTGATTACGATTCCGATTCTTGCGTTATTTATCTGTTTTAATACGATCCCACTGATCCGCGGCGTGTATTACAGTTTTACGAATTTTAAGGGCTTCGGAAGCTATGACTGGGTCGGGCTGCGCAATTATATGGATCTGTTTACGGATTCCCGCGTAGGAAAATCCTACCTGTTTACATTTAAGCTGGCAGTTATTTCTACAATTGTCACAAATGTAATCAGCCTGATGCTCGCGCTGGCGTTAAACAGCAAAATCCGCGCGAAAAGCTTTTTCCGCGGCGCGTACTTTCTGCCGAATATCTTAGGATCGCTGGTTGTCGGCTACATATTCAACTACTTTTTCACCTATATCCTTCCGGCGATGGCGGACATGGCGGGCATTGATTCCTTAAGCACGAGCATTCTCTCGAATCCGAACCGGGCGTGGATCGGCGTGATGATTGTCTGTGCATGGCAGGCGATCGCGATGAACACGATCATTTATATCTCCGGCTTACAGACTGTGCCGGAGGATGTGTATGAGGCAGGCGGGCTGGACGGCGCGACCGGATGGAAGCAGTTCCGTTATCTGACCTTCCCGCTCATCATCCCGTTTTTCTCGATCAACATGGTGCTGTGTGTGAAAAACTTCCTGATGGTGTTTGACCAGATCATGGCGTTGACGAAGGGCGGCCCGGCGCAGAGCACGGAGTCGATCTCCTACCTGATTTACAATAACGGTATGTCGGGCGGACAGTTCGGTTTTCAGAGTGCGAACGCGGTAATCTTCTTTATTGTCATTGTCGCGGTTTCTGTCGCGCAGACAAGTTTTTCGGGTAAGAAGGAGGAGCAGTTATGATAGAGAATAAAAAGACAAACTGGCCTGTGATGGCGCTTCTGATCCTGGGCCTTTCCACCATTGCGTTTCCGCTTTACATGACAATCATTATCGCCTTCAAACAGCCGTCCGAGATGACGACGAGCATCAGCGGGATTTTGTCCCTGCCGCAGCACTGGAGCCTTGACAATTTCCGCGAGGCCATGCGGGTGACGGATTTCTGGCATTCACTGTTAAACAGCCTGTTAATCAGCGTTGTGACCGTGGTGCTCTCCCTGATCATCCATTCCCTGATGGGATATGCGCTGGGGAGAAATAAGGCGAAGAGTAAATTTTATAATCTGGTGTACCTATTTATCGTCAGCGGTATGTTCGTGCCGTTTGCGATCCTGATGATGCCGCTCGCAAAGCAGACGGCGGAGATGGGGCTTGGAAACTGGGTCGGCGTCGTCCTGTTATATGTCGTCTTTTATATGCCGATGAATACCATGCTTTACGCGGGGTATCTGGTCAATATTCCGGTTGCGCTCGAGGAGGCCGCGAGAGTGGACGGGGCGAGCACATGGCGGACCTACTGGTCGATCATCTTCCCGGTGATGAAGCCGATGCATGCGACGGTTGCGGTTCTGACGGCGCTTGCGGTGTGGAACGACGTGATGACGCCGCTCGTCATTATGGCGGGCTCCGGACAGAATACGCTGCCGCTGGCACAGTTAAATTTCCAGTCGCAGTTCGGAACGAATTATAACCTGGCGTTCGCCTCGTACCTGCTGTCGCTGATCCCGATTCTGATCTTCTACATCATCTGTCAGAAGCAGATCTTAAACGGCGTCGTGAACGGAGCGGTAAAATAAGAGGTAGGATATGGCAATTGTTTATCATCAGGATACACGGATTTTTACACTGCAGACCGCACACACAACCTATCAGATGAAGGTGGATGCGTACGGGTTTCTTCTGCATCTCTATTACGGTGGAAAAACGGACGGTGATATGGATTACCTTCTGACCTACTACGACAGAGGATTTTCCGGGAATCCGGCCGATGTGGCCGGAGACCGGACTTATTCTCTTGATATGCTTCCGCAGGAATATGCGGTGATGGGAACCGGGGATTACCGGAACCATGCGCTCATCGTCCACAACGCGGACGGTTCGGACTGCTGCGACCTGCGCTATGTCCGCCATCAGATCCGGGATGGGAAATACGGGTTAACCGGTCTGCCCGCCGTATCTGCCGGGGAAGGGGAGGCGCAGACGTTAGAGATTGTGCTGGAGGATCCGGTGAGCCATGTGCAGGTGCGCCTGCTGTACGGCGTGCTTGCGGCGGAGGATATCATCACGCGCAGCGCTGTGATCCGCAACTGCGGCAGCGAAGAAATCATCGTGGAAAAGGCGGCGTCCGCCTGCCTGGATTTTATCACGGGAGAGTATGACCTGATCAGCTTCTACGGACGCCATACGATGGAACGAAACGTGCAGAGGACGCCCGTTGCGCACGGAAGCCTGATGATCGGGAGCCTGAGGGGAACCTCGAGCCATCAGTATAACCCGGCCGTGATCCTCGCGGAGCAAAGCGCGACGGAGGATGCGGGCGGCTGCTATGGCCTGATGTTTGTCTACAGCGGGAATTTTCAGTGCGAGGCGCAGCGGGATCAGTACGAGCAGACAAGAGTCGTGATGGGCTTACAGAGCGATAAGTTCCACTATCCGCTGGGGTCAGGGGAATCCCTGGCTGTTCCGGAAACCGTGCTGTGCTATTCGGGGGAGGGCTTTGGCGTGCTCTCCGGGCGTTATCACCGGCTGATCCGGAAGTATCTGATCCGCGGCAGATATGCCGATTGTCCGCGTCCGGTGCTCATCAACAGCTGGGAGGCGTCATATTTTGATTTTTCCGGGGAGACGATCCTCTCTCTGGCACGGGAGGCTGCGGATCTTGGGATCGATATGGTCGTGATGGACGACGGGTGGTTCGGCAAGCGGCCGGATGACAACAGCGGCCTCGGGGACTGGCAGGTGAACGAAGAGAAGCTCGGGTGCAGCCTGGGGGAGCTGATCCGCCGGGTGAACGGGCTCGGGGTGAAATTCGGCATCTGGATTGAGCCGGAGATGGTCTCGGAGGACAGCGATCTCTACCGGCAGCATCCGGACTGGGCGATGCGCGTCCCCGGGAGAAAACCGGTTTACGGGAGAAACCAGCTCGTGCTCGATTTTTCCAGGAAGGATGTGCGGGACGCGGTGTTTGAGCAGATCTGCGCTGTGCTCGACCAGGGAAACATCGAGTATGTGAAGTGGGATATGAACCGCAGCATCGCGGACGTATATTCGGCGGCGCTGCCGGCGGGATGCCAGGGGCGTGTGACCTATGACTATGTGCTGGGTGTCTACGATTTTCTGGAGCGTCTGATGGAGCGTTACCCGGACATGCTGATCGAGGGCTGCAGCGGCGGCGGCGGACGGTTTGACGCCGGGATGCTGTACTATACGCCGCAGATCTGGTGCAGCGACAACACCGACGCGGTCGACCGGGTGCGCATCCAGTACGGGACGTCCTTTTTCTATCCGGTATCTGTGGCGGGATCCCACGTGTCCGCGGTGCCGAATCATCAGACCGGGCGCAGCGTAAGCCTTCACACACGGGGCGTGGTGGCGATGGCGGGCACCTTCGGCTATGAGCTCGACCCGGCGAAGCTCACCGGTGAGGAGCGGGAGGAGATCCGGGAACAGATCCGCCGCTATAAGGACCGCGAGTCCGTGGTAAGATGCGGCCGCTATTACCGTCTGTCCGATCCGTACCGGGACGCGTATGCGGCATGGATGTTTGTCTCGGAGGATAAAAAAAGGGTTCTTTTAAGCGTGGTGATGCTCGAGACCCACGGAAATATGGCGGTGACCTATGTGCGGTTTCAGGGCCTTCGGCCGGACGTGCTGTATGAGGATCAGAGAACGCGCCGCAGGCATTACGGTTCCGCGCTGATGGAGGCCGGGATCCCGATGCCGGTGGAGCCGGGGGAATATCCGGCGTATGAGATGGAGCTTCGGGCGGTGGAGGACGGTGGGAGCTGAAGGTTTTACAGGATACCGCACGTGAAAATATAGTGATCAGATATGGTGGAGTTCATTGCAGTATGGAATGAACTCCGCCTTTTCTTTTTCATTGTATTGCGGACGTAAATCGGTTATAATGCAGGGAGAATCTGGTGGGAGAGACGGGAGAGAAAATGGCGGACAAAAAACTGAATGTAACGCAGAAGGAGTTTAAAAACAGCTTTCGGATGCATTATCGTCTTTACAATCAATCCGACGGAAGTGAAAAGACAAGGCGGCTGATTCTGTTTTATTCAGTAGAATGCGGATTAAAATATCTGATTCTGAAAAACAGCGGAAAGAATTCATATGAAGAGTACTGTGCATCCGGTCAGGGCAGATGGATGGGGCATAATGTAAAGGATATGATAAAAGAAGTGAACCCGCGGAATGATTTCATACTTCGGGATATTCAGCTGAAACATGGCGGTGGATCAGTACCTCCGTCCCGGTTTAATGAGTTGTGGCGCTACGGGATAGAGACAGCGGATCCAGGGGAAGAGGAAAAGGCGGAAAAAACGCTGGTAAAGGTTGCGGAGTGGCTGAAAACGATGGTGTAGGAGGGAAGCAATGCGTTTATTTACATGGTTTGATGTGGAGACAGAACTCATGAGGCACAGTAACCAGTGGCCGAAAAGCTGGAAGCGGGTGGAAGTGTATCAGGATGAGATTGTGATTGAGTCTGATGTGGGGAACCGTCAGTGGGAGGAAGATGAGGAGACATTAAAAGCTATTTTTGGGAAGAATTATGATGACGGAGAAATCCGAATCGATTTTGACGGGAGCAGTCTTTCCGTTGCATATGCGGACGGGGACGAAGGAGAGCGGTTTTCTCCGGGCAGAATGCCCCTGTTTCAGGATATATACATGAGAGACGACAGGTCTGAGAAAAAGGATGAGCTGCCGGGAACTCCGATTGTCGCGTTTCATTCCTATAAGGGAGGCGTTGGCAGAACGTTGTCGCTGATTTCTCTGGCCAGGGAGATATCGGAACGGTATGGGGAGTATAAAAAATTACTGATCATCGATGCGGATCTGGAAGCGCCGGGGCTTACCTGGATGCTTGGGGATGGAGAGGAAAAAGGATCGGTCAGCTATCTGGATCTTTTATCGCTGATGCATGTTCACTCTGCTGACGAAGGGCTTGCGGAAAAGATCGCGGCAGTGATAAAAACGTCCAATATTGTGGTTGAAACGGAGCGCCTGCAGGTGGAACATTACTTTCTGCCGGTATACCGGAGGAAGGATCAGGTGTTCCGTATTTTCTCAAGTCCGGAGAAAGTGATTCAGTCACAGAACAATAAATATATCATCACGGAATTTATCTCCAGAATCGGAGCGGCGCTGCACGCGGATCTGATTCTGGTGGATTTAAGAGCCGGTGTTACAGAATTTTCCGCGCCGTTTCTGTTTGACTCCCGCGTACAGAAGTTTTTTGTCTCCTCGACATCCATGCAGTCGGTGGAGGGAACAGTGCAGATTTTAAATGAAATTCATGAAAGGGAGGAATATGGCCTTCGCAATTCAAAGGTGCTTCTTACCGTGATACCGCCGGAGATGGAGACGGGAACGCTGATCCGGATTGAGGATCGGCTGGCGTTGCCGCTCGAAAAAGAGATTGAGTCGGAGACAGCCGGCCTGCGGGAGAGCTATCTGATCCGTATAGGGTTTGATCAGACGTTTATCTCTTTGGGAAATTTTCATGAGATCTGCGGGATGCTGAAAGGAAAAGAATTAAGCAATACGATGTTGGAGCTGGCCCCGGATCTGTTTCAGAAAAAATCTGTGCAGGAAGAAAGCGGGATTTCATGGGAGGATGCAAAGATCACGCTGAACAACCTGAACCGGATTGCAGAGAGAGAAATCACGGCGGAGGGAAATGATTCTTCCAATATGCTTTCTACGGCATCCATACGGGAAATTGCAAAAGACTACCGGGACGGTATCCCGCAGATTGTGGTGCTGGGTGCAAAGGGGTCCGGAAAAACATATATCTATAAGCAGATGCTTGTGAAAAAAACATGGGAGGAGTTTCAGGTTACGGCGGATCAGAAAGCTGTCCGTTCCGAGAATGAGACGCTTGTGGTTCCACTGATCTCATCCGTAAATTTAAAATATCTTCACAGACCGATCCGGGAATGTATCTGGTATGCGAATCAGGCGCTTGGGGAAGAGCGGATTGATACGGATGCAGTGGGGATCAATTACAACAAAATTCAGAAATGTTCTGAACAGACGCTTTCTCTGACAGACTGGGCGGCAGTATGGGAAAATCTGATCATGCAGATGCTGGGAGATGATTTTTCAAAACTGGCGGATGTGGATGCATATCTGGAAACGAAAAAAAAGAGGCTGATCTTTCTTGTGGACGGGCTGGAAGATCTGTTTATGGATTCACAGGTCAGAGAGGAAGAGAGCTGGAAATATGCCATCCGTGCGCTGTGTCAGAATCTGATCAACGATCTGAGAAATCTGAAATTTGGAAATATCGGAATGATTGTCTTTGTCCGAAAAGATATGGCAGAAGAGGCAATCGGGGTTAACTTTGAACAGTTTAAGAGCCAGTATTTTCGATATGAACTGAAATGGACGCCGACAGAGGCGCTGCGGCTGGCGCTTTGGGTTGCCGCGCAGGCGGATCCGGTATTTGGCAATGGTATCGATATTTTAAAAGCAAGCAGGGATGCGCTCGAGGAACGTCTGGAGCTGTTGTGGGGGAAAAAGCTGGGAAAAAGCGATTCCAGGGAAGCGATTTCGGCGCGCTGGATTATTGCGGCGTTGTCCGATTTTACCGGTCAGCTGCAGGCGCGGGATATCGTCCGGTTTTTAAAATGCGCCTCTAGAAATTATCCGGAGAGCATGCCCCCGTATCCGGACCGGTATCTTATGCCCTCTGAGATCAGAAAGGCGATTCCTGAGTGTTCCGCGGATAAATATAAAGAAATACAGGTTGAGATGAAAACGCTTTATTCCGTGCTGAAACGATTTGAGGATATGGAGGCAGGGGATAAGAAGCTTCCGCTGACGTTGGATAAAATCAGCATGACCAATGAGGAGATCGCAAGACTTGAGAGCCAGGGATTTCTGATCACGTCGGATAAGAAATACTATCTGCCGGAGATCATCCGGTTTGCGCTCGGATTTACTTATGAAAAGGGCGCCCGCCCGAAGGTTTTATCGCTTCTCGCAAAATAGAAAGGATTTACAGCATGATTTTACTACAACAAATGCTGGCCATTTCAGGCATGATGCTGATCGGTTATTTCGGCGGCAGAAAGGGCGTGCTGCACGAGAGGGAGACGAAGGCCATTTCCTGGCTTGTCGTAAACATAGCGAATGTGGCCCTGATCTTAAAGGCGGGCGTAAGCGACGCGTCCGGGATCTCGCGGCAGAATTTTATCCTGGTCGGAGGGCTTGCGGTCGCGGTGTACGCGGCGCTCCTTCTGATCGCGGCGGCGCTTCCCTTTCTCCTTCGGGCAAAGCAGGGGGACCGCGGGATCTACCGCGTTATGTTTGTGTTTTCCAATATCGGTTTTATGGGGATTCCGTTGCTCTCGGCCTTAAGCGGATCGGAGGCGGTGCTGTATTACACCTTTTTCCAGCTGGTGTTCTGCGTGCTGATCTACACCTACGGGATTGTGATGATTCAGAAGGATGCCGTCGATGCCGGCACGAAAGCGGGGGAGGAGGGAGTCGACGACCTGGGAGCCGGTGCGAAAGCCAGGGAGGCGGGAGCCGGCGCGAAAGCAAAAGCGGCCGGAGCTGGAAGCGACGTGGGCGGGCACAGGCCATGGTGGCGGCAGATGTTCAACGCCGGACTGATCGCCTGTATTATCTCGCTGATGTTCTTCTTTGGCGGGGTGAAGATGCCGGGCTTTGTCATGACGCTCCTTGAGAACTTAAGCGGGCTGACGCTGCCGCTTAGCATGATCGTGATCGGCCAGTCGTTTACGGGCTTCCATGTAAAAGAATTATTTACAGATGTAAGACTGATTTTGTTTTCCGTGATCAAGCTTCTGGTGGTTCCGGTCGCGGGGCTCCTGCTGATCCGGCAGTTTGTGTCGAACGAGGCGATACTGATCCTGTGCATGGTGGTGCTTTCCACGCCGGCGGGGAGCATGACAGCCATGATGGCGCAGCAGTATGACGGAAATTTTAAGCTGGCGTCCAAGGGCGTGGCGCTCACGACGCTGCTCTCGGTGGCGACGATGCCTGTGGTGTCCATGCTGACCGGGATTTAAGATTCGTGGCGCGAATTCACATGGAGGGGAGTCCGGGATGAAAACCATTTTTATATCGAGTACCTTTAAGGACATGCATTTTGAGCGCGACATCATCCACGAAAAGGTGATGCCGGAGCTGAACGAATACGCGGCGCGCTACGGGGAGAGCGTGTCGTTCTGCGATCTGCGATGGGGCGTCAACACCGGTGATCTGGAGAATGAGGAGGGGTCGAAAAAGGTTCTTTCGGTCTGTCTCGACGAGATCGACCGCTGCCGTCCGTACATGATCGTGATCCTCGGGGAGCGCTACGGCTGGATCCCGGAGGAGGAGCTGATCGCGGACGCGGTGCAGTCGAAGCGCGACTTTGCGCTGGATGAGCTGGAGAAAAGTGTCACGGCGTTAGAGATTGAGTACGGGGCGTTAAGCCGCCCGGATCAGCTGGCGCGGACGCTTTTTTATTTCAGAGAATTTACATCTGACGATCTCCCGCCGGTCTACCGGAAGGAGGACGACCGGCATGAGGAGAAGCTGTTACAGTTAAAAGAGCGGATCCGGACACTCACCGGCGGCCGGGTGAAGACCTATGCCGTCGGCTGGGACGGGGAAGCGGAATGCATCACCGGGCTGGAGACATTTGTGGAGCTGGTGACGCAGGATGTGAAAGGCCTGATGGAGCAGGACTGGCAGGAGTATGCGCTTCTCACGCCGTTTGAGCGGGACCAGCGGGCGCAGTGGGATATGGCACGGCAGAAGTCCGGCCAGTTTGCAGCGCGCGAGACACTCGTCGATCGATATATGGAAAAATTAAAAGGCGGGCAGCGCCTTCTGGCTTTAAAAGGAGCGGCCGGAAGCGGCAAGAGCACGCTGATGGCAAGGCTTGCGGTGTGTCTGTCGGAAGCCGGGGAGATCGTGCTGCCGGTGTTCTGCGGCCATACCGCCATGAGCAATGACGCCCTGGACCTCATCCGGTATCAGGTATACTGGCTGGAGGAGCGGCTGGGCCTGCCGCATCAGGAGCCGCTGGAAGCCGGGAAGGAGATGAGGGGGGAATCCGGGGAGGAAAACGCCTCTGCTGCCGGAGCGGACCAGACGGATTTTGGGACGCAGGAGACCGCAGGAGGGGACGTGCCGGGAAACGCACAGGACGCCGCAGACCGCAAAACGTCCGGGCAGACGGATCCGGTGCAGCTCTTTACCGCGCGGCTGGCGGAGCTTGTGGCCGCTTATACGTCGTCCGGCGGACCGCGCCTGATCATTCTTCTGGACGCGCTGGATCAGCTGATGCCGGATGACGCAAGGGACAGGCTGTTTTTTGTTCCGCCGAATCTTTCGGACCGGGTGCAGATGGTGATCTCCTGCCTGGATACCTTTCCTCTGCCCGGCATTCGTGCCGATGAGACGGAGACGGTGTCATCCCTTGAGGAGGCGGACCGCGGCGAGGTGATTCGCGGCATTCTTTCCTTTCAGGGGCGGGAGCTGGAGACGATTGTAATTGACAGAATGGCGCAGAAGCGCGCCTCGGGAAGTCCGCTTTATTTAAGCCTTCTGATCCAGCGGCTGCTGATGATGAACAAGCATGATTTTGATCAGATCACGGCCAGCGGGGACGGCATGGCGGCCATTTCGGCCCATCAGCTCGCGCTTCTTGACGAGGCGGACGACTCGCTGGAAGGGGTCTGTGTGGATCTTCTGGAGGCGGCGTCCGCCCGGATCGGCGGCGGATTTGTAAAGACGGCGGCGCGCTATATGGCGGTCTCCCGACACGGGCTCAGGGAGAGCGATATTGAGTCTCTGCTCACGCGTGCCGGGGTAGCGTATAACAGCCTTGATTTTTCTCTTTTTATCCGGTATATGAGAAGCTTCTTTCTCCTGCGCGACGACGGACGCTACGATTTTGCCCACCGGAGTATCCGGGAGGGGATCCTCGCGGACTGCAGGGAGGATGTGAGGACTGCCGGGGAGCGGGATGGCGCCGTGAGCAGAATCGCCGGGGGTGTCCCCGCAGACAGAATAAAAGCGCTGCACGGCGAGATCCTTGCCCATTTGGAAGGCTTAAAGGAGGAGGACCCGGTGCGGATCCGGGAGATGACATATCATGCCTGTGCGGCGGGGGACCGGGAATTTCTGACGCGATACATAAGCCGGTATGAGCCGAAAGCCGGGGAACCCCTGGCGGATGAGATCCTCGCGGCGGCGGCAAAGGATGTGCGGGATTTCTCGCTTACGGACGGCGGGGTGTTTTTTGAGTCCCTCCTGAATCACAGGGGGTCGGATCTGCCCGGACGGGAATTACTCGTATTCGTAAACTTCGAGCTGGATGATTCCTTTGGCATTTCCCAAAAGGAGCTTCTGACGGAACAGCGGATCGCGGAGGCCGCGATCGGGCTGGCCAGAGAGCTTTTAAAGAGAAACGGGACGGATCAGAGCCGCAGGGATCTCACAGTCTGTTATTACACCATGGGCGCGGTCTGCAATACGCTCGGGGGAAATGAACGGCAGAAGCGGACCATACAGATGTACGAGGAAGCGCTGGCCATCCGGGAGGAGCTGTATAAAAAGGAAGGCAGCATGGCCCGGAAAACATCCCTGGCGCATGCCTTGGGAAAATTGTCCGATGCCTGTATGACGGAGGGAAGCGCCGGGGCGCTGGAGCGGATGAATGCGCTTCGCCGGCGGGCTTTTGCGCTGCGGGAAGAGATCGCGAAGGAAGATCCCTCCCCGAAAAATATCAGACGTTTTCTGAATGCCTGCGAGGATCTGGGCGACGCCTGCCGGGATCAGGGGACAAAGGAGTCGCTTAAGGAAGCATATGAGCTGTATGAGCGCGCGCTAAAGCTGCGGGAGGAGATGCTGGAACAGGAAGACACCGTGGCAGACCGCTGGAGGCTGGCGGATGCCTGTAAGGGCTTTGGAATGATTTGCGAGAGAATCGGAAGTCTTCCGATGCTGCAGAAGGCGGAGGAGCTGTTCGCCCGCGCACAGGAGCTGTATGTACAGACGGATCATATCAAAAAAAGCGTGTCGAGCCGGAAGGATGTGGCGCAGATTTTGATGAGACGGGGCAGCCTTTGTGCCGTCAGGCAGAGCGGAGGGTCATTCGAACGGGCGGTGGAGTATTATCGAAAAGCTGCGGCGATCTATGAACAGCTGATGCATGAGCTGGGGACGGCGGACAGCCGGGACGATGTGGCGCAGAGTGATCTGGACCTGGCCGGCGCTCTGGCGATGTGCGGCGATCAGAACAGTCTGTCGGAAGCCCTCGTGTGGTATGAAAAGGCGGTCGGCATCCGGGAGGCGCTTGCAGAGGAGCTTCAGACGCCGGAGAGCAGGGAGCTGCTGGCGGACGCCTGGCACGGAATGGCGGATGCGCGGCGGATGCTGGGCGGGCAGAAGGACTATGAGGAAGCCCTGCATCTGTACCGGAAGGCGCAGGAGCTTCGCGAGACACTTGTAGATGAACAGAAAACGGCAGCAAGCCGGCTGGATCTCGCGGAAAGCATGAAGACCATGGGATTTCTGCTGATGGAGATGGGACAGGATTTTGAAACATACATCCCGTATTTTTGGCGTGAGCAGGAACTTCTCACAGAGGTCGACCGGGAGCGGGGGACGGACGACAGCAGGCAGCGCCTGGCGGATGTTTCATTTCAGCTGGCGCAGGCATATTCCCGCGCCGGAGGAGGAGAGCGGATAAAGCGCGCGGAAGAGATGTGTCGGGAAGGGATCCGTCTGCAGAGAAATGTGGCGGAAAACAGGAATACGCGTGCCACCTGGAATGTTCTTGTGATGCTGTACATGCAGGCGGGAGAGATCAGCGCAACATCGGGCAGCAGGGCCTCCTTAGAGCGCGCGCTGGATTTTTACAGACAGGCGGAGCAGGTGAAACAGGAGCAGGGCTGGGAAGCCGGTTTTGACGAGGAGACCCTGCGCGGCAGATTTCTTGCGGATACGGGAAATATCTATTTCCTGCTGGGCGGCAGAGACGGCCTTTCCATGGCATATGAGAGGTATGAAAAAGCCTGTGAAGTCTTTGAGCGGGTGGCGGAAGAGACCGGCATGGCGGGGGATCAGGGATGGCTGGTACACTGCTACTGCAATCTGGCCCTCATCTGTCAGATGACGCAGGAGGCGGATCAGAGGGAGAAGGCAAAGGAACTGCTGTTAAAGGTGGCTGCCCTGCGGGAAGAGACGGTACGGCAGCAGGGAACGGTTTTCAGCAGGGACAATCTGGCGCAGGCCTGGTTCCTGCTGGGAGATTTTTATGTAAAAGAATCGGACGGCGCTTCCATCCGGCAGGCGGAGGAAATGTATGAGAGGGCCCGGCGCATCTGGCAGAGCCTGAAGGAGGAGGGATATGCCAGGGCGGAAAAAAACGGTCTGCCGGCATGTGACCTGGCCCTCGGCAGGTTCTATGCAAAGCTTGGGGGAGAAGAATATAACAGGAAGGCTCTCTCCTGTATGCAGAGGACCAGGGAGCAGTATGAGACCAGCCTGGCGGAACACAGATCCACGAGCAATCTGCGGGCGGTGGCGGATACCTGGATCCGGACGGGGGAGATTCTTCTGGCCTGCAGGGGGGCGGAGGATTTAAAACAGGCAGAGCAGGCCTTCCTTAAGGCGCGGACCCTCTGCGGTATGGCGGAGGCGGAGCCGGACACCGCAGCGGGACGGGCGTATCTGGCGCGGTGTGAGGAATGTCTTGCCGGACTGTACGAGGCATACGGGGACAGCGCGCATATGCGGATGGCACTGGAGGGATACGGAAACGCATATGAGCTGCGGAAAGAAAGCCTGCGGGAGGAGGACAACGTACAGAGCGTGTTAAACGCCGCCATGAGCTGCCGGAGCTTAGGGGGGCTTTACTATAAGCTCGAGACAGCGCAGGATCTGAAGCAGTCGCTGGCGCTGTACGAGGAGGAGCTTGCGCTTCTGCTTTCGTCAGAGGAGAGAGTCGGAACATCCAGACTAAGGACGTACCTGTCCATAACCTATGCGAATCTGGGTGATGTCCTGCGTCGGATGGGCGGCGTTAAGAACCTGGCCCGGGCCAGGGAGGCGTACGTACAATACCTTCAGATGTCAGAAGAGATCGCGGAGGAATCGGCGCTGACGGAGGATGAGCGCAGCGTTGCCGTCGCCTATGAAAGAAACGGCGATATCTGTATGGAGGCCGGGACGCAGGAGGATATAAAGGAGGCGGTCCGGCTGTACGGGCTGGAACGGGATATCTGGGAGCAGTTAAAAGAGCGGCTGGAGCGGCTGGATTATCTTCGCGGAATCGCCATCGCCTGGCAGAAGCAGGGGACGGCATATAAGGAGCTGTCTGAGGAAGGGGCGGCGGAGCAGTCCGCGGCCTGTATCCGGCAGGCGCTCTCCTTCTGGCAGCAGCTCGCGGAGGAATCCGGCCTGATTCAGAACGAGCGTGACATTGCAATCTGCTATGAGCGGCTTGGGGATCTGGCACACAGAACAGGCGGCGCGGCAGAGGACGAGGCACTGGAATATTACGGGAAAGAGGAGGAGATCTGGAGGAGGCTGATTAAGGCCCTGGGCACGGCGGATGCGAGAAGGGGACTGTCCTTTACCCTGGGAAAACAGGCGGCAGTCTGCCAGACGCGTTTTGGTGAGGAGAGCCGCAGGAAGGAGATGGAGCTGCGGGCAGAGAAGCTTTCGCTTGACCGGGAAGTGGCGGAGGAGCTGGGCACAGTAAAGGCGCTGAAGGAATATATGTTAAGCTGCCGTAAGCTGGGCAGGCTTCTGGCGGACGGCGACAGCCGGGAGGAAAAAGAGCAGGCCTTAGCGCTGTATCAGGCGTATATTGCCCAGGCGGAGGATATGGTGCAGGAGGGCGTCCTGGAAGGGGAGGAGGATGCGCTGTGCGTCGCCTGGCAGATGACAGCTTCCCTGCACCGCGCCCTGGGTGGGGAGGATGCGTGTGAGCAGGCGGCAGCAGCATATAAGAAAGCCCTCACATACCTGTCTCATGAGGATGGAGATCCGGCGGAGAGCGGGGAAGATCGCACAGACCGCATGAAGATCTGCATGAATCTCGCGTCGTCTTATATGGCACAGGGCGATCAGGAAGCATATGAAAAAGCGTTTCCATACTCCGAAACGGCCTGCCGGATCGCAAAGGATTTTGCAGAAAATACGTCATCTGTAGAAAATAGAGACCACTATGCCCTCTGTCTGATGAATCACGGGAGGCTGTGCAGCTCCTTGGGGGATGAGGCGCACCGCGAGGAAGGGATCGCCCTTTTAAAGGAGGCCGTTGCCCTGTCGGAGGAGCTGGCCGGGGAAGATGGGGCGCAGTACAGCGGCCAGATTCTGACCTCCTGCAGTATGCTCCTGGGAGACCTGTTAAAAGCGCAGGACGCGGATTCGGAGGAAGCGCTCGCATACTACCGGAAGGGGCTGGCCTGGGGCAGCCGGTTTGCCGCTTCGCACAGTACCGTGGCGAATATCGACAATTATATCGTGGCGCTGTATCGTGTGATTGCCCACAGAGCCACGCCGGTGGAGGAAAAGCGCGAGCTGGCGGAGCAGATGTGCGCGATATCGGGCCAGCTGTATGAGCGCACGGGGAACCCGCGGCACAAAAATTTTGTGGAGATGTCGGAAGAGCTGCTCGAAATCGTAAAGGGAGAGATCCCGGTGATATGAGAGGACAGAGTATATGAAAACCATTTTTATATCGAGTACCTTTAAGGATATGCATTTTGAGCGGGACATCATCCATGAAAAAGTGATGCCGGAGCTGAACGAATACACCGCCCGCTACGGGGAGAGTGTGTCGTTCTGCGATCTGCGCTGGGGGGTCAATACCGGCGATCTGGAGAATGAGGAGGGCTCGAAAAAAGTGCTCGCGGTCTGTCTCGACGAGATCGACCGCTGCCGCCCGTACATGATCGTGATTCTCGGGGAGCGTTACGGCTGGATTCCGGAGGAGGAGCTGATCGCGGACGCGGTGCAGTCGAAGCGCGACTTTGCACTGGATGAGCTGGAGAAGAGCGTCACGGCGTTAGAGATCGAGTACGGGGCGTTAAGCCGCCCGGATCAGCTTTCGCGGACACTTTTTTATTTCAGGGAATTTACATCTGACGACCTCCCGGCCATTTACCGGAAGGAGGATGACCGGCATGAGGAGAAACTGTTACAGCTAAAAGAGCGGATCCGAAGGCTCACCGGCGGCCGGGTGAAGACCTATGCCGTCGGCTGGGACGGGGAATCGGAGTGCATCACCGGCCTGGATACATTTGTGGAACTGGTAACGCAGGACGTGAAGGCACTGATGGAGCAGGAATGGCAGGAGTATGCGCTTCTTTCGCCGTTTGAGCGGGACCAGCGGGCGCAGTGGGATATGGCACGGCAGAAGTCCGACCAGTTTGCCGCGCGGGAAGCACTGGTGGAGGACTATATCGGGAAGATAAACGGCGGGCAGCGTCTGCTCGCCTTAAAAGGAGCGACGGGCAGCGGCAAGAGCACGCTGATGGCAAGGCTTGCGGTGCGCCTGTCGGAGGCCGGGGAGATTGTACTGCCGGTCTTCTGCGGCCATACCGCGATGAGCAATGATACGCTGGATCTCATCCGGTATCAGATATACTGGCTGGAGGAACAGCTGGGTCTGCCCCATCAGGAGCAGCTGGCAGCCGGGAAAGAGCTGAGGGGGGAATCCGGGGAGGAAAACGCACAGGATGCCGCAGAGCAGGCCGGGGAGGAAAACGCACAGGATGCGGCAGACCGCAAAACGTCCGGGCAGGCGGATCCGGTGCAGCGCTCTGTGACGCGGCTGGCGGAGCTTGTGGCTGCTTATACGTCCTCCGGCGGGAAACGCCTGATGATTCTTTTGGACGCGCTGGATCAGCTGATGCCGGATGATGCGAGGGACAGGCTGTTTTTTATACCGTCGAATCTCTCGGAAAAGGTGCAGATGGTGATCTCCTGCCTGGATACCTTTTCCCTGCCTGGCGTCCGTGCCGATGAGATGGAGGCGGTGTCTTCCCTTGAGGAGGCGGACCGGGGCGAGGTGATTCGCGGCATTCTTTCCTTTCAGGGGCGGGAACTTGAGACGATTGTAATTGAGAAAATGGCGCAGAAGCGCGCGTCGGCGAGTCCGCTCTACTTAAGTCTTCTGATCCAGCGGCTTCTGATGATGAACAGGCACGATTTTGATCAGATCACGGCCGGAGGGGACGGCATGGCGGCGATTTCGGCCCATCAGCTCGCGCTTCTTGACGAGGCGGACGACACGCTGGAAGGGGTCTGTGTGGATCTTCTGGAGGCGGCGTCCGCCCGGATCGGCGGCGGGTTTGTAAAGATGGCGGCGCGCTACATGGCGGTCTCACGGCACGGACTGCGGGAGAGCGACATCGAGTCACTGCTCATGCGTGCCGGGGTGGAGTATAACAGTCTGGATTTTTCTTTTTTTATCCGGTATATGAGGAGTTTTTTCATCCTGCGCGACGACGGGCGCTATGACTTTGCCCACCGGAGCATCCGGGAGGGGATACTCGCAGATTGCAGGGAGGATATGGAGACGGATGCAGGGCAGGAGGAAGCGGCAGACAGGATCCGGTTACTGCATGGTGAGATCCTTGCCCATTTGGAAGGGCTGAAGGAGGAGGATCCGGTGCGGATCCGGGAGATTACATACCACGCCTGCATGGCGGGGGATCGGGAATTTCTGGTGCGCTATCTCACCCGGTATGAAGCGTCGGACAGCATCCCTGTGCGAGAGGAGATCCTGACCGCGGCGGCGAAAGATATTCATGACGATTCGCTGGCAGACGGCGGGGCACTGTTTTCATCTCTTCTGGAGCACAGGGGGACCGGTATGCCCGGACGTGAACTGCTTTTGTTTGTAAATTTCTGGCTGGATGATGCCTTCGGGATTTCACAGAAGGAGCTGCTGACGGAACAGCGGATCGCGGAGGCCGCAATCGGACTGGCCAGGGAGCTTTTAAAGAAAAACGGGACGGATCAGAGCCGCCGGGATCTCACGACCTGCTATTACACGATGGGCGCGGTCTGCAGTACACTCGGAGGAAAAGATCTGCGAAGGCGGAACGTACAAATGTACGAGGAAGCGTTTGCCATCCGGAAGGAACTGTATGAAAAAAATAACAGCCTGGCACGGAAAAAATCCCTGGCGTATGCCATGGGTAAACTGTCGTATGCCTATTCATCGGAGGAAAGCGCCAAAGCGCTGGAGCAGATGGAAGCGCTTCGCCGGCAGAGACTTGCGCTGCGGGAAGAGCTTGCAAAAGAAGAGCCTTCGCCGGAAAATGTCCGGTCTCTTTCGGATGCCTGCGAGGATCTCGGTGATGCCGGTGTGAATCGGGCGACAAAGGAGTCGCTTGCGGAAGCGTATGAGCTGTACCAGCGTGCAGTAAAACTGCGGGAGGAGCTGCTGGAAAAGGAAGACACCGTGTCAGACGGATGGAGACTGGCGGATACCTGTAAGGGCTTTGGAGTGGTCTGTGAGAATATCGGAAGCCTTCCGATGTTTCGTCTGGCGGATGAGCTCTTTGCCCGTGCAGAGGAACTTTATGTGCAGACAGACCGCATCCGGAAAAGTGTGTCGAGCAGGAAGGATGTGGCACAGATTTCTATGAGACGTGGCGGGCTTTGTACAGCCAGCCCAAGGGCTGAAATGCGCGAAAGGGCGGTGGAGTATTTTAGAAAGGCTGCGGCGATCTATGAACAGCTGATGCAGGAGCTGGGTACGGCGGACAGCCGGGACGATGTGGCGCGGAGTGATCTGTACCTGGCCGACGCCCTGGTGATGTGTGGCGATCAGGACAGCCTGTCGGAGGCGATTGTCTGGTACAAAAGGGCAGCCGGAATCCACGAGGAGCTTGCAGAGGAGCTTCGGACGTCAGAAAGCAAAAAGCTGCTGGCGGACGCCTGGCACGGTATGGCGGAAGCGCTGCGGATACAGGGCAGACAGAAGGATTATGAGGAAGCGCTGCAGCTGTGCCAGAAGGCGAAGGAAATCCGGGAGGAACTTGCAGCGGAACAGAAAACGGCAGCAAGCCGCCTGGATCTTGTGAAAAGTATGAAGGCAATCGGATTTCTTCTGATGGAGATGAGCCAGGATTTTGAAGAATATATGCCGTATATCCGGCGAGAGAAGGAGCTTCTCACAGAGGTCGACAGGGAACTGGGAACCGATGAAAGCAGACAGCGCCTGGCAAACGTCTGCTTTCATCTGGCGAAGGCATATTTCAACGCCGGCGGAGAGGAGCGGTTAAAACATGCAGAAATGATGTGCCGGGAAGGAATCCGTCTGCAGAAAAAAGTGGCTGAAAGCAGAAATACGACTGCTGCCTGGAATACGCTTGTGAGGCTCTATATGCAGGCAGGAAAGATCAGCGCCACATCGGGCAGCAGGGCTTCTTTAGAGCATGCGCTGGATTTTTACAGACAGGCAGAGCAGGTGAAGCATGTGCAGGGCTGGGAGACCGGTCCTGACGAAGAGTGTCTGCGCGGAAAACTTCTTGCAGATATGGGAGATATATATTATCTGCTGGGCGGCAGCAGCGACCTTTCCGTGGCATATGGGATGTATGAAGAAGCCTGTGCGGTTTTTGAGCGGCAGGTAAAAGAGAACGGCATGGTGTCGGATCGGAAGTGGCTTGCGTACTGCTGTAGTAATTTTGCACTTGTCTGCCGGGCGACGCTGAAAACGGATCAGAAGGAGAAAGCAGAGGGGCTTTTGTTAAAGGCGGCCGCTCTGTGGGAGGAGATCGCACGGCAGCAGGGGACAGCTTCTGACAGAGTTTATCTGGCGGAAGCGTGGCTGCGGCTGGGAGATTTTTATGCGGGAGATTCCGACAGCGTTTCTATCCGGCAGGCGGAGGAACTGTACCGGAGGGCACAACGTATCTGGCAGAGTCTGAAAGAGGAGGGGAACGACGGGGCAGAAAAAGATGGATTGCCGGCATGCGAAATGGCGATCGGTACGTTTTATGCAAAGCTTGGAGGCGACGAAAATAACAGAAAGGCGCTTTCCTGTATCCGGGATGCCAGAGAGCAGTACAGGCGGAACCTGGCAGAGCACAGAACCACGCAGAACCTGCGGGCCGTGGCGTATACATGGCTGAAGACAGGAACGGTTCTTAAAAGCTGCAGGGGGGCGGAGGATTTCAAACAGGCGGAGCAGGCATTCCTGGAGGCGCTGTCGCTTTGTACCGCCCCAGAGGCGGAGCCGGAGACCGTGGGGGGCCGGGAGTACCTGGCGTGGTGCCAGGAACAGCTTGCCAGGCTGTATGAGCTGTATCGGGACAGCGGACATATGCAGAAAGCGCTGGAGGGATACCAAAAGGCGTATGCGCTGCGAAAAGAGAATATGCAGGAGGATGACAGTGTACAGAACGTATTAAACGCTGCTATGAGCTGCCGGGACTTAGGGGGTCTTCATTATAAACTGGAGACAGAGCAGGATCTGAGGCGATCGCTGGCGCTGCACGAGGAGGAGCAGGAATTGCTGCTATCACAGAAGGAGCGGATCGGGACATCCAGGCTTCGGGCGTATCTGTCCGGCACCTGTGAGAATCTGGGAAATGTCCTGTGCCGGATTGGCGGCGTTAAGAATCTGGCCCGGGCCAGGGAGGTGTACGGACAATACCTTCAGATGGCAAAAGAGATCGCGCAGGAATCTGCGCTGACAGATGACGCCCGCAGCGTTGCCGTCGCGTATGAAAAAAACGGCGATATCTGTATGGAGACCGGGACACAGGAGGATCTTAAGGAGGCAGTCCGTCTCTTTGGGCTGGAACAGGATGTCTGGGAGCAGTTAAAAGAGCGGCTGGAGCGGCTGGATTATCTTCGCGGAATCGCCATCGCCTGGCAGAAGCAGGGGATGGCGTACCAGTCGATGGAGGAAGAGGGGGCGGCGGAGCATGCCGCGGCCTGTATCCGTCGGTCGCTCGTCTTCTGGCAGCAGCTTGCGGAGGAATCCGGCCTGATTCAGGATGAGCGTGGCATTGCGGTGTGCTATGAACGGCTCGGGGATCTGGAACACAGAAAAGGAGAAACCGCGGACGATGAGGCGCTGTCTTATTACCGGAAAGAGGAGGAGATCTGGCGGAGGCTCATCGAGGCGCTTGATACGGTGGATGCAAAAAGAGGCTTATCCTTCACGCTGGGAAAACAGGCATCCGTATACCAGAAGCGTTCCGGGGAAGAGAGCCGCAGGCAGGAGATAAAGCTGCGGGAAGAGAAGCTTTCTTTTGACCGGGAAGTGGCGGAGAAACTGGGCACGCCAAAAGCGTTACAGGAATATATCACAGGCTGCCGTAAGCTGGGAAAGCTCCTGGCGGAGGGAGACAGCCGGGAGGAGAAGGAGAAGGCGCTGGCGCTGTACCAGGCATATATCGCCCGGGCGGAGGATATGGTACAGGAGGGCATCCTGGAAGGGGAGGAGGATGCGCTGTGCATCGCATGGCAGATGACGGCTTCCCTGCATCGCGCGCTGGGCGGGGAGGACGCATGTGAGCAGGCGGCAGCGGCATACTAGAAAGCGCTTACGTATTTTGCGCATGAGGAAGGCGATCCGGAGGAGAGCGTGGAGGACCGCACAGACCGCATGAAGATCTGCATGAATCTTGCTTCGGTTTATATGACAAAGGGAAACAGGGAAGCATATGAAGAGGCGTTTCCCTATTCCGAAAAAGCCTGCCGGATCGCAAAAGCTTTTATAGAACAGACTCCGACGACAGAAACAGGAGATAACTATGCCCTGTGTCTGATGAATCATGGAAGGCTCTGCGCGGCAGCAGGAGGAGAGGCACACGGGGAAGAAGGCATCGCCTGTTATAAACGCGCTGTCGACATAGCGGAGACGATTGTCGACAAACCGGAAGCCGTATATGCCAGCCAGGTTCTTATGGTTTGCAGCATGTCGCTGGGTGATCTGTTAAAGGCACAGGACGCTGATTCGGAGGAAGCGTTAAAATATTACCGGAAGGGACTTGCCTGGGGCAGTCGGTTGGCCGCGGCGCATGGCACGGTGGCAAATCTCGATAATTATGTAGTTGCGCTCTATAAAGTGCTCATTCACAATGGCACGGAGGATGAGGAAAAATACGAGCTGGCGGAACAGATGCGCTCTGTTTCGGAGCAGATGTATGCGCGCACCGGCAATCCGCGCCATAAGCGGTTTGCGGATATTGCGGCGGAGCTGATGGAAATCCTGACAGAAGAGGACGGGGACGCGGATGAGGCGGATGCCGGGGAGGACGACGAGTAAGAATCTTTTGCATTTCCGGGTAAAATATGGTATAGTTCCTTCGGACTGCTTTTTATGTCCGCAGAGAACGACAGAACTACTGGAGGAACGGATATTTTGGCTGATTTAAGGAAAGAGATAGAAAAGAGGCGCACATTCGCAATCATTTCCCATCCGGACGCTGGAAAGACGACGCTGACGGAGAAGTTCTTACTCTACGGCGGCGCGATCAACCTGGCCGGCTCCGTAAAAGGAAAGGCGACGGCGCGCCACGCGGTGTCGGACTGGATGGAGATCGAGAAGGAGAGAGGAATCTCCGTGACCTCCTCGGTGCTGCAGTTTAACTACGGAGGATACTGCATCAACATCTTAGACACCCCGGGACATCAGGATTTTTCGGAGGACACCTACCGGACGTTAATGGCGGCGGATTCCGCGGTCATGGTGATCGACGGCGCGAAGGGCGTGGAGGCGCAGACGAGGAAGCTCTTTAAGGTCTGCGTGATGCGCCACATCCCGATTTTTACGTTTATCAACAAGATGGACCGGGACGCGAACGACACGTTTGAGCTTCTGGACGAGATCGAGAAGGAGCTTGGCATCGCGACCTGTCCGGTGAACTGGCCCATCGGGTCGGGAAAAGGCTTTAAGGGCGTCTACGACCGCAATACGAAAAAGGTCATGACCTTCTCCGACACCTTAAAGGGGACGAAGGAGGGCGTGGAGACGCAGATCGCGATCGACGATCCGGCGCTTGCCGGCCAGATCGGGCAGGAGGCCATGGAGAAGCTTCTGGAGGAGATCGAGCTTCTGGACGGCGCGAGCGCGGAGTTTGACCAGGAGCTTGTGACAAAGGGCGAGCTCTCCCCGGTCTTTTTCGGATCCGCGCTGACGAATTTCGGCGTGGAGACGTTTTTACAGCATTTTTTACAAATGACGTATTCTCCCCTGCCGCGCAATTCGGATATCGGCCAGATCGACCCGTTCGGGGAGGAATTCTCCGCGTTTGTCTTTAAAATACAGGCAAACATGAATAAAGCGCACCGCGACCGCATCGCCTTTATGCGCATCTGCTCCGGAAAATTTACCGCGGGCATGGAGGTCACCCACGTGCAGGGAGGCAATAAAAAGATGCGGCTTTCCCAGCCCCAGCAGATGATGGCGCAGGAGCGTCACATTGTGGAGGAGGCGTACGCCGGGGATATCATCGGCGTGTTCGACCCGGGGATTTTTTCGATCGGCGATACGATCACAACGGCAAAACCGTTCCGGTTTGAAGGGATCCCGACGTTTGCGCCGGAGCACTTTGCAAAGGTGCGACAGGTGGACACCATGAAGCGCAAGCAGTTTATGAAGGGCATGCAGCAGATCGCCCAGGAGGGAGCAATCCAGATTTTCCAGGAATACAATATGGGGATGGAAGAGGTCATCGTCGGCGTGGTGGGCGTCTTACAGTTTGACGTCTTAAAATACCGGCTGGAGAATGAGTACAACGTGGATATCCGCATGGACAATCTGCCCTATGAGCACATCCGCTGGATCGAGAATCCGGATGTGGATATGGATCATCTGACAGGCACCTCGGATATGCGAAAAATCCAGGATTTAAAAGGCCGTCCGCTGCTGCTGTTTGTGAACGCGTGGAGCGTCGGCATGGTCTTAGACCGCAACAAAGGGCTGATCCTCTCGGAATTCGGACGGGAATAAAATGCGGCCGCAGGAGAGATGATAAAATCAAATAGAAGAAAGGGGTAACTACTATGGCAGTGGTAAAAATCACGAACGACAACTTTGAAACAGAGGTACTGGCGGCGGATACGCCTGTGATCCTCGACTTCTGGGCGGACTGGTGCGGTCCGTGCAAAATGCAGGGACCGATCTTCGACGCCCTGGCGGAGGAGATGGACGGTAAAGTGAAGTTCGGCAAGGTGAATGTGGATGAGGAGTCTGCACTGGCGTTAAAGTATCAGGTGATGAGCATACCGACACTTGTCGTGATGAATCACGGCGTCTTTCAGACAAAGGCCATCGGCCTGCAGACAAAGGAAGCGCTGACGGAGCTGTTAAAGAGCGCGGAAAAGGAATAAGGACACGGGACAGAAAAAATGAGACGGATTCTGCTCATCGAGGATGACGATGCGATTGTATGCGGGCTGTCCGGGCTTCTGAAGGAGGAGGGATTTCTGACAGAGACGGCCTTCTCCTTAAAAGAAGCGTGGGGGACGGATGTAAGAAAATATGACCTGATCCTTCTGGACCTCGGTCTGCCGGACGGGGAGGGACTGACCTTTTTAAGAGAGCTGGCTGCCCGGAAACATGACGCGCCGCCGGTGATCATCCTGACCGCCCGGGATGGGGAGGCGGATATTATGCAGGGGCTGGATGCAGGGGCGGACGACTATGTGACCAAGCCCTTTCGGGCGGGCGTGCTGCTCTCGCGCATCCGCGCGGTGCTGCGGCGGCAGGAGCGGAGGGGCAGAGAGGAGCGGATTCTTTCCTGCGGCGGAATCCGTCTGGACCCGGAGAAAACGCTGGTCACGACAGAGGGGCGGGAAGTACGGCTTACGGCCGGTGAATTCCGGCTCCTGACCTATTTTATGGAAAACCGGGGACGCACCCTGACGCGGAATATGCTGTTGTCCTACCGGTGGGATAACGACGGGGAGTTCGTCAATGACAACACGCTCACCGTGACGGTACGGCGTCTGCGGGAAAAGCTGGGGAAGGAAGCCGGCGGGATGATAAAGACGGTCCGGGGGATCGGTTACCGGATGGAGGTGCGGGATGAGTGAGAGGAACACACAGCTGCGGTATCTTATGCTGGTCTTTGGGGCCAGCTTTTTCTTTGGATGCGCGGCGTTCTGGGGAAGCTGGCGCCGTATGGAGCAGGTGTTTTATGAACGGATGGCTGCGGTGGCCTCTTCCTGTGACGGGGATGAGGAAGCGCTGATGGAGGCGATAAAGGAGCCGGATCCGGAGAGCATCGCGGCGGGAGCAGAGCGGCTGCGCCGTTACGGCTATGAGGGACTTCTGTCCGGGGGAGAGCTGTACCCGGTCTTCGCGGGAGGCGGTATCCTGTTTGCGGGAGCCGTCACCGCGTCTTTTTTTGTTTTCCTGTGGAGGATCGGATCACGGCAGCGCAGGCGGATCGGGGAACTGACGGAGTATCTGCGCGGGGTGGAGCGGGGAGACGGGCTCCTTTTCCCGGAGAGAAGGCAGGATCTGTTTTCGAATCTGGAGGATGAAATCTATAAGACGGTACTCGCCCTTCGGGAAAGCCGGGAGAGGCTTGCGCTGGAAAAGAAACGGCTCGCCGACAATCTCGCGGATATCTCTCACCAGTTTAAGACGCCCCTCACCGCCATCACCCTCACGGCAGAGCTTCTCGGACGCCATAACGCAGGGACGGAGGACGCCCGCCTGGCCGGCAGGATCGTGGGACAGACGGAGCGGCTGGCAGATCTGACCGCCGCGCTGCTTGCGCTCTCGAGGGCGGATGCCGGCGTGCTGGACCTGTCGATCCGCGAGGTACCGCTGCGTGAGCTGATCGAATGCAGTGTGGAGGCCATGACGCCGCTGCTTGAGAAAAAAGAACAGAAACTACACATATCGGAAGAAACAGGGGAGGGCGGTCCGATCCTGCTGCGCTGCGACCTGGGCTGGACGAAGGAAGCGCTTTCCAACCTGATCAGAAATGCGTCCGAGCATGCCCCGGAGAAAACCGGGCTGTATATCCGCGCGTGGGACAATCCGCTCTTTACGGCGATCGTGGTGGAGGACGAGGGAGCCGGATTTTCGGCAAAGGATCTGCCGCATCTGTTCGAGCGGTTTTACCGCGGGGAGGGAAACAAAGCGGAGGGGGCCGGCATCGGACTTTCTCTCGCAAAAGCGCTGATTGAGGCGCAGAACGGGCAGATCCGCGCGGAAAACCGGAAGGAAGGCGGAGCACGGTTTGTGATAAAATTCTATAAGGATAGTTTCGAATAGGCGGACAACTTTTTTTCGCATTCTGCATAAATGTCACCAGAATGTCATGCTGGAGCGCTACACTGCGGTGAGAACAGATCATATATCACACCAGAAAGGCGGATGACATGGAACTTTTAAAATGTGAATCCTTATCGAAAATTTATGGCAGCGGCCCGGCGGAGGTAAGGGCGTTAGACCACGTGGATCTTATGGTGGAAAAGGGTGAATTCGTGGCGATCACCGGCACTTCCGGCTCCGGTAAATCCACGCTGCTTCATCTGCTGGGCGGGGTGGACCGTCCCGACGGCGGCAGGATCTGGATCGAGGGGACGGATCTCTCGACGCTTGGCGAGAAACAGCTGGCCATCTTCCGGCGGCGCAAGGTGGGACTGGTCTATCAGTTTTATAACCTGATCCCCTCCCTGACCGTCCGGCAGAATATCCTCCTGCCCATGCTTCTTGACAACCAGAGGCCGGACGAAGCGCGGTTTGCGGAGCTGGCGGAGACGCTCGGGCTCACCGGGCGGCTCGCTCATCTGCCAAACCAGCTCTCAGGCGGCCAGCAGCAGCGGGCGGCCATCGCCAGGGCCCTGATCTACCGGCCGGCGATCCTTCTGGCGGACGAGCCGACCGGCAATCTCGACCGCCGCAATTCAGAAGAAATCCTTGCGCTCCTAAAGCTCTCGAACAAAAAATATAAACAGACGATTCTTCTGATTACACACGACGAACGAATTGCGCTGGAGGCGGACCGGATCATCACCATCGAGGACGGGGAGGTGAGGGCATGAGGGTCTTATTTTCTTATACGCTTCAATCCATCCGGAAGAACCGGCGCACGTCCCTTTCCATCATGGCCTCCGTCCTGCTGGCTTCCACACTGCTTTGCGCCATGTGCACCTTTGCTTACACGGAGCTGAACTGGCGGATTGAGATCGAGGAGTATGGATCCGGCGCGTGGCACGGGGAGCTGGGCGGGGAGATCTGTGCAGAGCAGCTCTCCGTGGCCGACCATCATCTGGCCGTGGAAGCCACCATGATAAAGGGGCCGTTTACCTGCCTTGCGCTTTCGGAGGACAGCGGGCTTCCCTATCTGCTGCTGCGGGATGCGGATGAAAACTACTGGACGTATATGGGGGAGAAAAATCTGATCCTGGAGGGACGTCTGCCGAAACGTCCGGGTGAGATCGTGGTCTCCAAATCCTTTTTTGAGCAGAATCCCCATTACCGGCTGGGGGATACGGTGACGCTGCCGGCGGGAGACCGCGTCCGGGACGGGGAGCGGCTCGATGCGGCGAAAACCAGACAGGAAGGCGAGACGTTTGACGAGACCGGGGAGGCGACGGTGACCCTGGTGGGATCCATGGATATCACCACAAACACGACGATTCCGGGATATTATGCCATGGGTTATCTGGACCGGGCAGCGCTTGCCGGGACGGAGGATCTGGTGGTCTATGTGAAATTCCGGGACATCCGGGACACCTACCGGGTGATGCCGCAGCTTGCGGATACGCTCGGCATCGAAAAAGACGAGTACGGGGATTACCGCAATCATTTTGAGTATCACACAATGCTTCTGGCGCTGCACTTTGTGTTCCCGCCGGATATGAGGGTGACGCTTAAAGATATCGGCGTGCTGCTGGTCTACGGGGCGATCCTGCTTCTCGTGATGGGGGCGTTTGCGGTGATCATCTGCAGCGCGTTCTCCGTGTCCGCCGCAGCAAGGATGCGTCAGCTGGGCATGTTCCGCTCCGTGGGGGCGACGCCCGGGCAGATCGGTGCAGCCATCCTGATGGAAGGGGTGATGCTCTCGGCGCTGCCGATTGCGGCTGCCATCGGGGCCGGCCACTGGTTTACGGTCGTAATAATGAGGGGTTATACAGAGCTGGCTGGCGGGCTTTTGTATGCTCCGGTCACCGTCCGTTTTTCCCTTCCGGTGGCGCTCCTTTCCGCGGCGGCCTCTTTTCTCACGGTGCTGCTGGCTGTGGCAGGACCGGCGCGAAAGGCGATGAAGCTCTCACCGCTTGAAGCGATCCGGATGCAGGAGACCGGGGCGGCGGGGAGAGGACGAGGCCGCCGGCGCGGTGTGCGCGGGGGAAGGCACACCCGGGCAGCAAAAAACGAAGGTACGACGCGCTGCCGGCGCGGTGTGCGTGAGAAAAACCATGTGCGCGGATGGCAGTCCGGCTGCGTGGCGGAGCTGGCCCGGGCGTCTTACCGCGCAAACCGAAGCGCGTTTCGCGCCGGTGTCCTCTCACTGACGTTCTGCCTGATGCTTCTCATCGGATTTTTTACGCTGATGAGACTGAATGACTATCTGAGTGCGCGCAACAGGAGCGCGGATTCCTACAATATTTATACGCGCCTTTCGCTGGCGGCGGAGGCGGATCCGAAGCTGATCTCGGCGCTGACGTCAATTCCCGGGGAGGAGAAGAGCGTTTCTTACTGCGTGACCAGGCTGGCTTATCAGGCCGCGCAGAAAGAGGAGTCGGAGGAATTTAAGGAGCGGGGCGGTTTTGCGGGGCTGGATTTAAACAGATGGGCGATCATAAACCGTGACGGGAAGTACCGGATCCGCGTATACCTGTATGGGATGCAGGAAGCATGTTTTGACGAATACTGCCGCGGGCTTGGCGCAGATCCGAAGGAGTTTTACCGGACCGATCGTGTGATGGCAGTGGCGCAGAGCGCGGCGCCGCTGTACCCGGATGTGGTAAACAATGTGCAGAAGTCCGGTCTGTCTTATTCCCATTTAAATCTGTCCGTGGGACAGGAGCTTATGATTCAGGAGAAGACGGAAGATGATATGAAGACAGATGTCGTATTTTCGGTGGAGATCGGGGCGGTGGCGCAGAACGCGCCGGACCTGAATGACGTCAGAAACAACTATACGATCTGCCTGTATGTGCCCCTGCCGGTCTATTATTCCGTCCTGGAGAACCTCGCCGGCGAGAAGGCGGGAAGCTATTACATGACGGTAAAGGTGAAAACAGCACCGGAGGATGACCTTTTCGTGACAGAACAGATCCGGTCGCTGTGTGGATCAGTGATGGCTGCGGAGGACTTTCTTATCATCAGTGCGGCGGAGGAGATCCGTGACAATGCGGCGTCGTCCCGGGCCATGGAGATGGTGATCCATGCCATCGGACTTCTGCTCGGCGGAATCGGTATTTCCAACACATTCTCGGCGGTCACCCACACCCTTCTGCGGCGCCGCAGGGAGTTTGCCATGCTGCGCTCCGTCGGGATGGATTCGGACGGGATCGGCCGGCTGCTTACCCTGGAGGGGATCCGCATGGCGGTGACGCCGGTGCTTCTTTCCGTGCCCGCGGTCGCTGTGCTCCTCGGGATCCTGATGCATATCGTGGACGTTTCCTGGCTGGAATTTCTGCCGTGGATCCCCTGGGGGAAGGTCTTCGTCAGTATCGCGGCGGTGATGGCCGCGGTGGCCCTGTCCTACCGGCTGTGCGCCGGGAAGATCCGGAAGGATACCATCATAGAGGCGGTGCGGGAGGAAAACGTGTGAAAAAGGATAAATTTCTCTTGATGAAAAGCCTGTTTTCACATATGATATAAGTGAAAGAAGAATTTCTTTCCCTCGCGAAATGATGATGTGTGACGGTTCTGACACATCGGTAAAATAAAAACTGACCGGGCGAAGAAACCCTGGCGAGGCTGACTATTACCAGTTGACCTCGTCTTTTTACATCATGAGGTGACGAAAAATGGAGTATGAAAAGAAAACGCCCCTGGAAGTGGACAGAACGGAGAAGAGCAGATGATCAGAATAAGACCATACAAAACTACAGACGCAGATATCATTCTGTCGTGGTGTCCGGACAAAACATCATGTTATCAGTGGACAGCAGGGGTGCTGGGAGAATACCCGGTCACGAAATGTGCGTTCCGCTTTGTGGAATCCCTGATGCCCTTCACGGCATTTGACGAATCGGGGATCATGGGATTTTTTACACTGAGAAATCCCGGCGAATCGCCGGAGGAGTTGCGCTTCGGGTTTGTGATCATAAATCCCGAAAAGCGCGGAATGGGATATGGAAAAGAAATGCTTCGTCTGGGGCTTATATTTGCGTTTGAGCTTTACGGCGCGAAGCGGGTATCCCTGGGGGTTTTTGAAAATAATCCGGCTGCATATTACTGCTATAAGGCAGCCGGGTTCTGTGACGTGAGAAAGGAGCCGGTCGAAACCTATCAGATTCTGGGCGAAGAATGGAAGTGCAGGGAGCTGCTGATGGAACGGTAGCCGATCGCTCCCGGGAATATGCGGATGTCGGAAATATACAATACAGACATTCCGGTATGCTGTATCATGAAAGGCATGTTTTCGTTGTATGGACGAAAACATGTCATATTAACTGCATTTTCATTGCAGGGAGGAGGTAGTTCCATGAACACAAAAGAAGCGATTCTGGCACGTGCCGCTGAAATTATCGCTCAGCGTACCGTGCGTCAGGACAGGGACAGCTTTGGCACGCTCGTCACCATCGACCCGGACGGTTCCCCTGTGCCCACGACCATCAGCCCTTCCCGCAGCGAGGGAATCCGCTGGATTACGTTTTGTACAGGCCGGGGTGCGCCAGGCCCCGTGCGTCTCGGGCAGAACAATAAGGCTGCCGTGTGCCTGAATTCCCCGACTTATCACATTTCCCTTACCGGTACGGCGGAGGTCTGTACGGATCCGGAAACCTGCCGAAAGATGTGGTATGACGGCCTGGCAAACCATTTTTCCGGTCCCGATGATCCCAATCTGTGTGTGATACGCTTCACCACACGGCGCTACAGCCTGTTTATAGACTGGGAATCGGTGCGAGGGGAAATCGACGACTGTGAAATATAAGGCCGCGTCAGAACAGGGGGCCTTCTCAGCGCAGGAACTCCCTGGATAAAGCCTTTAGTTCCGGCAGATCAAACGAAAGAATCCGATCAAAGTCATAGCGTTCCAAAATGAAACGGACAAATTCTGTGCCGAGATAATATCCGGCGTCGCCGAAGCCGCGATACTTCACCCAGTCCCCGAAGTATCGCTGGGTCCGGCTGTCCATGGTATTCAGATCCCTGAAAAAATCCTGCTTTAATTCGTCCAGATGCGCTTTCATAAAACCGGCCCATCCGTCCCTGTCCTGATGATAAAAATCAGGATCACCTGCAAGTGACTGCTCAAAGTACATGGCAATCCCTTCCGTGAACAGCTGCCAGAGAAACGCGTCGGCGGTATCGGTGCAGTTTCTTTTCAGAACGCCGTACTGCGCCTGATACACGTGCCCGAGCTCGTGATAAATGAGGCCGTACATTTCTTTTTCCGAACACCAGTCCAGTTCGATGATCTTCTCGATTCCCAGCAGTATCGTGGCGGTACCGTTCCATTTCTTTACCCAGCCGGCGGCGTTGCAAAGACCCAGATATAAAATGATATCCGCCGTCAGACCCCGGTGAAACGTACGTCTTATCTTTTCCTCCAGCCCGTCAGTGACCGATTTAAAAGAGGCAGCCGCTTCGGCGCGCTTTTCTGAATGCAGCAGTGCGTGTTCGATCACCGGCAGGCACTGACGCTCAAAATCGTAGTCTCTGATATCCGCAAGGAAAAGTCCGGACGAACCAGGAATGACGCGATCCATATACGTTGTCCAGACATGCATGCTGAAGCGGTTTTGGGGAAACAGGGTATCCAGTTGTAAACAGGCATTTATGATCCGCATGACGTCTCCTTTGTGCAGCAGGTTCGTTGTAATGATACATGAAATTGTCGCTGACTTCAAGTGATATAGGATTTATGCGGAACATGGAAGGGAGGCAATACAATATTTTTACCAATATAACGAAAAATTTTTCTCGCAAGACCGTCCCCTGTGTGCTATAATTACTTGTATACAAGGAACGGCCTTTTCCTTTTTGGGAAAGATGCTGTGGCCGGCTGTCCGAAAGAGGGCAGATTGTATGAATTTTGGGGGAAAGGAAGGTATTGGGATGAAGGAACATCTGATGATTTCCGGATTTGCGGACGAGATCAGCTCCGACTTTGACGTGCAGTTAAAGACAGTGACAGAGCTTGGGATGAAGTATATTTCCCTGCGCTCCGCGGACGGGACGGGAATTGCGGACTATACGGTGGAGGAAGTGAGGGAGAGGCTCATGCCGCGGCTTGACGCCGCCGGGGTGAAGGTTTCCTCCATCGGTTCGCCCATCGGGAAGGTCGGGATCGCGGATGAGGAGGGTTTTGAAAAGCAGCTTGTGCGGCTGGATGAGCTCTGCCAGATCGCGCAGCTTCTGGACTGCCGCTATATCCGCATGTTCAGCTTTTTTATGCCGGAGGGAAAGGACCCGGCGGACTACCGCGATGCGGTGATAGAGAAGCTTAAGAGGTTTCTTGCGGTGGCGAAGAAATACGATGTGGTCCTGATGCATGAGAATGAGAAGGATATTTACGGCGATACCGCGGCGCGCTGCCTGGATCTGATGGAGAGCATATCGGATCCGCAGTTTCAGAGCGCATTTGATTTTGCAAACTTCGTGCAGTGCGGGGAAGACACCGAAGCGTGCTGGGATCAGCTGCATGAGTATGTCACGTACATCCACATCAAGGACGCGGTTTCAGACGATAAGGAAAATGTCGTCTGCGGTACCGGGGAGGGTAAGATTAAGGAGATCCTCGACCGGGCGATCAATCAGGAGGGATACGAGGGGTTCCTCACGCTTGAGCCGCACCTGGTGCTGTTTGACTCGCTGGCATCCTTAGAGACGACGGACGCGAAGAATATCATTAAGGAAAACAAGGCAAAGGACGGCGCCGAAGGATACGCGATGCAGTATCATGCGCTGTGTGATATTTTAAATGAGATTGCATCATAAACAACGGACAGTGCGCTTTAGGAACTGTTCTTATGTTAAATAACAAAAAAGGAGAAGAAGACTATGGACAAGAAGATTCGTTTCGGACTGATTGGAATCGGGGCACAGGGAGGCGCGTATGCGGGATTTCTGACCGGAAAGGGCGGTTTCGCCGGAATGCCGGCTCCGGAGTGCCCGCCGCACTGCGCGCTGGGAGCGCTCTGCGACAATGATCCGGCCAAGGAGGAGATGTGCAAAGAAAAATATCCGGAGTACCCCTTCTACAAAGACTGGAAGGAGATGGTGAATTCCGGCGATGTCGACGCCGTGATCACGACGGTGCCGCATTATCTGCACACTGAGATCGCGATCTACTGCTTAGAGCACGGCATGCATGTGCTGGTGGAGAAGCCTGCAGGCGTTTATTCCAAAGAAGTGCGCCTGATGAACGAGTGCGCGGCAGCGCATCCGGAGGTTTCCTTCGGCGTGATGTTCAATCAGAGAACAAATGTTCTGTATCAGAAGGTGAAAGCGCTGATCGCCTCCGGCGAGCTCGGAGAGATCCGCCGCACGAGCTGGATCATCAATTCCTGGTGGCGTCCGGACAGCTATTACCGTCAGAGCGACTGGCGCGCGACCTGGGGCGGAGAGGGTGGCGGCGTCCTGGTCAATCAGGCTCCGCATCAGCTGGATCTCTGGCAGTGGATGTGCGGCGTGCCGAATAAGGTTTACGCAAAATGCCTTTACGGCTGCCACAGGGACATCGTTGTGGAAAACGACGTGACGGTGGTGACGGAGTACCCGAACGGCGCGACCGGAACGTTTGTGACCTGTACGCATGACGCGATCGGAACAGACCGTCTGGAGATTGACTTAGACGGCGGAAAGATTGTGGTGGAGAACAGCAAAACAGCGACCGTTTACCGCATGACAAAAACGGAGAACGAGATGAACGAGACCATGGATATGCTGGAGGTCGCGAAGCTTACTTCCGGAAATTCCGCGGGCGGCGGCTTATTTACGATAGAGACGATCGAAAACGTCGACGGCTGGGGCAAGCAGCACACCACGGTCATGGAGAATTTCGCGATGAACATCCTTGAGGGCACGCCGCTTCTGGCTCCGGGTTCCGACGGCATCAACGGCGTCAACCTGGCGAATGCGATCCTGCTCTCCTCCTGGCTTGGAAAGGAAGTCGACCTTCCGGTGGACGAGGATCTCTACCTGGCTGAGCTGAATAAGAAGATTGCGGAGGAAGGAAAGTTCCCGACGAGATAACACGGAGAGTGCGCGGGCGGCCGGCGATGTTCCTGACGAGGCCGCCCGCAGGAAAAGTGACGCCGGTCTGCCGGCGAAGAAATGAGGGATAGCATGAAAAAAGCAGCTGTGATCGGAATGGGCGTGATCGCCCCGATTCATTTTGCGGCGATAAAGGACAATCAGAACATTACACTTGTCGGCGTCTGCGATATCGAGGAGGGAAAACGTGCCGAAGCGCCGGAGGGCGTCCCGTTTTTTACCGATTATAAAGAGATGATCCGTGAGGTAAAACCGGATGTGGTTCACATCTGCCTGCCGCACTACCTGCATGTGCCGGTATCGGAAGAGGCGGCGCGCATGGGGGTTCACGTCTTCTGCGAGAAGCCGGTGGCTATGAACAGAAAGGAAGCGCAGGAATTTGCGGAGTTTGAGGCTGCGCACCCCCAGATCCACATGGGAATCTGCTTACAGAACCGTTCGAACGAGTCGGTGGAGCGGTTAAAGGAGCTGATTGACAGCGGGGAATACGGCGCTGTGACCGGGATCCGCGGCACGGTTCCGTGGTATCGCGAGAAGGAATATTATGAGGTTCAGCCCTGGCGCGGAAAATGGGAGACGGCCGGAGGCGGCTGTATGATCAATCAGTCCGTACATACGTTAGACCTGATGTATCATCTCGGAGGGCCGGTACGTGAGATAAAGGCAGTGACGGCGCAGCTTCTGGATTACGGCATTGAGGTCGAGGACACGGTGGCAGCCAGACTGACGTTCGAGAACGGTGCGAACGGCGTATTTTTAGCGACAATCGCCAACTACGAAAATGAGAGCGTGCAGATTTCCGTTCGGACGGAGCGCGCGCGGTTTCTGATTATGGACAATATCCTGTACCGGATCGGAGACGACGGGTCAAAGGAGCTTCTGATGGAGGACGCGAAGCTGCCGGGCACGAAGTTCTATTACGGGGCGAGCCACGGCAAGCTGATTGCAAAGTTTTATCAGGCGCTCGAGAACGGGTCGCAGGATTATCTGCATGTGCGGGATGCGGTGATGAGCATCCGGCTGATCGACGCGATTCATGAGTCGTCGAAGAGCGGGCATGCGGTAAGCGTATAACAGGCGTACATCAGGCGGGCAGAGGCCTGCTCTGCACCGCGGAAATGGAGGAAAAATATGGACAGAGGATTAATCGGTATTCAGATGAGTACCATCAAGGCAAAGGTAGATGAACTGGGCGCATACGAGACCTTAAAGGCATGCGCTGAAATGGGATATCACTGCATGGAGGTCAGCCAGATCCCCATGACAAAGGAAAATGTTTCCGGTATGAGAAAAGCCTGCGACGAATTCGGGATTAAGATCGCGGCGAATACGGCTTCACTCGAGCCGATGCTGCCGGGTATGCCGGGTGAATACCTGACCACGGATTTTGACAAGATCGTGGAGGACTGCAAGGCGCTGAACACGGATATGCTCCGCATCGGTATGCTTCCGATGACCTGCATGGGCAGCCGTGAGAAGGCACTTGATTTTGTGAAAAGAGCGGATGAGATGGCGGAGCGCTTAGGCGAGCACGGCATCGATCTGTATTATCACAACCATCATGTGGAGTTTGTCAAATATGACGGCCAGTATCTGCTCGACATCATTAAGGACAATACGAAGAAGATGGGCTTTGAGCTCGATATTCACTGGATCCACCGCGGCGGCGAGAATCCGGTGGAGTTCATTAAGCAGTACGCAGGAAGGATTCGTCTGCTTCATCTGAAAGATTACCGGATCGCACCGCCGGAGATGCCGGAGGGCGAATTTGACATCAAGGCGTTTATGGGATCCTTCTTTAACCTGATTGAATTCGCAGAGGTCGGAGAGGGATCGCTCCCCATCAAGGCGTGTATTGAAGCCGGTCTTGCAGGCGGAAGCGAGTATTTCCTGATCGAGCAGGACAGCACCTACGGGCGCGATCCGTTTGAGAGCCTTAAGATCAGCCGCGACAACCTGATCGCCATGGGCTATAAGGACTGGTTCGAGCTGGCATAAGCGCCGGCTTCCGCGTCAAGCGCAAGGAGCAGACGGAGGACGGTCCATCTGCGGTTGGATGCGGTGAGGACTGCTTTATAGTCCGTCTGCACGCCTGCTTTCTTTAAAGCGGCGAGCAGTGCGTCGAGACGTTTGTCGGATAAGCCGCAGATTAAGATCAGACGTTTTTCTGGAACCCCGCCGGTATGGGGACATACGGCGGGGTTCTTTCTGCCCGCGGCGAGCGCTTCCAGTGTCTGCGTGTAATCTGCGGGATCCACTGCTTCACAGGGAATCTGCAGGCTGCGCGCAGCCCGGCGCAGTGTTTTAAATTCTGTATCGCTGAAATGAAACGCAAGAAGTTTTTCCATGGGTATGTTCTCCTTTCCGCTGCAGCTGAACTGTTATTATAGCATATATTGTGAAAATGTAACAAAAATTATTTCAGACTCTTGATTATTCATCTGTAGTATGATATTCTTTCCGCATAGATCATTTCCGTTAATCTTTCTGCCGGGCGAAGGCTGCTGCGGTATATCGTTCCGGCTGTATCTGCCGGGAGAACCGGTTTTATCCACATGACAGAAGGTGTCCGGATTATTGGACAGCAGGTGTGATAATTTAGTTGTTGACAAGAGGCAGGAAGTATACTATATTAAAACAGAAAACGAACATAAGTTCGCAACTGCGAATGGTTCGCATGGAGGATGAGAGATGGCAAGAGAAGATAAGAATAAGTCGAAGGCAGAGCTCCAGAGACCGGTGGATAAGCAGGATAAGCTGAAGGCACTGGACGCTGCGATTTCGCAGATTGAGAAGCAGTACGGCAAGGGATCCGTCATGAAGCTCGGGGACAGCCGGGCGCAGATGAATGTGGAATCCGTTCCGACCGGATCGCTGAGCCTGGATCTGGCGCTCGGGATCGGCGGTCTGCCAAAGGGCAGGATCATCGAGATCTACGGACCGGAGTCGAGCGGTAAGACGACGGTTGCGCTGCACGCGGTTGCGGAGGTGCAGAGGAGCGGCGGGATCGCCGGCTTCATCGATGCGGAGCATGCGCTCGACCCGGTGTATGCGAAGAATATCGGCGTGGACATCGATAATTTATACATATCCCAGCCGGACTGCGGAGAGCAGGCGCTTGAGATCGCAGAGACGATGGTGCGCTCCGGCGCGGTGGACATCGTGATCGTGGACTCGGTGGCCGCGCTGGTGCCGAAGGCGGAGATTGACGGCGATATGGGGGATTCCCATGTGGGACTGCAGGCCCGGCTGATGAGCCAGGCGCTGCGCAAGCTGACCTCGATTGTCAGCAAGTCGAACTGTATCGTGATTTTTATCAACCAGCTGAGGGAGAAGATCGGCGTGATGTTTGGAAGCCCGGAGACCACGACCGGCGGGCGCGCGTTAAAGTTCTACTCCTCGGTGCGTCTGGATGTCCGCAAGACCGAGACCTTAAAGCAGGGCGGAGAGTTCATCGGGAACCACACCAAGGTGAAGGTGGTGAAGAACAAGGTCGCGCCGCCCTTTAAGGAGGCGGAGTTTGACATCATGTTCGGCCAGGGGATCTCTAAGGAAGGGGATATCCTCGATCTCGCCGCCGAGGCCGGCATTGTGAACAAATCCGGCGCATGGTATGCGTATAACGGCGACAAGATCGGCCAGGGGCGTGAGAACGCCAAGAATTATCTGCGCGAGAACCCGCTGATCTGCGAGGAGATCGATGCGAAGGTGCGTGCAAAGTACATGGCGGACACCGCGCCGGAGGAGGATGCAGAGGACGGCGACGAGGCGGAGAACACCGAGACGCCTGCGGAGCCGTTAAAGGGCAGAAGACCTGCGGCAAAGGCAGGCAGAAAGGCCGGCGCGCCGGATGATGATGATGCGGATACCGGCGTGACGGATGAGGCTCCCGACATGGATGCAGAAGAGGCAGGGCCAAAGGAAGGAGCTGCGGGAGATCTGTAAAGCGCGGCATGCCGTATGACGGAAAGGACGGGAGATCAGATGGCGGAATTACAGGTTCTGGAGGTCGTGCCGGGGGAGAAGCGGCGCGTGAAGATCCGCTTTGACAACGGAGAGGAATGTACGCTGTACCGGAGCGAGATCCGCGGGCTTTCGGTCTGCGAGGGCGCGCTGCTGCTCGAGGAGGGCGCATATATCCCGGAGGAGCTGTATCAGAAGGTATTGCAGCGGATTCTTGCGCCGCGGGCAAAAAAGCGTGCGATGCATCTGTTAGAGCAGATGGACCGGACGGAGCGGCAGCTTTATGAGAAGTTAAAGCAGAACGGATACCCGGAGAGCTGCATCGCGGCGGCAGTCGATTATGTGAAGCAGTATCACTATATCGACGATCTTCGCTATGCCAGGACCTATATCCGATACCGTCAGCAGAAGAGGAGCAGACAGCGGCTGAAGCAGGATCTGATGCGAAAAGGCGTCGACGGGCCGACCATCGAACAGGCGCTGTCGGAGGAATACGAATCCGACGAGCGCGCGATGATCCGGGAGCTGTTAGAGAAGAAACGGTATGACCCGTCGGGCGCAGACGAGCGGGAGAAGCGGCGTGTCTGTCAGTTCCTGCTGCGCAGAGGCTACCGCACCGGCGATGTCCTGGCTGTCATGCAGATGGCCGCAGATGGGGAATTCTGAAATTTATTGCAGTTCACTTCACGCCATTCGCAAAGGCGCTTACAGCGTAAATGCCACGGGCATATACGCTGCTTTCTCGCTGCTTTGCATGCTAACAGCGTAAATGCCACAGGCATATACGCTGCTCATAAACGGGCGTTCCCTCCGTCAGCACAAATGGAGAAATCATCATGCGAGCATGTGATTATCTCCATATTGGCTGACGAGTGAACTGCAACATATATTTTGCGATTTTTTCAGATCCAACAGCAATTCACTTGACATAATGCACAAAATAGACTAAAATTTATATGTTGTAATTATGACAGACGACAAGTATGTTTTAATGTTATATGTACAATGAAAATTTTATAAAGGAGGTGCTCCTGTGTGGACAGAAGTGATTGCTGTTGTTATTACTCTGATCGTCACTGCGATCGTTGTGTATTTTGCTACAACTGCCTATTATAAGAAGGTATCGGAAGCGAAGATTGGCAATGCGGACGAAAAGGCGCGAGAGATCATCGATGAGGCGGTGAAGACAGCGGAGACCAGGAAACGCGAAGCAATGCTCGAGGCGAAGGAAGAATCCATCCGGGTAAAGAATGATCTGGATAAGGAGGTCAAGGAACGCCGGGCGGAGATTCAGCGAAGCGAACGGCGGATTGTGCAGAAGGAAGAGAATCTGGACAGAAAGCTCGAAGCGATCGAGAAGCGTGAGGCCGGTTTTGCCGCGAAGGAAGAGGAGATTAACAAACAGAAAGCGCAGGTCGCAAGGCTCAATGAAGAGCGTTTACAGGAACTGGAACGAATCTCCGGGTTAACCTCCGAACAGGCAAAGGAATATCTCTTAAAAACCGTTGAAGAAGATGTAAAGCTTGACACTGCAAAATTAATCAAAGAAATGGAGCACAGAGCAAAAGAGGAAGCCGACAAGAAAGCGAAAGAATACGTGGTTACCGCGATTCAGAAGTGTGCGGCGGATCATGTTGCCGAGACGACGATTTCTGTCGTACAGCTCCCGAATGACGAGATGAAGGGCAGAATCATCGGACGTGAGGGACGGAATATCCGTACCTTAGAGACGATGACCGGTGTGGATCTGATTATTGACGACACGCCGGAGGCAGTGATTTTGTCCGGATTCGATCCGATCCGGCGTGAGGTGGCGCGTATCGCGTTAGAGAAGCTGATCGTGGACGGGCGCATTCATCCGGCCAGGATCGAGGAGATGGTCGAGAAGGCACAGAAGGAAGTCGAGACGATGATCCGCGAAGAGGGTGAGGCGGCGACGCTTGAGGTTGGCGTTCACGGGATTCACCCGGAGCTGGTACGGCTGCTTGGAAGGATGAAATTCCGGACAAGCTATGGTCAGAATGCACTCAAGCATTCCATCGAGGTAGCGCAGCTCTCAGGGCTGCTGGCAGCCGAGATCGGTGTGGATGTCAGGGTCGCAAAGCGCGCGGGACTTCTTCACGACATCGGCAAATCAGTCGACCACGATATGGAGGGATCCCATATTCAGCTCGGCGTAGAGCTGTGCCGGAAGTATAAGGAATCAGCGACCGTGATCAATGCGGTGGAAGCGCACCACGGCGATGTGGAAGCGCAGTCTCTGATCGCCTGTCTGGTGCAGGCGGCTGATACCATCAGTGCGGCGAGACCGGGTGCGAGAAGAGAGACATTAGAGACATATTCGAACAGGTTAAAACAGTTAGAAGATATATCAAACGGGTTTAAGGGAGTAGACAAGTCCTTCGCCATTCAGGCAGGCAGGGAGATTCGTGTTATGGTGGTTCCGGAGCAGGTCAGCGACGCGGATATGGTGCTGATGGCCCGCGACATTTCCAAAAAGATTGAGGCGGAGATGGAGTATCCGGGACAGATTAAGGTGAATGTGATCCGTGAATCAAGAGTGACGGACTACGCGAAATAAGCAGATATAGGAAGACCAAAAAGGAAAGTATTGATCAGATGCAGTATCTTCAGTACTTTCCTTTTTTCTGTGGAAATATGGGAAGAGGTGTGTTACCATAAAGGAAAACGGCCCGGTCAGCCGGGGAACGACAAAAGCGAAGCCACGAGAGCTGCGCGGAAATGAGGTAAAAAATGGAGAATCATATTAAACGGGCAAAGAGAGAGCTGATCCGGAGGGGAGCGATTCTGGATATCTATACGGATACCATGATCCTTCCGGACGGAAAGCAGGAGGAGTGGGATTTTGTCTCGCACAGAAAAGGTGCGGCTGCGGTGGTGCCGGTGCGGGAGGACGGAAAAATCCTGATGGTGCGGCAGTACCGCAACGCCATCGAGCGTGAGACGCTTGAGATTCCGGCCGGCTCTCGGGACAGCACGACGGAGGACACCAGGGTATGCGCGGCACGCGAGCTCGAGGAGGAGACCGGCTATAAGAGCGACCGGCTGACCTTCCTGATTTCCTTAAAGACGACGGTGGCGTTCTGCGATGAATTTATCGACGTCTACCTGGCGAGGGATTTAAAGAGAGGGACGCAGCATCTGGACGAGGGGGAGTACATCGATGTGGAGGCGCATGACATCGACGAGCTCTGCGACATGATCTATGCGGGAACGCTCCAGGATGCCAAGACGGTTTCGGCCCTTCTCGCCTACAAAAATCTGCTGAGCCGTGAGGCGTCCCGCTAAACCGTCATCCTGTAAAAGCATCCCGCTAAACTGCCATCCTGCAAAAAGCGCCCCGCTAAACCGTCATCCTGCAAAAAGCGTCCTGTGTCTGACATGAGACGTGCCTGACGGGCATAGATTGTAGATAAGAACGATCTGGGAGAGCCATGTGAAGAAAGAACAGTGGGTCATGATCCCGGCATTCCTCATTGGAATTATTCTGGCGAATCTTGCGGAGCGGGAGCTTTTTATGACCAGCGGGATATTTAATACCTATTATCTGCATCAGTATTCCTGGCGGATGATCGACGGAAACCGGCTGTTCTGCCATATTCTGCTGGAGCGTGGCAGGATGGCCTTTCTCATCTTTCTGCTGGGACAGGTGATGAATGGAAAGATGTTTTCTATTCTGATGCAGGGAATCATCGGGGTGACCTTCGGGTTTCTCGCGGTGGCGTCCATTGTAAATTTAGGGGCGCGCGGCATCCTGATTGCAGTGGGCGGCCTGTTTCCGCAGTGGATGTTTTATCTGTCTGGAATTGTCTATTATATCAATTGCAGGAAGGAGCAGTATGCAATAGTTCCTTCCGGGAGCCGGGTGGGAAATCTTCCGGCGTACCTGACCCGTCTGGTTTTTTTGCTGATGCTCCTTATGACGGGGATCATTGCCGAGAGCTATGTCAATCCGCTTCTGTTCGAATATCTGGCAAAAATCGTAAAATAAGACAGCTTTTACAAAAATAGTGTATCATTTCCTTTGTGATATGTGACGAAAAACGGGAGAAATCGGACAGCAATTCTGTAATATGTGCATGGTTTTTTGCGGGAAATCCAAATAAAATGAAGGTATCAGGTGAAAATTTTCCATCCTGATACAGGAGGGGAGTTTTCCAAAAGAAAGGAGCAGGAAAGCATGCGAAACATATGGAAGAAGCAGCGGAGGATGAGTCTGCTGCTGGTGCTGGCGATTCTCGTCACCTGTGTGGCGCCTTCCCGGGGAGTATACGGCGGGGAGATAAAGCCGGCTGCGGAGAGCGGCGGGACACAGCAGTCAGAGTCGCCGGATGAGACGCCGGCAGGAGCAGATCAGACGCCGAAGGCATCGGATCAGCCGGGAGCCGGGACAGATCAGACACCGGATCAGCCGGCAGCCGGGACAGATCAGACACCGGATCAGCCGGCAGCCGGGGAAAACCAGCAGCCGGGGGCGCCGGAGACACCGGATCAGCCGGCAGCCGGAGCGGATCAGCCGGAGGGCGGGGAAACACAGCAGCCGGAGGAAACAGAGAATCCAGAAGAGGGTTCGGGATCAGAGGGCGATGTGAATCAGCCGGAGGACGGAGAGAAGTCGCCAGAGGATCAGCCGGAAAATGCTGTACCCTCTCAGTCAGAGGATGAAGTGCCGGACGATGCGACGGCAGATTCCACTGCGAAAGCGCCGGCTGCCCGTCAGCCCGGGGAGACACATATTGCTACATGTGTAGGAAATGTGCCGCAGCCGGAGGGCGTGACCTGGGCGGAGGATGTCACGGCGGAAATCTTTCAGACGGCGTATCAGACCGTGAAGGTGAAGGATACGGCGGGAACCGAATATACGGTGGAAGTGGTGCCGGAGCATCTGATGTATTTTATCGATTCCTTTACCTTTGCGGAAGGGACGGAGAGTAAGCCCTACAATGCCATAAAGGAGCTGGTCGGAGACGGCCTGTTAAACGGGACATACGATCAGAAGAAAACAGCGGACAACGCATGGGGGCTGATCGGAGATGCAAACGTTAAGGCATTTGCGGGAAACGAAGCGGACAAGGATATGACCGGTCTGTACGGCGAGAATGGAGCCGGGAACACGCTCCGCTATGCGTTTACACTGCCGGCCGGGTCGTATACGATCACAACGGCGCACCGGGAATGGTGGGGTATGGACCGGCCGATGGAGCTAAGCCTGACGACATCGGCGGGAACGGTGACCTACGCTTCCCTCCCGAAACAGGCGAATGGACAGACGCAGATAAAGAGCTATTCGTTTGAGCTTGCGGAGAAACAGACGGTGACCTTTGCCGTGTCGGCGACGGGGAGTCAGGCGCCGGTGATCAGCTGGCTGGCCGTTGTGCAGGATGAGGCGAAGGAAGAGCCGGATCCTGACGCAAAGCCCGTACGTCCGGTGGAAGCCCTGCAGGCATTTGCGGGCTGGGATCAGCCGCTGGAGGACAACGGCCGGATGGAGCCTGCATCCGGGACAACAGTCTCAAAGGTATCGGGATTTGACACGGTGATCGATACCGCTTCGGAGTGGAATAATCAGAATCAGCATCACGCGTCTGTTGTGGATGCGGCCTCGCTGTTTCAGAAAAAAGAATTTACCGTGCTCTTTGACGTGAGACAGACGCCGACTACGGCGACGGGCGATCTGGACAAGCGCGTGGCAATGACGATCGGAAACGGGAAAAACAGCCTGCATCTTCTGACCTGGTCCGGGAAATTCGGATACGGCCCGGATAACGGCGGCGTCAGCAGCAGCCATGTAAATCTCGCCGGCGTGACGCAGGGAGGGTGGAACGCGGTCGCAATGACCTACCGGGAGACGGAAGCGGGAACGGCAGCGGTCTGCCTGTATGTAAACGGCGTAAAGGCGGCGCAGATCGATGATGTCGGTTTTCTGCTCAGCGGAATGGACGATGTCAGCGCAATGATTGCCAGAAGCTTTAACACGAGCTTTATGCAGCCGGGAAGATATGACAATATCGTGGTCTTAAGCGGCACGCCGGACGAGGCGACGCTTCTGGCGGAGACCGAATGGCGGAAATGGCAGAAGGAGCATCCGCCGGTGAACACGCTCACGCTGGAAGAGACGGTGAAAAAGGCGGAGGCGCTTGCTGCGTTCGGATTTGAGACAGAGGGATTTGCGGAGGCGCTTGCGGCGGCGCGGGATCTTCTCGCCCGGGCGGCGGAGCTGACAGCTGCGGATCAGCCTGCGGTCGATGCGGCCTGCAGCGAGCTGATGAAATACTGCCCGCAGGAGATCACGGTGAGCGGAAGCGATGTCGATGCGGCAGCGGCCAGTGTAAACGGTCTGACGTACAAGGGCTTTGGTATGTTAAACGGCAACAGCACCAGTAATCTTCTGTTAGATTATAAAGCGGAGCAGCCGGAAGCATACTGGGAGATGATGGAGTATCTCTTCGGCGGCGAGTATCCGCTGTTTACCCATATCAAGATGGAGATGGGGAACGACGGCAACAACTCAACCGGAGCGGAAGCGTGTACCATGCGCTATGAGGATGAAGAAGCGGACGCGTCGCGCTCGCCGGGCTTTGTGATGGCGGCGGACGCGAAGAAAATCAACCCGGACGTGAAGGTGAGTATTCTTCGCTGGGGCTATCCGTCCTGGGTCGCAGATGCCGGATTTGGAAATAATACGGAAGCGGGCTATGAGGCAATGTACAAATGGTACCGCGAGACGATTTTTGACGCGTATGAAAAATACGGCTATGTGGTTGATTTTGTAAACCCGGATACCAATGAGACCGGAAACCCGAACGACCGGTTTATCAAGTGGTATGCCGCACGTGTGGCAGGCGAGACGGAATTCCCGTCCTATATGGACGCGTCCGCGCAGGATGCCTATCACAGTATCCGGATCATCGCATCCGACGAGAATAAGGGGCTCAATATCGTGCCGCATATGCGGAAGGACCCGGAGCTTTACGAGGCGGTGGATATTATCGGTTTCCACTATCGGACGGATGCGACGGACGACTATGTGAGAATGGCGGATGTGGATGACAAGGAGGTCTGGTACAGCGAGGGCTGTGCAACCTTCGGCTACAGCGAGCTGCAGGAAAATAAGCGGACAGAGTACGGCTATGAGAGCATCGGCGGCTATCAGAGCCCGCTTGCGCTGATGGACAGCTTTATCACAGCGTTTGCGTCCTCGCGCCGCACACATTATATTTTCCAGCCTGCGATCGGATCCTTCTATGAAGGCATTCAGTACGGTCACAAGGAGCTTCTCTCCGCGCGCGATCCGTGGAGCGGTTATATCCACTACGATCCGGCGCTGGATATGCTGGAGCATTTCGCAAAATTTGCGAAGACCGGCTGGGAAAATGAGGACAATACGGCGGGGACCTGGCGGGTGATTTCTTCCGCGACAAACGGAGCGTTTGCGGGTACCAGCAATGAGCACGCGACGGCGGGGATCGACGGCAATGCGGGCTACATGACGCTCGCCGCGCCGGATAAGAGCGCCTTTTCCGTGGTGTTTGTCAACAATACCAGGAATGAGAAGCTGTTTTTCATCACGGCGGAGGATCTGGGGATTGCGGAGGATCAGCAGCTTTCCATCTGGACGACGGAGACGGACAGCTACCTTCAGAACAGCGGAGCGGTTCCGTGCGTAAACGGAAGCTGGCTGGTGACGCTTCCCGCATACAGCGTGGTGACGGCGACGACGCTCGACACGCAGCCGGAGCGCACGCCAAAGGAGGAGATTCACAACGAAGACCGTACGGTACTCGATACGGATGCGACCGGGCGGAAACAGGATACGACAGATGACGTGCTCTATGCGGATGATTTTGACTACACGGAAGAGCCGGCGATGGAGCAGTATCACGTACAGAGAGGGACGACGTCTGTCTCTTATATGGAAGCGCGCGGCAATGAACCGCGTTACATGTTAGATACCCACGGCGCGTGGGTGGTGGAAAACGGACGGTTAAAACAGGAGCTTGGCCGCGGCGTAAGCCAGTGGAACGGCGGCGATCCGTCGACGATTGTGGGCGATTTCCGCTGGATGGATTATTCGGCGGAGGTTAAGGTGCAGATCCCGAACGCGGACAGCGGCGCGTGGACGGGGCTTGGAATCCGCGCGCAGACCGGAATGAACTGGAACAACAGCGGTTATACGCTCCAGATCAGCGGCGCGGGCAGCTGGAGCCTGTACCGCGTGGGAACGAAGGTGGCGGACGGCAGAGTGGACGCCTCTGCGGACGGCAGCTATACCTTATTCCTGATGGGGAACAAAGATACCGTCACGGCAGCGGTCGACGGTAAGGTGGTTGCGGTTTATCAGGATCCGAACCCGATGCTCGCAGGTCGTGTAAAATTAAGCTCGGGATGGAATCAGGTATATTTTGACGATCTGATGGTAAAGACCGTGGCGGGTGGAATCCCGTACGCTCTGTCCATGGTGGACGGACAGGATGATTCTGTTACCTATGAAGGTGCCTGGAATATCAGCAATCCGGGCGGCGGAAGCGCGGATGACTGGTACCGGACGCTGTCAAAAGGCGGAGCGGGAGCGGCATTCAGCTTTCCAATCTATGGCGACGGATTTTCCGTGATCGGAGGAAACGGGAGCGATGTGACATTGGACGTTTATGTGGACGGACAGCTGTATGAGGAGAATGCCGCCGCGACGGCTGTGCCGAAGCGCTATGAGACCTACAGCGCATATGGCCTTGGAGTGGGCAGCCACACGATCCGTATTGTCGTAAAATCCGGAACCTTAAATATTGACGCGCTGTATGCGATCGGCGAGCGGACAAAAGCGGACGACGACGCGGTGGTCGAAGTGCTGACCGCCATGCCAGAAGAGCAGATCCTGATCGCCGGCAGGATGCCGGAACAGCTGCCGGAGACTGTTGTAGTGCGGACGGCGGGCGGTGAGGAAAAAGAGCTGCCCGTGATATGGAATTACAGCGAAGAGCAGCTTGCCGGAAAGGAATTTCGGAATACGTCTGTCACCGGTATTGTGGAAGGGGCAAAAAACACGGCAGGCTTTGATGTGACGGTATCCGCTCCGGTATGGGTGCTGCCGGGAAAACTGACCTACTACATTGACACGGTAAACGCCTTCCGGGCAAACGATGCAAAGGTGACGACAACGGAGCCTTACGAGCGTGTAAAAGAACTGTCAGGTGAGAGGCTGTTAAACGAAGCGTACGATCAGCTGAAAACAGGGGAAAACGCCTGGGGACTTCTGGATACGGACGCCGGTACAAAGAGCGCCGAAGGCACGGCGGATCCGATGGCGACCGGTATTTACGGGGCAAAGAATGAAAAAGGCGAGACGCTTTCCTACGCGCTGACGCTTCCGGTAGGAGATTATATTCTCTATTCCGGGCATCGCGAGTGGTGGAATCAGAATCGTCCGATGGCTGCTTCGCTGACGGTAAACGGAGCGACGGCGGACGCCGGGACAATCGCATTAAGCGGCGGGAGCGGAGATCAGATCCATGTGGTCGAATTTACTGTGGACGCAGAGCAGACGGTGACCTATACACTGACAGCGACCGGTTCACAGGCGCCTGTGATCAGCTGGCTGGCGGTGGAGAGAAAGAAGACAGAAACCGTCACCGATCTCGTTACAGGAGAGGATACGCCGGAGATTCTTGTGGATCTGGAAAGCCTGCCGTCAAAGGCGCTGACAGAGGAAGACTATGCGGCGATTGACGACGGGGCGGTTTCCCGTGTATGGCTTGAGGTCAGAGCCGTCACAGCAGAGACGATTTCCACAACCGATCGGATTCTGTGCGAGCAGGCGGCAAAAGAAAAGGAGATTACGCCCGCACTGTACCTTGATATCACACTGAATAAACAGATCGGTGACAGCGGGGCGGTACGGATCGAAAAGACCGTGGACGGACAGCCGGCTGACATTACGGTAAGCCTTAAGAAAGAGCTGACGGACGCGGATGCAAAGCGGAGCTGGAAGGTGATCCGCGTTCACCAGGGGCAGGCGGAGGAGCTTGCGGATGTAACGTTTGACGAGGCAGGCGGACAGCTCACCTTCGCAACCGACCGCTTTTCACTGTATGTGATTGGATTTACGGAAGAGAAAACCGGTCCGGTGGACCCGACGGATCCGACCGATCCGGTGGACCCGACGGATCCGACCGATCCGGTGGATCCGACCGACCCGTCAGATCCGGTGGATCCGACCGATCCGGTGAACCCGACGGATCCGACCGATCCGTCAGATCCGCAGCAGCCGGGCGGAAACAGCCAGTCTGGGACCCAGCCGGGCGGAAACAATCAGTCCGGATCCCAGAATAACGGGACCGCAGGGACAGGCGGCCAGGGTGCTGGACAGACTGTGGTGACACCGCAGAATACGGCACAGCAGAATCCTGCTCAGCCGGGCAGTGCAGCAGGGCGCGGCACAGCAGCACAGCAGGGAAATGCAGCAGGACGCGGCACAGCAGCACAGCAGGGAAATGCAGCAGGACGCGGTACGGCGGCACAGCAGGGAAATCCGGCGGATGATGCCGCAGCAGACGATGCCGATGCACGGCAGACGGGAGTGAACGCGGAAGAGACGCTTCCGGATACGACGCCGGAAGAGCGTACAGAAGAGAAGCAGGAACTCGTCGAGGCCGGTGATGCGGATGTGCCGCTTGCCGAAACGCCGGAAGAGGCGCCGGAAGGGAAGATCAGCGTGTCTCCGCTGGTATGGCTTCTGATTCTTCTGACCGCAGCCGCGGCGGCATGGATACTGTTTCTGTTTTTCCGGAAAAAGAAGGAGAAAGAAGAACAGTAAGATAAGAAACAGCCTGTAAAAATAAAACGGAGGGCGACAACTCGTGGTATCACGGGCTGTCACCCTTCGTTTTTATGATACAGTAATTGGATCGATCCGCCGCCCGGAATCCTTCCATACATTTCATGCCCAGTCGCTCCCTGCTTCACGGAGTTTCTCGCAAAGTGATGTTTCAAGCGCAAGAAATGCAGGTGTGAAGCTGTCGCGGATCAGCAGAAGCATTTCATCAATCTCGTCCTCATTGTAGATATGCACCGAAGCATTGCGCTTTTTCAGCATCGTGAGCCACACGGCGGAATCTGTTATAAATCCGGCCTTATAGCCAAGCTGTAATATTTCTCTGGGCGATCCGGTATCCGCGCTTTCTGCGCCATGCAGTCTTAACACTGCCTGCAATGCTTTCCAGGCGAGTTCGAATGTCAGATTGAACTGTCCGATCACGCCTGTTCTGTAAATGTCATTTTCGTTTGCAAATTCAAAATCTGCGCTCTTCAGCACCTTCAGACAGTTTGAAAAATTATCCATTTTTTTCATAGATCGTTATCCCGTCCCTTTCGATTTCTTTTTTCAGCTCGTCGGAAACGCTGCCGTTAAACTCCACGATATCAAACGACAGGAGAGAGTGGATCTTTTCTTTTATGTCCCAGTAAAAGCCGTCAGAATCACCGCCGGAAACGGCAATGTCAATGTCGCTTCGCTCTGTATGCGTACCTTTGGCACGGGAGCCGAAAAGTATGACTTTTTCAATCTCATGCTTATGGGCATAGAATGCGATCTCTCTTAAAACTCTGTCTGGAATATTATATGTCATATTCTTCACCTGCAAAACGTCAGCGGCACATCTCGGCGATCTGGTAAATCAGCTGCTCGGAGTCCTCCCACCCCAGGCACGGGTCCGTGATGGATCTGCCGTAGACGTGGGTCCCGATCTTCTGGCAGCCCTCCTCGATATAGCTCTCGATCATCACGCCTTTTACCATCTCATGGATTTCCGGGGAGACCTGGCGGTTGTGCATGATCTCCTTTACGATGCGGATCTGCTCTTTGAACTTCTTGCCGGAATTCGAGTGGTTGACGTCCACGATGGCGGCGGGGTTTTTAAGATCCATCTTACCGTACATGTCGCAGAGCCGGATCAGATCCTCATAATGGTAGTTCTGCGTGCTGTTGCCGTGCTTGCTGACCGCGCCGCGCAAGACGACGTGAGCCAGCGGATTTCCGGTGGTCTCCACCTCATAGCCGCGGTAGATGAAATGATGCGGGTGCTGGGCGGCGTAGACGGAATTGAGCATCACGGCAAAATCGCCGCTGGTAGGGTTCTTCATGCCGGACGCGACGTCAAATCCGCTGACGGTCAGGCGGTGATGCTGATCCTCCACGGAACGCGCTCCGATGGCGACATAGGAGAGCAGATCCTCGACATAGCCCCAGTTCTCCGGATAAAGCATCTCGTCCGCACAGGTTAAGCCGCTCTCCGCCACCGCGCGGATGTGCATCTTGCGCATTGCGATCAGACCCTCAAGCATATCGGGCGCCTTTTCCGGGTCCGGCTGGGAGGCGATGCCCTTATACCCCTCGCCGGTGGTGCGCGGTTTGTTTGTATAGACGCGCGGAATCAGGATCAGCCGGTCGCGCACCTTTTCCTGCACGGCGGTGAGGCGGCTGACATAATCGCAGACCGCATCCTCATTGTCCGCGGAGCAGGGGCCGATGATGACGAGCAGATGATCGTCCTGCCCGGTGATCACGCGGCTGATGGCCGTATCGCGTTCTTTTTTTAATTCCTGTAATTGCTTTGGAAACGGATAATCCCGTTTGATTTCCGCCGGTGTCGGCAGCTGATTTAAAAATGTAAAGCTCATAACTTCCTCCGTTCTGTGATGCCTTCGGATTTCGTCGTATTCTGTCTGTCCGAAATCCCTGGCATCATCTTAATGAAAATCAGGGGACATGTCAAGCGGCGGACAGAGATTTGCACTCTGAAAAATCTCCTTCGCTTCCAGATCACATCCCGGATGGCCGTCAGCCATTCAAAAAATCACTGAACTCCTTCAGCTCCCTTTTCCTGCCCTCCGAAAGACTGTTGAACTCCACATTACGGATCGCGCCCTCCAGCGCATACAAATGAACCAGACAGACGTTCGGATACGTTCCCTTCACTTTCAGAAAAGCCTGCTCCGCCCCCAGACGTACCAGTTCCTCCGCTGAACCAATCCCTACGGAATCCAGCTTCCTTGCCATCTCCTTACCAATATTCATCATAGATGTTAATTCCGCCATGCCCTTCTCCCGTTCCTTTCATCCAGACAGCCATTTTCCGCTATCCATCATAGCAGAAAATGGCCGCCATATCAATCTGCTTTCAGAACCGGTCCATATCCTCCTGCGTTCCAGTCTCCGCATACCTGTACTCGTATTCTGGCTCTCCGCAAACATACGACAGGGCAGCTTGCGGAATTTAAGGAACATTACCGGAGCGAGATAGCACTGATAAGGGAAAAGGAGAGGGAACGGAGGAATACAGCGGCGGCAGGCACGATTACAGGCACTCTGTAAAGCGTTTCCCTATCCCTGTTTTTAAAGAGAAAAGTTATCGTCCGTTCAGCCCGCGCCATTCGCAAAACCGCGCTTTCAGCGCTCTCCGCTGCTGACGCAAGCTTCAGCGCAAATGCCACAGGCATATGCGCGGCTCATATACGGGCGCTCCGCTCATCCTCTGCAAAACGTGCTCATTCATGCGAGCATGATTCGCCCGTTTCACCGAGGATGGCTGAACTTTTTTCCCAAATTTAATAAACCCGGTAATTCGAAGACGCGTTTTCTTCAGTGAGAATGATATTCTGCCGAAGTAAAGAAGAAGGGATTTCCCGACACAGCAAAAAATTGAAAAGGACATGAAAAAATGAAACCGAAATCCAAAAAGAAAAAGATTCTCTTTCTTGTAGCAGCCATCGTGGCCGTACTGATCATTGCCGGCGACTGGGCATTATCTGTAATGGTATATAACGAGAATTTTAACCAGCGATTTGAGAGCTATGAGCCGCTTATGTTCTATGTGGAGGACTTTGACGGACTTCAGCGCACGAAATATGAGTTTCATTCCGACGAGGGGCAGAAACTGGCGGGATATCTGTATCGTTCGGGAGAAAACCAGCGGGGTATCGTGGTAATGGCACATGGCTTTGGCGGAGGCGGACATAATTCCTATATGGATTGCGTGAACTATTTTGCCTGTCATGGATATGATGTTTTCGCCTATGACGCTACGGGAAATGATGAAAGCGAGGGTGAGGGAGTCGGGGGACTTCCACAGGGAGTAATTGACCTTGATTATGCAATCACATTTGTCGAAGAAAGCGGGGAATTCCCGGATCTGCCAGTCGTTTTATTCGGGCACAGCTGGGGCGGCTACAGCGTCTGTAGCGTACTGACATACCACCCCGAAGTGAAAGCCGTTATCGCGTGTTCGGGTTTTAACGCTTCAGCGGATCTGTTTGAGGCAGAGGGGAAAAAGCAGATCGGAAATGGGATTTATCTGATGCTGCCGTTTGTGAAGCTGCATGAGAGGATTCGATATGGCGGGTATGCTTCCAGCACCGCGCTGGACGGCTTCTCAGAAAGCAATGCCGCTGTTATGATTGTGCACAGCTTTGATGATGAAGTGGTTCCGGTCGAATACGGCTACGAAATGTATTACGAAACGTATAAGGATGATTCCCGGTTTCGCTTTCTTCCTTTTGAGAATAAAGGGCATAACTATTTCAATGACGACACATATCGCAATGAGTTTAATGCGAATTTTGATGAATGGCTCGAAACGCTTGACTATGATTATCATGCAGAGGAAAACAGCGAACGGTTTTCGGAGGATAAAGCCGATTATATCGATCAGAACCTTGACAGGGAAAAATGGTGTCATTCATTGGATCTGGAGTTGTTCGGGGATTTTCTGGCTTTTTATGATGAACACCTTTCCTGACCGGATCTGCCGTCGCGTCCGGACACTCCCTGCCATCCTTTTCGCATTTTTCGGTTGAAGACGGCCATTGCCTGCGATATAATGAGCGTTAGCGAGAAGAATGAACCTGTTCATTCGGCGAGCGGCGAATGCTGATCATGAATCGCAGATTCATGATATAATGAGCGTTAGCGAGAAGAATGAACCTGTTCATTCGGCGAGCGGCGAAT